>JAFVZL010000035.1 GCA_017508195.1 Clostridia bacterium | reverse complement strand
TGGAGCTGGTGGCGGGACTCGAACCCGCGACCTGTTGATTACGAATCAACTGCTCTACCAACTGAGCCACACCAGCAACGACATATATTATATCATAAGTCAGAAAATATTGCAATAGTATTTTGATAAATTTTATACTTAATTTTATCCTCCGCGCAAAATATGTGACGCTCTCTCTTTTCTGTATTGTGAAGTTTTTGCTATCGCAAAAGTGAAGTTGCTACGCAGTGAAGTTTGGGCTTACGCCCAAGTGAAGTTAAGTTTGCCCTCGCTTCGCCGTGAGGCGAAACTTCACTCACGAAGTGAACTTCACTATCGAAGATAACTTCACTTGCCCGTAGGGCAAACTTAGTTTTAGAATGTTCTCCTATGCGGAGAACATTCTAAGCCGGGGCGCAGAGATTTTTCAGGAGAAATCTTCGTTGCGCACGCTGAAGGCGTACTTCTTCGCCTATCGCAAAGCTATACAAACAAAGGGGTAATTTGCTTATGCAAATTGAAACGGACTAAGGCTCCGTTTCGCCCTTTGCTTGCTTCCGCGCTCCGAACCGTCGGCTTATGGATAATTACAGCGCGGTTTTACGTCAAATGCGGGTGAACGGAGATTTATACGAAAAACATCAAGCCGGGGCGCAGAGATTTTTCAGGACAAATCTTCGTTTTGATTACCGAAGATGTACGAGCGTACTTCGAGCGTAATCAAACGGAGATTTATACGGAAAATATCAAGCCCCAAATATTGAGCCGCTGACGAGGATATCAACCCACGACAGAATCTCCGGCATCAAAAGCGCGATACAAACGTAGAAGGCGAATATCATTACGCAGTAGAGGGCGGTGCGGAGCATCGAGGTACCGTAGTTTTCGATTATGTTTTTGGCATCGTCTGCCTTTTCCTCGCGTATGTAGAATTTAGCGGTAGCGAAGTCTATCTTCTCGTGCTTGAAGCCCTTTTTGCGAGAGAGCTCCTGATACTCCTCGTAAGTATACTTAACCTCACCGACTCTTCCTATCATTCTCGTAAGTCTGCCCTCGCGCGATAGAGCCATTTTTATAAACACGGACTTTTCGAGTCCGAGCTCGGCAAGGGTTCTTGCACTCTCCTCGTGCTTTGCACCGAGGCGGCTGAGCTGCTTTATTACCTGCTGAAGCGACGAGCGGTAGAAGGTAATTATTACCGAGCATATTGCAATGGCAATAGCAACTATAAGAAGAAATACGTTTATCTGAAAGTCGATGTTAATATTGGGGTATTCATTAAGATTTATAAAGAAAAACTCATATATGATCTTATCGAACATAAATACTCCTCTGTCTTTTGTGGCATTTTAATTTTACTATATGAGGAGCTTATTTTCAACAGGTTATGTCAAAAGTTAAAGTATTGTTTAAAAATACCTTGCAGTCTATCAACAAAGAGTCTGTGAACGCACAAAAAGAAGGGATACCTTGCGCGATAAAAAGGCATGGCATCCCCGTTTTTTATTTATTGTTTTTTTGCTAAGCTTATCGCATATGCCGAGCCGTTAAATTCAAGGTGCAGTGTCATAACGCTGATATGCTCTTTAAGCTCTTCGATAGCCGATACACCGCCAAAGCCGCATCCCTCGCATTTGAGAACAGACTCAAGCGCGGTCCACGCCGAGTACCCGTCCCGATGGCTGTCAATTTGCGCTATTTGTAAATTATTCTTGTCATTTACGCAATTTTTCGATATGTTTTCAAGATCAGCACTTTGGTCGAGCTTTGCAAAATACAGTTCTACATCCGTGCATTTCAGTTCTTTAAAGCGCATATCTTTGATAAAGCGGTCGGCTAAATGCGATATATCCTTATCCGTATATCTTTCGATATCGACGCCTATCTCACACCCGTCGGATATTCCTATAAGAGCGACACCGCTTCTGTGCGATATGCTTATACCGTACCGAGATCCTTCGGGGTAGGGCTTACCCATGCCATCGCGAAGAAGGCAGGGAAGTGCACCGAGCCCGAGTGACGGGAAAAGGCGGTGGAGTGCCAGGTAAGAGGCGTAGCTGTCGCGAAGATATTCCTCACTTTTGCCATTCCTCAGCACACCGCAGATCTCGGGTATACCGTTCGCCATTTCGATTGCTGAATCGGGTGGGAGCGCACCCGTGTCGCATAAAATCAGCCTTATCATACGTCCATTATCATGGGGAGTATCATCGGCTTACGCTTCGTTTCCCTGAAAATATATCTTGCGAGATCGTCACGGATGACGTTTCTTATATGTGCGAAATCGTTTACGCCCTTTTCAAGAAGTCTTCTGACCGATGCTTCGGCTATCGCCTTCACCTCGCGCATAAGCTCCTCTGATTCCTTGACGTATACGAAGCCGCGCGATACGATATCGGGACCCGAGAGAATATAGCCGCCCTCGGTGTCTACCGTGACTACCACAACGACGAGTCCGTCCTCTGCGAGGTGGCGTCTGTCGCGGAGCACTACCGAGCCGATATCACCGACTCCCGCACCGTCGACGAGCACCTTTCCGCTCGGCACCTCACCCGCGAAGGCTGCGCCCTTTTTCGTGATCTCGAGCACCTTTCCGATATCTGATATGAATATATTTTCCGCAGGGATACCCATAAACTCGGCAATATCCTTATTCGCGTAGAGGTGTCTGTACTCGCCGTGTATCGGCATAAAGTACTTGGGCTTAAGGAGCGCCATAAGGAGCTTTATCTCCTCGGAGCATGCGTGACCCGATACGTGTACCGCATCGACCGAATCGTTCACAACCTTGACACCTGCGCGCACGAGTGCGTTGATTATTCTGCCGACAAGCTTCTCGTTGCCGGGGATAGCCGAGGACGAGAGAACCACAACGTCGCTCGACTGAAGCCTTACCTTATCGTGCTCCGAGAAGGCAATGCGATAGAGTGCCGACATCGGCTCACCCTGGCTGCCCGTAGTGATAAGCGTGACGTTGCCCGGCTTATATCTTTTAATATTATTTACGTCAATAAGTACACCGTCAGGCAGATCCATATATCCGAGCTCCGCCGCCGCAGAAAGCACGTTCGTCATGCTTCTGCCGAGCACGGCAACCTTTCTGCCGTGGCGCGCCGAGGCGTTAATGATCTGCTGAACTCTATGGATATTTGAGGAGAAGGTCGCTATTATAAGCCTCTTATCCTCATACTGAGCAAAAATTCGCTCGAGTGAAGAGCCTACCGTCCTCTCTGATGCGGTATATCCCGAGCGCTCCGCGTTGGTCGACTCGCACATAAGGAGAGTCACGCCCTCGCGGCCGAGCTCACCGATACGGGTGAGGTCCATTATCTGACCGTCGAGAGGAGATACGTCTATCTTGAAGTCTCCCGAATGGTAAACTATACCAACGGGAGTGCGTATTGCAATCGCACAGGCGTCTGCTATTGAGTGATTAACGTGGATAAATTCTGCCTTGAATACACCGAGCGAGATAACGTCACCCGCCTCAACGGTGTAAAGCTCGGGCTCGTTCGGTGCAGGGTTCTCGTCGAGCTTTCCCTCGATGATGCCGAGCGAGAGTCTTGTGCCGTAGATCGGCACGCTTATTTCCTGGAGCACGTACGGTACGGCACCGATGTGGTCCTCATGACCGTGTGTTATAAGTATTCCGCGTATCTTATGTGCGTTCGCCACAAGATAGGATATATCGGGTATTACGAGATCGACACCGGGCATCTCATCGTCGGGGAAGCCCATGCCGCAGTCGATAATAATGATATCGTCACCGTACTCGAGAACGGTCATGTTCTTGCCTATCTCGGCAAGTCCGCCGAGGCACATGACTCTGAGGGGCTGCTTTTCGCGGCCTCTTCCCTTGGGTACGGTACGACCCTTTCTTATATTTTTTTCTTTCATTTATATATAGACACAAAAGTGTCAGCCTTTCAGATTGATATCGTATATACTAAAAACTCTTTCTACAAAAAAATGAGGCAGATGACCGTAGCCGTGACCGCACCTATCAAGAAGGCGGGTATGCTCTTCAATACAGCGCCCATAATACGGAGAAAGCCGCGGTGCCTGATCCTATCCTCTCTTGTGCGGGCGAGATTCTCCTCAATTATTCTGTTGGCCTCTCGGATCATATCCCCTTCGCTGGCCGCCGGCGCCTTATCGTCTACGATAAAATAAGCCTCGCTGAATATTCTACTCTCGGTATTCTTTAAAAAAATTACTTTTCTCTGGCATCCTCTTACCACGTCTGCTCCTCGGACAAAAATCTCATGGGCGCTTTGCCTTCTTTTGATTTTTACTTACTTTTGTTTTTGGTAAGAGAATTATAGTCACATATCGGGTATTTTATTCTCGCAAATTCATTTTTTGCAATAAGAACGGATACCCCCGCTTACTATTCCGCATTTCAGCGGGGGTTTTGTAAAACACTGTTTACTTTTATGTATCTTTGGAGTACAAAATGGCAGAATTACTTGTTGCCGAAGAGTCTCTCGAAGAAGCTCATTCTCTTAGGCTCTTCCTTCTTTTTCTCAGCCTTGGGAGCCTCGGGAGCAGGTGCAGCCTTCTCCTCAACTACGGGTGCAGCCTTTTCCTCAACTGCGGGTTCAGCCTTCTCCTCGACTACGGGCGCAGCCTTTTCCTCAACTACGGGAGCAGGTGCAGGCTCTGCCTTGGGTGCGGGCTTTGCCTTAGGAGCAGGCTTTGCCTTGGGTGCGGGCTTCTCCTCGGTCTTTTCTACGCCCTCTTCCTTAGCAACCTCAGCCTCGATTCTCTCCTTCTCAGCCTTGGTCATTCTCTTTCTCTTCTTCTTGGGGGGAAGCTCAACGATAAACTCTTCGTCAAGAAGGTCATCGATGGAGATGCCGAGAAGGTTCTTTATCTCTACAAGCTTGAGTGCTTCGGGATAAGACTCACCGCACTCCCACTTATAAACTGCCTGTCTCGATACGCCTACAACGCTGGCAAGCTCATCCTGGGTAACGCCCTTGATCTTTCTAAGAATTACAAGCTTTTCACAGAATTTCATTTTAGTTCTCCTTTTCAGACTTGTTATTTATTTTAAAAGCTCATTATCAATATATTTATTGTAGTTTGCAAAGCAGGGAGATGCGATTCTCCATCCCGATTTTTCCTCATACATTGTGAAATCGAGCTCTGCACGCTGCGACTCTCCGTCCTCACTGAGCACGGTGACCTCTACTGTCATTTTTACATAATCACCCTCGCTCTTTACATCCTTTACGGTGTCGAGATCGTAGGTCATTCTGTCCTCGAATATCGGCTTATGTTTACTGTAAACGAGGATAACCGAGGGGATATCGAGGTCCTCACCGTCATAAAGCTGGACGTATCTTGCAAAGTTATATACTATGCCGTCCTCCTCAAACGAGGTGAGATAGTTATCTATTATGCTTTCGGTATACTTTTCCGAGAAGGTCTTATATGTCAGCTCCTTCAGCTCGTCGATCGTTTCAAATCCGAGCTGATGGAGATGGATAACGTCTGCCTCCTCGTAGTCACCCTCGCTGTGTCCGCCGCCGTGATGCATTATGCCGTTTCCGTAATACACGCTGTACAGCATATGTGCATCGGTAAGCAGCCTCTTTGCCTCGCTTATGACCTCATCCTTATTGTAGGAGCGATCGCACGAGGTAAGTGTGAGCGGTGTGATGATGACCGTAAGTAAAAGAAACAGAGATATCAGTTTTCTGCCGAGGGTCATATCTCGTCAGCCTCACTCTCGGTAGCGTTTGCAACCTCACCATCATACTCGGCGGGTGCATCCTCACCCTCGGGCATAGCCTCGGGCTTCGGCATCCTTGCTATCTCCTCGTCGACCTCTAAGCTCTCGCGCTCGATCTCCTCGGCACGCTCGAGTCTTGCAACGTTGTTGATATAGGAGCCGTCGGCAAGGCGCATTACTATAACACCGGTCGCGGTCCTCGAGTAGACGTTGATGCTCGCTACGTTAGTTCTGATGATAGTACCCTCGTTGGTGATGAGCATGATATCGTCATCCTCTGCAACGGTGATAACGGTCGCGAGCTTACCGGTCTTCTCGGTAATGTTCTGACAGGATACGCCCTTACCGCCTCTGTGCTTCATCTGACGGAAGTCCTCGAATGCGGTCCTCTTACCGACGCCCTGCTCGGTCATTGTAAGAAGGTACTTAGTCTCATCGACGAGTGCAACGCCCACGACGTAATCACCCTCGGAAAGGGTAATACCGCGGACACCTCTTGCAGCTCTGCCCATCGCTCTGACGTTGTTCTCGTCGAAGCGGACAGCCATACCGTCGTGAGTCGCGATGATAAGGCTCTCGTCACCCTTCGTGTGACGGACGAAGATAAGCTCGTCATCCTCATCGAGGTTGATAGCTATCTTACCGCCGCGGCGCTGATACTCGAACTCGGAGAGAAGCGTTCTCTTGGTAACACCGTACTTGGTGACCATTGTGAGATACTCGCCCTCAAGGAATTCTGCAATAGGAATAATAGCCGTTACGTACTCGCCGTCCTGGAGCTCGATGATATTGACAAGGTTTGTACCCTTTGCCGTTCTCGATGCCTCGGGAATTCTGTACGCCTTCTTTGAATAAACGCGTCCCTTGTTGGTGAAGAACATGAGGTGTGCGTGGCTGTTTGCAACGATAACGTCCTCGACGAAGTCGTCCTCCTTCGTGGTCATACCGATGATGCCCTTACCGCCTCTGTGCTGAGCAGTGTATGCGCTCGCCTTCTGACGCTTGATGTAGCCCGTATGGCTGACGGTGATAACGCAGGTGTGTCTTTCGATGAGGTCCTCGAGGTCTATCTCCTCGGTCGCCTCAACGAGCTCGGAGCGTCTTGTGTCACCGAATTTATTCTTTATCTCGGTCATCTCGTTCTTTATGATCTCGATAACCTTGTTTTCATCCGCGAGGATAGCGCGGTACTCGCCGATCTGCTCGGTGAGCTTCGCAATTCTGTCCTCTACCTTCTTTCTTTCGAGTCCCGAGAGCTTACCGAGAGTCATCTCGACGATAGCCTGTGCCTGTGCCTCGGAGAGAGCAAATCTCTCGATGAGCTTTTCCTTGGCGTTCGGGATGGACTCGCTCGTCTTGATGATCTTTATTACCTCGTCGATATTGTCTATCGCGGTCTTGTATCCCTCGAGAATATGTATCTCGCGGAGTGCCTTATCGAGGTCGAACTGAGTTCTGTTTACGATAACGCTCTTCTGGAATGAGATATATCTGTCAAGAATGTCTGCTAAGGGAAGTGTCTTAGGCTCGCCACCGTCTATGACGAGCATATTGATGGAGCAGGTGCTCTGAAGCTGCGAGAACTTATAGAGCTGATTGAGTATTACCTCTGCGTTGGCATCCTTGCGGTACTCAACGACGATTCTCATACCGCCTCTGCCCGACTCGTCGCGGAGCGCGGTGATGCCCTCTATCTTCTTATCCTTTACGAGATTAGCCATAGACTCGATGAGCATGGACTTGTTGACCATGTAGGGTATCTCGGTGAAGATGATCCTTCTGTGATCGTCCTCTATGGTCGCTCTCGCTCTGACGTATACCTTACCGTGTCCCGTTTCGTAAGCCTCTCTGATTCCTCTTGAGCCGTAGATGATAGCGGCGGTGGGGAAGTCGGGTCCCTTGATGAACATCATAAGGTCGTCGACGGTACACTCGGGGTTCTCCATTCTGTATATCGTTCCGTCAATTACCTCGTTCAGGTTGTGAGGGGGAATATTGGTCGCCATACCGACAGCGATACCGACCGCACCGTTTACGAGAACGTTCGGGAATCTAGAGGGAAGAACGGTAGGCTCGTCTCTCGTATTATCGAAGTTTCTCGTCATGGGAACGACGTTCTTCTCGATATCGCTCATCATATAGTTCGCGATACGCGACATTCTCGCCTCGGTATAACGGTATGCAGCCGCGCCGTCACCGTCTACGTTACCGAAGTTTCCGTGACCCTCGACGAGAGGATAGCGGAGAGAGAAGTCCTGCGCCATTCTTACCATCGCCTCGTATACGGCACTGTCACCGTGAGGATGGTATCTACCGAGAACGTTACCGACCGTAGTCGCAGACTTACGGAAGGGCTTATCGTGTGTGAGGTTATCCTCATACATAGCATAGAGAATACGTCTCTGACCCGGCTTCATACCGTCTCTGACGTCAGGGAGCGCACGGGAGGTAATAACGCTCATCGAATATTCGATGAACGAGGTGCGGACCTCGCGCTCCATATCCCTTGTCTCTATATGCTGATTAGGGAATTCTATATCCGTGCTTTTATAACTGTGTTCCATTCTTTGTAAATGTAACCTTTCCTTTTCTAGGTCTTATACCTTAAATATCGAGGTTCTCAACGAACTTCGCGTTCTTCTCGATAAACTCACGCCTCGGCTCAACCATATCGCCCATAAGCACCGAGAATATCTCGTCGCAGGCAATAGCGTCCTCAACCGTTACCTTGAGAAGGGTTCTCGTCTCGGGGTTCATCGTAGTTTCCCAGAGCTGCTCGGGGTCCATCTCACCGAGACCCTTGTATCTCTCGGACTCAACGCCCTTCGTGCCGAGCTCCTCAACGTACATATCCTTCTCCTCCTCGGAGAACGCGTAGCGGAGCTGCTTACCCTTATGCACCTTGTAGAGCGGGGGCTGTGCAAGGAAGATGTTTCCGTTTTCTATAAGTCCTCTCATGTGGCGGAAGAAGAAGGTCAGAAGAAGTACTCTGATGTGAGAGCCGTCGACATCGGCATCCGCCATAATGATGATTTTTCCGTATCTGAGCTTTTCAATATTGAAGTCCTCTCCGATACCGCAGCCGAGTGCCTGAATGATGGGAATGAGCGAGGTGTTCGCATAGACCTTATCGAGTCTTGCCTTCTCTACGTTAAGCACCTTACCGCGAAGGGGAAGAATAGCCTGGAAGCGGCTGTCGCGGCAGTTCTTCGCAGATCCGCCTGCCGAATCTCCCTCTACGAGATAGACCTCAGTGAGGCGCGCATCGCGCTCGTTACAGTCAGCGAGCTTTCCGGGGAGAGTGGATACCTCGAGAACGTTCTTTCTTCTCGTGAGCTCTCTTGCCTTTCTTGCCGCCTCTCTTGCGCGGTTTGCCGCCATAGCCTTTTCGATTATTATCTTACCGACCGCAGGATTCTCCTCGAGGAACTCCTCGAGCTTCTCCGAAACTATCTTATCGGTAAGTCGGCGCATCTCGGAGTTACCGAGCTTCGCCTTAGTCTGGCTCTCGAACTGTGCATCGGTAAGCTTTACCGAGATGATAGCAACAAGACCCTCGCGCACGTCGTCGCCCGAAAGACCCTTGTCATCGCCCTTGATAGCGCCTATCTTCTTTGCATATTCGTTGATAGCCTTGGTGAGCGCGTTCTTGAAGCCGGTCTCGTGAGTACCGCCCTCGATCGTCGCCATATTGTTGGCAAAGGAGATGATGGTCTCGTTGTAGCTGTCGTTATACTGCATAGCTACCTCGGCAATAGAGCCGTTCTCCTCGCCCTTCATGTATATTACCTGAGGATGAATGGGTGTGCCGCGCTTCTCGTTATTGAGATACTCGACGAAGGATACTATTCCTCCCTCGTAGTGTAATACTTCCTCGCGCTCCATTCCCTCTCTCTTGTCGATCATAATGATCTTTACGCCCGCGTTAAGGAAGGACTGCTCACGCATACGGGTGAGAAGAATATCAAAATCGAAAACCGTCTCCTCAAAGATCGTGCCGTCGGGCTTGAAGCGCACGTAAAGACCGTGCTTTCCGTCTGAGGATCCCTCATGCTTGAACGGACGTGCGACAGCACCCTTCTCGAATCTCTCGGTATATCTTTCACCGTCACGGCAGTTTTCTACCTCGACCCACTCTGAGAGTGCGTTAACGACAGAGGCACCGACGCCGTGCAGACCGCCCGCGATCTTATAACCGCCACCGCCGAACTTACCGCCCGCGTGGAGCACGGTATAAACGACCTCGAGTGTCGGCAGACCGAGCTTCTCGTTCATACCCGAGGGTATTCCGCGTCCGTCATCCTGTACGGATACGCTGTTGTCGGGCCATATGGTAACGGTAATACAGTTACACTCTCCTGCGAGCGCCTCGTCGATGGAGTTATCGACTATCTCGTAGACGAGATGGTGCAAGCCGCGAAGCGAGGTAGTACCGATATACATACCCGGTCTTTTTCTGACTGCCTCAAGTCCCTCTAAGACCTGTATTTGGCTGTCGTCGTAGTTTTTTACTTCGTTTGACATTTTTTTAATCCCTTACGCTTATTTTCTTCTAGTTTTCTGCCATGCCGTCCTCGGCTCTGGCTCTGAGGCCGGCTGTGGATATTCTTGATAGCCTGACCTTATATCCCTCTCCCTCACTCGCGAGAATGAAGGAGCGCGGCAGGTCGCTGTCGTTATATTCGACTCTGCCCATCCTTTGATTTTCGTTGATGAATTTTTTCGTTATTCCCGACACCGTTGCGGTATCGAGATCGAATATTCCGATAACGTCGCGCTTTCTGAGGCTCCTTCCGTTACCTATATGCAGGTACATAGCTGCCCCCCTTGACCTCTATTATACAGTCGGCACGCTCTATAAGCTCCTCAGCCTCGCAGGAGGTGATGATTATCTGCCTGTCCTTCATGCCCTCTATAATATATTTTCTTCTGCCCTCGTCGAGCTCTGAGAGAACGTCGTCGAAGAGAAATACGGGATATTCTCCGAACACCTCTTTGATGACCTCACCCTCGGCAAGCTTCATACAGAGAACTACCGAGCGCTTCTGCCCCTGGGATGCGAAGCTCCTCGCAGAGCTTTCATTGATCTTTATCAGAATATCGTCGCGCTGAATTCCATAGAGCGAGCTTCCGACAGCGCACTCGCGCGCGATCTCCGAGGTGAGTATTCTGTAATACTCGCGCACGACCTCCTCGCGGTTGATATCCGTTTCTACTCCGTAGATATTCGTCATCTCACCGTGGAACTCCGACGAGTCCTTTATATCGCTCTTATATTCAAAGCTTATCTCTTCCTTGCCGCCCGAGAGCTCGAGAGCTATTCTTTTTGCGTGCACCTCGAGCTTTTTTAAGTATTCGACCCTCATTATATAAATGAAGGAAGCATACTCAGCCATAGAGAGCGACCACGCCTCTATCTCCTCGGGTGCTATATAGTGCTCCTTCGAGAGCTTTAAAAGCTTGTTTCTCGAATCGAGCGACTCCTTGAATTTTGTGTATATTCCGAGATACGCGGGATAGACCTGAGATATCGCGATATTGAGAAATGCGCGCCTCTCCTCGGGTCCGTCCTTTACTATCTCGAGATTGTCGGGGTAGAAGAGCACCGATCTGAAGCTTCCTATCATCTCGGACACTCTCGATATTTTATAGCCGTTCTTTTTTCTCTGCCTCTCGCGCCCGAAGCAGGCGTACTCAAGCGTTTCCTCACCGTTAAGACTCTCATACTCGATCTTAAGGCGGAAGCCCTCTGTGCCGAAGCGGATCATGTCACGGTCATCGCTCGTCCTGTGTGAGCGACCGCGCGAGAAGAGATAGATTCCCTCGACGGCATTAGTCTTTCCCTCGGCGTTATTTCCGACGAAGAGATTGACACCGTCAGCGAAGCTTATATCACAGCTAGCGATATTTCTGAAATTTTCAGCATACAGCCGTTTTATTTTCATACCGTGATATTATCACTCGTTCATCCTTACGGGAAGGATCATGTAGAAGTAGGAGAAATTCTCGTCTGCCTCTGCTGGCTCGATGGTGATAGCCTGGTTCGGACCCTTGAGGGTTATCTTGATGTTCTCACCCTCGGCAACCCTTACGCTGTTGATGAGGTAACGGCAGTTGAAGCCGATGACGATATTGCCGCCCTCGTGCACGCAGTCCATCTCGTCGGATACTCCGCCGTTGACCGAGGTCGAGGTGAGATTGAGGTAGTGATGGTCGACTGCGATCTTGACGTAGCTTCTGCCCGCGCCCTGGATCTTCTCCTCGGCGATGATATTAGCTCTCTCAAGACCCGAGAGGAATCTCTCTCTGTCAACCGTTACTATAATATCGTTATCCTTAGGGATAATTCTGTTGTAGTCGATGTACTCGCTGTCTATCGTTCTTGTGAAGAAGGTGACGTCCTCCTTCTTGATGATAGCGTGCTTTCTCGAAAGGTAGAACTTTACAGTATCCTCCTTACCGTCAGAGAGCATCTTCGAGAGCTCACCGAGTGCGTGGCCGGGGATGATGAAGGAGTAATTAAGCTCTCCGTCAATAGCGAGAGATGATATAGCGCAGTTCATCGTGGATTTGGAGAGCGTGTAGGAGTCGCAGGATACTACCTCGAGCCCGTCGCTCTTTATCTTGAAGAATGCACCGCAGAGCATAGGCCTCGTGTCCTGCTCGGCAATTGAGTGTGCAACCTTTCCTATCATATTCTTAAGAATCTCAGAGGATACGGTGAAGCCGCGCTCGGTGGTAAGCTCGGGAAGATTCGGGAACTCCTCACCCTTAAGTGCGAACATCGAGAACGATGACTTACCCGAGGTAATCTCGCAGTTGAGCCTGTCGTTTATATCGAAGGTGATCTCATCGTCGGAGAGCACGCGCACGGTCTGATAAAGTCTTTGCGCATTGATTATGTAGCTGCCCTCTCGCTCGATGGATACGGGGTCGATGGTTGCTCTGTATCCCTTATTCATATCATAGGTAGATATCTGTATTTTTCCATTTTCAAGAGTCTCGATAAGCACACCCTCGATGGCGGTGATAGTATTTTTATTTGAAACCGATCCCATTGCGGGAGCAAGCTTCGCAACGAGTGCGGCTCTTGATACCGTAAACTTCATATTAACTCCTTTTCGTCTCCCACTCCGAGGTGGGTATCGTATGATAGATTGTTTGTATTATTAATTAAGTTAGTTGTTGTTGTATTAATGCTGTTGATTGTGTTGAAAAGTCGGCAAACCCTTGATTTATAAGGGAAAATCGGGACAAGTTTTCAACATTTTTTCTGTTTGGTGCTTTTGAGTCGGTGTTGATTGTTTTCAACAGGATTTTCTACAGCTTGCAATACCAGTTTTCAACAGCTTTTAAACACGGTTTTCAACAGGAAAATGTTGAAAACTCAAAGGCGTCAGCCCTTGATCTCCTTCTTAAGCTGCTTGATCTCTCTCTCGTAACCGTTCACGGTCCTCATATTCAGTTCGACATAGTCGATGGATGCCATAACGGTTGCGTGGTTTCTGTCGAATATCCCGCCTATCTCCTTCAGGGTAAGGCTGGTCATATTTCTGATGAGGTAGATAGCTACGTGCCTTGCCTTCGCGATGGAGTCGGTCTTTTTCTTCGACTTCATGCTCTCGATATCGACTCCGTAGTGCTTGCTTACGCTGCCGAGTATCCTCTCTATCATCGCGTCGGCAGGGATATTGCCGGGGTCGATAATGGAGATGACCTCGTCGACCTTATCCTTTGTGACCGAGGTCGCAGTGAAGGAGCATACAGCGTACAGACGCTTAAGCGCGCCCTCGATCTGTCTTATGTTGTTCTGCAGACGCTCAGCCATGTATTCTACCATCTCGTTCGAGATAGTGAGGCCGATATCGTCTGCCTTCTTTCTGATGATGGCGATACGTAATTCAAAGTTCGGGGGTTGAACGTCTGCGAGCAGACCGCCCTCGAATCTCGACTTCAGCCTGTCGCTTAAGGGCTTGATATCCTTCGGCGGACGGTCTGAGGTAAGAATGATCTGCTTATCCGACTCGTAGAGAGCCGAGAAGGTATGGAAGAACTCCTCTTGGGTCATTTCCTTACCCGCTAAGAACTGTATATCGTCTATCAGAAGAACGTCGCAGCGACGGTACTTCTCCTTGAACGGAGCGACAAATCCCGCCTGCAGTGCCTCGATAAGCTCTGCAAGGAAGGTCTCACATTTCTTATAGACTATCTTCAGGTTCGGGTGATTGTGCTTCATGTAGTTGATGATAGCATAAAGCAGGTGGGTCTTACCGAGACCCGAGTTACCGTAGATGAACAGAGGGTTATATACAGTGGGCTCCTTTGCTACCGCCATGCACGCCGCCTTCGCAAAGGTGTTCGACGAGCCGACGACAAAGTTATCGAAGGTGTAGTTATCAAGCATAGAGGGCTTGTCGGATGCTCCCGAGATGAACTCGGAGATTATCTCCTCCTTGCCGTCGTCCTCCTCGGTGGGGTCGGGCACCGGAATGTCATCCTCGTCATCGTCATCCTCAATGAATTCCTCGACCTCCTCGAGCTCATCCCTTGAGACTATCTTTACCTCGACCGTGAAGCCGATGACGTCCTCGAGGGCGTTACCCATCTGATGTATGTATTTGGTGATAAGTATCTTCTTCTTCAGCTCCGTGGGCGCAACGAATACCGCTTCGGTATCCGAGAGGGAGATGAGCTCGACCTCTCCGAACCACAGATTGAATATAGCGGGAGCGGCACCGATCCTTTGCTCAATAACGGGCATCACGGCATCGCTTATGCTCTTTATATCGTCCATAGTACTTCCTTTCCTTGATCTCCATATATACCCGCCATAGCCGGGAGGGCGGCGCTTGAATGCTGCTTGCAACAGGCTATATAATAATAGGAAAAAATCCGATCGGGCGGGACTCGCACGCGCGACGGGTACGGCACCCGCGCGCAAAATATATCCAGTATTCAACATTATAACATAGTTATAATGAAAAATCAAGAGAAAACGCCAAATTTGAGAAAAAAATCGTAAACTTAAGTTAACAGTGAAAAAAGCCGTAAGAGAGCTTGAAACGGGCTGAAAAAGGCCCTTTTTTCTCTTTCGGCTGTAATGTTTTGTTAACAGTGGGGAAAACACCCCGAAAATATCCCGAAAATGCCCGTATTTCAGCACGGGACGGCGGAAAAACCGCTTTTATATCACATTGAGTGGGGACGGATACCTCTTTTTTTCGGAATATTGCGCCTTTTTCCGTGTCCGATAATGGAGAATGCGAGTCCTAAGAGAAGTGCCAGAGTTATGCCTGCCGAGGTGGCGGTCAGACCGCCCGTGAGTATACCGAAAGCACCTACCTGGTCAATAGCCTCCCTGACTCCCCTTGCGATTGATGCACCGAACCCGACGAGAGGTACGGAGATACCGCAGCCGAATATTTCGTAAAGAGGCTCGTAAAGCCCGACTGCGTATAGCAGTACTCCGATAGTCACCAGGGTGACGAGAATACGCGCAGGGGTGAGCATCGTTTTATCAATAAAGATCTGAACGGCAGCGCACACCGCACCGCCAAACAGAAAGGCAAGTATAATATCAGTTATCATATCATCCTCTGACCTCACTTTCACCGTTGTTTTCTGAAATCTGACCGCTATCGGGGCGGGTATAGCCCGGCTTGCCTTCGGCATTGCTTCCTGAGGGCTGCTTCTCATAGGCTTCGGTATCGCTTATTCTGACTTCATCGTTATTGCAGCACGGGGCTGATATCTTATCCGAGCTTCTTTTATTGTTGGCGGTAAGGCTTTTCAAATGTACTGCGGGTGCAACGCCCCTTATGCTGTTGCCCTGGAGCAGAGAGGACTGCGACATGAGCGCACCCGTTGAGAGAAAGAGAATATCCCCGACCTCACCGCGCTCGAGCATGGGCAGAAAGTGGGTGGATAAGACGGATGCCGATGTGCCGCAGCCCGATGCGCCCGCGTGGACGTCCTTACTGCTCATATCGTAAAGCAACAGACCGCAGTCCTCGTGTCTTGAGACGGCAGAGGGGAGCTTCTCCTTCAATATCTCGCGCAGGATCCGCGATCCTACAGCTCCGAGATCTCCCGTAACGATGAGGTCGAAGTCACGCGGTGTGAGATCAGACTCCTCAAAGTATGAAAGAATTGAATCCGCAGCGGCAAAAGCCATTGCCGCACCCATGTTTGCACCGTCCTTGATAGCACCGTCAATAAGTCTTCCGACGAGAAAATCGGTAATACAAGCCGACACGGGTAGCCCCCTTCTCCTATTTTCGTTTATAATTTCATCGTCCGTTGACAGTATAAAAGCACCCCCTGCCGTTGCGGTCCACTGTGCCGCGGGCGGTCTTTGCGCACCGTATTCGGTGGGTGCTCTGAACTGCCTTTCCGCAGCAAGGTTGTGCGATGTCGTGAGTGTTGCGACCCTCTTGTAGGAGCCGAGCGATAGCATTGCCGACGCTAGCATAAGCGACTCGGTGCAGGTTGAGCAGGCACCGTATACGCCTATATGAGGTATGCCGAAGGAATCGAGAGCTATTGCACTTGCAACGCATTGATTTTGAAGATCCCCGGCAATTATCACGTCTATATCACTGTGTGACAGATCGCACTTCCTCAGTGCGACGTTGAGCGCGACGCGCCCCATCTCTGCCTCTGCCATCTCCCAGGTACTCTGCCCGAAGCTGTCAGAGGGATCTATGAAGTCAAAGCTGCCGCCGAGAGGTCCCTGCCACTCCTCGCGCCCGCCTACTGCCGCACTTGCAATAAAATATGCGGGAGCCTTCAACTCTGTTATTCTTTTCATTTTTGTACACCTACTGTAAATAAAAGTTAGAAAATTCTGTATTTATACCGAAATAACGACGGTATAATTACCATCCAAACGAAATAGCAATATAGTAAATGGCACCGTAAATAACCCCTGCCGCAAGGCCGAAAAGTATAACAGGACCGCATATTGAAAATATTTTAGCACCGACACCGAGAACCAGCCCCTCGCTCTTTGCGTCTATTGCCTGACTCGTTACCGCGTTTGAAAAGCCGCTGATGGGGACGAGCGTGCCTGCACCCGCGTGGCGCGCAATTGAATCGAATACACCTAAGAGGGTAAGCACTGCCGCGATACTGACGATAGTGAGAGAAACGTACACGGGTGCCTGCTTCTCGGCTACACCTATCTTTAAAAGCAATATTCTTAAAGCCTCGCCTCCGCCCGAGATAGCACCGCCTATAAGAAAGGACTTTACAAGGTTCTTACCGAGAGTTGATCTGGGTGTGTTTTCCTTTATCAGCTTCTTTTTTCCTTCGTTCGTATATATGTCCATTTTTTCTTCCTATTATATATTTTCGGGATATCCTACCGATCCTCGTAAAATTATTTTGCTCCTGTCGGGGCATAAAATACGCACTCTTATAATTTTCGGTGAATTTGGCGCATTATGTTGATTTTTGATTACCTTTATGGTAAAATAACATTAAACATAAGAAAGGAGAGGTGCGTATATGACGGAAAACAATGCCGCTAACGGGCTCGAGGCCGTTGATAATGAGGAAGATATCCGCGATGAGAGCTTTACCACCGAGAGCGAGGCAGAGGCAATTGCCGAAGCAGGAGATGAAGGTGACGACAGTGAGTACTATACCGTGCGAATAGAGAGCGGAAATCTCTTGTGGTCTCTACTTGCGGTCATATTTGCGATTCTTTCCGTTGTTCTTTTCGCTTTCTTCTATATCGGCGGAATAATCTGTGCGGCAGCCGCTATCGTATTCTCGATAGTGTCCTCGCGCAAGCTCGGATATTTTGACAGAATGGCACTGTTCGGACTTATATTCGGTATATTCGGTGCTGTGTTTGGGATATTTTCGATGGTTGTTGATATTACCGGAGTTTTCGATTTCTTACGCTAAAGGCGGATTTTGTCGCGCGATACGAGGTTTGCAGTATTTCATTTACAATAAAAAAAGAGCAGGAATAAGAGGAATTTTTCATCCTTTTACTCTTGCTCTTTTGTTTTTGTCGATATATTCACTTTCGCGAAACACATTCACGAAAGATGAATTCGATATGCTTTCGCTACGCTGAGAACCCCAAAAACTCATTCTTCGCTTTTGGGAACCCCGGCTGCTCAAGCTCGATATGTTCTCGCTTCGCTCGAACTCGATATGAGATAAATCCCTCTCGCTTTTGACACGTCTCGCCTTTGGCGAGACGTGCAAAAGCATATCGAGCCGTAGGCATATCGAGTTGCTGATGGCACATAGTTACCATCAGCAACATATCGAAAATCCCGCGAGGGATTTATCTCGATGCGCGTTATCCGTTCAGGATAACGCGCTAAGAAGCTCCTTGACCTTAAGGAGTGCCTCGTCGATCTTCGATGCGTCCTTGCCGCCGCTCATCGCGCTGTCGGGGCGTCCGCCGCCCTTACCGCCGCAGATAGTCGAAACCTCTGAGATGATCTTACCTGCGTGCGCGCCTGCCTTGACTGCCTCAGCGCCTGCTGCGGCAACAAAATTGAATTTGCCGTCGGATACTGCCGCGATAACGATAACGCCATCGGGGTACTTGGACTTAAAGGTGTCCGTAAGGGTGCGTGCCGCATCGGGGCGCATCTCGAGCTTGGCGGTGAGGAGCTTGTATGCTCCTACCTCGGTGATATTGCCGAGAAGCTTCTCAGACTGCATCTCGGAGATACGGGAGTTGAGGCTCTCTATCTCGCGGCGCAGCTCCTTGATCTCGCCCGTCATTGCGCCTGCGCGCTTAGCGATTGCGTTCGGGTTGGGAGATTTAAGCTCCCTTGCACACTCTGCGATAAGCTCCTCGCGCTCACCGAGAAGATTGAGGACACCGAGACCTGTCGTTCCCTCGATTCTTCTGACGCCTGCGGCAACGGAGGACTCGGAGATGATCTTGAACAGACCGATCTCACCCGTATTAGATACGTGGGTACCGCCGCAAAGCTCGGTGGAGGACGAGCCTATCTTAACGACTCTTACGATATCTCCGTACTTCTCGCCGAACAGTGCCATCGCACCCATACCGCGTGCGGTCTCTATATCACATTCGACGGTCGATGCCGCCTCTGCCTTAAGAATGTTTGCGTTTACGATTGCCTCGACCTTAGCTATCTCATCCTTGGTCAATGCCGCAAGGTGAGTGAAGTCGAAGCGTACTCTCGACTCGTCTACGTAGGAGCCCGCCTGCTCAACGTGGGTGCCGAGCACCTCGCGCAGCGCAGCCTGGAGAAGGTGAGCCGAGGAATGGTTTCTCTTTATGGATGCACGGCGTAGAGTGTCGATAGCGAGGGTATAGGTCTCGCCTACGCGCATCTCACCGCCCTCGATTTTTGCCTCGTGGATATATACGCCGTTTACCTTCTTGGTGTCTGTTACGGTGGCGTCAGCCTTACCGCTGATAATACCGCTGTCGCCTACCTGGCCGCCGCCCTCACCGTAGAAGGGAGTTTTATCAAAGATAAGTGAACATTCGCCCTCGGAGATAGCCTCTACGCTCTCACCGTCAAGGATGATGGAGAGAAGCTTTGCCTCGCATGATGCGTCGGTATAGCCGACGAACTCGGTAGCACCGATGCCCGAGAGAGCATCGCTCGCGCTCTCAGCCCAGCCCGAGATATTGCCGCGCGCCGCGCGTGCGCGTTGCTTCTGCTCGTTCATAAGCTCGGTGAACTCAGCCTCGTTAATAATAAGTCCGCGCTCCTCTGCGATCTCACGGGTGAGGTCGATCGGGAAGCCGAAGGTATCGTAGAGCTTGAATGCGTCCTTGCCGCTGATGGTGTTTTCACCCTTTGCAGTGCAATCCGAAATGATGCCCTCGAGGATGCCGAGACCTGCGTCAATGGTGGTGTTGAAGCGTGACTCCTCGAGATTTACTACCTTGAGGATATACTCGCGCTTTTCCTCTACCTCGGGATATGCACCGCGGTTCTCACCGATACATACCTCAACGAGCTTGCCGAGGAAGTTTTCCTCTATACCGAGGAGCTTCGCGTGGCGGCAGGCACGGCGGATGATACGGCGCAGAACGTAGCCGCGTCCCTCGTTCGAGGGGATAACTCCGTCGGAGATCATGAAGGTCGCGCTTCTCGTGTGGTCGGTGATAACGCGGATGGATATGTCGTCCTTCGCATCGGCACCGTAGGTCTTACCCGCGATAGAGCAGGCGGTGTCGAGTATCTTTCTTACGGTGTCTACCTCAAAGAGGTTGTCCACGCCCTGCATAACGCAGGCAAGACGCTCAAGACCCATGCCCGTGTCGATATTCTTCTGAGCGAGCTCGGTGTAATTTCCGTTTCCGTCATTATTGAACTGGGAGAATACGTTGTTCCATATCTCCATGAATCTGTCGCAGTCGCATCCCGGCTTACAGTCGGGGGAGCCGCATCCGTACTTCGGACCGCGGTCGAAGTATATCTCGGAGCAGGGACCGCAGGGACCCGAGCCGTGCTCCCAGAAGTTGTCCTCCTTGCCGAGCTTTACGATATGCTCCTCGGGTACGCCGATCTTGTCGCGCCAGATAGCATAAGCCTCGTCGTCCTTCTCGTAGACAGATGGCCAGAGAAGATCGGCAGGTATCTCGAGAGTACCGGTAAGGAATTCCCACGCGTAGGGAATTGCCTCGTGTTTGAAATAATCTCCGAAGGAGAAGTTACCGAGCATCTCGAAGTAGGTACCGTGTCTTGCGGTGTGTCCTACGCGCTCGAGGTCGGGAGTTCTGATACACTTCTGACAGGTGCAGACTCTTGTTCTCGGCGGCTTTTCCTCACCCGTAAAGAACTTCTTTAAGGGCGCCATACCCGAGTTTATGAGAAGGAGAGATTTATCTCCTCTCGGCACGAGAGAAAAGCTGTTCATTCTGAGATGTCCCTTAGACTCAAAGAACGAGAGAAACTTCTCTCTGAGATCGTTAAGTGATGTCCACTTCATAGTGAAACCTCCGTATATATATCGAAAAATTATAATTATCATTACGCGCGTATACGCGCCTACCCTTTATTTTACCACAAAGCAGAGATATAGTCAACGGAAAAATAAAAATTATGTGCGTGCGTGTGGGCGCACCCCTTTGCGTGATTCACACCTTTAAGCCTGAGAGGGCTGCTGAAAGGCGGGGGGGTATTTGTTGGCGATGATGTACCGAGCGGTATATCTATATGCGTGATGTGTGAGAAATTGATATAATGAAGGGGAAAATTCAAGCTGTTTTTTAGCACTTTCGCAAACGTCGCGCTAAATGTTAACGAAAAGTTCACACATTTTTACCGATAAAGTATTGACGAGGGGAGCAAAATGGTATATATTATAGGTGTCGAAGTTAGCACACTGGACATGAGAGTGCTAATTCGAGCAAAAACGACAAACCTAAGTATTTGAGAAGGGAGAAAGTGATATGGGTGAAAAGAAGCTCACACCGAGAAAGGTACAGATACTCAAGGCGATAGTCGATGCGCATATCACGCACGGTGAGCCCGTCGGCTCGAAGTATCTCTCACGCGACGTTGCGATACCCGCCTCTCCCGCCACGATAAGAAACGAGATGGCAGAGCTCGAGGAGATGGGATATCTTATTCAGCCGCACACCTCGGCGGGCAGAGTTCCCTCGGAGCTCGGATACAGGCTCTACGTTGACGCACTTATCCAGCAGTACTCCGAGACGAAGTCCGAGATCGACGAGATCAACGAGCGCTTAAGATACAAGCTGACCGAGATGGACGAGATCCTCTCAGAGGCATCTAGGCTTGCCGCATCCTTCACGGACTATACGGGAATAGCCTTCAAGACGGGCGCGGGAAAGGTAAGAGTGCTGAAGTTCAACAGCGTGCTCCTTTCCGAAACGGATTTCCTTCTCGTTATGACCTTTGCCAAGGACGTTGTGAAATCCAAGAAGATACACCTCACCTTCCGTATTGACGAGGATGTATTACGAAGATTCACCGAGGCGCTGAACATATATCTTGTCAATCTGACCGGCGATGAGATAGCGATGCCGATAATCGTGAAGCTCGAGGCTATAATGGGCTCGGCATCCGAGATGGTGCATCCCACGATAAAGGTTATCTACGAGGCAATTGCGGAGCTCGATTCCGCGGACGTTAAGCTCGACGGTATCGCGAAGCTTTTACAGTATCCCGAATATTCCGACGTCACGAAGCTCAGGAGCTTGCTCGGTGTCCTCGAGGAAAAGGACAGACTGATGGAGGTAATAACCTCGCATACCGACCCCGATGACGGAATACACGTTTATATCGGAACGGAGAATGACAGTGACGTAATGCAGGGCACCACGATGATATTCAAGAGTGTGAATATCGGTGGAAACCAGGTTGCCATAGGTGTCATAGGACCTAAGAGAATGAATTATCAGCACGTTATCGATATGATCTCGAAGCTTGCGTCGGGCATCGAAAAGCTCGGCGAGGAGAATAGACCCTTCGGTGCGTATCCACCGCTTCCCGGCGGAGATTATGACGATTAATTCTAAGAAATATTTACATTATCAGCGTTTGAGAGGTAAAAATGAGCGAAGAAATCAAGAACGAGCAGGAAACACAGGAAACAGTCGAGGAGCCTAAGGCAGCTCCCAAGAAAAAGAAAAAAGAGGTTATTGCTCTCGAGGAGCGTGTAGGTGCACTTGAGGCTGAGCTTTCGGAGCTTAACGATAAATACTTAAGACTCGCGGCAGAGTACGATAACTTCCGCCGCCGTTCAAGAGAGGAGCGCGAGGGCGTTTATGCCACCGCGGTAGGCGATGCGGTTGCAGAGATGCTTCCTATTATAGATAATCTCGAGCGCGCGGAGCAGTTTGAGGATGGCGCGAAGGTCATCGAGGGCCTTAAAATGATCACGGGCTCGGTCGCAGCGACACTTACGAAGCTCGGAGTCGAGTCCTTCGGTGCTCCCGGTGAGAGCTTTGATCCGAATCTCCACAATGCGGTGATGCACGAGGAGGATGACTCGGGTAGAGAGGGCGAGATCACAGACGTATTCCAGAAGGGATACAAAAAGGGAAAGCATATTATCCGCTTTGCAATGGTAAAGACGGTTAATTAACATAGTTTATAAAAAAATCATCATATAACCCAAGGAGGAAATTAAAATGGGAAAGATCATTGGAATTGATTTAGGTACTACCAACTCGTGCGTAGCCGTTTATGAGGGCGGCGAGCCTATCGTTATAACCAACCCCGAAGGTGCGAGAACCACCCCCTCGGTAGTTGCATTCACCAAGACGGGTGAAAGACTTGTCGGCCAGGTTGCAAAGCGCCAGGCTGTTACAAACCCCGATAAGACCGTCATGTCTATCAAGAGAGAGATGGGCTCGAACGTCAAGGTTACTATCGACGGCAAGAGCTACACTCCCCAGGAGATCTCGGCTATGATCCTTCAGAAGCTGAAGGCTGATGCTGAGGCATATCTCGGCACCACCGTTACCGATGCGGTTATCACCGTTCCCGCATACTTCACCGACGCACAGCGCCAGGCTACCAAGGATGCAGGTAAGATCGCAGGTCTTAACGTAGAGAGAATCATCAACGAGCCTACCGCTGCAGCTCTTGCATACGGTATGGATAAGGAAGAGTCGCAGAAGATCATGGTATTCGACCTTGGCGGCGGTACCTTCGACGTATCCATTCTCGATATCTCCGACGGAGTATTCGAGGTTCTTGCGACCAAGGGTAACAACCGTCTTGGCGGTGACGACTTTGATGCGCGTATCGTAAACTGGATGGCTGACACCTTCGCTCGCGAGAACGGCGGCATCGATCTCCGTAAGGATAAGATGGCTCACCAGAGACTCCGCGACGCGGCAGAGAAGGCAAAGATCGAGCTCTCGGGAACTCTCTCGACAGAGATCTCTCTCCCCTTCATCACTGCTGATGCAGAGGGACCCAAGCACTTCGAGGCAACCCTCACCCGTGCTAAGTTTGACGAGCTTACCCGCGACCTCGTAGAGAATACTCTCGCTCCTACGAGAGATGCACTGCGCGACTCGGGACTCTCCGCAAACGATATCTCGAAGGTTCTCCTTGTCGGCGGTTCTACGAGAATCCCCGCAGTTCAGGAAGCTATCAAGAAGTTCATGGGCAAGGAGCCCTTCAAGGGCATCAACCCCGATGAGTGCGTAGCTATCGGTGCCGCAGTTCAGGGCGGTGTCCTCGGCGGTGAGGTAAAGGACGTTCTTCTTCTTGACGTAACTCCCCTTTCTCTCGGTATCGAGGTCATGGGCGGCGTATTCAACAGAATAATCGACAGAAACACCACCATCCCCGTAAAGAAGAGCCAGGTATATTCTACCGCGGCAGACGGTCAGACCTCTGTTGAGATCCACGTTCTCCAGGGTGAGCGTGAGATGGCGGCAGGTAACACCACTCTCGGCAGATTCCACCTTGACGGTATTCCCGCAGCACCCCGCGGTGTACCTCAGATCGAGGTTACCTTCGATATCGACGCTAACGGTATCGTAAACGTTACCGCTAAGGATAAGGGTACCGGTAAGGAGCAGCACATCACCATCACATCCTCTACCAACATGTCCGACGACGATATCCAGCGCGCAGTACGCGAGGCTGAGCAGTACGCCGAGGAGGATAAGAAGGCTAAGGATGCAGTCGAGGCTAAGAACTCTGCTGAGCAGCTTATCTACCAGACCGAGAAGACTCTCGGTGAGCTTGGCGATAAGGTTACCGATGCTGACAAGGCTCCTGTAAACGAGGCTATGGATAAGCTTAAGAAGACCCTCGAGGGTGGCGACACCGAGGCTATCAAGGCTGATACCGAGGCTCTCCAGAAGGCATTCTATCCCATCGCTGAGAAGATCTACGCCGAGGCACAGGCACAGCAGGGCGGCGCTGAGGGCGCAACCGGCACCGGTGCAAACGGTGAGTATTACAGCGAGGACTTTGAGGATAAGACCTAATATATAACGCGAGGCACGGTGGGGCATCTGACGAGGTAAAACTCGGCACGGGGTAGCCCCTCCCGTGCCAAAGCTCTTGAATAAGCGCATTTTTACCGCATCCTTACAGGGCGTTTCTATGTTTGAAAAGCTATCGTGTTTTTGCGGTGACGCGTCAGTATGAGGAAAATATGGCAGAAAAAAGAGATTATTATGAGGTGCTCGGTGTCGAGAAGGGCGCGAGTGCCGATGAGATAAAGAAGGCATACAGAAAGCTCGCTAAGATGTATCACCCGGATATGCATCCCGGTGACACCGAGGCAGAGGAGAAGTTCAAGGAAGTAAACGAGGCGTACGAGGTGCTCTCCGACGAGGATAAGCGCGAGAAGTACGATAAGTACGGACACGCCGCATTCGATCCCGCATCGGGCGGTGGCAGCGGATTCGGCGGATTTGGCGGCTTTGACGGCTCGTTTGACTTCGGTGACATCTTCTCGTCGATATTCGGCGGTGGCGGCGGCAGAGGCGGAAGATCCAGGGCTAATATGCCCGAGGACGGTGACGATCTGCTCACCCGTGTTACCGTAACCTTCGAGGAAGCGGCAAAGGGCTGCAAGAAGGAAGTCAACTACGCAAGAGTAGAGAGCTGTCCCGATTGCTCGGGCTCGGGTGCTGCACCCGGTACCAAGCCCGATACCTGTCCTAACTGTAAGGGCAGAGGCTTTGTAACCGTTCAGCAGCAGACTATGTTTGGTTACTCGCAGACACAGCGCGCTTGTAACAACTGCCGCGGTACGGGTAAGATAGTAAAGAACCCCTGCTCGAACTGTAACGGCAAGGGCAGGATCAAGCTGAAGAAAAAGCTCGAGGTCAATATCCCTGCGGGAATTGACGACGGACAGAGAGTGATCCTTCGCGGTCAGGGCTCCGCGGGCAGAAACGGCGGTGACAACGGTGACCTCGTTATCGAGATCTCCGTACAGCCTCACGAGATATTCGAGCGCGACGGCAATAACCTGTATTGCGAGGTGACCCTCAGCTTTACAGAGGCAGCACTCGGTGCCGAGATAGAGGTACCTCTTCTCGGTGGCGGAACTACCAAGTTCAAGATACCCGAGGGTACGCAGACGGGCACGCACTTCACCATTAAGGGCGAGGGCGTTACCGATATTAACTCGCGCCGACAGACCAAGGGTGACCTCATCTTCACCGTAACGGTCGAAACTCCCACAAGGCTCACCTCGGAGCAGAAGAAGCTGCTCGAGGAGTTTGCAGAGCTTCGCGGTGAGGAAACCTCGGGAAGAAAGAGCTTCTTTAAAAAGCTTTTCGGTAATAAGAAATAAGCGCGTGATCCTTAACGGAACACGCTAAAACTAAGTTTGCCTCTCGGCAAGTGAAGTTATCTTCGATAGTGAAGTTCACTTCGTGAGTGAAGTTTCGCCTTTTGGCGAAGTGATGGGTAAACTTAACTTCACTGCGAGCTTTTGCGAGCAACTTCACTGTGCATAGCACAACTTCACTGCGAGCGAAGCGTGGCATCTTCACTCCCTGACAGAAAAAAACTCACTTATAGAAAAAAGAGCAAGAGTAAAAGGATGAAAAATTTCTCTTATTCCTGCTCTTTTTTATGATTAATTTGATTTACTTGGCTTTTTGCCCGCACCGCCATAACCGTATCGGCGGTGGATGCATATAATGCTATGGGCGCAGTTATGCGCTATACTTAGTCCGAAAGGAGAGCGTTATGCGCATCGTGGTTGTAAGGTCGCCTAAATTTTTAAGGCGGCTGCTCTATAAAATATTCGGAATGGATAATCAGGGGAAAAAATAAAATCCTGCGGGGGGGCTGCCGAGGGCAGCAGTTATGAGCGACTGTGTCGCGTTATGAGTGCTACGCACGTTATGATGCTTACGCAGTTATGAGCGACTGCGTCGCGTTATGAGTGCTACGCACGTTTGAGGTATGCTTCGCTTGCGCGAAGCTCGATATGTCACCGGGCGGTGACTCGATATTCCGTCTGTGACGGATCGATATGTTTCGCGATGCGAAACTCGATATGTTCTCGCGCAGCGAGAACGTGAGGGAAACGAGGAGAAAGGCTGCCGCGGGCAGCAGTTATGATGCTTCGCTTGTGCGAAGCGCGATATGTCACCGGGCGGTGACGCGATATTCCGCCTATGGCGGAGCGATATGCTTTCCGAGGGAAAGCGCGATATGTTCTCGCAGGGCGAGAACGTGAGAACATGAGGGTCAACGAGGGTCGATGGAGATTTTATTTAAGAGGAGTGCACCGATAATGCCGATGACGGCACCGGTTATAATTCCCGAGATAAGTAATGCGGGGAGATAGTAAATGACAACTTCTGTTTGCAAAATAAGCATTGCAACACCGATCTGAGCGATATTGTGCGCTACGGCGCCCGTTATGCTGACGGTGATCGTGCTGAATATTTTTGCAAGCTTTAGAAGTGCCATTATGGCAAGGCTGAGTGCCGCGCCCGCGAGGGCGTAGAGGAATGAGGACACCGAGCCGAAAAGAAGCGATGAGAGTGCAACGCGCACGGATGACACCGCTATTGCTTCCTTCCATCCGAGCTTATAGAGCACGAACAGGGTCGCTATGTTCGCGAGTCCGAGCTTCACTCCCGGGACAGGGATAAGTGCGGGTATCTGCGACTCGACGAATGACAGTATCATCGCGACGGATACCGATATAGCGAGGGTGGTCAGTCTTTTAGTTCTGTCTGTCATACACCCTCCTATGACTCAAGGTCTACGCCGCCCTCACCCGATATCACCTTAACGGCAACTCGGTTAGGAAGGCAGACGATGGTCTGATTCGTGTAGCGTATCTTACCCCTATTCACGCAGGTGCGGTCGGGGCAGTCGGCAGATCTCATATACGCCCATCCGTCCTCGATGACGAGGATGTTTCCGTCCCCGATCGGGTACTCTCCCTCATCCGAGAGTGAGTAGGTGGCGTAGTGCTCACCGTCTTTTGTGACCTCGACTCTTGCACCCTCGGTGCGTGTGAGGCTGAGGATGAGAAGAGCGGCAAGTGAAACAAAAACAAGCAACAGGATAAGCACGAGGTCATACCTGTGCTTTTGGAGAAATTCTCTTATGCGAGATGTTTTTTTATCTTCCATAAGGAAACCTCCGTCCTGTTGCTTGTCGCATTTGCAGGGAAAACGCCCTACCCGTGTAGAATTTTATTAAAAGTGAGCACCGCAGATAAAGTTGCCCTCGTGTATACAGTGGACGGGGCAGACCTCAGCGCACTTGCCGCAGCCCGTGCACTTCGAGTAGTCGATAACTGCGAGATTGTCAACGACGTGGATAGCATCGTGAGGACAGTTCTTCTCACACTTGCCGCAGCCGATACAGCCGTTTGTACACGCCTTTCTCGTCTCGGCACCCTTCGCGTGGTTCGAGCATTCAACGACAACGCGCGATACGTCGGGGATAAGGTGGATTATCGAGTTCGGACAGGTGCGAGCGCAGATACCGCAGCCGATACACTTACGGGGGTCGATGCGTGCGACACCGTTCTCGATACCGATAGCGTCCTGGGGACATACCTGAACACAGTCGCCGTAGCCGAGGCAGGCGTAGATGCAGAGCTTGTCGCCCGAGTATGCGAGATTTGCGGTACGGCAGGTCTTATGGCCCTGGAAATCGTACTTTCTCTTAGTGGCATCGCAGGTGCCGTTGCACGCAACGTACGCAACCTGCTCGACAACGTCGGTCGCCTCGAGTCCGAGGATCTGTGCGACACCCTTTGCGGCATTGTCACCGCCGGGCACGCATAGGCTCGGGTTGTCGCACTCGCCCGATGCGAGTGCCTTTGCATAAGCGTCACAGCCGTTATAGCCGCAGGCACCGCAGTTGGCACCCGGCAGACAGTCGCGTACTGCCACCTCGGTCTCATCCGAGGGAACACCGAAGAAGTGGTTCGATACTGTAAGAAGAACGGCACAGATGACAGCGATAGCAAGAAGGATAAGAACGGGAATTAAAATAGTCACAGTAACTCTCCTTTCTTATGCCAAGAGGTTTTCGACAACGCCCGCAAATCCGAAGAATGCAAGAGCGACTATCGAAGCCGCAATAAGCGTGATAGGTACTCCGCGGAAGCACTTGGGGCAGGGACAGTTTTCAATTCTGCCGCGAACGCCTGCGAAGAGGACCATTGCGAGTAAGAATCCGAGGCCGACACCGAGAGAGGATATCATCGACTCAAGGAAGTTATAGCCATCGGTAATGTTGTTGATGGTAACGCCGAGAACCGCACAGTTTGTAGTGATAAGAGGAAGGTATACACCGAGCGATGCGTGGAGCGCGGGTATGAACTTCTTCAGAATTATCTCAACGAACTGAACGAGTGCGGCAATAACGAGAATGAATACTATCGTCTGAAGGTACTCGAGCTCAAGGGGAACGAGCACGAACATAAAGATAGGATAGGTCGCCGCGGTAGCGCAGAGCATAACGAAGGTAACGGCTACGCCCATACCGACCGCCTGATTGACCTTCTTCGATACACCGAGGAAGGGGCAGATTCCGAGGAACTGCTGAAGGACGTAGTTGTTAACGAGAACTCCGCCCATAAGAATGAGTATAAGCTCTTTTACGAATTCAGGCATTTGCCTCGCCCTCCTCTCTTACGGTCTCGGAAACGGGAGCGTTGTCCTTTATCTCCTCTGCTATCTCGGTGATCTCCGAGCACGAGGTCCTGTCACAGATATGAGCAGAGGGACAGCCCTCGCAGGAGAAGTCCTTGCGCTTGACTCCGCCCTTCTTCTCGGTGAGCTTGTTCATAACGGCAATAACGATACCGTATACGAGGAAGCCGCCGGGAGCCTGAGTAAGCACGGGTATCTTGAAGAGCTCAACGCCGGGGATAACGATTCCGAAGAAGCTGCCCGCGCCAAGCACCTCACGAATGGTACTGATGATAACAAGTGCAAGAAGGAAGCCAAGACCCATACCGATACCGTCGAGTGCGGAATCGATAACCGTGTTCTTTCTTGCGAACATCTCGGCTCTGCCGAGGATGATACAGTTAACTACGATGAGCGCGAGATAAACACCGAGCATCTCGTAGATCGCAGGCAAAAATGCCTGAAGGAGCATCTGTACCGCGGTAACGAATGCCGCGATAACAACGATGTAGCAGGGGATACGCACTACCTCGGGAATGATCTTTCTGAGTGCCGAGATAACTACGTTGGAGCAAATGAGAACGATGGTAGCTGCAATACCCATCCATACCGCAGACTCAACGCTGGTGGTTGTAGCGAGGGTGGGACAGGTACCGAGAACGAGCATGAGAACGGGGTTCTCGGCAATAATTCCGCGAAGGACGATAGCTAATTTGTTATTTTTCATAATCAGTTACCTCCCTTTATGATTGCGTACGCGTCGAGAGCAGCCTTGACTGCGCTCGAGTAGCCACCAGAGGTGTAGGTGGCACCGCTAACGAGCAGGGGATCGAAGCTTGTGCTGTCCTGACCGATATAGTAGCCGCCTTCGGTTTTTTCAAACACGGGTGTCGCCTTATCGGGAGTTTCCTGGTTCGCAGTGCACTTAGTGCCTGCGATCTTACCGTCCTGATCGACACCGATCATTATGGTCATGCCCGCTGAGGAGTAGCCCTTCGCCGACACCTGGAATACGTAGCCCTCGGGGCCCTCGTATACGTTTTTGATAGACTTATCGAGTCTGCCGTCATAGACGTTGGTCTGTTTAAGCTCGGTAGCGTTCGGCAGAACCTCCTTCATTGCGGCAAGGTTCTTCTGATTGAGTGCATCCTCGATTACGGGAGCTGTGAACATGTTGACTACCGAAAGAAGAAGTGCAACGACAAGGCATATTGAGCCGAGCACTACGCTTGGCATAATCTTACTTTTCATTCTTAGCACCTCCAAACGGACGCTTAGCACAAAGCTTCTCAATATAGGGAGAGAGAATGTTCATGATAAGGATCGCAAAGGATACGCCCTCGGGATAGTTACCGAAGAAGCGGATAAGAACGGTGAGAAGACCTGCACCGATGGCAAACACGAGCTTGCCGAGTCTGTTAAGGGGAGTGGTCGAGTAGTCGGTAGCCATGAAGATAGCACCGATAAACAGACCGCCAGAGAGAATGTAGTACAGAGCTAAAAGAGCGTTGCCCGTGATGAGCCAGGAGAGAAGGTATACCGTACCGATGAATGCTACGGGAACCTCCCACTTGATAACGCGCCTTACGATAAGGTAAATGCCGCCGAGCACGAGAGCTACGATGCAGCCCTCGCCGATCGCACCTGCTCTGAGGCCGAGCAGCATCTCGGGGATGCTCGGTGTGACCTTGAAGAACATCTCGGGGCTGAGCTTATCAATATTAACGAGAGGTGTCGCACCTGCGATGAGGTCTGCGTGCGAGCCCTCAACGAAGGGGTTGCCTCCGAGCTGACCGCCTGCAACCTCAGCGAATGCAAGCAGCATAAGTACTCTCGCGGTGATCGCAGGGTTGGCAAAGTTCTTACCGATACCGCCAAAGAGGCACTTTACTACCACGATAGCGAATATCGCACCTACGGCACACTGCCATATTTCGGTGGAGGTGGGAAGATTAAGAGCGAGGAGCACGCCCGTTACGGCAGAGCTGAGATCGCTTATCGTCTGCGTTTTCTTTACGCAGATATTGAAGATAAATTCCGAGCCTACCGCAAAGAGGGTGGTTACTGCGATCATAACAAGCGCGTACCAGCCGTGGATGATAACCGACGCGATAACTGCGGGTGAGAGTGCGATGAGCACGTCGAGCATTATTCTCTGCGTCGTCGTAGGATGCTTGAAGTGCGGGGAGGTGGTTATAATGAGCTGTTCATTCATGTGTCCTTATCTCCCTTCCTTAGCCTTGGCAAGCTCGATAAGATGTGCCTTATACTCTCTTATCTCCGCCTTACCAATGCGGTTGTTTTGTACAAGAGGACGGTTCGCGGGGCATACGTAGGAGCAGCATCCGCATTCCATGCAAAGCCCGAGCTTTGCCTCCTCGAGTCTTGCGACTCTCTCATCCTTACCCTCGAGGCCGAGAGCGTGAGAGAATACCGTTGGGTTCAGGAATACGGGACAAGCCTCAACGCATCTGCCGCAGTGGATACAGTCGGTTACGGGGGGCTCGGTCGATTCCTTGATACTAAGTGCGGTGATAGCACCCGTGGTCTTGGTGATAGGCTCATCGAGCGAGCATGCCGCCTGACCCATCATAGGACCGCCGAAGATCACCTTTCCACCCTCCTCGGTAAGACCGCCAACCGCTTCGATAAGCGCGCGGATGGGTGTACCGATGGGTGCTACGAGGTTCTTCGGATTTTTTATTGCTGAGCCGTCGACGGTGATGCTTCTCTCAACGAGAGGAATACCCGTTTTAAGATATTTCGCCATGAACGCGAGCGAGGTGACGTTCATAACGATGCATCCCACGTCCGAAGGGAGCTTACCCTCGGGTACGACTCTCATCGTAGTGTTGTAAATGATGACCTTCTCTCCGCCCTGGGGATAGAGAGAGGGAAGAGTTGCCACTCTCACAGCCTCGTCTAGGGCAAAGAGCTCCTTCAGCTTCTTGATGCACTCGGGCTTGTTTTTCTCTATGCCGAAAATGAAGGATCTGACATCGGGGAGATACTTCTTCAGAGTATCGATGCCCTCCTTGATGAGATCGCTCTCTTCGAGCATCGTGCGCGTGTCGCTCGTGATGTAGGGCTCGCACTCAGCACCGTTTATGATCACGGTATCGATTTTTGCCTTTTTCACACCCTCGAGCTTTACAGCGGTGGGGAAGCCTGCTCCGCCTAGACCGACAAGACCGGACTCTCTTACTGCGCGGACGAGGGATTCGAGGTCGTTCACCTCGGGGGGAGTAATGTCGTCGGACAGCGTCATCTCACCGTCGGATACGATGCGTATAGCGGGTACGGTCCTTCCGTCGGGTCTGAGATAGCTCTCTATCTTCGAGACCTTGCCTGATACGGATGCATATATAGGGGAGGAAACGTATCCCGATGCCTCCGCTATCTTCTGACCTACCTTTACCTCATCGCCTACCTTAACGATAGGTGTCGCGGGCGCGCCTATGTGCTGTGACATAGGGAGAAGAACCTCGCCCGGCGGCGCGATCTTCTCGGCAGCCATCCCGGCAGTGTTCTTGCGGTGTGGGATGTGCGTGTTGCCTAAGAAACCAAACCAGAACATATAAATATCCTTTCTTTGATTGGCTTTTAGTAGCCTTTTGTATATGATTGTTTACATTCTGCGTGTTATTTTAAGTTTTTTACTCTACGGCGGGGAATCCGTCTGTGGAGAACGGCTCCGCTCCGGTAGTCCTTACCCAAAGTGCCTCAACTCCGTCAAGGCTCTCTACGAGCGCGTGTCCGTCGTTGATATTCATCGTGAAGAGCGCGGTCGAAAGCGCATCTGCGAGCGCACTGTCCTCAGCTATTACCGTCACGGAGTGATGATAGGTAGCGGGGTAGAGCGTTTCGGGATCGATGATGTGGTGGTAATTCTTTCCGTCTACTGTAAAGAATCTCTCGTAGTCACCCGAGGTGACGACCGAGGTGTTGCTGACGCCGACTATTTTAACGTAAGGGTCGGAGTCCGACTTTACGGGATTAGTGATACCGATGCGCCAGTCTCCGTCCGCCTTCGTTCCTATCAGCCTGATATTTCCGCCGATATTGAGGGCGTAGCCGTTTGCATCAAGGCTCTCGTCCGCCATGAGCGCGTCAGCGATCATTTTGGTTGCATAGCCCTTGGCTATTGCTCCTACGTCTATCGAGGTATGCTCGTCACTGATATATACGGTCGATGCAGCCTCGTCTATTACGATAGAGTCTATATCGGTGTGGATGGATGCGAACGAGAGATCCGAATCCATCGGAAGCGTGTGATTGCCCTCACCGTCTCCCTCTCTTGCATCGTGCCAGAGCGAGAGCACCGAGCCCATCGCAATATTTACCTTGCCGCCCGTGAGGGTATACATCTCCTTGCCGAGCTTCAGAAGATCGATTATCTTACCGTCGACCTCGACTGCCTCGCGTCCTGCCTTATCGTTTACGGTCTTAAGGTTGTTTATGCCCGAGTAATCGTGATAAATATCGTAGAGTCTGTGATATTCCCGAAGCATCCCGTCGACCTTGTCGGCAATTTTGTCAAAGCTCTCCTTCGTGTCAGCGGCGTAGGAGATGACCGATGACTCGGTGTTGAAATACTCGTAAAACGTCTTGGACATGGGTGTCGGTGTCGGGGTGCACGAGGATAAAAGCAAGAGAAGGAGCGAGATGAGAACTCCTGCCGCAATCGTTTTTTTCATATCCTGATCCTCACTCGGTCACTCTGCCGCCTTAGGGAATCCGGATCTGAGTGTTACCTCACCGACGGCAGTCTCGCCTGCGGTAGCCTTAGCCTGTGCAAGCGATACATACATATCATTCTCGACTGTTACGGTGTAAGTGAGAGAGAGATTGATCTTTTCCGCTGTGGTAAAGATCTCGTTGTCGATAGCGTCCTCGACCGCCTTCGCAGCTGCCGCTGTCAGACCGTTGATTGCAATTGTGCAGCCTGCGGTGAGATCCGTCTCCTTGCCTGTTACCTGAGTTACCTCTCCGAGAGTCTTGCCGATGAGGAAGATCTCGAGATATTCGACCTGATCGTCCCACTCGTCGAGCTGAGAGCCCCAGGCAGAGAACATTCCGTAGCTTGCTCCCTGTGCCTTCTTCGACTCGGTCTTGCCCTTCGAGAGATCGATCTCGTCTATCCTGATTGCCTTGATCCTGTAGTTTTCGTCAATAACTACTGCTGCCGCGACCTGTCCCAATTCGGTCTCATAGGTGCCTACACCGAATCTGTAATCAGCCTCTGTGGGTGCGCAGGATACAAAAACGCTTAAACAAAGAATTGCTACCGTAGCTATAAGTAGTATGGACGTGCAAATTCTTTTCATCGTGCGTCTCCTTTCGTTTTTTCTATATTGTATTTTAATTCTTTTCGAGAAATGTAACGCTTTTGGAGCGTAGTAAAGGGTCGCGAAGTGCGCGCGACCTTTGCGCCCGATTACTCGGGCGGAGTTGTATTACGGGGCTTTACCCGAAAAAGGATATGCCGCAGCAAAGAGAGCCCGTTCTTTGTCGAATACCGACGGAAGCCCCGAGACTCCGATTCGGGAGAGCGTCACCCGTATTTGAAGGGGTCCGCATCAAAGCAGTCTGATGCCTGCCGCCCGGCAGCCCTCAATGGTGTCCTTATCCCAGATGCTGCACTGTACCTCGCCTATATGAGCAGAGCCCATCATAAGCATACAGAGCCTCGACTGTCCGATACCGCCGCCGATCGTCAGTGGCAGCTCGCCGCGAAGAAGCATCGAATGGAAGGGCAGGAGTGCGCGCTCCTCGCATCCGCGCTCCTTAAGTTGTCTTGCGAGCGACTCCTCGTCGACGCGGATACCCATAGAGGATATCTCGAGTGCGCGGCCGAGAGTCTTGTCGTAGAACAGGATATCTCCGTTAAGCGCCCAGTCATCGTAGTCGGGTGCTCTTCCGTCGTGGGGCTCGCCCGATGCGAGCTTACCGCCTATCTGCATGATAAGCACGGTGCCGTGCTCCTTGACTACGGCATCCTCGCGCTCCTTAGGTGTGAGGGCGGGATACATCTTTTCGAGCTCGGATGAGGTTATCGCATACATCCTGCGGCAGAGCTTATCTCCGATGGTGGGGAAGTCTACGCGCAAGAGATCCTGCGTATCACATATTACGTCAACAATTTTCTGCGCCGTTTCGATAAGATAATCGAGAGTGCGCTCCTCGCGAGTGATGACCTTCTCCCAGTCCCACTGGTCAACGTAGATCGAATGTACGTTGTCGAGCTCCTCGTCGCGGCGTATCGCGTTCATATCGGTGTAAAGACCATTGCCGACGTAGAAGCGGTACTCCTTGAGTGCAAGACGCTTCCACTTCGCGAGAGAGTGAACGACCTCGCCCGACTCGCCTACGTCGGGGATATCGAAGGATACCGGTCTTTCGACTCCGTTGAGGTTGTCGTTAAGACCCGATGCCTCGGTGACGAACAGCGGTGCCGACACGCGCTTGAGGTTAAGAGCCCTGGCAAGGCGCGTCTGGAAGGTTGATTTTATAAAGGATATCGCCTTTTGCGTATCGTATACGTCGAGGGGCGGCGTGTAGCCCTCGGGGATAAACAGCTTGCTCATATTATATTCTCTGACAAAGTCAGAGCTCCAATTCAATTAGTTAGATGAGGTCGTGGTGCGGAGCATAACGTCGTGGTATCCGCCCTCAACTATGCTCGTCGAGGATACGACCGTGAGCTTCGCCTTTTCCTGAAGCTCGGGTATGGTTATCGCACCGCAGTTGCACATGGTGGATTTTACCTTGTAGAGTGACTTCTCTACGTTATCGTGCAGAGATCCCGCGTAGGTTACGTAGGAGTCGACGCCCTCCTCGAAGGAGAGCTTCGTCTTACCGCCGAGATCGTATCTCTGCCAGTTCTTCGCTCTGTTCGAGCCCTCGCCCCAATACTCCTTGACGTACTGACCGTTGATCATGATCTTAGGTGTGGGGGACTCGTCAAATCTTGCAAAATATCTTCCGAGCATCATGAAATCTGCGCCCATAGCAAGAGCTAAGGTCATGTGGTAATCGTGAACGATACCGCCGTCAGAGCAGATGGGAATATAGATGCCCGTCTTTTTATAGTATTCGTCGCGCGCTGCGGCAACCTCGATGACCGCGCTCGCCTGACCGCGGCCGATGCCCTTGGTCTCTCTTGTGATACAGATGGAGCCGCCGCCGATACCGATCTTTATGAAATCTGCGCCTGCCTCAGCGAGGAACATGAAGCCATCTCTGTCTACGACGTTTCCGGCACCTACCTTTACCTTGTCGCCGTAGTTCTCGCGGATGTAGTCGAGAGTTCTCTTCTGCCAGATGGTGTAGCCCTCGGACGAGTCTATACAGAGCACGTCTGCGCCTGCCGCGATGAGTGCGGGGACTCTCTCGGCATAGTCACGGGTGTTGATGCCCGCGCCTACGATGTAGCTCTTGTTGGCGTCGAGAAGCTCCTGGGGATTTTCCTTGTGCTGCGAGTAATCCTTGCGGAATACGAAATATTTGAGCTTACCGTCCTTGTCGATGATGGGCAGCGAGTTGAGCTTATGCTCCCAGATGATATCGTTAGCCTCCTTGAGAGTCGTGCCCTCGGGCGCGGTAACGAGCTTTTCAAAGGGTGTCATGAAGCTCTCTACGAGAGCATCGGTCGACATACGGCTGACACGGTAATCTCTGCCGGTAACGATGCCGAGCAGCTTTCCCGTTGCTGTTCCGTCATCGGTGACCGCCATGGTCGAGTGTCCCTTCTCCTCTACGAGCTCGAGCACGTCGGCAAGAGTAGACTTAGGTGTGAGGTTTGAGTCGCTTACTACGAAGCCCGCCTTGTAGCCCTTTACGCGTGCTACCATCGCCGCCTGATCCTCTATGCTCTGTGAGCCGTAGATAAAGGATACTCCGCCTTCCTTGGCAAGCGCTATTGCAAGAGTATCGTTGGATACCGACTGCATTATCGCACTCGTCATGGGAATGTTCATCATGATGGGACATTCCTCTTTATCGGGACGGTATTTTACAAGCGGTGTCCTCAGCGAGACGTTCTGCGGAACGCATCTCTCGTCGGTATAGCCGGGGATGAGCAGATATTCGCTGAAGGTACGGGAAGGCTCGTTAAGGTAGGTTGCCATGCTTTTTTCCTCACATTTTCAAGATAGTATTTTCTTACATTATTATGCACGCGCAAATGTACATAATAATTTTTTTTATTTTAACATAAGGCGTGCGCGTTGTCAAGGTTATGGAAGAAAAACAGGATGATAGTTAAAAAATAAACAAAAAACGGGCAAAATCGCCCGTTTTTCTGCCGTTTTATTGATAAAACATTGACAAACTGCCGTTTATTACCGTTCGCGCCATCAGCCGAGATTGTACTGATCCACAACGCGGATATCCTTGATAACCGGCTGCTTATCCTTGTAGGTAAGGGAAATGGTTCCGTATTTACCCGAGGTGTAGGGATACATAGCCTCTGCTATTGCGTATACGACCTCCATGCTCTCGTCGTTTACGTAGCCGAAGCCTGCGTAAAGTCCGTCGAGAGAGGATCTGGCATCACCGATGGTGATGAAGAACTGACAGGACGCTGAGTTCATGCTGTCGCCTCTCGCCATGGAGATGACTCCCGCTTCGTGGCGGATGGTGTTGCCGACAAAGCCGTTTGCGGAGAACTCGCCCTTGATGTACTCAGAGCTATTACCCGTACCGTCACCTTTGGGGCATCCGCCCTGGATAACGAAGTTCTCCTGCGCTCTGTGGAAGGTGAGACCGTCATAGAAGTCCTCTTCTACGAGCTTTAAGAAATTCTTTACAGTTGCGGGTGCGTTCCTGTGATTAAGACGCACTGTGATTATTCCGAAATTCTCGACCTCTATATCAACAACGTAGACGTCATAGGTGGGCTCGCAGGCGGTGAAGGATGCACACATAACTGCAACGAGCAGAAGAAGTGCTGCGATTTTGAGAATGGTGTTTTTCATTAACAAACTCCTGTTATTGTAAAATATTATTGGCAAAATGTGTCTTAAACGCACTTTGAAATGAACATTTCTATGGCTGTATAGCCCTGAACGCCGTAGTATTTCATTCCTACGTCAACGCGCGACAGCTCCTCGAGAATGGCTGCGGGAGCCCCCTGCTTAAAGAGCCGTGACGCCTTCATATAGGACTTCAGCTTGAAGGGGTGGATGCCGAGTATCTTCTCTATCTCCGACTGGTCGACACCGTCATCCTTAAGCATGACTACCGAGAGTAGCTCAGAGTATGTCCTCGCCATCATACCGATGATGAGAGATGGCTCCTGTCTTTCGCGCTTCATCTCGGCTATCGCATCGTACGCCGCCTTTTTGTTGCGCTCGAGTATCGCGTTTGAAAGCGCGAAGGTGTCGCACTCGGGGGTCGAGGATGCAACCTCTTGGACGTCGGCTACGGTTAGGGTGTCCCTGCCGTTTGCCTTTAAGAACGAGGACAGCTTTACCACCTCGCCTATGAGAACGTCCATGCTCCTGCCGGAGCGGAAGAGAAGGGCTGAGAGCACCTCTGCCGTCACCTTGATCGACTCCTTGTCGAAGTGCCTTTTCAGCCATGACATGAGCTGTGTGTCGGTCGACTTCTCAAAGTTGATTATATTTATCTTTTTTCCGAAGCGCTTCGCGAACTTTCCGGGCTTCTTTTCGGTGCCGATATCTATCTCTCCGTCAGCCACTATCATAGCGAGCACGGTGTAGTCGTAGTCGGGGAGCGTGTCGAGAATTGCCTCTATATCCTTAAGCTCGGACTCCTTCATTTTCAGAAAGTGCGGATACTTCCATTCGATGAGCTTGTAGTCGGCGAACATGGGCGGTGCGGATACCGCATCCTTTAGTGCCGCCGCGGAAAACTCCTGACCGTCAAAGACTATGTGGTTAAAGGTGGCAAACGCCTCGTCGGTGACTACCGCGCGCTTCAATTCCCCGAGGTAGTACCTCTTTAAGTAGTCTTCTTCACCCGAGAAGAGGAACGCGCCCGAGGGTCTACCTGATTTCAGCAATTCCTTGAATTCCTTCTCCTGCATATCAAGCCCTCGTGCTCGGCCTTGCCGATATCTTCATTCTGACGTTCTTTTCCTGGCCGCCTATATTCATAGAATAAAGAAGGTTGAGCTCTCCGCCTTCCTTTGTGATGCTGTTGCGTATTCTTCTCGTTCTCACGGCACAGTCAAAGGAGTAGGGCGGCACGGAATAGACGGTGCTTAACGTCTCTCCCTCGCGGAAGGTCACGTCAAACACCACGCTGCCGCGCCTTCTTAAGGATACGGAATCTCCCGATATTTCAATATCAGTGAGCAGCTTGCCGCCGTCCATCTGCTCTGCGTAGGTGATAAGGAGCGCGTCGTCCGTTCGCTTTAAGAAGCCCTTGACCGTGGTGATGCTGATCTCGGGTTCTCCGTCGGGAAGTCCGACCTCGTTAAGGTTGTCGATCACAGAGTGAACGGTATATTCAAAATCGTATATGTAAGCCATTATCGGTCGGTCCTCCTTTCCGTTTCCTATAAAAACGGCTGCCCTTTGTGTGACAGCCGTGGTTGAGTTGTTTTCAGTGTCAGACGCTCTCGCGCTTTTTCACATTGTGACGGGAGAGGGGATTGATGTACTCTCTCCAGCTGAGGCTGCCGGATTCGAGCGCCATAACCAGTGCCTCTGCGGTGGCTATATTAGTAGCGAGGGGGATGTTGTGGACGTCGCAAAGGCGGATAAGATCGCGCTCGGTCTCGGACTCCTCACGTTCGCTGTCCGTGCTTCTGAAATAGAAAACGAGGTCGATCTCGTTATATGAGAGCTTCGATGCGATCTGCTCGATTCCACCCATGCTGCCCGAGAGGAAGGTCTCGATCTCGAGGTTAGCTGCCTCGGATACGTATCGACCCGTGGATAGAGTGGCGTAAAGATGGTGATTAGAGAGAATGCCGGAATACGCGATACAGAACTGAGCCATAAGCTCCTTCTTGTTGTTTTCGGCTATAATTGCAATATCCATGAGTACCTCCTTCTTGGATCGGTTTGCGTGGCTTTGCTTTGGCAAGTTTTCTAATTACCCTAAAGTATACCAAATTATCGGGGCTTTGTCAATGCGTTATTTCCAATATTTTGGCACATATGAAAAAATTATGCACACTATCTACAAAAGCATAGATGATTTTTTCAACATTTTACTATTTTTTTCGTTTTTATCGTTGCATTTGCGGATTGTTTCGTGTATAATATTGAAGATGAGACGTATAGCTGTCATCTTTTATTTTAGGTTTTGCCCGATAAAGGCTTGGTCGGGCTTCTTGCGAGGTGCAATGTTATGGAAAAGTTTAAGAAAATAGGAATACTTACCTCGGGCGGCGATGCTCCCGGAATGAACGCGGCTATCCGTGCGGTCGTGCGTACTGCGCTGACTATGGACGTCGAGGTTCTCGGTATATATCGCGGCTACTCGGGACTTATTGCGGGTGATATTCGTCCTCTCGAGATCCGTGACGTTTCCAACATCATAAACAAGGGCGGAACGATGCTCTATTCCGACAGATGCCCCGAGTTCAAGACCCCCGAGGGAATGGCGAAGGCTGTCGAGCAGTGCCGTAACTTCGGCATTGACGGAATTATTGCCATCGGCGGTGACGGTACCTTCAGAGGTGCTACCGATCTTACCGCGCACGGCGTACCCTGTATCGGTATCCCCGGTACTATCGACAACGATATTGCATCGACGGATAATACTATCGGCTTCGATACCTCGATGAACACGGTTATAGACCTCGTTGATAAGCTCAGAGATACCTGTGAGTCGCACGCGAGATGCAACGTAGTTGAGGTAATGGGACGCGGTGCAGGCGATATCGCACTCAGTGCGGGTATTGCATCGGGTGCGACAGCGGTAGTTATCCCCGAGTTTGACGTAGATATTGATTATATCATTCAGCAGATCGAGGTGGGTAAGAACCTCGGTAAGCGTAATTTCATAGTAATGGTTTCAGAGGGTGTCGGCTCGGACTTCGCTCCTACTCTTGCGAGAAGGATAGAGAAGTCTACGGGTGTTGAGACAAAGTTCGCGCGCCTTGCTCACGTCGTCAGAGGCGGAAACCCTACACTCCGTGACAGAGTGCTCGCATCGACAATGGGCGTTATCGCGGTGGAGCAGCTTCTTAAGGGCAGATCCAACGTCGTAATGTGCGAGAGAAACGGTATAGTATCTCCCTGCGACATCAGATATGCGCTCGTGCTCGATAAGATGTATAAGTGTAAGCTGGAGGCAGGCGATCTCGATCCGTTTACCTCGGATGAGATAACTCAGATGGAGCGCGAGGTGAGACGCCGCCGCGAGAATATGGCGAGGTTGTATGGTATATCCAAGACGATCAACCTTTGATCGGGCTGATGATTTTGGGATAACCGAAAGAAAAAACAATAAAATCGTTTTAGAGGTAAAAACGCCTCTATCGGGGAGAAAATCGAGGTTGAAAACCTACGGTTTTCTCCTTTTTAGTTTGAGTTTTCTTTCTATCTCCGTTTTCTCGACTCGCCGCACACCGCGCACGAACAAAGCGGTATGCGAGCTCATCTTAGCGCGGGTCAAGCAAAGGGCAAAATGGAACCTTGATCCATTTTGATTTGCTGAAGCAAATTTCCCCTTGGCTTGTTGAACATATTGCGAAGCGCTCTCAGTCGGAAGAACGAAGATTTCTCCCTAAAATAACCTCGCCCGAGGGTGGTTTATTTTGGGATAATCGAAAAAACAAAAGAGCAAGAGTACAAGGAGAAAATCCTTATATTCTTGCTCTTGTTTTTTCTTCTGTCGATATATTCACTTTCGTGAAATATGTTCACGAAAGATGAATTCGATATGTTCTCGCTTTGCTCGAACTCGATATATTGTCGC
>JAFVZL010000034.1 GCA_017508195.1 Clostridia bacterium | reverse complement strand
TGCGAACAAATTTCGCGATGGAAATTTGTCGATTTCTGTTTCAATGATATAGATACAAAAAGCCACATTGGGCTTTTTGTTCGGCTGATGGTTCAGCCGCGAAAAGGCTTTTTCGCCTTTTCGACATTCTATAATCATTATAATTATAACCCCAAGGGCTGCGGTTGTCAAGTTTACTATTGATTTGTCGGGAAAAGAGTAGTATAATATTTACGGTAACGGTGCGCCCGGCGTGAGGCGCGCCCGCTACTTACATTTAAAGAGAATTGAGGATCGCTTCTATGTTGTCTAAGGTCTATTCCTCGGGAGTGCTCGGCATAGAGGGCTTCGAGGTAACCGTCGAGTGCAGTGCGTGGGACAGGATTCCCGCCTTCGAGCTCGTAGGACTCCCCGATGCCGCCGTGAAGGAGGCAAAGAACCGTGTCAGAGCCGCTTGCGAGAACAGCGGATTCGTTTTCCCCGCGCTCGACGTGATGGTCAATCTTGCACCTGCCGACGTGAAAAAGGAGGGCACGGCATACGATCTTGCCATAATAACCGCTATTCTTCAATGTGACGGAGTTATACCTCCGGATGCCGATCTTTCTGATAAGTGCTTTATAGGTGAGCTCTCGCTCTCCGGTGAGGTGCGCGCTGTGACGGGAGTCCTCTCGATGGCGGTGTCAGCGAGAGATGTCGGCAAGAGAGAGATATACGTTCCTCTGGAAAACGCCAAGGAGGCGGCGGTCGTTGCGGGTATCACGGTGTACCCCGTGTCGACTTTAAAGCAGCTTGTGGAGCATCTTCGCGGCAAGGAGAAGATAGAGGCGGCACCGTCGGAGCTTGCCGGGATAGATCTGTCCAACCATTCGGATGCGCCCGATTTTTCCGAGGTATGCGGTCAGCTTAAGGCAAAGAGGGCTCTCGAGATCGCGGCGGCGGGCGGTCATAACGTGCTGATGATAGGCCCTCCCGGTACGGGAAAGTCCATGCTTGCGAAGCGTCTGCCGTCGATACTTCCGGATATGACCTTTGAGGAGGCTCTCGAAACGACTAAGGTACATTCGGTGGGCGGAGACCTCAGAGTCGGACTTCTTACCGACAGGCCATTCAGATCTCCCCATCATACGGTCAGCCCTGCGGGCTTTATAGGCGGTGGCGCGCATCCGCGCCCCGGTGAGATATCTCTCGCGCACAACGGAGTGCTCTTCCTCGACGAGCTCCCCGAGTTTCCGAAAAGCGTTACCGAGGCGCTGAGGCAGCCCCTCGAGGACGGTGTTGTCACCGTCATACGCGCCGCTGCAAAGGTGAAATATCCCGCGAGCTTTATGCTCGTGTGCGCGATGAATCCCTGCCGCTGCGGCTTCTTCGGTGACGGTACGAGCCGTTGCACCTGCTCACCTCAGATGAGAAGTAAGTATCTTGACAAGATATCGGGCCCCCTGCTCGACAGAATTGATATAGAGATAGAGCTGCCCATGGTATCATACGACGATATCTCGCGCAAAAAGATGACGGGCGAGCGCTCAGAGGTGATAAGAGCGCGTGTTAACGCGGCGCGCGCATTCGCGGATGAAAGACTGAAGGCGGCGGGTGACGAGCCCGGGCTTCTTAACGCGAATATGTCAGCAAAGATGATGAGCACTCACTGCAAGCTCGGTGAGGCGGCAGAGGCACTTATGAAAAACGCCTTCGAGAGTCTCGGCTTCTCCGCGCGAGCACACGACAGGGTACTGCGCGTTGCAAGAACTATCGCGGATCTCGACGGCTCGCTCGAGATAACCGAGGATCACGTTGCCGAGGCTATTATGTACCGCGCTCTCGAAAGAAAGTATTGGCGGCGCGGAGTGTGAGTACGCGGTTCGGCTTGATCCCGTTACTTAAATCAAATAAAATACAGTAATGTCGGACACCGGGGAAAGAACCTGTGTCCGACTTTTTTTGATTAAAAAGGGGAAACGAGGGATGGACTTAACGTGAAAAGCCCGTTTTGTACATTTTTCCGTTTATATAAAGTGGAGAATTTTTTAGGCAATTTGTATAAATATTTCAAAGTAGATTGAATTTCACACGCGCGAATGTTATAATTGAGTAAATTAATTATAATTATTAATAAATTCAGTATAAAAGCGTAAAAGGAGAAACTTATGAAGAACGCTAAGAAAATCGGTTTAGCTATTCTTTTGGTAGCGGTTCTGGCAGTTGGCGTCGTTATCGCGGTATTTGCGAATACGGTCAACTACACCGGTACTGTCGAGAAGCTCACGTCGCTCGTTCAGACTGCGGCGGATGCGGATGAAATAGACGCTAAGGAGAAGGCTCTCACAGAGGTCGAAAAATATCTGACCTCAAAGCCCGTTGATCCCGAGTCCGAGGGCTATGCCGATGCCATGGAGGCATACAAGGCTGCGAAGATCGGTATGATCGAGCTCTATTCGGCAGCAGTCGAGAGCGGTGAGATCTCTCTATATAAGACGAGAAATTATTGCAAGGAAAGCGACAAGTGGTTCAAGAGCATCTACAAGACCGAGGAGGATAAGGCTGACGGACAGTACGAGACCGTTTTCGCTACGATCCACGACACTAACGTTCTTGCTGCAGGTAAGCTTTTTGATGCAGTGGATCAGGCTGCGCTCAAGCTGACGAAAACGACCACCGCTACTGCAGAGGCAGACGGTGCGTACAAGGCGTTCAAGACCTTTGCCGCAAACAGAATATTTGACACCGAGTCGGGTGATTTTGCCACGATAAAGGCAAATGCCGAGGCACTTACGTTGGTCTATACCGAGGCTGTTGCTAAGAGATATTACAATATCACGTCCGAGGCGAGAATGACCGATTATACCGCTAAGACCGCGTATAATAACGACTTCGAGGGCGCTAAGACGCTTCCTACCATGTCGAACGATAAGGGATATAACCCTGTCGACGGTTCGGCTCTCAATAACACTCGCTCGCAGGTAAAACAGACGCTCCCCGACGGAACTACCAACACCTACCTTGCAATCGACATCAACGGCGCGATGAACAAGGGCCTTACCGGTTACGTATCCACCTACTGCACCATCAGCTTCAACGGTACGGTTGACAAGTTCGTTATGGAGTTCGATTTCACCTCCTTCACCGAGCTTCCAAACTCTGGAGTACTCTTCCAGTGCCGTCCAAGTGACGGATCCGTTACCTGGTTTGAGATCGACTACAACGGTGATATTCTCGCCAAGGACGGAAAGATCCTCGTAAAGAACGCCGTCGTTCCCGGTGAGTGGACTCACTTCTCCATCGTTTGTGAGGTTGACAATATCAAGCAGTCAACTCTCTATCTCGATTACTCCTACGCTGCAACGATCAACGGTGACCCCTCGAGCTACGGCTACGCTCCCGAGCAGTTCCGTATCGGTAACCTCGGAAACTCGAGAGGACAGTACTGCATGGATAACGTTACCGTAAAGTACGCGGCTTCTATCGTTGATCCCAACTTCCTTAACCGTATGACCGACGCTGAGAAGTTCGTATATCTTTGCGACTACATGCAGCGCACCGGTGATGACGAGGAATTCATTACGGTTCCCGACTGTATAGACGCGCACAAGCAGGCGACGGATCTCGTTTCGGGAATCGGTGCTCCCGACGCTGACGGCAACATGATATACGGCGGTGCCATAACCGAGGAGACCGACCCCGTTAAGAAGCAGGCGCTTATAGACGCGGTCCACAGCTACTACGAATACGATCCCACCGACATCATTCTCACATATAAGAGATCTAACCTTGCAAAGTACAAGGAAATGATAGAGCAGCTTAAGGCAATACAAAAGCTTCCGACGTCCGCCTCTATTTCAAACAGAAATAAGCTGGTGAGCACCATCACAAGCTTCGTAAGCTCCTACAGCGCTTACATATTCCTTCCCACGGACGATCACCTTCCCATTGAGAAGGGCAGCGGAACGCTTGCTGATCCGTACATCCTTACACACGGTGCGAACGAGGTGCCGGCTGCGGCTGGTTGGGTATACTTCAAGTACAACGCACCGACCGTGGGTAAGATCAAGTTTGCCGTTTCGGGTACAGACGTGATTCTCGGATACGGAGCGACACTCGAAGGTGTTGATGCCGTAGGTGAATCTTTCGTTGAAAAGACCATTTCCGCGGTAGGCGAGGAGCATATCTTCGCAGTTAAGATTGCCGACGGTGCTACCATTGAAGGTAATATCGCTATCAACGTTTCGTTCGATCTCGGATATACCTACGACGATCTTGTCAACGATTTCTCCTCTGAGGAAACGAGAATTGCTCAGGACACCGCGATCAGCAACTTTATCGCTGCTATGGACGGCTTCAAGCTTGCTACCAGTGCGACTCTTCTTCAGTCGAGATACGACATGGCGGCTAAGCTCATTGCCGATGGTCTGAATACCAGCCTTGCTTCTCTTGAGGGCTATGAAAAGTTTAAGACACACCTTGAGGAAACCTACGTAGAGGCCCCCGAGAAGATTGCTCTCGCTATCAGCGACAATAACGCAAAGCTTCTTATAAACTACATCGGCTACCTTATGACTCAGTATCCCACCGAGTCGGATTGGAAGCTCGTTTACGTTGACGAGCCTACGACCCCCGAACAGATAGCAAACAACGAGCAGTATAAGCACATCGAGTCCTATGTTAAGATGATCCGTAACAAGATCTCGGGCGGTGCTTACAATCCCGATTATATCGCTCCTGACGGAACCACCGTCGTTATGGCGGCAAATAAGTTCGAGGAGATGAACGAGTATTATTACGGAATTCTCCAGAATGAGCATATCGAGGTGATTTCCGAGCAGTTCGATAAGTTCGTTGCGACGGACTCCTACATCGAGAAGAAGGGTATTATATCCTTCATTCAGAGATACTTCAACGCCGAGGACGTTGACTTTACAGTCGAGTTCACCTGTGCCAACGAGAAATGTGCGAACTGCGGCGTTCTTTATAACGGAAAGGTCGATGATATAGCGCACCCTGCTTGTAACAAGTGCGGTGAGGCTGTAGAAAGCTACAGACTTGTTTCGGGAAGAGCCGAAATTTCCGCGGTGCTTAAGAAGTATACCGCATATGAGGCTGAGCTTGCTCCGCAGGAGGGTAACTACGAGGATCTTCTTAACCAGAATACCGTTTACTTTGTAAACGCGGTAAAGAAGTTTGATACCGCTATTACCTACGTTGAGAAGCTTGAGCTTCTGAACGCTGCTATGCCTTACTATTATGCGATGAATATCTCAAATGACGAGGTCAGGGAGGCTATCGCAAAGTATGATGCACTCGCTGCAGAGCTTGCCGTAGTTCAGAACGACTCGGCAGCCTTTATCGAGAACGTTCTCTCTCTTGCTGCTATCGAGGAGAAGGATGACTACTACCGTATGCTCGTTGCCGCTGCTTCGCTCCGTTCGGGCATAGACGCATCCATCGAGGGTATTCCCGAGGCGATAGTGACCTACGAGGCAGCTCTCGCAGAGTATAACGCACATATCGATACTGCAAACACCGAGATTGCCGAGAGCGGATACACGCTCGGATCCTTCGGCGCGAACTCCGGTATCGCTGCAGTACTCTCGGTAATTCTTAAGGCGCTCTTCAGCTTTAAGTAATACTTAAATATCGGTCGGCATATCGCCGACAAAGCAAAAGAGCAGATCCGTCAGGGTCTGCTCTTTTTTGAATGAAGGTGAATTATACTATCAAGTGCAACACTTTTAAGAAAAAAGAACACTCATATTGAATCCTGTGTTATAATGAAGTTACCACACACCAAAACAACAAGGAGAACAATATGAGCTATACCCATTTTACCATAGAAGAACGCTG
>JAFVZL010000033.1 GCA_017508195.1 Clostridia bacterium | reverse complement strand
AGGAATCGGCTACGGCGCGTGGCAGGCGGTCGAGGCTCTGCACCCCGAAACCAAGGTATGGGAAACCTGCACTCCCTATTTTGAAAAGCGCAATATTCATTTTTACGTCAACAAGTGCGGTTTTCAGATCGATCAGTTTGGTGCGAGTATTTCACACATGACCACGAGATGCCTGATGACGACGAGCACGATCCCGATGAAGGGCCTGATGAGATGTTCCGCTTTATTAAGGTGATGCAGCCGTAAGCCCTTTTCTTTGTTTCCACCGACGTAAATTTTGAGGGCTGACGGTTGTTTCCGTCAGCCCTCTCGTTATCTTTTCTTATAAATCACAAGCTCGGGATTCTCGCCGTTTTCCTCGTAAGTACAGACGAGAAGAAAGTCCATATTTGCTACAAGGCCGAAGCATCTGCCGCCGCCAAATTCACTTTCAAGCTGATAGCCGAGATAGGTTGCTCCGTCATCAAGGTATTTTATCTTCTGCCCATTTGGGAGCGTGTATTCGAGATTCACGTAACCGCCTATTAGTGCGGAAAGCTCTGTGACCTTGGGCATTCCCTCAATATGTAAATCATTAAATTCTTTAATGAGCTGCTTTTTGAACTCGTCAAGCTTTTCTTCTCCGCCAAGCTCGGTATATTTCTTCCAATAATTCAGCTTCGGAAGCATATCCTTCATATAAGCGCGTACTTGCTCGGGAGTGAAATGCTCGTTTGCCATATGGTCGGCACAAAAGTCAATAAGATCATCCATATTATCGTAAGTGTATTCGCCGTCGGCATAGCACCATTTACAATATTCCTCGTTGAAAAAGCCGTCGGCTTCTTTGCTTATATTACCGTCCTCAAGCGGCATGCCGCAGCATTGGCAGACAAGATTTCTCGGTGAACCGAGAAGTGTGTTTATCGACACGTCAAACAACTGCGAAAGAAGCTTCAGCGTTTCCGTATTTGGTACCGTTTCACCGTTCTCCCAACGGGAAACCGCCTGCCTTGTTACGAAAATCTTTTCCGCAAGCTCCTCTTGTGATAGACCCTTTTTCGTTCTTAGTTCTAAAATAATATCCTTTGTTTCCACAATTTCACCACCTTATATTTTGTGGTTATATTTTACCATAGATTGCCACAGTCCGCAAGCAACTGTCTGTTGCTGGCTGCAGGATAAATTGAATTTTTTTACCTGATGCCGATGAGTTTACTATATCTTATTAATATTTTTTCAATCAACTTTTAAGTAGATACTGTTGAAGCAGAAAGAGAAAGAGCAAGAGTAAAAGGATCAAATCTTCCTTCTATTCTTGCTCTGTTCGTTTTTATGAGTGAATTGATGCAGTCGCATCATAAAATGGCTTCGCCATGATTTGCTTGCTTTACTCGCGCGTTCTCCGCTTAGGATAACACACAACAACTGAAGGTGTTTTTACTTGAATGACGGTGCGTGAGTCTCACCCGTTGCAAAGGTGTTGGGGCCGGGATTTGACATAGAGAAATACATCTTTGCGGCTTTGGTCGTTCCGAAATCGCGGTTGGAGCCCGTTTCCTGCACCTTATTGAAGGCATCGCGGAACATCTGATTGTGAGCTTCCTCGCGATTCAGAAGAAAATCTATGGTCTCTCTGACTTTCTTGTCCTCGATCTGACGGTAGAGATATTCGTAGACCACCTTGGCTCTTTGCTCGGACGCTATATTGGAGAGCAGATCTGCGCACAGGTCTCCCGTTACGGTGACGTAATCGCCCGTCCAGGAGTAGCCCGAGGAATTAATCAACCCGGGATTCAGTCCGAGAAGAACGTGCGTCTGTACCTCGCCCGACTGTACCGCGTTTGCATCCACATAGTGACCGTTAAGGAGATTGATGGTCTGCGCAACCATCTCCATGTGACCCAGCTCCTCGGCAGCTATATCGAGGAAAAGATCCTTGATTTCGGGGTCCTTGATCCTGAAGCTTTGCGACATATACTGCATTGCTGCCTTTAGCTCGCCGTTTCCGCCGCCAAGCTGCTCCTGAAGAAGAACCGCATACTGAGGATTAGGTCCCTCTACCTCTACGGGATGAAATAACTGTTTTTCGTGTTTGAACATACATACCTCCTTTTTTGCTTTCACCGATAGTATTCCCAAAAACGATTGAAATATATAGATGAATTTGCAAAAAGAGGTAACGTCATTCAGCCATAGCCAAAAAAATTGATACGGCTCTTTACGACTCGGCAGTTTTTTATATTATGAAAGGGGTTAATGAATTTACCTATATATAGGGGGTTGACGGATTTCCCTATATATAGGGGGCGTAAGCCCCCTTTTTTTATTGGAGCGGAGTGCCGGAACACGTTTTACGTCACAGCCGCCCTACAACATTTTTTAAGAAAGGAAAACCATCATGAGTTTTGCAAAGTATTACGAAGACGACCTTGAAATATCCGAGGAGCGCCATATGCTACGTCAACAACCAACCGAGCCTCTACCCGTTTATCGCTCAGCAAGGGGAATCGGTAACAGGGCTTATCCATCTGCCGTCAAGATAAAAGAGACGGAGCCGAGGATGGCGAAAAGACGCGCTTAGTCCGCACAGAGCTTGAAATATTTGTTAAAGCGCAGCTTGTTGAAAATAATGAACTTATGCTCCGTTCCATCCTTCATACGGAATGTTGCAACGGGAAATACGATCCACTTCCACGTTAGCTCTGCTATCTCATTACGCGGTAATACAAGATTTCTGTACGCTTTATCTACCGTGAGCTTGTTCGTCTTATAAGTAACCGACTCATCGTCAAGATATAATGCCCCTCCCAGTATACCGTTACGGCAGAGGCTGCATATAAAGGTTTTTCTCATTCTGACTCCTTGTACTCTAACAGATTATTAAAGCTTTCCAAGCTTAGCCGTATTTGCAATAACTATCAGTGTGGAGTGAGAGTCGAGCACCTGCTCAGGATTAACGTTTACGTTAACCTTTTCGCCATTCTTGATTGCAACGATATTAAATCCGTATTTTTTGCGCAGATTCAATTCGATCAGGTTCTTACCGCACCACTCGTTCTTCACATCGATCTCAACTATGGACACATCGCTCGACAGAGAGAGCATATCAATAAAGCCGGAGCTTAAAAGGTTCTTGGCCAAGCGTATTCCGGACTCGTTTTCGGGAAAGACCACCTGATCCGCACCTACTCGAAGCAAAATTTTTTGCTGCATCTCGTTCGCACATTTTGCGATGACCGTCCTGACGCCCGCCTCCTTGCAAAGCGTGACCGCCATTACACTCGCTTCAAGATTGCCCGCCATACAAACTATGACTGTATCAATATTGCCGATACCAAGACGGTGTATTACCTCGGCATCAGTCACATCGGCGCACTTGCACACCGGCAGGTATGCAGCCGCATCGTTGACGATCCTTTCATCGGTATCAACGGCAATTACCTCCATGCCGTTATCTACAAGTTCCTTTGCCACGGCTGTGCCGTATCTTCCGAGCCCGAAAACTGCGTAAGTTTTATTCTCTTTCATATTATTCTCCTTTATCCGATACTGATGTCCTCCGATGGCTCGGAAATTACGTTCTGAGCTTGGTTTTTACTGCCAAGTGCCACCGCGAGGGATATAGGACCTACCCTGCCGAAATACATCGTCACTATTATAACAAGCTTACCGATTTCATTGAGCGATGCCGTCAAGTCTCTCGAAAGCCCGACTGTCGCGGTAGCACTGACCGTTTCATAGACCGCATCAATGGCAGACATATCGCCCGTTGCCAGCAGCAGTATGACCGATGCGGTGCATATTGCCAAAAATGCTACCGATACGGCAACAGCCTTTTTCACCGAGTCCTCGGAGATACGGCGGCCGAAAAGCGAGGCACTGTTTTTATTTCTTATGGTAGCAAGTGCCGAGCAGATCAGAACGACGGTAGTCACCGTTTTCATGCCGCCCGCAGTTCCAACCGGTGAGCCGCCGATAAGCATCAATATAATAGATACAACGGCTGAGGCGTTCGTCAGTTTCTCCTGCGGAATCGTAGCAAAGCCCGCAGTCCTCGTTGTCACTGATTGAAAGAATGACACCTGAATTTTATCAAACAAGGACATCTGTGCGATGGTACGCGGATTCGAGTATTCAAAGGCAAATATGAGGATAGCACCTACGAGGATAAGTCCCGCTGTAAAGGTAATGGCAATCTTTGAGTGCAGGGTCAGATGTCTGAATATCCTGCGATTCTTCGGAGAACGGCTCTTCACGACCCTGAGCACGTCCCACCATACTATATAACCGATACCGCCAAGAATGATAAGCATAGACGTAACGATGTTGATCAAAGGATTCGTGGCGTAATCGCAAAGGCTGTTTTCAGCTATTATATCAATACCCGCGTTGCAGAACGCGGAAACGGCATTGAATATTGATATCCAGATACCCGCAGCACCAAATTCGGGGACGAAAACGATCATATATAAGAGAGCTCCCGCTCCCTCGATTATCAGCGTACCAAAAAGCACGTTCTTGACGAATTTTGATAGCCCCGACATCGTATTGAGATTAAACGAGTCCTGAATAAGCAACCTGTCACCGATGCCCATTTTTCTGTTCAAAAGAAGCATCAGTCCCGACATAATGGTGATAATTCCGAGACCGCCGATCTGTATTAAGATCAATATAACGATCTGCCCGAATATGCTCCACGTAGATACCGTGGGTAAGGTAACCAGTCCTGTCACGCAGGTGGATGAGGTTGCCATGAATAGGGCGTCGAGATACGGCACGGCTTCACCGTCACGAGAGCTGATCGGCAGCGCCAGAAGAACGCTTCCAAGCAGAATAGTCACGAGGAAGCTGAGCAAGATAATCTGCGTTGTTGATAGTTTAAATCTTCTTTTACTGATCATATGTTTTCCCATAAAAAAGCATGAAGGAACCAACGTCCTCTGCAGTCAGCTGGTTCCTTTAATATTAGTTGTTAACAACATTATATCACTCTTCGCTCTCGGTGTCAACAGTATTTTCCAACATCGGGAGAAAAGAAGCGGATCTATTATTATTTTATACAGTCTATCCTCTTCAAAGCCTTTTTAAATTGGAATATAAACAGTATTGCCGTGAAGGTCACCGCAACAACGTCGGCAATAGGCTCCGCCATGTATACACCGAAGGTGCGATCGCTTACAAGGTTCGGCATAATGTAGATCAGAGGCAGAAGGAGCACGAACTTACGCACTATTGCCACTATGACGGACGAGGGCGCATTGCCGAGAGAAACGAAGGTCATCTGACACGCGATCTGAACGCCGAACAACAGCATACCCGCGAAATATACACGCAGCGCATCGGATGCAAAGGCAATAAGCGCGTCGTCAGGGGTGAAAATAGAAACGAAGACGTTCGGGAACAGCATAACAGCAAGCCAAACCGCAACCGAATAAGCAAGACACGTCTTTAGCAGCAGCATATACGTCTGCTTGACACGCTCTGTATTTTTCGCACCGTAATTGTAGCTCAGAATCGGTTGTGCTCCCTGTGCGATTCCCTGGGCGGGAAGCATTGCGAACTGCATCACACTCGTCAGAATCGTCATAGCACCAACGGCAATGTCACCGCCGTACTTCAAAAGAGAGGAATTAAAGCACACAGAGATCACGCTCTCGCTCGCCTGCATGATAAACGTTGCGGTGCCAAGCGCAAGACAGGGCAAAATGATTTTAGGAGACGGCAGAAAATAAACGGGCTTCAGCTTAAGAATGCTCTTATTACTGCAAAGGAAAAATATCACCCACGCGCAAGAGAGCGCCTGCGAAATAACGGTTGCAAGAGCAGCACCCTTGACACCCATACCGAATCCGTATATTAAGATCGGGTCAAGAATAATATTCGACACAGCACCTACTATGACAGATACCATGGATATCTTGGTAAAGCCCTGTGCCGTAATAAAGGCATTCATACCGAGCGTCAGCTGCACGAACACGGTACCTAAAGCATAGATGCTCATATAGTCCGTTGCATACCGAATGGTATTGTTGCTCGCTCCGAATACCAAAAGCAAATCTTTGCTCCAAATAAGCAATACGGCAGTGAGAACCGCGGAAATGATTATCTGCAGTCCAAAGCAGGAGCCGAGCGTTTTTTCAGCACTTTCTATATCCTTCTTGCCCATGAATATTGACGCTCTCGGAGCACCGCCCGAGCTGACCAGCGCGGCAAAAGCCGAAACGATCATTATAACGGGCATACACACGCCAACACCCGTCAAGGCAAGGTCACCAACCTCAGGCATATGCCCGATATATATGCGGTCGACGATGTTATAGAGCATATTTATAAGCTGCGCCACCACGGTAGGAAGCGCGAGCCTGAACAGAAGCCTGCCTATCGGGGCAGTTCCAAGCATTTCTTTTGTATCAGCCATAGTTAATTCTCCACCGAATTCACCCTGAAAATATTTTCAAACGAGCTTATTATATCATATCTTTATGAATTTTTCTATAACTCAACGCCTTTTTCGGAATTCCCTTAAAATCTTCAGCACGAAGGCTGATTATTATTGCATTATCTAAAGCGGTATGCTATAATAAAGGCGGAGGGATTATGTCACGCATGAATAATGTTTTTACAACAGAAGATATCAAAAGCAGTATAGAATATAAATGGAGAAAAAGCTCGGTGATCCTGCTTTCCTCGATTTACGCTATCGTAGAGGTGGTTATGCTTTTTGCGGCGCTTATAATGAACCTTGACGATATAAAATACATCGGATTGAGCTTTCAGATCTGGCTGATCGTGACGGCAACTTACAGCGTTATATTTCTGCCCTTCATAGCGTTCTACTGCTACAAAATGATTTACCTTTTAAAAAATTACCAACGCTTTGATTCGTATGAGGTCATGCTCGATAACGTTTCTACCTCGTACGCTTACAGGGGTGCTGTATACTATACCGTAGTCGTCGATGTTGACGGTGAAAGAAGGCAGGTAGCTACCAACCCGTATTTCTCAAGCGGATTGTTTGCGACATTTACCCTGGAGGATTACAACAATAAAAAGGTCATCGGCTTGTACGACAGAACCAAGGACAAATTCTATATTGTAAAAAAGATCGGTTGATCAATAATAACTTCGTCATTTCAGATTGTTTTCCGGAAATGACTGCTTTATCTAAACACAAACGAAAAGGAGCGAAGCTACCGCAAAAAGGTAGCTTCGCTCTATTATTTTGCCATCTTGATTATTGATTAGCAAAAGCAACCTCAGCTGCGTACATACACCAACGACCATCTTAGCCGTTTGCGCTCACGATCCCCTCGTACCAATCGACGAGTGACGGACATCGGAGCTTAAAGGCTCCACTATACACTTTGCCATCGTTGCTTATATTAAATGAAATGGGTGATCCTTCAACGAAGAATACAGTCACCATTGGATTTTTAAAGATCTCACGCCATTTTTCACTATTCATATTTGCTTCATAGCTTATAACCGTAATATCGTCAAAAAGCTCGGCGGGAGCATCGTATATGAAGCGTTCTTCTATGTTATCATCAACCTTTATATACTTGATGTTTACAACATCATTTACAGACTCAATTTTCTGCTCCAAGCTTTTTCGGTCTTGCTTTTCGACGTACCAATCAGAGTTCACAACGGAACGATAAATCTGAATGGAAGCAACCGAAGCTACGATTGCAATAAACAAGCCGATTATGATCCATTCGGCAATTTTTTTTGCTTTATTCATATTCCTCACCTTATTTTAGAAAGAACACTACGATGGAACAAACAAAGATAAACGCTGACGTTGCGATACTGAAATAAGCGACCTTGCGGCTATTGTTCCATTGCATATAGCTTTGGCAAAGCATCGTTACACCCATCAAAGGCATAAAGATGTTAATTGCCTGATCCCAAACATCAAATATTTGCAATACCGCTAATACCACGACGGATAGGCTTGCAAGAACTGATATTATGGTAACGACCTTATGTAATAAGGGTGTATCTTTCCAATTAGTTTTCATAATTAAAGCTCCAAAGCAACTTGTAGATTTATGCGATGTAAATTACCTTTCCTGTGACGGACTTAAAATGAATTTTCCAATTATAGTTTTCAAAGCTGACAAGCTCGCCATCGATACCGAGGTATTTACCGACCGTCACATTTGTCATACCAAGATGGGTGGTTTCAAACACTGCATCACCGGCTGCGTTACAACCGATCCTCATCGTGTAGCTCTGATATTGGTCGTCGGTCTGCCCTTCGGTGTAGTAAATAACATCAAAGGTAAATACAGCGTCTTCGTACAGAGCATAATCAAGTACGCCCATTATTTTATAACCGAATGTTCCGTCACCGCCTGCGTGAACATTGTTCGAATCAAAACTGATCTCAAAATATTTCCAATAGTTGTTCTCGTTTAACTCCACAACCGTTCTTATGGGCTGATTTTCATTGTCGGGTTCTTCCGTAGGTTGACAGCTAACAAACAAGAGTGTTGACAACAAAATGCTGACAACCATTAATAAAGACAATATCCTTTTCATAATTCTTTCTCCTTTGTGAGAGCATTTTTCGCAAATTTCTTTTTACAGATCAGACCTGCGATGAAGAACGCCAAGCTCGGCAGAAGGTACTCAACGGTATCCACGAGCGCATAAACGTACAGAGGCGCCGAACCCAAGTATCCGCCGGTATTGTATTTGTAGGCATCCACGCCAAAGGCAATAGCAAAGCCTATGACCAACAAGGCAGTCACAATGTATAGGTATTTATAGATGTTTTCTTTTTTCATAGCGAAAACTCCTTAAAAATTATAGTACGGATATTTCCGATATTCCTCCGGCACATCCCACTCGTCGTCCGCAGGGATCGTTTTGAGCTTTTTCGACGGCTTATCGGGATAGAGTACCGTGTTAAGATATTCGATAAAATCCGTTTCATCAAACACCGCGCCGTACTGTTCTCCGCAGAGCTGCAGGAACTTACCGCTTTTCTCACCGTGCCATACATAGTTAAAAGCAAATTCATTGGCAACCGTAGCAAGATTATACGCGACGTCGGCGGGTACTGAATAGAGCGACAGATCTCCGTCTGCACTCAATACGACCTCTTTCATTTCACGGGTGTCATCGGTCTGCTCATAGTACACAATGTTGTTATGGTATATCTCAATGGTACATTCGCCCATAGTACTGCCCTTCTTGAAATATCCCGTATAGAGCGCACGGTCTTGACCGTAATATTCGTCCGTGATGGAGAAGCCTGCGTTCTGAAACTCGGCAATAAAGTCTTTGAGATACATTTTCTTGAAGGTCTTGCCCTCGTAAGTACCGAGGTTGCCGTAGTATCCTTCGCACACGGTAGCATAGCAATATTTCCAATTCACATCGAGAAATTCGAGGTATCCGTCAACCTGATTAAAGTTCGGCGCGGTTCTCACCATACCCGCCTCTGTTCTCATTATGAGGTTGTCACAGTTTATCTCAAATCCGATCACGTTCATATCGTGAAGGCTGTACGGTATTTCGGGGTTGTAGAATTTTGTTATTTTCATAAGATCGACTCGCTTTCCTTAACCTCGTAAATAAAAAGTGTGTCGGCAATAATTGCGTAGGATACCGCTTTACCAACCATCTCTTTTGCTTCCTCTTGGCTGAAATAAGCGGCAGTTGAATACTCCTTACCGTCTACCTTCACGATAACAGAACCCGTGTATCTGAAGAAGCCCGACTCCCAATTGATAATGACTCCGTCTTCCGGGGTAGTGCTTTTGCTTTTTTTGTTAAAAACGAAAAACATCGCGAGATAATATCCTCCGGGAAGCAGAAGGAATACAAAATCCACTACGTTTACGACTGCAAAGAGATATCCTTCGGCAATTCCGGTAAAGTACAAAACGCACGCAAGGATTTCTAACAAGGCAAAAGGCATCAGCCATCTTAGAGCCGTTGTAAGATATTTTGACAGTGTAAGCTTTTTCATCGTTGTGCCTCCATAATGCGTTTTAGTATTCCAAAAAGCAAAATACGCCCATAACTTTTCAAAAGCCATGGGCGTGAAGTCATTCTTAAACAGAGGTATTTCCCACAACCTATTAGGGGAATTATAGATCCTATAAAAATTATATCAGATCTTTAGAAATATTTCAATCGCTCAACGAAAATAAGAGCCGGTAATAAATTATCCGCATCACCTTATTGCTTCTTAAACACGGTCTTAATGATAGTCGAGAGCTTGGGGGGCATACCGTAAAGAAGAACGCCCACACGGTAGATCCTTGCGGAGAGGATACCGATACCAACGGTGGAGCCGATGAGAATAGCAATAGAGATAGCGATCTCATACCACGCCACAGTGCTCATGCAAATTCTCGTGAACATCGCCATAGGCGAGGTGAACGGAATATAAGAGCATATAAGCATCGCAGTGTTATCAACGGAGCCGGAGCTCATAGAGAACATTACCACCATAAATGCGATGATAAAGAGGAACATTATCGGCATAACGGAGGTGTTTATATCCTCGAGCTTGGATGCAGTCGATCCTATCGCGCCAAACATAAAGGCGTAGATCAGGAAGCCAAGAACGAAGAACACTATCAGATAAATAAAGAGCTCTATCGGAATATCAAATATTGATGCGATCAACGGGTTGGAAAGAGCTTCCTTATTCACGTTATAAAGTAGTATCGCCGTACCGAATACGAGAACGAGCTGCGAAAAGCCTGCTATGCAAGATGCGAGCACCTTACCGAACATCATGCTCGTAGGGTTCGCGCTGGTAACAAGAAGCTCCATCGCCCTTGAGCTTTTCTCCGTAGCGACGTTAGTTGCGACCATCTGTCCGTAAAGAAGTATGACCATATAAAGTGCAAAGATCATGATGTAGGTGTAGAAGAAGTTCTGCATCTGATCCTTACCGAGTATTTCGGTGCTGCTTTCGATCTGCACGGATAGAATCTCCGATGCTGTTTCGGATGGGATATCGTTGTCTACCATTTGCTTCCAACGATACACCTCTTGTAATACCGTATCAGCAATCGCGGTATTGCTATCATACATAGAAAGATTGTTTACATAGTAGGTATAGGATGCTTCACCGTTCATTACAAAAGCGCAGTCCGCATCGCCTGATGTGATCATCTCCTTCAGATCGTCAATGCTACCATCCGCTTCCTTTACGTTATAATCGACGAAAACGCCTTCAAAATACTGTTTTACGATTGCGGAAAGCTTTTCGTCCTCGGCGTAGACCAGCATCGTCGGAAGGTCGGCGGGAGCGATATTACCATCATCATCAGATTCAAACAATCCTATAATGTTGGGAATGAACATTACAATGGCTATTGCAACTACGAGAAATATCGTAATTCCGACAAATATTTTGTTCGTGAGATAGCCATTGAGTTCAAATTTCAGTATTTTTCCAAACTGTTTCATTACTAAGTCTCCTTACACCTGCTCGCCTGCATACTCTACGAAAATATCATTAAGCGAGGGCTCAAAAACCTTAATTTCATCAATATCATAGCTTTCTACAAGCCGTTTCATAATCGCCTGCTTTTCATCCGGTCTCGTAAGATGAATAAGCAAGCTACCATCCTCGCGCTCGGAGCAAGCTTCACCTAAGTCTGCCTTTATCCTTTCGGGGGCAACGGTGCTGACAACGAGCTTGTCACGAACGTAATTTCTCTTTATCTCGTAAAGATCTCCGCTGATTGCCACCTTACCCGCGTTGATAATAGCTATGCTATCGCAAAATTCCTCTATGTAACTCATCTGGTGGCTCGAAAACAGAACGATCTTGCCCTTGGCTATCTGCTCCTTTACCACGTCCTTGAGAAGCATTGCATTCACGGGATCGAGTCCCGAGAACGGCTCGTCGAGGATGACGATATCCGGATCGTGTGCAAGTGCCGTGATAAGCTGAATTTTTTGCTGATTTCCCTTCGATAACGTATCGAGGCGCTTGTTACGGTATTCTGACATGCCGAGTCGGTCGAGCCAGTAATCAACGGAGCAGGTTGCATCCTTTCTGCTCATACCCTTCAGCTCTGCAAAATACACCAGCTGATCTATGATGAGCTTCTTCGGATAGAGTCCTCTTTCCTCGGGGAGATAGCCGATCCCGATCTTGCTGTAATCGATAGGCGCACCGTCGATCAGCACTTCACCGCTATTCGCCGGGAACACATTCATCAATATACGAATACATGTTGTTTTACCCGCGCCGTTTCTGCCGAGCAGACCGAACGCCTTTCCGCCCTCTGCCGTGAAGGATACTCCCTTAAGGACTTCCTTCTCGCCAAAGGATTTATCAATACTCTTTAGTTCAAGTACCATTTCCTACCTCATAATCAAAAGCGTTGTATTTCTGAATAATTATCTTAATTCTCTTTGAAATTCAAATTGATCGCGCCGACGCCACCGTCAATTTCTATATGATTTTGACCGTTTCCGCTGCTACCAAAATCAGTAACAATTTTTCCGTCAACAGTAATGTTACCTAGGCCTTTTTCAATATCGACTTCATAATCTTCCCGAGAGCCGATTAACGTAACGTTGTACTCTCCGACGCCAAATTCGAGATCACTATCTCCGAGCACGGCAGAAGTTAGATTCAATTTACCCATTCCCATTTCAAGCTTTAAGTTGTTAAGTGTTCCGCTGACGATTGTTATAGCTCCTGCTCCGCCTTCAATATCGACCTCAGATGAAGCATTGAGGTAGTCGAATCGTACATCGCCTGCGCCGAGTTTAAGTTCCACCGAGCTTGAGGACAAAGTATCTACCGTCATTTTTGCAGCACCCGTCTCAATGTCAACGTCATCAAACACCATACCGTTGGGTACATAAAGAGTGAGGATAGCATTAGAATAATTACCATTGCTTTTTGCTTCATCCACAATTTTCAGAACACCGTCTTTTTCGGATACGGATAGATATTTCAGATTGCTCTCAACTGAAAACTCATCTGCGCTTAGGATTTTGAAATCGGCTGCGTTGATCTCTACATCCAAAGAATGAATTTCAGATGTTATTTCATAGTTTTTTGTTTCATCCAGAACAACGTCTTGCCTGATGCAACCGACAAGGCATATAAGCAAAATCGCCGTTATAATAAGTGCTGTTAACTTTTTCATATTACACCTCATTATCCACAATATACATTAAACATATTGACTATCCGTTCCATAAGGATGGGATCGGGTTCAAAGCATTGCTTTTTATCGAGATACCAATTCATAAATTCTTCTTTCGTTTCGGCACTATACTCTCTGCCGTTATCCTCAACGTATGATTTGTAATCAGCGTTCAACTGCTCACGGTATGCCCAAGCTGCTTCGGAGTAGAACAGATAATCGTGTCCTCTATCCTCGTATAGTACAAACTCAAATCTATCGGAGTTTCCGAAGGCTTCGTAGAATTTCTCGTAACCGTACTTCGCGGGAACGGTTGCATCGTCCTTACTGTGTACGATCATAATACCTGCTTCGGTTTTATCCAAGCCTTGCAGTGCAGATATATCCGTATACTCTTTACCAAACTTGATATGCTCGTAGAGCTTCAAATAAGGCATAAGGATCTGTGCTGCTGCGCCTGCGATCTGCTGACCTTGATATTCAAGCAGATCTTCGCTTTCGTTAAATCCGGCAACGATAACTGCTGCCTTGATTTCGGGGTGCATATTAAGCACGTTACAAGCAGAGTACCCGCCCCAACTGTGTCCGAAAAGCGTTATAGGAAGGTCTTGATATTCCTCGATTACCATCACATGGTGGATGGCATTGTCAAGGCAGATAATACCTTGCGGAAGCCCCTCAACGGCATCACCGCCGCTATTATCATTTCCTCTCGCATCATAGGCGAATACATAGTAGCCGCCCGAAGTAAAGTAATCAATAAAAGGCATATATGTATTGTGTCCACCGCCGCCAAGTCCGTGTGCTATAACTACAACACCCTTTACCTCTTGATCTGCCTTTGAGTATTTATAGCCTGCAAGTGTAACGTCCTCGGATTGAAAGTCGCTTCGCTCCATTTGCAAGCCCTCGTAATCCTCTACCGAGAACTCCAACCAAGAAGCTGTTTCATAACGCCCACCGAAAATCGACTCATAGACGATAACTGTTGTAACAGGCAATATGATTAACGGTATTGCAAGCAGAACACTAATAATCGAAATAACTATTATTTTCTTTTTGCTTTTCTTAATTTCTTCCATGTTTGTTCTCCAAATTAAAAAGTGCGCGACCGAAGCCACGCACAAAAAACGCAAACTCCGAGTCGCTAAACTAACCTTACATAGAAAAACATCTCTGTATATCCTATCAAGTGGAATTTGCATTTTTATCAAATTCTGACGATAGGAATATACAAAAGGGTATAGTACCCCCCCTTAAAATATCAGAAGCGTTTTTCTATTTAGTTAGTTTAGCAGAGCCATTATAGCACATATTTCAGAATAAATCAAGAGGTGCTCGATAATTACAAGACCAACGGATAACATTTTTCCGCCGTGATGCTCTTAACGGAGTATTCATCCTAACAGAGTTCGCACTTTGGGTAAGCGAGGTTATCTTCGATAATGAAGTTGCGCCCGGTAGCGAAGTAATAGGCAACCCCGACTTCACTGTGAGCTTAGTGAGCAGCAACACTCTATATCGCACAGCTTTACCCTTTCAGGTGCAAAAGCTTCGCTGAAAAAAGAGCAATCACATATGGTTTTGTCCATGCGTGTTTGCCCTTAGTTTATAACAGGGGGATAATCCCATAAATCGTTTTGCCTGTCAAATACGATAATCGCAATTACAGCATCCATTTAAATCCTCCGCCGAGGATGCCACTGTAAAACAGATTTTTCAGCTTATAATGTAAATAATTGTTGCCATAATACAAGGTTTACTATATTAAACTCGCAAAATCAGCCATTTACAAGCTTTATCATTTCACCGACAAAAAGCATGACCATTGAAACGATATTCGCAAAGAATCCCGAGTAAAAGGCATACCAGATATAAGGCAGTAGCCCACGGTCGTCGTTTGTATATTTATCGAGAACAAGGCAATAGATAATAGCCTCAATGATAAATACGATAAGTGCTGCGATAAAGTAATTTACCGTGGCTAAGAGTGCGACCTCGCTGCCCGGGATAAACTCAAGCATAGTGTTGAGCACAATCTGCAACGGAAGATTTACTGCTATGATCCATAGCCACTGCTTTCCTCGTCTGATACTGACGAAGAAGGCTAGTGCAAGCTCAACGGCAAGTGCCGTAATCGATCTTGCGAGGATCTTATAGCCGTGGTTGTTTATGATATCCGCGAGGTTATTCGCGGTATCGGCAATACCGTCACCGAGCGAGAAAAACAGATCAACGAAAACTCCCCATGGGTCGGATGCGTCAGGCTCTGCTCCTTCCGCATACGCTGTTACGCACAAAAACGTGAGCATAAGCGTAAGCATAAGCAGCATGAGAAGAATTTTATTCATTTTTTTGTTCATCCTGCCTATCACCTCACATTCTTTTTTCCATTATATCACATTTTTATAGAAAATGCAACAACTTATTAAAATTGTGACATATCCATCGCCGAGGGTGCGTCCGTAATACACTCCTCGGAGTACATTTCAAAAAGTGAGAGTCTCTCCGGGTCGAGCTCTGTGTTCAATAACTCTACCTTGCGTATATGCCTTGCACCGTAGGTTGTGAAGTAATATACTTTGTTATTAAGATCCATAGCCGAGGTATAAAGCGTAGAAACATCCAAACCGTTTTCGGCAACAACACAGCCAAGCGGAACAGATACACTATCCATTATATGGAAAAAGCGCGAGAGGTACGCTTCTTTTCCGCATCCGGGCTTCGTCGCGGAGAGTGCGAACGTGGCGCGTACAAAGCGCGATGCCGATGAATAATCACCCGGCATACCGAAAGCACCGAGTCCCCGTGAGTAAGGAAAGAGCCCCTTATCGGGTGCAAGCGTGTTGGCAGGTGTGGAGGGTGAAAGGTGCATATACGAAGCGGTATTCTTCAGTTGAAAATCAAAGCTCGGGCTGTTTGTCATAACACCGACGGTATTTTCAAAAATCTTCAGGCCCTCGGCAAGAGGCTCTACCGTAATTGCCGAATCCACGTCTGCAAACATGAAATGTAAGGGAGTGGCAGGAAGTTCTTCGGAAAAGCCGGAATTAGTAATTATTCGTCCGCTGAGCACTCGCTTTACGTCCTCAACGCTCCTACATACTCTGAGACATTCGTATAGCAAGGCATATGAGGGTATTTCATGAGGGCTACCCGTCGAATCCGAATAGCACGCCTCGCCGGGAAAATTCAGTGCGGCTCCCGACAGCCCCGCCTCGTTGAGGCCGTCATAATAGAGTGCGGTACCATCACGTATTGCGGCACATCCGACAAGCGAAAGCCGCTCCCCCTCAAAATAAACCGCCCTGTCCAAAAAGTGTCTCGGTGTGACCGCCACCTTTTCCGAAAGACTGTATTCAAGATCAAGCGTTCTTCCGAAATACCCGCCCATACAGTCAAAAATCGCAGTACACATAAAAATCCTCCAAAAATCTAAATTTTGTCGAAAAATGTTATTTTTCAAAGATAAGTACCGTGATGGTACAGATTTTTCATGATAAAATCCTCATTCTTCAAACAAAATCTTAACAATTGCGTGTTATAATATACACGTTAAAAACTTTTTTACACCTTACGGAGGCGTTACAATGTTCAAGATACTGATAGTCGAGGACAACAAAGAACTTAATAAAAGCGTTTCTACGTTTCTCACGGCAAGAGGCTTTGAGGCGGTCGGCGTATATTCGGCTACCGAGGCTTACGATGCGATGTACGAAAACGTATTCGACCTTATTGTATCAGACGTAATGATGCCCGGTGACGACGGATTCGAGCTCGCAAGAACTGTGCGCGAATATAACAAGGATATTCCGATACTCTTTATGACCGCACTCGACGACTTCGCTTCAAAGCAAAGAGGCTTCCGCCTTGGGATCGACGATTACATGGTAAAGCCCATCGACCTCGGTGAGCTTCTTCTGAGAATCGAGGCATTGCTACGCCGATCGGGCATAAATTCCTCGAGAAGGCTGGAGCTCGGAAGCTTTATCATGGATGCCGACGAGCATACCGCGACTATTGACGGTGATGAAATACCGCTCACCGCAAGAGAATTCAATATTCTCTACAAGCTTCTCTCATACCCGAAGAAGACCTTCTCGCGCACCCAGCTGATGGATGAGTTCTGGGATGCTGACACAAAATCGGGTCCAAGAACGGTTGACGTATATATGACAAAGCTCCGCCAGAAGTTCTCCGCATGCGAGGAGTTTGAGATACGCACGGTGCACGGGCTCGGCTACAAGGCGGTGATAAAATGAAAAATGGCGGAAAATATGCGAAGATTCTTCGTGCAATAAGCGGCTTTCTGCTCTACTTTCTCTTTACATCCTTTATAGTCTCATGCTCGCTTATGCTCTTTCTTACCGTTTTCGCAGGTACACTCGGTATTGAGCTCACAGAGAATATGATTGCACCCGCAGCGAAGATCACTCTCTTAAACGTCATATTCATATCCCTGCTCTTCACGGTATTTGATTTGATCAGGCGCAAGCTCACGGTCACGAATCCCTCAAGAATGATAAAGGATACCGCAGACAGGATAACTCAGGGCGACTTTTCTGCAAGAACGGATATTAAGGATTCCTACTTCATATCCGAGGAGTTCTGCGAGATTGCCGACAGGCTTAATACGATGGCAAGGGAGCTTGAAAATACGAGCACGCTCAGGACCGATTTTATCGCAAACGTATCCCATGAGATCAGAACTCCGCTATCTGTTATCAGAAATTATGCCGAAATACTCTCTCATGACGGTCTTGGAGATGAGGAGCGCCATGACTATCTTGCGATAATACGTGATACCTCTACCAAGCTTGCCGAGCTTGTAGGCAATATTTTGAGGCTAAACAAGCTAGAAAACTCCGAGATCAAGCCGAGCTTCACAAAGTTCGACCTCTCTGAGCTTGTGACCGAATGTCTTTTCGGCTTCGATGACAATATAGAAGCAAAGCGCTTGACGGTAGTGGCGAATATAGAGGACGGTGTTACGGTCAAATCCGATGCCGAGCTCCTCTCTCTAGCTCTCAACAACCTTATATCCAACGCCGTAAAATTCACCGACGATGGCGGAAGCATAGGCATATCTCTCAAAAGAAAGGGTGAATATGCCGAGATAACCGTGTCGGATACCGGCTGCGGCATCCCGAGCGATGATGCCGGAAGAATATTCGATAAATTCTATCAGGCTGACACCTCACGCGCTAAGGAAGGCAACGGACTCGGTCTTGCACTCGTAAAAAAGGTTATAGATATTACCTCTTCAAGTATCACCGTGACGAGCAAGCTCGGTGAAGGCACATCCTTCACGATAAAAATAAAGGGGGTAAGCGATGCAAAGGCTTAAAAGGATCATCCTGATGCTCCTCTATCCTCATCCGTTGATAGTCTTGGCGGTGTCGGTAGTATCATTCGGATCTATGATTGCGGCGGCAATTTTTCTCGGATCGGAGTCGCCACTTACAATAGTCACCTACGTGTTATCGGCATACTCCCTGACCGTTATCTGTCTAAGGATACCCGCGATTATATCCTTTTTCAAAAGGATAAGGCAGGAAAATGCTTTAGTCGCAAGATGGTTTGAGGATGATAAATTCAGAGTCAAGACCTCGCTCTACGTCACTATAACGATGAATCTGTTGTATACCGTTCTTCAGTTCGGTCTTGCAATCTATCATAGCTCGGTATGGTACTATACACTCGGTGCTTACTATCTCATACTCTTAGTACTGAACTTCTTGCTTATGCGTGGCGTCAAGTACGTCGGAGATGAGAGATACCGTATCAAGGAGCTGAAGAGATACAGAACCGTCGGTATCGCACTTTTGCCGCTGAATATGACGCTTATGGGCATGGTCATATACATCACTAAGCTCGGCTACGGTGTCAAGCATCACTTTATTACCACGATAGGACTTGCCGCATTCACCTTCTTCTCGTTCACTATGGCTATAATCGGGCAGGTGAGATATGCAAAGTATAACAGCCCTGTTTATTCGGCAGCCAAGGTACTCAGCCTCGTATCGTCATCAGTGTCCGTCCTCTCGCTCGAAACTGCTATGCTATACGCCTTCGGAGAAGAAACAGACGAGCTTTTCAGAACGGTTATCACAAACGCGACGGGTACCGCAATATGCATCATTACAGTTGTTTTGAGCATCTTTATGCTAATAAAAGTTGACAAACAGCTGAAAACTTTAAGAATTGAAGGTCAAATTAATGGAACAGAACAATAGCGGATTTTCAATAAGCTACTCAGCCGAGGAGCAATCCGAGGTAAGAAGAATAAGAGAAAAGTACGCACCCGAGAAGAAAGAAAAAAGCTCTTTCGAGAGACTTAAAGAGCTCGACTCGGCAGTCGACAGGCGTGCAGGTATCTGGGCACTCACCGTAGGTGTTATAGGAACGCTTATAATGGGCACCGGAATGAGCATGGCCTTGACCAATCTCTTCCCCGCCCTTGGAGTCCTTAACATGGTCATAGGAACAGCTGTCGGGGTGGTCGGCATCGCTATATGTGCTCTTGCATATCCTCTCTACCGCTTTATACAAAAAAGAGAGAGAGCGAGGGTCGCACCCGAGATACTCAGAATAAGCGAGGAGCTTCTCGAAGAAAACTCTTGACCTTAACCTAAGTCTGTTATATAATAATCGTAGTGAATTCTGATTTAAAATCTATATAACGGAGAATTACAATGGAGCTTAAAGGCCTGAAAATCAATATTCTCGGTGACAGTATAACCGAGGGCGTCGGTGTAAGCGAGATATCCAAGCGCTATGCAAGTGTATTTGAGGAGCTCAGCGGTGCCAAGGTAAACAATTACGGAATCGGTGGTACGCGTATAGCGCGCCAGCATAAGCCGAGCACGAAACCAAGACACGATCTGTGCTTCCTCGACCGTGCTTCTGAAATGGAAGAGGGCGCAGATGTAATAATCGTGTTCGGCGGCACTAACGACTTCGGTCACGGAGATGCTGCCTTCGGATGCTTTACCGACCGTGACGAGTACACCTTCTACGGTGCTATGCACTCGCTCGTTCTCAGACTTAAAAGAAGGTTTCCCGATGCGGAGCTCGTTTTTATGACACCCTTACACAGAGCGACCGAGGATGTTCCTAAGGCTGACTCGGGTAAGGTGCTGAAGGACTATGTGGATGCTATGCGCGAGGTGCTTGAATATTATGCCATACCCACACTCGATCTTTATTCGGTAAGCGGTATTCAGCCGAGGACGGAGGACGATCTCGACGGTATGACGGTAGACGGGCTTCACCCTAATGACAGGGGTGCAAGGAGAATCGCTGAGCGCCTATACGGATTTTTGAAGGCTCTCTGATCCGAAAACGGATCTAGCCTATCCCGAGCAACGGGAACACGGTTGCATATATAAATGCTGCGGCAAGAGTGAAGTAGGTGTCGGATATCCTTCATTTTGCCGCACCTTTCTTTTCCAAAAAATAATCGACATCTTTTTTTAAAATTTTCCTTGACAACGGGATGACGTTATGATATACTCCTAGTATCAAACCGTTGATGCGGAGATAAAGGCGAGGACGAGGCCTCACAGAGAGCCCGAGATGCTGAGAGTCGGGCAGGTGCTTTTCGTCAAATGGACCGCGGAGGGCGCAGTCAAAGGAGTCAACACTCCGAGTATTCTGCGACGTCGGGCGCGCGTGAGTCGCTATGGGTATTGTGAGTACCCTCTGAGTGTACGGCAGAGCCGTAAAGCAAGGTGGCACCGCGGATGATATTCGCCCTTGTGACAGCTATTCTTCTGTCACGGGGTTTTTGTTTTTTGTGGGAGGTTAAGATGATCTATGCTTTACGATGGCGATACCGCCTATAACTGGTTTTATCATTAATTTCTAATAATAATTTACATTTTATCACTATATTGCATATTTGGAGGTAACAATCATGATTTATAACGGTGTTGATTTTGATACATATTTCAAGAACTATCCGAACAACGAGGGCTATTTCGGAAAATACGGCGGCGTATATATTTCAGACGAGCTTAAGAGCGCGATGGAGGAGATCACTGATGCATATTTCACCATATGCAAATCCTCTAAGTTCATATCCGAGCTCCGCAAGATCAGGCGCGAGTTCCAGGGCAGACCCACTCCTATCTCGTATCTCGAAAGACTTTCGACCAGTATAGGCAACGTTCAGCTCTACGTCAAGCGCGAGGATCTGAACCACACGGGCGCACATAAGCTCAATCACTGTATGGGCGAGGCACTTCTTGCCAAGTACATGGGTAAGAAAAAGGTCATTGCCGAAACGGGTGCGGGTCAGCACGGTGTTGCGCTCGCAACCGCGGCTGCATACTTCGGTCTTGAGTGCGATATTTATATGGGCTCGGTCGATATCAAGAAGCAGGCTCCCAACGTCGCGAGAATGAAGATCCTCGGCGCTAACGTTATCGTGGTCACACACGGTCTTGCAACTCTTAAAGAGGCGGTCGACAGTGCCTTTGAGGCTTATGCGCGCGACTATAAGGACTGTATCTACTGTATCGGCTCCGTTGTAGGTCCTCACCCCTTCCCCATGATGGTAAGAGATTTCCAGAGTGTTGTCGGAATTGAGGCGCGTGAGCAGTTCCTCGGTATGACGGGCGAGCTCCCCGACGCGGTCGTCGCGTGTGTTGGCGGCGGATCGAACGCTGCAGGCTTCTTTGCGGGCTTCCTTAACGATCCCGTTGATATTTACGGTGTAGAGCCTCTCGGCAGAGGTCCTAAGCTCGGTGATCACGCTGCAAGCCTTCAGTACGGCACAGAGGGAGTTATGCACGGATTCAACAGCGTCATGCTCAAGGACGAAAACGGGGATCCCGCACCCGTATACTCGGTTGCAAGCGGTCTTGACTACCCCTCGTCGGGTCCCGAGCACGCGTTTCTCCGCGATATAGGCCGCGTAAAGTATGACGTTATCGACGACAAGGATTCGATAGAGGCGTTCTACAAGCTCTCGAGGCTTGAGGGCATCATCCCTGCCATCGAAAGCTCTCACGCGGTAGCATACGGTATCAAGCTCGCAAAGGAAATGAAGCGCGGATCTGTGCTCATTAATCTCTCGGGCAGAGGCGATAAGGATATGGATTATATCCTCAGCCTCGGTGAAAATATCTGATTTTTTAATGTTATTTATAACATTAACTTAAAGGTCCCGTCGCTAAGACGGGACTTTTTTTATCGAAAGTATTGACAACAGAGGCAAAGTGTTGTATTATCAAGATAGTACAAGACTTGGAGGTGAGGAGGATGGCTTGGAAGTTTCAGTCGGGTCGCGCTATCTCTGAGCAGATCGCGGACAGACTGCGCTCGGATATCATTTCGGGCAGGTACAAAATGGGTGAGCAATTCCCTACTGTCAGAAGCCTCGCAGAGGAAGCGGGAGTTAACCCAAACACGGTTCAGAAGTCGCTTACGCTTTTGGAAAACGAAGGGCTTATACGCGCTCAGAGCACCGTGGGCAGAGTCGTCACCGACGACGGTGAAGCTATAAATGCCGCCGGGCGGCGCATACTCGAGTCGCGCTTATCCGGCTTTGTTTCGGAGATGAAGGAGCTCGGCATTTCAAAAGATGAGCTCATAGATTACATCAGGAAAGGATGGGATAGCAATGTCTGATGATTTAGTACTTAAATGCACGGGACTGTCCAAGAGCTACGTCCGCGGCACACCCGTGCTTAAGGATTTTGATTTTGAAATAAAATCAGGTAAGATCTACGGTCTGCTTGGTCCAAACGGATGCGGCAAATCCACGTTCTTAAAGCTGGTTGCGGGTCTGCTCGTCCCCGATTCCGGCACCATTGAAATTTGCGGCGAGCCACGCTCGGAGGAGTCAAACAGTCTAATATCATATCTTCCCGAGCGCACGTATTTCGCACCGCGTATGAAGGTCAGCGAGCTGCTCGATTATTTTGTCGATTTTTATTCCGACTTTTCGCGCGAGGTCGCAGAGCGTATGCTTAAGGATCTGGGTATCCCCACCACGGCAAGGCTGCGCGAGCTCTCCAAGGGAATGAAGGAAAAGGTTCAGCTTATCATGGTCATGTCGAGAAGAGCTAAGCTCTATATGCTCGACGAGCCTATCGGCGGCGTGGACCCTGCGTCCCGTGAATATATACTTAATACAATAATCGGTAACTATTCTCCCGAGGCTTCGGTAATCATTACTACGCATCTTATCACGGATATCGAGCCCGTGCTCGACGAGTTTGCCTTTATGGGCTACGGCGGTGAGATACTGCGTATGGGAAATGCAGATATGATCCGCGAGCATACGGGAATGTCGCTCGACGAGCTGTTTAAGGAGGTGTTCAGATGCTACGTAAGGCATTAAAGCATGATATGAATGCTATCTGGAGACCGTGGGTGATATTCAGTGCGACCGTTCTTTTGCTCTCGGTCATCGCAGGATTATGTCTTGGCGACCTTATGACACCCGATCAGGGTGAGATATACCACTACGGACCTATGACAACGCTAATCGTGCTTGTTTATATAATCACGGTGCTTGCGATAGGTGCGTACCTTGCGGTATCATTCTACTTCGTCATCTACAGATACTATCAGAATTTCTTTACGGATGAGGGTTACCTCACCTTTACGCTGCCCGTCAAGCGCTCGACACTCTTCAATTCTAAGATCTTAAATGCGCTTATCTGGAATACCGCGTCGACCCTTGTTCTCATCGCATCGATCTCAATAACACTCGGTCTTGCACCCGAATACAGTGACGGAACAGGAAATATGCTCGTCGCGGTAATAGAGGGTGCCTTAGAGGAGATATCCTTCTTCTTTGATATGACGGGCGGTTGGGCGGTTGCGTTCATCACAGCATTTATCCTTATCGTTCTCGCTATGATAGCCTTCTACACTCTGCTTCTATACTGCGCAGTGACGGTCGGCGTCATCATTGCGAAAAAGGCAAAGGTGCTTATGGCGATACTCGTCTTTTATATAGCAAGCACCGTGATGTCGTTCTTCGGATTCATTTTGACCGCGGTAGGAGATCTTGCAACAAGAGCTTTCACGATCCTTGACGGAAGGTATGGATACGAGGTGGGAAATATTATTACCCTGTTTGTCATGCTGGGTATTGCAATGGCTATCGTCATTCTCTCGGTCACCGTGTATAGCTTTACGCTATCGAGGATCGAGAAGAATCTCAATCTTAACTAAGGGGGTGGCATAATGAAAAAAGGCAGATTGCTCCTTCTTTTAATCGTAGCGCTTATCCTATCTTTATGTCTTAGTGCGTGCTCGGTAGAGGACGAGGGAGATAAGTACATAAAATGGGAGCTCTCAGAGGATATGAAAACCCTCACAGATGGCACAGATACCTATACCCGTGTTAAAATTCCTGCCGGATATTCGCTCGAAAACAAGTTTTATTATTACTACAACGGCATATATCACAACGAGAGCTATTATCAGGTCGAATCAGCAGAATTGGGCTCGAATATAATATATCTCGACGGTGCGCGCGGAACTATCGCATACTGCAAGGGAGATGGCGAGGAGAAGTTAAGAAAATTCCTTGATGGTGAGTACACGAGCGCGAAGCTGTATTCGATGGTCGACTACACTATCACCGATATAGATAACTCGCTCGTTCAGTCTCTCGAGGCTCTCACAGATGGCGGCACGACCCACGACGTAACTAAGCTCGAAGATCTCGATTACTATAACGTATGGATCTTCGGCCACGAGGAAAACCTTATGACCGTGACGGGAACAGTGTTCGACGTTGACGGTGTGCTCCACTATATGAAGTACTCGGATCTCGATAACTCAAACTTCGACAGCTACGGTGATTTTTCATTCCGTTCGGGAAGTGTAACGCTCTACCCTCTGACGGATGATCTTTCCACGAGTGTCAGTGCTACGTTTGAAAGTCTCGAGGATTACAGGATAATATCCGACTCTGAGTACGTATACTCGGATTCCGAGCTACCCTCCATTGAGCTTGACGAGAGTTCCGCGTTTGTGGTACTTATCGTTCTTGCGGTTGTATTCGGTATAATACTGCCCGCAGTACCGCTTGCTTTCGCGCTGTATTTTCTCTACAAGAAGCGAGTCGCATATCCTCTCCCGTCATACGTTACACTCGTTGCTTCTTCTGTATGGCTGGGTCTTGGAATTGCCGTTCTTATACTTGTGCTGGTTTAAAGCTTAAAATTTGAATAATTCGGGAAGATGCATCAAAGCGATGCATCTTCCTTTTTTATTAAATAAGCAGATTTCCGAATCATGAAATACAATAATTCACCATTCGCCATAATGTGACATATACTGTAATCGGTGCACCAAATATTACAGTCGAGGCTTATATGAGAAAAGATTATCCTTATTCGAGATTCAGCTGCAACACTACACCTGTAACGTGCGGCTATAACGACAACTGCTGCGATTGCTGCCATGACACGTGCTGCGGCGGCTGCTCATGTCGCGGACCTCAAGGTCCTCAGGGTCCCCAAGGAGTAGCCGGACCTCAGGGTCCTACCGGCGCACAAGGTCCTATCGGTGAGACCGGACCTCAAGGTCCTGTAGGAGCAACGGGTCCTGTCGGTCCTATCGGTCCTCAAGGCCCTCAGGGTCCCGCAGGCGCAACGGGCGCTACCGGTGCAACAGGTCCTGTCGGTCCTATTGGCCCTCAGGGTCCTCAGGGTGAGGTCGGTCCTCAGGGTGAAGTCGGGCCTCAGGGTCCCGCAGGCGCAACGGGTGCTACCGGTGCAACAGGTCCTATCGGTCCCGCCGGTCCTCAGGGTCCTCAGGGTGAGGTCGGTCCTCAGGGTCCCGTAGGTGCAACGGGCGCTACCGGTGCTACGGGTCCTATCGGTCCCGTTGGTCCTCAAGGCCCTCAGGGTGAGGTCGGGCCTCAGGGTCCCGTAGGTGCAACGGGTGCTACCGGTGCAACAGGTCCTATCGGTCCCGTTGGTCCTCAAGGCCCTGCCGGTCCCTCGGGCACAGCACTCGGTTATGCGAACTTCTACGCTTTGATGCCTACCGATAACCCGGAGCTTATCACACCCGGCGAGGACGTAGCGTTCCCGAGAAACGGCGCGATACTCAACACCAACATTGGCAGAACAAGCGACACGGAATTCCTCTTAGCCGAGGCAGGAACCTATCTCGTCAGCTTTATAATGAGTGCTACGGAGTCGGCGCAGCTCGTTCTTACACTCAACGGAACAGAGATTGACAACACTCTTGTCGGACGTGACTCAGGTGGCGCTCAGCTCGCTAACACAACGCTTATTACAACCACCGAGGCTAATACCACTCTTACAGTGAGAAATCCTGCGGGTGCAACGAATAACATTTTGCTAACTCCCAATGCAGGCGGCAATTTGCCCGTATCGGCGCAGCTGGTTATTCTTCGTCTTTCGTAAAAAAACTGTCGCAGAGCGTGCTCTGCGACAGTTTTTTCTAATATTCATTTACATTTTACAGAAAATGAATGCCGTTGCGTTAAATAATCGTGCCGATAGACTTTCCACTATTATCCGTATTAGTGTCAAACTGCTCGGTCTTGAAGTAATTCTCATCGTAGAAGCCGAGAATTCCACCGTAGCAGCTAGTACCGCTTACCGCACCGCTGTTAATGCAATAGGCAACCTCTGCCGAGTTTTTGCGATAGGTGCTGCCCGAGAGATAAGTAGAACCAGTCACATAACCTGCTATGCCACCTACCTTTATGACGCCCGAGATATTTCCGCTATTCTCACAATTCTTGATAAAGTAGGTTCCACTGCTTTCCTTAGCACGGAAAAGTCCAACGATACCACCGACATAACTTGTTCCGCTGACACTCGCAGTATTTACGTTATCGGTTACCGAATTTTCGTCGAATGTATAAACCTTGCCCGCAATGCCGCCAACGTATGCCCCACCGTGTGTTACCGAAATATCGGCGTTGTTAACGCAATCGTGAACACCCAGGCAGTATCCTGCTATTCCACCGAGATAAGCCACCGTCGCATCGTTTTCAACTATGCTCTCGGTCGAAATTACGCTGCCCTTGTTGATAGCCTCGTTTACTACACCCGTGTATCCTGCAAAGCCGCCGACATACGCCTTTCCCGTGATTGTATTGATGTTTTCATTTTCCATAGCGTAAATCACGGTGTCTTGAGACTTACCAACAAGACCGCCGACGTAACTACCACCGGTTATATCTGCCGAGTTCGTAGCGGTATTGATTACCGTTACAAAGAAGCCGTAGCCGTAAAGACCGCCTGCATAATCGCCTTCAGCCAAGACTGTGCCCGTATTAGTGAGAATAGTTGCCTCTACCTTGGCGTTGCGGTACGTGCTACCGTCTACGTATCTCGAGCCGTAAACCTCGCCCGCAATACCACCGACGTAATTTCCGCCCGTAACGCTGCCGCTGTTTTCGCTATTTGTAAGTGCGTAGGTGCCACCCTCAGATGCCGTTACAAAAGCACCGTATACACCGCCCGTATAATCCGCGCCGGATACAGCAGCGGCGTTCTTGTTGCCCGTAGCATTTTCAACACCTACGAGGTTCAAGTATCCCGCGATACCACCGACGTACTTACCGCCGCCCGTGGATGTCACAGGGGAGTTGTTCTTACATTTAACGGCACCCGTGCAATAGCCTGCAATACCACCGAGGTAAGTTTTACCATCGGACAGAGAACTTGCACTGACCGTACCGTTATTCTCTGCGTTCTCGATTTTTCCCGCATAGCCTGCAATACCGCCGACGTAGGTGTGACCGCTGACCACCGAGTTGTTCGGTGCATCGTCTGCGTTGATGGCAGTTCCGTCACCGTATCCGATAAAGCCGCCAACATAATCGGCACCCGATATCAGCGTTGCCGTATTTTTGCTCGCTGAAATGAGGGTGAGCTGCATCGCCTTACCCACAACTCCACCGACGTAGTCGTCCTCGGCGGTAACGTCTCCGCTGTTGTTAAGGAGTGAAAGCTCCAGATAATTATAACCGTATCTCGTGCTGGTAACGAGATAATAGGATCCGTAAACGTCACCGATTATACCACCGACCTTTGTCTCTCCACTTACCGTCGCGGTGTTGGTAAGGAGCGACTGTCCGTGAGTGCCGTTAACGTTTTTAGTGGTAAGAACACCTGCAATGCCGCCAACCTGTTCGTCGCCGCTGACACTTCCGTTGTTGGTATTTTTCGTTATAAAATCGTTTCCGCCTACGTAGCAGGTACCGACGATGCCGCCAACCTTGTTATCGCCGACAACCGTCGCATTGTTAGTACAGCCGTTGATCGTACCACCGTCGTTATATCCTACAATGCCGCCCACGTGGGTAAAGTATTTTGCATTGACAGAGCCGTTTACAGTCACGTTCTCAATTGCTCCGCTATTAACTCCTGCGACAGCACCGATCTTCTCAGACATTCCAATCGCCCCAATCTCGCAATTATCGAGCGTCAGGTTTTTAACGGTACCGAGGAGAGTGGCAAAAAGGCCGACGCCGCTTTCGTTAGTAGCCTCAAATTTAAGACCAACTATCTTGTGACCGCCACCGTCGAGTATTCCGCTAAAGTCCTTGATAGGCGAAAAATCGATACCCGTAAGGTCAATATCACGGTCGAGCACGTAATAACCCGATGATTTTCCAAGAGCAGCAAGCTCGCCTGCGTTCGTTATCTTGTTTGCAGTAAAGGTAAGCGTAAGAGCATTGCTCTGAACTGTTTCTCCATTAGAGTTGTGCTTGATTATCACAGTTGCACTACCCGGAGAGGCAGCCGAAACGTAGGTTGTGTACCAATTGTTATTAAGGCTGTGTCTGAAGGTTACTCCGCAGGTGTTTTCTCCAACAACCTCATATGATAGATCGCTCTGATAGAAGGGGCTGTAATTTGCCTGTTTTTCGAGAATTATCTCCCTCCCTACCTCAATTTCGGTTTTTTCCGCCCAAATACGAATACTCTTATTGCTCGGACTTCCGCCGTTATCGGTGTCGTCGTTGCCTCCGCATGCACAAAGGCAAAGCGTAAGGCAAAGTGCAAGCGAAAGAAGCATAAGAATCTTTGAAAGTAAGCCGTTTTTCATTGTTTTTCTCCCATGCCGTTTAAAAAAGTGATACATTATTCCTTTTAAAATACTTTAAAGCTATATACTATTATACAACATCGTTCGAGCGGTGTCAAGCCAAAGAGCCGCTTAAAAGATGCTACTTGCAATTCTCGGCGTATAAAACGCCACGGCTTCGCACCACGAAGAAAGATAATTATCCGTTTCAAAAAAAGCATGTTTCACCCCGGAAGATAATCTTTACAATTATTTCAAAAACGTATTGACAAACCCCGAAAAAATTGCTATAATAACTTATGTTCGTAGGGGTATAGCTCAGTTGGTAGAGTACTGGTCTCCAAAACCATGGGTCGTGGGTTCAAGTCCTTCTGCCCCTGCCAAAAAATTCGACAAGTTTCGACTTGTCGAATTTTTTATTCAAGCCGCAGGCTTGGTATGGAATCACGCGTAAGCGTGTATGGTATCGCCGTAGGCGCATGGCATCACCAAAGGTGCATTTTCTGCGGCTTGATTCCATACCGTCTTGCAACGGATTCCATACAATGCTTTGCATTGATTCCATACACGCCTTTGGCGTGATGTGGCACACGGGTTCAAGTCTATACAAAAACTCCCCGAAATATCTTTTTTGTCCGTCCTTCACAAAAAATCCAAGTCGTATGGCTTGGATTTTTTTATTTTAGGGGCGTCGGACTTGAAGGATGTTTCACATCCCCGACGGCTCGCAAGCATAGTCGTCTCACGCGCGGATACTCCGCTTCTGATACTCCTT
>JAFVZL010000032.1 GCA_017508195.1 Clostridia bacterium | reverse complement strand
TGCGAACAAATTTCGCGATGGAAATTTGTCGATTTCTGTTTCAATGATATAGATACAAAAAGCCACATTGGGCTTTTTGTTCGGCTGATGGTTCAGCCGCGAAAAGGCTTTTTCGCCTTTTCGACATTCTATAATCATTATTATATAATAAGGAGGAAAACTTATGGAAAGCTGCTCGTTTACGGGTCACAGAGAGATAGAGTCCCGTCACAGAGAGACCATCGGACCGCTTGTCGTGCGCGCTATTGAGTACGCTTATAATAAAGGCTGCCGTAGGTTTTACCTCGGGGGTGCGCTGGGCTTCGATACGATCGCGGCACAGAAGGTTATCCTCTTTCGTATGACGCATCCCGATGCCGAGCTTCATCTGATCTTACCCTGTAAGGACCAGGAAAAGAACTGGAGCTATTCGCAAAGAGAGATGTACGGATATATCCTCGGACAGGCGGATACGGTCACTTACGTTTCGGATGCATATACTGACGGATGCATGAGAGAGAGAAACAGATTACTTGCCGAGCGAGGTGATATAATGATAGCCTACCTCGGCAGACCGCGCTCGGGTGCCGCACAGACCGTGAGAATGGCTCGTGAGCTTGGAAAGACGGTTTATAATTTGTTCGATAAGCAGTAGTATTTATATATAATCAACTTGTATTATAAAGTTAAATAATTATAAGTAAGCAAGTATAAGGCAGCTTTTGCCCGATGCTTGCTTTACTTTTTTGTCGCGCACGCGCGCAAATATTCGCGCGCGAGGCGGATTTTTGGCTTAGCAAAAAAATATTTTTAAATTTTTTTCAAAAACCTATTGACAAACCATATATAACGGTGTATAATAAAGACACTTTAATAAACTAAAGTGCTAAAGCGATAAAATGCTAAGGCACCTTGAAAGGACAAAAAAATGAAAAAAATTCTCTCACTTGTACTTGTTATGGCGATGCTCGTTGTATCGCTCTTCACCTTCGCTTCCTGCGAGAACCCCAATCCCGAGGACACTCTCGTATGCGGCGTCACCATTATCCCCGGCCTTAACGAAAAGAATGCCGACGGAACCTGGACCGGATTTGAGTCCGACTTCGCTACCGAGGTTGCAAAGATCCTTGGTATGAAGGTTAAGTTTGTTGAGATCAGCTGGGAACAGAAGTATAACGAGGTTAACTCGGGTGCTATCGACTGTATCTGGAACGGCTTCACCGCTAACTCCTCCGAGAAGGACGGAACTGCAAGAGCAGATCTCGTTGATTTCTCTTATGGCTATATGCTTAACCAGCAGTGCGTAGTAGTTAAGGCTGACAGACTCGCTGAGTTTGCTGACGAGGCAGCTCTCGCAGGCAAAGAGGCTTGCGTTGAGGCAGGCAGTGCAGGTGACGCATATGCGCAGACCGCTACCGATGAGGATAAGATCGTAGGCGCTACCACTCAGATGGCTACTTTCGCAGAGGTTAAGTCGGGTGCCGTTGATTTTGCGGTAGTTGACATCGTTCTTGCACAGAACATTTGCGGACAGGGCGACTATGCTGACCTCGTTATCGTTGAGGATATCCAGCTCGCATCCGAGATCTACGCAGTAGGCTTCAAGACCGGTAGCGATCTCACCGCTAAGGTAAACGCAGCTATGAAGACTCTTAACGAGAACGGTAAGCTTGCAGAGCTTGCAGAGGAGTACGGCTTCGAGAACGTTGTTAAGCTCATGGAGAGCATCGACTAATTAAGAAATAAAGGAAAATAATATGGGCTTTTGGGAAGTCACACAGTCCCTTATCGCGGGACTTGGAAATACCTGCCTTCTATTTGCGCTAACACTCGTGTTAGCGCTTCCTTTAGGTTTAGTGATATCCTTCGGTTCTATGTCGAAGTTTAAGCCGCTTGCCTATTTGGTGAAGGTATTCGTATGGATCATCAGAGGAGTACCGCTGATGCTCCAGGTTATCATAATATATTACGTTCCGGGAATGATGTTCGGAACACCCATTCTCTCGCGCTTCAGCGCGGTCGTTGTCGCGTTCGTCATCAATTACGCTTGCTATTTCTCGGAGATCTACCGAGGCGGCATCGAGAGTATACCTAAGGGACAGTACGAGGCGGGCAAGGTTCTCGGCCTCACACGCACTCAGGTATTCTTTAAGATAGTACTTATGCAGGTAGTAAAGAGAATAATGGCACCTATGTCCAACGAGGTCATCACACTCGTAAAGGATACGGCACTCGCGCGCGTAATTATGATAGTAGAGATCATTCAGGCGGCACAGAATTTTGCGGCGTACGGTCTTATGTGGCCCTTGTTCTACACCGCGGTATTCTATCTTGCCTTCGTTGGTATTCTTACGCTTCTGTTCGGTTATCTTGAAAAGAAGCTCGATTACTACAAGGCGTAAGGAGGTAAAATGCCACTTTTAGAGGTTAAAGATTTAAGAAAGAGCTTCGGTGAGACCGAGGTTTTAAAGGGAGTATCCTTCACACTTGAGGGCGGAGAGGTGCTCAGTATTATAGGAGCATCGGGAGGCGGAAAGACAACGCTCCTTCGCTGCCTCAACTTCCTTGAGACACCCGATTCGGGAGAGATACTCGTAAACGGAGAGAGAGTTTTTTATATAGACGAGCAAACGGGAAAGCCGGTAACCGTGCCGGGAGTGCAGAATATAATGGGACTCGTTTTCCAGCAGTTTAATCTGTTTCCCCAGTACAGCGTTAAGGAAAATCTGACACTCGCGCCTATTCTCCACGCAAAGTCGGATAAAGCTAAATACAGACAAAACAAAAAGGAAATACACGACGAGATCGAGCAACAGGCGGATGAGATGCTCGAGATGGTGGGGCTATCCGAAAAGGCGGATAAGTACCCGTGCTTCCTCTCGGGCGGTCAGCAGCAGAGAGTGGCGATAGCGCGTGCGCTCATGCTTTCACCCGAGGTGCTTTGCTTCGATGAGCCTACCTCATCGCTTGACCCCGAGCTTACGGGAGAGGTGCTGAAGGTAATAAAGGATCTGAAATCTCCCGAGCGGGCTATGGTAGTCGTAACCCACGAGCTCGAGTTTGCGAGAGCCGTATCCGACAAGGTAATCTTTATGGCTGACGGTGTCATAGACGAGATGGGAACACCCGATGAGGTTCTCGTTAATCCGAAATCCGAAAAAACGATTGCATTCCTGAACGTCCCAAAGGGATATTAACAAACTACCCCATAAATGCTAAGTAATATTTGCATTTATGGGGCTTTTTGTGGGTTTTGTGCGCTGTTCGCGATTTAGAGTGTCGAAAAATGAGATAAGTAAACGACGCGGAAAAAGCCGGCTTTCGTTGACTTGTATCAGCCTTTTATGCTATAATAGCGGCGTAAATCCGACTTGTAGATAAAAAGGAGGTGAGCGCTGTGACGCTCGACTTATTGGAGCTGCTTACAGGCAAGGTAAGCATCAGCGAGCTTGGTGAACGTCTGTCGTTATTTTTCACTTGGTTTGGCGAAAGCAGTGCGGTAAAGCCCGTTATCGGGATGCTTGATCCCAAAGTACTCGGTACTCTGCTTATAATATTCTTTCTTATGCTTACCTTTTTCGGGCAGAGAATGATAGGCTTCTTTAATTTTGTCTTGTTTTTCGTGCTGGGATATATTACGGGCGCTGCGTGGATCCTTTCGTTATCCGAGCCGATCCTAATCTCTCCCATCATTGCAGGTATCTCCTTTGGTATCGTATCCGCACTTATATCTAAGCTTCTTTACTACGCTTTCCTTATACCCGTGTTCGGTTTTCTCGTATATTTACCGCTGATTACGGGTTCCGTCATACCTGATACTGCGGGCGATTATCTGCTTGGTATTTCTCTCGGAGCTGCGTTTGTTATACTCTTATTTATATTCCGGGAATGGGCTGAGCGCCCTGTGACTGCCGTCATCGGTGCATACGGAGTTGCCGAGTCGGTGAAAATACTCTGGGACTACACCTCACTCGAGGTGTTCTCACTCGCTAAGTGGCTACCCGTTGTGAGTTTTACCCTCGTTTTAGGTATAATCGGCTTCGTTTTGCAGGTGAAAACACGCAAGTTAAATAATGAAAAACACTAATAATTCTGCGCTCCGATTGCGGGGCGCTTTTTTTATTGCCGCCGCATCCTTTCATCGACTGCTTAAGCTTTCTTATCATGCAAATGCCCGATTGACAGCATAAGAGCTTGGCTCTTTTACCAAAAAAGTGAAGAAGCTTGCATTATTTCCTTGACATCCGCTATTTAATATAGTAAAATATTATGTGAAATAATTTGTCGCGCACATTACGCGGAGGTGAACATGAATTTAACAAAGGAACTAAGGCTTAAGCAATTGGCTAACAACGTTCGCATCGGCATTATCGAAGGCGTTTACAATGCAGCCTGCGGTCATCCCGGCGGCTCGCTCTCGATGGCAGACATTATGACCTATCTTTATTTTGAAGAGCTGAATGTTAAGCCGGACGAGCCGGGTTGGTCGGATCGTGACAGATTCGTTCTCTCGAAGGGTCATACGGCACCCGTGCTCTATGCAACGCTTGCCGAGCGCGGCTTCTTTGATAAGGAAGAGCTTAAAACGCTCAGAAAGACAGCATCCCGTCTACAGGGTCACCCCGATATGAAGTGCGTTCCCGGAGTAGATATGTCTACGGGCTCTCTCGGTCTCGGCTTCTCGGCTGCGTGCGGAATGGCACTTGCGGCTAAGGTTGACGGAAAGAGCTATCGCACCTACGCCGTTCTCGGCGACGGTGAGAGTGAGGAGGGACAGGTCTGGGAGGCTGCGATGTTCGCAGCACACTACAAGCTCGATAACCTTGTCGCAATCCTTGACCTCAACGGCCTGCAGATCGACGGTGCCATCACCGAGGTCATGAATCCCACGCCCCACGATGATAAGTTCCGAGCCTTTGGCTGGCACGTTATCACGATCGATGCACATGATTTTTCCGAGATCGAGAGTGCGTTTTCGGAGGCTAGGGAAGTAAAGGGCAAGCCCACAGTCATAATTGCAAAGTCGATCAAGGGCAAGGGCGTATCCTACATGGAAAATGCGTGCGAGTGGCACGGTCAGGCTCCCAAGGAGGATCTTTACAAGGTGGCTATCGCCGATCTTATGAGGATCGCAGAGGAGCTTAAGTGAGGTGAGGACAATGGCAGAGAAAAAGGCAACCAGAGAAAGCTACGGTATGGCGCTTGCCGACCTTGGCGAAAAATATGACTTCCTCGTCTTTGACGCAGACCTTGCGGCGGCAACAAAGACAAATATGTTCAAGAAAAAGTTTCCCGATCGCTTCTTTGACTGCGGTATTGCAGAGGGAAACATGATGTGTGTTGCGGCAGGTGTCGCTTCGACGGGTAAGCCCGTGTTCGCATCGAGCTTTGCAATGTTTGCATCGGGCAGAGCATACGAACAGGTGCGTAATTGCATAGGATATCCCCACCTCAACGTCAAGATCGGCGCAACTCACGCAGGCATCACCGTCGGTGAGGACGGTGCGACCCATCAGTGCATCGAGGATATGGCTCTTATGCGTGCGATCCCGGGTATGACCGTTATCTGTCCTGCTGATGCTACCGAGAGCTATCAGGCGGTCGAGGCTGCTCTTAACGTAAACGGCCCCGTTTATATGCGCTTTGGCAGGTATGCTGTTCCCAATATCACCCCCGAGCTTATCCCGGACTATAAGTTCGAGCTCGGAAAGGCTGTCAAGTACTTTGACGGTAAGGATGTTACGATATTTGCAACGGGATATATGGTGCATCTTGCACTCGAGGCTCGTGAGATCCTTAAGGCAGAGGGCATTGATGCCGCAGTTATTAACATCCACACGGTCAAGCCCATTGATGAGGCTGCGATAACAGAGGCGGCACGGGCTACCGGTGCTATCGTCACCGCCGAGGAGCACACGGTTATAGGAGGACTCGGCTCAGCGGTGGCAGAGGTAGTGCTCCGCACTTGTCCCGTACCGATGCTCCGTGTCGGAGTAGAGGATAAGTTCGGCAGATCGGGTCAGGTACCCGAGCTTCTCGAGATCTACGGTCTCACGGCAGAGAATATCGCAAAACGCGCCCGCGAGGCGGTCGCACTTAAAAAATCATAGATGAAGCGAGGACGTTAAAATGAAAAGAATTCTTCTTAAGCTTTCGGGCGAGGCTCTTTCCAACGGTTCGGGCTCGCTTTACGATCATTCCTTCGTTGACGAGGTTGCAAAGACTCTTTGCGAGGCTACACGCGAGGGCTATCAGCTCGCGGTAGTTGTCGGAGCAGGTAATATCTGGCGCGGCAGAGCCGGCGGCGGTATGGATCGTACCGATGCTGACAGAATGGGTATGCTCGCTACCGTTATCAACGCAATTTGCTTGAAGGATGCAATAATCAGGGCGGGAGTAGGAGCCGCGGTCATGACCGCAGTGCCCATGTCGCCCTTTGCAGAGCCCTATTCGGCAGAGGCTGCGAAGGCACATCTTGAGGCCGGCAGAATAGTCGTCCTCGGTGCGGGACTCGGTATTCCTTTCCTCTCGACCGACACCACGGGTGCGGTGAGAGCTGCCGAGATGGGCTGCGATGCTATGCTCATGGCTAAAAACATTGATTATATCTACACTGCAGATCCGAGAGTAGATCCGACGGCAGAGAAGCTCGAGGAGGTAGCGGCATCGACCGTTCTTGCGCTTAACTTAAAGGCTATCGATGCCACCGCTACTGCGTTCTGTCTCTCGACGGGAATGCCGATACGCGTCTTCGGGCTCAAAGACCCCGAGGATATTCTTAAAGCCGTTCGCGGAGAGACTCTCGGAACGGTAGTCACACCCGAATAATTTATAAAAAATACATATACTTAAATAGGGAGATCAGTTATGAAGCTTGATACCAGAGATTATGAAACCAGAATGAAGAAGACCATCGCGTCTTACACCGACAACCTTTCCACCATCAGAGCAGGCAGAGCAAATCCCGACGTTCTTAAGAGAATAAACGTTGATTATTACGGCTCTCCCACAGCTATTTCCTCTATCGCGGAGATCAAGGTAGTTGATGCGCGCACCATCACCATCACCGCATGGGATAAGTCTGCTATGAAGGGCATCGAGAAGGCTATTCTCACCTCCGACCTCGGAATCAATCCGCAGAATGACGGCTCGGTTATCCGTCTTTCCTTCCCCCCGACGACCGAGGAGCGCCGTCGTGAGCTCTCGAAGCAGATCTCCAAGATGGGCGAGGATGCTAAGGTCGCTATCCGTAACATCAGAAGAGATGCTACCGATGCTATCAAGACTCAGAAGAAGAATTCCGAGATGACCGAGGACGAGGCAAAGGCAAGCGAGAAGAGCGTTCAGGATCTCACCGATAAGTACGTAAAGGAGATCGACGCCGTTACCGCAGCTAAAACGAAGGAGATCATGGAGATCTAAAAGGAGAATTCCGTGGCTAATAAAAAAACAGAGCTTCCGAAGATAGACTCACGTCTTAATTCCATAGGAATTATTATGGACGGAAACGGCAGATGGGCTAAAAAAAGACTTCTGCCGAGGAGTGCGGGACACCTCGCAGGTGCTAAGGTAATTGAGGGCGTGCTCAACGATCTTCGCGAGATGGGTATTCATCACGTGACCCTCTACGCCTTCTCTACTGAGAATTGGTCGAGACCAAAGGCGGAGGTAGACGGGCTGATGAAGCTCATCTACAAATATCTTGACGAGGTGGTCGCGAAAAAGATCGTCGAGGACGGCAGCTTTTGTATGCGCTTCCTCGGTGATAAGTCCCGCCTGCCCGAAAAGCTCAGAGATAAGTGCATCGAGATAGAGAATATGGCACCCGATCGCGAGTTTGTCTGTAATCTCGCGCTCAACTACGGCGGCCGCGATGAGATCATCAGCGCGGCAAATGCCGCCTTTGCCGAGTGCGGCGGTGCTATTACGAAAGAGGATCTCGAGAGGCATCTCTATACCTCGCACTCGCCCGACCCCGATCTCATTATCAGAACGGGCGGAGAGATGAGAATATCGAATTTCCTTCTCTGGCAGGGTGCATATTCCGAGCTGCACGTCACCGATACCCTCTGGCCGGACTTCGGCAGAGAGGACATCGTCCGTGCGGTCGAGGATTTTTATTCAAGACAAAGACGCTACGGCGGAGTTATAGAAGAGTGATCTATACAGAATAAAGCCGCCGCCATTCGGGCACAGCCCGTATTACGAAAGGGAAAAATGAAAACCAGAATCATCACAGCGGTAGTGTTTGCCGCGATAGGTATTCCGATCATGATCTTTTCGGAGTACTTTATATTCCCGTTAGCTCTTGCGTTCTTATCGCTGCTATCGGTTGTTGAGATGCTTCGCGTCTGCGGAATACACAAGTCATATCTTGTTGCTGTGCCGTCGTGCATTATTGCGGCAGCACTCCCGATTCTTGCATCGAAGGATCTGTCGTTTATATACGTCGGCGTGTTCGGGGACAGCTACGCTCTCTCCTACATAACGCTTATGGCGATAGTTTTCTTTATTTTCTTACTGTATATGGCGTTTGCGGCGGTGTTCGTCAGAGGAAAGCTCGAGGTCAGGGAGATCGCGATAGGCTTTATGGTAGTCGTCTATCTCGTCACCTCCTACTCCTCGTACGCTATTCTGCGTTACCTCGATTTCGGACATTATCTCTTTATTTTAGGACTGCTTATTCCGTGGGGAACCGATATATCCGCATATTTCGTAGGCACCCTCTTCGGTAAGCATAAGCTTATACCCGAGGTCAGCCCGAAAAAGACGGTCGAGGGCTCTATCGGCGGTGTCATCATCGCTACGGGTCTTACCGCGCTGTTCGGATTTATTGTCAGCCTTATAGACAAGGGTGTGAGCGTGAATTATCTCTCGCTTGTCCTTATAGGTTTCGTGCTTTCTGCGGTATCGCAGCTCGGTGACCTTTGGGCATCCATTATAAAAAGACAGTACGGCGTAAAGGACTACGGAAACTTCTTCCCGGGACACGGCGGAGCAATAGACAGATTCGATTCCGTTCTCGCGGTTTGCACGCTTTTACTTCTCGCGTGCTGGATATTCCCACCTTTTGTGGCAGTTTAACGATATCATCAGAGTTTTAGACGAAACCGTCGCGGCATAAACTGCGGCGGTTTTCATACCCGTCGGACGGGTGGATTTGGAGAGCGATATGGAAAGAAAGGTAATAGCGGTACTCGGTGCAACGGGCTCCGTCGGCACACAGGCGCTCGACGTGGCGAGATCACGAGGCTACTCGGTCGATCTCTTATCGGCAAACAGTGACACTTCCGGAATGGAGCTCCTTGCGCGTAAGTTCTACCCTAAGACGGTCGTCATGCGTTCGGAGAGGGCGGCAGAGGACCTGAAGCTGCGCCTTGCCGATACGAATATCAGGGTCAGGGCGGGTGAGGATGGTCTCACCGAGGCTATTCATACGACTGATGCCGAAACGGTCATCAACGCGGTCTCGGGCTTTGCCGGTCTTATGCCGACCCTTGCTACGATAGACTCCGGCAAGAGGCTTGCTCTTGCAAATAAGGAATCGCTCGTTGTCGCGGGCGAGATAGTTATGAGTCGCGCGAGAGAGAGGGATATCGAGATCCTTCCCGTAGACAGTGAGCACTCGGCAATATTCCAGTCGCTGAAATCGGGCAGACGATCCGAGGTAAGGAGAATTATTCTGACCGCATCGGGCGGGCCATTCCGCGATCTTAGCAAGGAAGAGCTCGAGCGAGTTACGCTCGAGGATACTCTCGCGCATCCGACCTGGAAGATGGGTAAGAAAATTACGGTGGATTCGGCAACGCTGATGAATAAGGGCTTCGAGGTTATCGAGGCGGTGCATCTTTTCGGTGTCGCGCCCTCGAAGGTCGAGGTGGTAGTACATCGCGAGAGCATACTTCATTCTGCTGTCGAATACATTGATAACAGCATCATAGGTGAGATGTCTGTGCCGGATATGAGAATGTGCGTGCAGTACGCGGTGGATTATCCTGACCGCAGGGTGAGCGCATCTCCGCCTCTCGACCTTGCCGCCATCGGCAGACTCAGCTTCGAGAGACCGAGGTACGATGCCTTTCCGCTTCTCGGATTAGCCGAGCGTGCGATAGCAGACGGCGGTGCTATGCCTGCGGTGCTTAATGCATCCGACGAGGTAGCGGTCGGCGCATTCCTCGAGAGAAGGATACGCTTCTCGGATATTGCGCGAGTTGTGTTAAAGTGCTACGACAGACTGTCGAATATGAGAGGCGTGCGCGAGCTTGACGGTATCGTAAACGCGGATGCCGAGGCACGCAAGCTGACCGACGAAATAATAAAAGTATATACAAGTTAACGGAGATTTTTTAATTGGGTACATTATTTACGGTGCTGATAGCACTACTTGTTTTCGGCTTTTTGATCTTCATTCACGAGTTCGGACATTTCCTTTGTGCAAGACTGTTTAAGGTCACCGTCACCGAGTTTTCGATCGGTATGGGACCTAAGCTTATGTGGTACGATTCTAAGAAGAGCGGAACCAGATACAGCCTCGCGATGCTGCCGATAGGCGGCTTCGTTGCCATGGTGGGTGAGGACGAGGAGTCGGATGACCCGAACGCCTTTAATAAGAAGCCCGCGTGGCAGAGATTTATTATCACCGCTGCGGGTGCTGTCGTAAACATCGTTTTCGGCTTCCTCGCTATGTTCCTTATCGTTGGTCTTATCAAGATCGGAGGTACGACGATAGGAGCCTTCGATACCAACGAGGAGCTTGAGAAGTATTACGGTGAGACGGTCGAGACCGAGAACCGTTCGGATAAGTTCTTAAAAGAGGGCGACACGATAATATCGGTAGAGGGCAACAGAGTCGTTATAGCCGATGAGCTCTCGTACCATATAATGAGATACGGCAACGAGCCCGTCGATCTTGTTGTGATCCGCGACGGTGTAGAGATGGAGATTAAAGACGTCGTGTTCCCAAAGACGGTCGAGCAGGAGCAGACCTTCGGTGTCATGGACTTCAAGGTCTATGAGGCAAAGAAGGACTTCGGCAGCTTCTTCTCCATAGCATTCCGTAAGACGGGGCTTGTTCTCCGTATGTGCTACGAATCAATATTTGACCTTATAACGGGCAGATACTCGGTTGCCGCAGTGTCGGGTCCCGTAGGAATATCATCCGCAATAGGCGATGCGGTATCCATGGGCTTCGTATCGGTGCTCAACATCGTTGTAATAATCAGCATCAACCTCGGCTTTATGAACCTGTTGCCGATACCCGCACTAGACGGCGGAAGATTGCTCGTTCTCTTTATTGAGATGATAACGAAAAAGCGACTCCCCGCGAAGGTTGAGGCTATGATAAACGCGGTGGGCTTAACGGTTTTACTGTTGCTTTCCGTTCTGATAATGGTGAAGGATATATTCGCTCTGTTTTAATTGAAAATATCAAAAAAGCAAACATTTGTTGTCAAAATAACAATAACGTCGGTTGAAGCCGACGGGGAAGGGGGGTCGCAGTGAGCGAAAGACGAAGGACACGTACCGTTAAGGTAGGCGGTATCAATATAGGCTCCGGAGCACCGATAAGCATACAGTCGATGACGAATACGGATACCCACGATATAGAGGCGACCTACGCCCAGGTCATGCGCCTATCTCAGGCGGGATGCGATATCGTGAGGATAACCGCACCCGACATCGAGTCGGTAAAGACCTTTGATATATTAAAGGCGCGAGGGGTCACCGTGCCGCTCGTTGCCGACGTTCATTTTAACTATAAGATCGCTCTTGCGCTCACAGAGTGCGGAGTCGATAAGATAAGGATAAACCCCGGGAATATCGGGGATATCGAAAAGGTGAGGCTTGTAGCCGAGGCATCAAAACGCGCGGGCATACCGATACGCATAGGTGTTAATTCGGGCTCGGTCGAGAAGCATCTTCTCGAAAAGCACGGCTCACCTACACCCATGGCGCTCGTTGAGAGCGCGCTTTATCACGCGTCACTGCTTGAGGAGTGCGACTTCCGTGACATCGTTCTCTCGGTAAAGGCATCGAGCGTGCCCGAGATGATAGAGGCAAACAGAATACTTGCAAATAAAACCGATTATCCGATACACTTAGGTGTGACAGAGGCGGGCGGAGGCACTACCGCCGTTGTGAAGTCAAGCATAGGCATCGGCGCGCTCCTTTCCGAGGGGATAGGCGACACAGTAAGAGTGTCGCTGACAGACGACCCCGTAGCCGAGGTCGCAGCTGCACGAGAGATACTCGGAGCACTGAGGCTCGACCGCCGACCCCATATGGATATCGTGTCCTGCCCGACCTGCGGAAGAACGAAGATAGACCTTATTTCGCTTCTTGCCGATTTTAAGTCGCGTGCGGATGCGCTCGGGCTTATGGACATGCCCGTAAGAGTGGCTCTGATGGGCTGTGTTGTTAACGGTCCCGGTGAAGCGCGCGAGTGTGATATAGGTATCGCAGGCGGCTCGGGCGAGGGACTGCTTTTCCGTAAGGGAGAAATAATAAAAAAGGTCAGCGAGGACAAGCTCGTTGACGCTCTTATAGACGAGCTGATTTTTATGAAGGACAGCTCTCATTAATTACCGAAAGAGGTTTTGATAATGGCAGATAAAAAGACCTTCTTTGACGTCTTTACAAGGTATAAGCCGTCCGAGGAAAAGAGGTCGTTGCTTCTTCGGGCAGAGGATGCAAGATTCAGATATAAAAAAGAACCTGTTATGCAGGTTGAGGTCGAGCTTTATTTCCCCTTCCACGAGGATGCAGAGCTTCTTTATGAGATAGAGGACGAGTGCCGTGCGCTTTACGGTGCCGCCACCTTTAAGATCATACCTCACTTTCCCGAAAGAGAATTCAATATCTCCCGCTTTGCCGAGGTTACCTACGAGGCAACTCAGTGCGGTGCAATAACTCAGGGATTTTTCAATAACGCACAGTACATCGACGACGGTGAATGTATTGAGATAGCTATCCCCTTTGAGGATCTCGGCATCGGGTTTGTTAAAAATGCCGGCACCGAGAAGATACTTTCAAATATACTGCGCGCAAGATACGGCATTGAGCGCAAGGTCAGAATATGCGAGTCCGCGGGAGCAGAGCAGTTCAAGGCATCGATGGATGCCTGGCGCACGAACGTGCTCGCTGATGCGGAGCGCGAGGGAATAGAGAGCGCGAGAAGAGCGCGTGCCGAGGCCGCCGCAAGAGCACAGGCGGTAGCCGAGCAGGATCCGCACTACGGCTTCGAGCAGAAGGCGGGCATTTCTCCCCTTTCGGGAAAGAACGAGGTCATCTCGGAGCATATCCTTAAAATGGGCGCATCCACCTATGACGTCAAGGACGCAGAAAGCATACTGGGACAGGATTTTGACATTATAGAGCCGACGCCTCTGTCGGATATCGAAAAATGCTCGGGAACGAGCGTATTTCTCGGCACTGTATTTTCGGTCGAGATGAAGGAGACTCGCTCGGGTGATAAATTTAACTGCACCGTCGGTATATCCGACGGAGCCTGCGGAGTATATCTTCGCAGGATGGAGAAGCCCGAGGACCTTGATTGGATAAAGGGGCTGAAGCCTGGCGCACACGTTGCGGTTCTTGGCAGAACGAGACGCGACAAATTCGACAACGAGCTTCTCTTGGATCTGAGAGCTATGAAAAAGATAAAGAAGCTCGAGAGGCGCGACGATGCCGAGGAGAAGAGGGTAGAGCTTCATCTGCATACGAATATGTCCCAGATGGATGCTATTATCACCCCGGGCGAGCTTGTAGATACAGCCATCCGATGGGGTCATAAGGCTATTGCCGTCACCGATCACGGCAACGTGCAGTCCTTCCCCGAGGTCATGCTTGCCGTCGAGAAGGCGGAGAAGGCCGGAAAGGGTCCCCTTAAGATACTTTACGGTATGGAGGCTTACTTTGTCAACGATACGGCGAAGTGTATTTTCGGAAGCAGGTTTCCCGCATTTGATGACGAGATGGTCGTTTTCGATATTGAAACTACGGGTCTGTCCAACGTAACCTCGAAGATAATCGAGATCGGTGCAGTCAAGATAAAGGCGGGCGAGGTCACCGACAGAATGGATATCTTCGTTGATCCCGAGTGTCCGATACCGTCTGAGATAACGGAGCTGACATCTATTACCGACGAGATGGTAAAGGGAGCACCGAAGGAGCCCGAGGCACTTAAGATATTCTTCGACTTTGTCGGGGATAAGATGCTTATCGCGCACAATGCGAGCTTTGATATCGGCTTCATCAGAGTAGCCGCGGAGAGGCAGGGCGTGCCGTTTACGAATACATATCTTGACACTCTCGGTCTCTCGAGATATGTCAATCCCGAGCTTAATAAGCATAAGCTCAATCTCATAGCCGATCTTTACGGTATAAAGCAGGAGCACCACCACAGAGCCGATGATGACGCAGAGGTGCTGGCACGCATATTCTTCGTGATGCTCGACAGACTTCGCTCAGAGGGTGTAACGACCTTCCCTGCGATGATCGACACGATGAGTGAGAATACCGATCCCCTGAAGCTCAGACCCTATCACATGATAATCTTTGCCAAGGATAAGGTCGGTCTGAAAAACCTCTATAAGCTCATTTCGGAGAGCTACCTAAAGTATTATCACAGATTCCCGAGAATACCAAAGACGGTACTAGAGGAGTACCGAGAGGGATTGATAATCGGCTCTGCCTGTGAGGCGGGCGAGCTTTATTCTGCTATCCTCGGCGGCAGAAGCACGCAGGAAATAGAGGAGATAGCCGAGTTCTATGACTATCTTGAGATACAGCCTCTCGGTAATAACAGATTCTTAATAGATGACCCGAAGGTCGAAAACGTCAGATCAGACGATGATCTTATAGCACTGAATAAGCGCATATACGAGCTCGGCAAAAAGCTTGGTAAGCCCGTATGCGCTACCTGTGACGCGCACTTTGTCAACGAGGAGGACGAGGTCTACCGCCGCATTCTCCTTGCGGGTATGAAGTTCAAGGATGCGGACAAGCCCACGCCCATCTGGCTCCGTAACACCGATGAGATGCTCGCGGAATTTGCTTACCTCGGTGAGGATATCGCGCGCGAGGTCGTTATCGAGAACCCGAATAAGATAGCCGATATGTGCGAGCGCATAAGACCTATCCCCGAGGGAAGATATGACCCCGATCTGCCAGGTGCTAAGGAGGAGCTCACGGAATCCTGTTGGAAAAGAGCACACGAATGGTACGGTGATGAGCTTCCCGAGATAGTAGAGAAAAGGCTTGATAAGGAGCTGAGCTCTATTATCAAAAACGGTTTTGCCGTTCTTTATATGATCGCAGTTAAGCTCGTCGCATACTCCGAGAGCCTCGGATATCAGGTAGGCTCGCGTGGCTCTGTCGGCTCATCCTTCGTTGCCACGATGTCGGGTATATCCGAGGTTAACCCTCTTCCGCCGCATTACCGCTGTCTTAAGTGCAGATACAGCGAGTTTATAACAGACGGCTCCGTTGGATCGGGCTTTGATCTGCCCGATAAAAAATGCCCCGTCTGCGGTGAGATGCTCTATCAGGACGGACACGATATACCCTTCGAGACCTTCCTCGGCTTCTACGGTGATAAGTCTCCCGATATCGACCTTAACTTCTCAGGCGACGTTCAGGGCAAGGTGCATAAGTACACCGAGGAGCTCTTCGGTAAGGGACAGGTGTTCCGTGCGGGAACTACCACGGGTCTTGCCGATAAGACCGCATGGGGATACATAAACAAGTATCTCGAGGAGAGGCGCATCACTATCCCGAAAGCACAGATAGGCTATATGGTAACCAAAATAATGGGTATCAAGAAGACCACGGGTCAGCACCCGGGCGGTATTATAGTTGTGCCAAAGGAGTACGATATCTACGACTTTACACCCGTTCAGCATCCCGCTGACGACCCGAAGGCGGATACCGTTACAACGCACTTCCAGTTCTCATATCTGCACGATACGATACTGAAGCTCGACGAGCTCGGACACGATATTCCGACCAAGTACAAGATGCTCGAGAAGTACACGAACACCTCGGTGCTCGACGTCAAGATGAATGATAAGACGATATACGAGATATTTACCTCGACGAAGCCTTTAGGCATAACGCCCGAGGACATCGGCGGTGCAAAGCTCGCTACCTTCGGTATTCCCGAGTTCGGTACGCGCTTTTTGCAGCAGGTGCTTCTTGACGCACAGCCTAAGACCTTTGCCGACCTTCTTCAGATATCGGGACTTACTCACGGCACGGGCTGCTGGCTCGGAAATGCCGATGAGCTGATTCGGGATAAGACCTGTACGATATCCACGGTTATCGGATGCCGTGACGATATTATGAACGCGCTTATCCGTTACGGACTCGATAACTCCACCGCCTTCAAGATCATGGAGAGCGTAAGAAAAGGAAAGGGACTTACCCCGGAGTGGCAGGAGACGATGCTTGCACACAACGTGCCCGAGTGGTATATCGCATCCTGTAAGAAGATAAAGTACATGTTCCCGAAGGCACACGCTGCCGCGTACGTCATGTCGGCTATCCGTCTTGTGTGGTATAAGATATACTACCCGATGGAGTTCTACGCCGCATTCCTTACCGTTGCCCCCGGAGGATTTGACGGTGAGATAGCCGCGCGCGGATACAAGGGAGTAGACGATGCTATCAAGGAGCTCGAGGCAAAGGGCAACGAGGCAACCGCAAAGGATAATGCTCAGCTATCGACCTTCTACCTCGTCAGAGAGGCGATGGCAAGAGGCGTGCAGTTCCTCGGTGTGGATCTTGAAAAGTCTGATGCAAGCGCATTCCTTCCCGAGAACGGAAAGATAAGAATGCCATTCAACTCGCTTCCCGAGCTCGGTGACACTGCAGCAGAGAAGATAGTCGAGGCAAGAGATAGCTTCAACATCACCTCGATAGAAGAGCTTCGCCTTAAAGCCAGCCTTAACAACAAGGTAGTTGAAATACTCCGTAGAAATCACGTTCTCGATAAGCTGAGTGAAACAAACCAACTCTCCTTCTTCTAAGCTGGCGACATATTTTTGAAAGACCGAAGCCGCACGGTGTGCGACTTCTACCGTCGTTCTCTCCCGCTGACGTACCCTCGTACGCCTACGCGCGAGAGAACACCGCTTCTATCTAAAAAATCTGAACGCCATCTGCAGGCGACAGAATTTTGCAAGACCGAAGCCGCACGTTAAGTGTCTTCTAGCATCGTTCACTCCCGCTGACGTACCCTCGTACGCCTACGCGCGAGAGAACACCGCTTCTATCTAAAAATCTGAACGCCATCTGCAGGCGACAGAATTTTGCAAGACCGAAGCCACACGTTAAGTGTCTTCTAGCATCGTTCACTCCCGCACTACACAAATAACGGTTGCCTCAATTTGGGGCAACCGTTAAGATAAAAGACGCTTATTGTAAATAATTGTTGGAATCAAGTGATGAAAAGCAGCAAAAGAAGCATTATCGCGCACTCCTTGTCACCGTTTTTCGAGAACAGAAGGAACAGCGCTGTAGCTCCGATAAGCAGCTCCTCCGTGCCTATTTTCATGTTCTTAAAGAGCGGTATATCAAAGAGTGAGGAGAAGCCTCCGCCAAGCTTTCCGAGCCAACTCATTGCCGGTGCTGACTCTTCCTTACCATGGGCTTCGTGTTGCTCGCGGATCTCCTTGTCGACCTCGGGAATGTGCTCCGTATCGTCGAGCATCGTTCCGCTATACCCCTCGGGGATAGTGCGTATTCCGTCCTCGTTATAGCTTCTGGTATACATCAGCGCCTCCCCCACGTCAGCTCGAGGATATCCACTATTGACATCATCGCATCTATTGCGTGCGCTCTTTCGCTCGAGAGATAGGGCTTCATTGCCTGCGCCAGCTTCATTCTATGTACGCGCTTGGAGTCCTCGCGCGGCATCTCGGTATCGACCTTTACTGCCACGTCGGCAGTCGGTGTGCTATCCGCTTTTTCACTTTCGGTGTCGCTTGATTTTAACATCCCCGATATCTCGGCTATAAGCTCGGGCTTTTCCATTATCATGCTTACTATTTTCGAAATGTCGGGCGTATCACTCATCATTTTGTCTCCCGTTTCTTGTTATTTATGATCTTCACCGCCTCGCTAAGGCTCATTTTCGTTTCTCCACGCATCATTGAACGAAGCTTTTCCATCTCCGCGTGACTTGGCACGCCCTCAGGTATACGCAACCCGTGTGAGGCTGCTATTGCCCGTATTTGTCCCCACAGCTCGGTATCACCCATTGATGCGAGGCTATCGAGCATTTCCTTGTTGATCTTCATTGCTTTCTCTCCTTTTTGGTTTCTGCTTCTATATTATGAGGGGGAGGGAAGAAAGGTTCATATTATGAGTATTCATATGCCACCAAAATTCAAAAAGCCTGATGACGGCATAGAAAAGCCAACGCGGCTCCGTGATTATCCGCGTTATTGGCTCCTTCGTGCTAAGGGCTTTTTCTCGCGCTTGCTTTATATAATCGGGCTCGTCTGGCGTGCAGCACCTCTTATGCTCGTTTTCATGGTTGCACTCTGCATTCTCGACGGTGTCCTGCCCGTTCTCGGCGCTTATATATCCCGCGACCTTCTTAACGCTATTGCCGATCTTGTAATGCTTCGCTCTGATGGCGGGCTTGGCAGTGATGTTTTCGAGGTGTTATCACCGATAATCTTCTTGTTTATACTTAACTTTATATATCTTTTCGCTAAAAAGATACTCACCCGTCTGAATTCCATGGTGACGGGTATCTCCGGTGAGCTCGTGGTAAATCATATAAAAATGATGATACTCGAGAAATCGAAGGTTGTCGATATGCGCTCCTTTGACCGCCCGGAGTTTTACGAAAAGCTTGAGAATGCAAACAGAGAGGCGTCGATGCGCCCCTTACATATATTAAGCGCGACATTTAACGTTGTCAGTGCTCTGATAAGTGCCGTATCATTCGTTGTCGTGCTCGTCGGACTCAGCCCGTTTGCACCGCTTATTATAGTTGCCGCTGCGGTACCCGGTGCCATAGTCAATTTCTATTACAGAAACCGTAATTTCCACTACATAAGACGCCACTCGAAGGAAAGGCGAGAGATGAACTACTACTCCCAGCTCATGGTCGACAAGGACAGAGCAAAGGAGATAAGGATCCTTGGACTTGCCGACACCTTTATCGAGAGATACAGCAGGGTGTTCAAGTGCTATTACAAGGGCCTTAAGGGACTTATTCTCAGTGAGGGCATATGGCAGATATGCATAGGTCTTATCTCGACTCTTGTAAACTGCGGTCTTTTCCTCTATATCGCTTACAACGTTGTATTTATGAACGGTCTTGTCGGTGACTACTCGCTCTACTCGGGCGCACTGACGTCGATAAGCGGATATGTTACCACACTTCTCACCGCTACTGCAACCATATACGAGGGCACCCTCTTTATCGATAATATCATGACCTTCATGAAGGAAAAGATAGAGATAACCGCACCCGATGAGCCGAGACTCCCTGAGCGCGGTGCGAAGCACACGATCGTATTTGAAAACGTCTCGTTCAAATATCCGGGTACAGATAAATACGTACTTAAGGATATAAACCTGAGATTCGAGCCCACCGATTCGGTAGTGCTTGTAGGACTTAACGGAGCAGGTAAGACAACGCTTATCAAGCTTCTTACAAGACTGTACGATCCAACCGAGGGAAGAATACTCCTCGACGGCAACGATCTTAAGGAATACGATCCCAAGTCGCTCTATGCTATGTTCGGAATAATCTTCCAGGACTACGGAAGGTATGCCGAGACAGTAGGAGAGAATATCCGCTTCGGTGACGTAGATCGCGAATATACCGACGAGGATATCGTGAGAGCCGCAGTCGAGGGCAACGCAGACGGATTCATAACCGAGCTCCCCCACGGCTATGAAACGCCTCTTACAAGGATATTTGAGGAGGACGGCATAGAGCTTTCCGGCGGACAGTGGCAGAAGATATCCGTTGCGCGTGCGTTCTATAAGGAATCTGATATTCTTATACTTGACGAGCCCACAGCATCTCTCGATCCGCTTGCAGAGAAGGAAGTATTCGATCAGTTCCGCGAGCTCTCGGAGGGGAAGATAACAGTGTTCGTTTCCCACCGCCTCTCGAGTGCAGTCGATGCGAGCAAGATCGTAGTGCTTGACGGCGGTACGGTTGCCGAGATAGGCACTCATGAGGAGCTGATGGCAAAGGGCGGAAGGTATCACGAGCTCTTTACCGTGCAGGCACAGAGATATATAGCAGAAGAAATTTAATTGTACCAACACATAAGGTGATGTTACGTTTGGCTGTCCACCCGAATCTGACTATCACAAAATAAGAGGCTGCCTCAAATAAAAATTTGAGGCAGCCTCTTTAATATTCCCGAGCAGTGATATTTTACTTTATGCTGCGTTTGAAAGGTCTCCGGGGCTTGTAATATAATGGATTCCGGTTATAGCGAAGTAAAGCTCGTTCATCACGTCGGCGATGACACCCGACTCGAAGGGTGAGGAAAGACCGGCTGACGAAACTGTATCGAGGAAGCCCGAGTCACTCTCGGGGCGGTATATGATAGCCTTGTATGCCGAAAGACCGTCACCCTCGTTCGCGATCTCGAGAGTGTATATCTCGAGCGCGGGAATAAGCGAGGTGAAGTAAGACTGAACGTACATTGGTGCGATGAATACGTGGGGTATCATGACGGCGCGCAGATCGTAGCCGCTTGTGCTGCCGAGAACCTGCATCTCGGCCACAGAAACAAGCTCGTTGAGCTTAGCCTTTGTCACCTCGGATTCGTCGAGCGAATATACAAGGTGCTCGAAAGCGGCGTAGAAGCCCTGATAAATAACAACCTCAAACGCATCGCGGATAGCAGTGTATTCATAGTACATATAGGTTGGGGAATCAAGCATACTGCTAAGCTCGACAAGAGCAAGCATCTCGAGTCCCTGGCTACATACTTCTGCAAGTTCAATGGTTGAATGCATACCATTGTTTACATATGCATCGATAAAATGGCCGAATTCATGTGTCAATGTCGCAAGATCGGATACCGAATTCGTCGTTGTAACAAAGAGATAAGGCGAAAAATTATCTTCTATATAAGTAGTAAAGGATGCATCGAATCTCTTGTCCGTAAGAACTCCTACATCGTATAGCTTATGCTGGAGCATATAGGAGTATATATCGGCAAATCCCGAGTCTAATTTGCACATAATGCTGTATGCGGTGTTTACCGTATATGCAAAGTCGCGCTTAGGTGCGAAAGAACCCGCTCCGCTTATAAAATAGCTGTTAAAGTAGGGGACGAGATTATTGTACATCGGTACGACGAATTCTCCTATGTCATTAAGAAGCTTCGTCATATCGTCCGGAGTATATTCATACCCCATCTCATCGTAAGCAAGCTCGAGATAACTATCGTATCCCATAGCCGATGCAAGTCTTGTACGAACCAGGACCAGCTCAACGTAAATATCGGTTATTGCGGTATTATATGCCTGCTGATACACCGAGTTTGCGGCACTTGAATACCATAACGAGTTATTACCGTAAAGCTCCTTGAGCCTTTCTATTACCTCGTCGTATGTTCCGCTGAGAGTTCCGTAGGTTACGGGAACGGAGGAGAGATCGGGGTTCTTATACTCGTTTGTAAGTGCCGTCTCCTCCTCAAGTAGCTTGACTGCCTCGTCGGTATATTTACCGCCATTCTTGTACTCCTCTTCGATGTCCTCACCGAAGTAATCATTCTCGAAGCTCTCAACGTGCGGTGATTGTGCACAAGCAACGAACAGATCCTCAACGCTTTGGGTAAAAGCAGCGCGTGAGGTGGAAAGATATTCGTACTCATCCTTCCACTTCTGATTCGTGAGATCCTTGTTATTACATATTTCTGCAAGAACGAGGGAACTGTTAAAGCTGACGTATCCGTCTTCCAGCGCAAGTATCGCGGCAAGCTGATCGTCGTAGCTGACCTGATTATCTCGGATAAGTGCCGAGCACTCCTTAAAAGCCTCGAGGATAGAATCTACGTCGGGTCTCTGATAATCGTTTGCGTAAACGTCAAAGTCTTTAGTGTCTCTTCCGTAATCTTTAGTAGGGACCTTTATGATGCCGTTTTTATCGTAAATCGAGTCCTCATCGTCGGGATCGCTACCGGGTGCTTCGGGATCACCGCTTCCGCTATCGGGGGGCGATGGTATTAAGCCGGGATCGACAGGCGCGCAGGAAAAGAGCACCGTAAGGGAAGAGAATATCAGAAGTAAAGAGAGTAATAGTGATATAAATCTTTTCAAATTGACCTCCCTGACAAATAAAATCGCAATTCTTTACCTTTATTTTAAAATATTTTCGAGTCTTCATCAACAAACCTGAAATAAATATTCTGTAAATAAATTGTAAAGCAATAAGAAATAGCTATCCAATCAAAATAAAAAAAGAAAAAGCGATCCCGATGCATACAACATCAAGATCGCCTCTCAAAAGACAATCGAAAGCTATCAATAAGGTTTAGGATTTCTATACGCTGTGTGATAACAGGCTGATTATCTGCCGAGTGCGGCAGCTCCGATTATACCGGCATCGTTTCCAAGACTCGCAGTAAGTATCTTTGTTTTTACCCTCTGATCGCGCGTGTATTGCTCGGAATTTACAAGCTCGGTAAGGGGGCGTGTCAAGTATTCACCCTCTCCGCACACTCCGCCGCCTATGAGAACGATCTCGGGCTGGAAGACGTTTATAACGTTAGCAATTCCCGTAGCCAGATAGAAGATATATTCGTCAACGACGTGCTTAGCTTCGGTATCACCCGCCTTCGCACAGTTGAATGCGGTGCGCGCGCTTATTTTGGGCTCTGAGAGCATAAGGCTTGCTTTTCCGCACTTGCGAAGCTCATCCACGCGTTCTGCGGTCATTCTTTTCAGAGCCGTTGCAGAGGAGTATGATTCCCAGCAGCCGCGTCTTCCGCATCCGCAGGGAACACCGCCCGCTACGATAACGGTATGTCCGAGCTCGGCACCGAAGTCGTTAAGCCCTCCGCGGAAGATTTTTCCGTCTAAAACTATTCCGCCTCCTACACCCGTTCCGAGTGTAATCATAACGAGCGAGCCGGCACCCTTTCCCGCACCCACAAGAGCCTCTGCAAGCGCTGCTGCGTTTGCGTCGTTTTCGATATAAACCCTCTCTACAGGAAGATGGTTCTTGAAGGTTTCGCGCAGCTTTAAGCCCGAAAATGGAAGGTTTGGTGTACATTCTACGACACCTTCGGCTGCTCTGACCGTTCCGGGAACGAGAATTCCAACGTATTCGATATCAGAGAGATTCAAATTGTTTCTGTCTATCAGCAGCTTCGATACGGATGCCATATCCGCGACTATTTCATCGGCTGTTCTCTCGGCATGCGTTTTGACGCTCTCCTTATCTATCATGTTCAGCTTATCGTCACAAAGTCCGACGGCAATGTTCGTACCGCCGAGATCGATTCCTATGGTATACATTAATTATCCCTTTCGATGGTAATTACGATATATTAATTATAATGCTTGCTCTCGTAGCTTGTCAATATTAAAATACTGCACTTTGGTATTAAAAAATGATTTTTTTATAGATCCGAGCGTATGCATAGCAGGAAAAGCGCTTGTGTTCATAATAAATTAACAATTATCGGGTCGAATATTGAAAGAATTCTATTGAAATCTGTACCTTTTTAGTATACAATATCTAAGGACAAGATAGTACCTACGGTACTGTGTTGAAAAAAATGAAGGAAAAACAATTATATGGCAAGATTCGTATATGCGGATAATGCAGCAACCACAGCACCTCTTCCCGAGGTCATATCGGCTATGACCGAGTGCCTTGAGAACACATGGGGCAACCCTTCGAGCCAGCATAGCAAGGGCTATGAGGCTAAGGCTCTGCTCGATGAGTCGAGAGAAAGGATCGCTAAGGTGCTCGGATGCTGTGCAAACGAAATATATTTTACATCGTGCGGCACGGAGTCTGATAACTGGGCTATCAAGGGCGCGGCTTACAGAATGAAGAAAAAGGGAAGATGCCACATCGTCACGACCAAGATTGAGCATCACGCAGTTCTCAATACCTGCGCGGCTCTTGAGGATGAGGGCTTCGAGGTTACCTACGTCGGTACCGACTCTTACGGTAGGGTGCTTCTCGACGAGCTCGAGGATGCCATCACCGATAAGACCGGAGTTGTCGCTGTCATGTACGCGAATAATGAGATCGGTACGATCCAGCCTATCAAGGAGATAACCGAGATGGCACACGCAAAGGGGGCGCTTATGTTCACCGATGCGGTCCAGGCGGTTGGAAACGTTGATATAAACCTTAAGGAGCTTGGAGTTGATATGCTCTCGCTCTCAGGACACAAGATACACGCTCCAAAGGGAATAGGTCTGCTTTATATCAGGCGCGGTCTTTCGATAGTTAACCTGATTGACGGCGGTGGTCAGGAGCGCAGGAAAAGAGGCGGAACAGAGAATCTGCCCTATATCGTTGCTTTGGCAACGGCGCTTGAGATCGCTACCGAGCGCATCCCCGAGCTCGACAGGGTACGCGCTATGCGTGACAGACTTATTGAAGGGCTGACCAAGATCCCCTATTCAAAGCTGAACGGTCATCCGACCGAGCGTCTTGCCGGTAACGTAAACGTAGGATTTGAGTGCATCGAGGGTGAGAGCATCCTTATGTGGCTCGATATGGCGGGTATATGTGCCTCGACGGGTTCTGCCTGCTCGTCGGCTTCACTCGATCCATCCCACGTCCTTCTCGCTATCGGTGTTCCTCACGAGAAGGCGCACGGCTCGATAAGACTCTCGCTCTCGCACGAAAATACCGAGGACGACGTAGACTATATACTTGAAACTCTCCCACCCATCGTTGAGAGGCTTCGTAAGATGAGCCCGCTTTGGGAGGAGATTGAAAAAAGAGAACAACTCACTAAGTAAGGAAAAATATTATGCAGTACAGCGAAAAGGTAATGGATCATTTTACAAACCCGAGAAACGTCGGTGAAATAGAGGACGCAAGCGGTGTCGGAGTTGTGGGTAACGCAAAATGCGGTGACATAATGAAGATATATCTCAATATAGACGAGAACGATATCATCACCGACTGCAAGTTCAAGACGTTCGGCTGCGGTGCGGCTATAGCGACATCGTCTATGGCTACCGAGCTCATAAAGGGTAAGAGCATCAAGGAGGCTCTCGAGCTCACGAACAGTGTCGTTGTAGAGGCTCTTGAGGGACTTCCTCCCGTAAAGGTGCACTGCTCGGTGCTTGCTGAGGAAGCGGTTAAGAGCGCTATTGCCGATTATTATAAGAAGATCGGCAGACCCATAGACTTCGAGATCGAGTCCGACGAACACGAGGACGAGGACTGATTAATAAAGGATAGGCTGCCGTCGGGCAGCCTATCTCTCAAATATGTAGCGGTAAAAGAACCTGTGGGATGATGTGGCACAAGAATACCTAAAACGTGCGAAAAATTGACACGGGTGAGGTGTTTTTAGGGAAAATTCTCTAGAAGACGGAAAGGGGGAGCTATGAGAATACTTGTTGGTATGAGTGGCGGAGTTGATTCGACCTATACCGCTATGCGCCTTATAGACGAGGGGCACGAGGTACACGGCGCCGTACTCGTCATGCACGAGCATACTGATGTTGATTCTGCCAAAGAGGCAGCAGAAAAGCTCGGTATCCCTTTATACGTTATTGACTGTCGGGAGGAGTTTGACAGGGAGGTAAGAGAAAATTTTATCTCGGAATATCTTAAGGCAAGAACTCCGAATCCATGCGTTATATGTAACCCCCGTGTTAAGTTTTTAAAGCTGTTTGAGTATGCTTTAGCTAACGGATTTGATAAAATAGCCACCGGTCACTACGCAAGGATAACAGAAAGGCAGTATCCCGGCGGTAGGATCAAGCATATTGCTATGGCGCGCGACAGATCCAAGGATCAGAGCTATATGCTTTATAGGCTTCCACGCGAGATAACTGATATTCTTCTTCTCCCTATGGGGGAGGAGATCAAGTTTGAAATAAGACGCGAGCTTCAGAGCTCGGAATACCGTGAGCTCGATAAAAAGGATAGCCAGGAGATATGCTTTATCCCTGATGGCGATTATGCTTCTTATATAGAAAAGGAAAGAGGTTGCGTTCCCCACGGAAGCTTTATTGATAAAAGCGGCAAAGTTCTGGGCGAGCATCAGGGTATTATCAGATATACGATAGGCCAGCGTAAGGGACTTGGTATATCTCTTGGTGCGCGTGCGTTCGTTTCGGGAATAGACCCGATAGCCAATACGGTTACACTCGGAGATGAGCCGCCGATGTCGGATACGATTTTACTTGATAATGTGTTTTTTACCGCACCGGAACAGGATAAACTTATAAACAGGGAAGTGCTTGTCAAGGTAAGATATGCATCGCGTCCTACGCACGCGCGAATCAATATTAATGAAGACGGGGGTGTTACCGTTTACCTACCTTCCCCCGAGAGATCGGTTACTCCGGGACAGTCCTGTGTAATATACGATGGCGACACCGTTCTGGGTGGCGGCATAATAGCCTCTGCAAGCTTGGCTTCGGAGTTGTAAACAATTTGTAAACAAATCAAATTTCTGTTGATTATGGAAGAGCACTCGCACGATAGTCTGTGGGTGCTCTTTTTCATCTCCGTGATACCTTTAAACACCCCGAAAAGGCACTGCGAAAGTCGTCATTTCGGGGTTGTGTAGCTTTTCAGCCGTATAGAAAAAAACAGTCGGAATTTATGCAAAATAGACAAAAACATCCCATTATTTCTTGTTAATGATAAATATAACTTCGCTTGAAAACTGTTAAATCAGATTTACACATGCTTTTCCTAGTGTGAGCGAATTGCCTTGAAAAATCGTTATTACTTATGTAAATGTAGCTTACTTTTTGACATTTTTTCGCATTTTAGCTTTTTGAAGCAGTCAACTATTGTTTGCGTAGTATTTTTTGCTCCGATTTTCTGCCCCCGATTTTCGCGCTCGGGGCGCATATGGCAGAATTTTTCTCTATTGACTTTTCGCGCCCATATATGTTATAATTTTTTATGCATATAGGTCTACTTGCGCCTGCGATGCCATCACCTTGGCGCCTCATAACGAGCACAGACTCCACGGTGATGCTACCGCAAGCAGATCGGCCTTATGTACCGCAAATTTGAACGGAGGATTTCAGAAATGAAGAAAAAATGGTTTCAGAGAGTTTTATGCTTGATTCTCTCTGTAACAGTGCTGCTCACTTCCATGGGCTTCACAGTTTCTGCAGCTTCTCAGAAGCATGACCCGACTGAGAAGAATCCTTACAAGCCGACGACGCTTGAGGAAATGCAGTCACTTGTCGGAACGTTGCCCTACGGTGAGTACATCGCAAACATCCTGGAGCAGAACATACCCGCAGGTTCGGGTATCGACCCCATTGACGTGACTAAGTTCCTTACGTCCGGTGATGACGGAAAGATACAGATCGTCAAGGATAGCGATATCGTCAAGAACGCTATGACCGAGGCTCCCGATAACTGGAAGAATTTCGGTTACGACGAGAACGCGGACAAGAGCGTGTACCTTCCCTCGATGGGTACGATCACCTTTGATCTGGTGGTCACGCCCGAGCAGGCTGGTCTTTACTACATTAAGTTCGAATACTTCAGCTGTATCACCGATGAGAGCAGCGTATCCGCTATCGAGCGTGGATTTACGATCGACGGCAGAATTCCTTTCTCTGAGGTTGCGAGCATAATTCTCGATAAGAACTGGACGTTCGATTACTTCGATTCCGAGACAACGGATGCTCCCGGTGCCGCTGACAGCTACGACGTAGATTACGTCTGGGGCGACGATGTAAAAGCGTATAAGAAGATCGTTACAGAGGTCAAGGACGGTAAGAAGACCGTCACCACCTACACGATCTCTCAGGATCTCATCGGTAACTCGATGTCCCCCAGTGCGGTTGCTACTCCCAGCTGGACTACCTACTATCTTCAGGACGGTGCGGGCTATCATTCGGGATACTTTGTATTCAACCTCGTTGAGGGCGATCACAAGATCTCTCTTAAGGCTGAGCGCGATCCCGTTATCCTTAAGTCGATAGAGCTCGTTCCTGCAGTGGATGCCATAGACACTATCACTTACGAGGAGTACATCAAGAAGTACGAGGGTAAGACCGATAAGGTCGCAGACACCGATCCTATCATCATCGAGGCTGAGTTCCCCGATGCGGTATCGGATGCATCTGTTTCTCCCTCTAACGATAACACATCTCCCGCAACGTTCCCCATCAAGTCCGGTACACAGCTTTACAACGTTATAGGCGAGACCGGCTACAGCACGATCGGACAATGGGCTTCTTACAAGTTTACGGTCAGCAAGTCGGGATTCTATAATTTCGGAATGCGCTATAAGCAGAATACCCTTCAGGGTATGTTTGTCTGCCGTACTCTGAAGCTCGCGGGCGGCGATTACGGATTGCCTGACGGAACTCCTACAGTTCCTTTTGAAGAGGCTTATAACCTGAAGTTCGACTATGTCGACGGATGGCAGAGTAAGTTTATCACAGACGGTCAGCAGACCTTCAACCTCTATTTTGAGGAGGGAAAGGAATATACTCTGTACCTTGAGTGCTCGCTCGGTTCCTTGAAGGAGTATATTCAGACAGCTGAAAAGGCTCTTACCGAGCTTAACGCAGCATATCTGCGTATCCTTCAGCTCACGGGTACCGATCCCGATGAGTACAGTGATACCTACAACTTCATGGATGTAATGCCTGACGTTCTTATCGCGATCCTCACCCACGCAAAGGCGCTTGAGAACACGCATAAGGAACTGATGGAAATATGCGGTACAAACGGTGCGCATATTGCAACACTGCAAACTATATATACATTATTTAATAAGGTAGGCTCGGACAACGGTGATAATATCGCTGCCAACCTCTCAACCTTTAAGTCTTATCTCGGTACTCTCGGTACATGGATCAACGATTCCAAGGCGAGCACGGTCATGCTTGACTCTATCGTTATTGCTCCCATGATTGAGAAGGACGGTCAGCTTGTCAGTGACAGCTCGGCTCTCAGAAGACAGGATGCAAACTTCTTCGAGGGTATCTGGTTCGAGATCCAGGCGTTCTTCGCCTCCTTCTTCATCGACTACGACCAGATGGGCGTTACCGCGAAGACGGAAGAAAAGGCAGAGCACATCGATGTATGGATCGCAGCCGGTCGTGACCAGGCTAATATCTGGCGTACCATGATCGATGCACAGGGCGGCTTTACCGACAAGACCGGTGTATCGGTTGCACTTAAGCTCGTTACGGGCGGAACTCTTCTGCCCTCGATCCTTTCGAGAAAGGGTCCGGATGTTTATCTCGGACTCGGCTCGGCTGAGGTTATCAACTATGCGATCCGTGATGCGGTTTTAGGCGTAAACGGTTTTGATCCGAGACTTTCCGCAGAGCAGAACGCGATCTTCACCACCACACGTTATACATACAAAGCCGAGGACGGCTCCTACGAGACAACTACCACTAAGAGAGATGGCGTTGAGGCAAGCTTTACGACCAACACCTTTGGCGACGTTATCGTTGATGAAAACGGTGAAGCTAACTTTGCTAAGGCTGCTCTTGATACCGTTATGATCTCTCCCGGCAGAGAGTACCTCGAGGATGGAAGCTTTACCGCTCTTCCTGCTGTGTGCTACGGTATCCCGAGAACGATGCAGTTCTCCATGATGTTCTACCGTATGGATGTTCTGGCCGATCTCAAGCAGGAGGTACCCGAGACATGGGATGATCTTCTTTCCATACTTCCCGTGCTTCAGGCAAACAACATGCAGATAGGTGTCAGCTACGTTGCTGCTCTTGATTTCATGATCTATCAAGAGGGCGGTAACATGTGGAAGTACACTGACAACGAAAGGTATGACGAGGCGTATGCAGGCGCTGCTATTGACCTTGATTCTGAGGTTGCACTCAGCGCATTCGACTTTACCTGCCGTCTTTACAGTGACTACTCGTTCCCCGTATCCTACGATGCGGCTAACCGTTTCAGAACGGGTGAGATGCCCATTCTTATCGGTAGCTACGCAGACCTTTATAACCAGCTCGTCGTTTACGCGACTGAGATTGCAGGACTCTGGGAGTTCTGCTCGCTCCCCGGCTCTTACAGAGAAAACGGTGAGCTCAACTATGACTCGCTCGCACAGGTAACCGCGACCATTATCCTCAATGGATGCGATCAGAGAGGTAACCTTCTTCCCGCATGGCAGTTCACCCAGTGGGAGACCGCAGCAAAGCAGTCTGCCGACTACGGTAACAGAATAGTTGCTATCATGGGTCCGTCGGCTAAGTATGAGACCGCTAACCTGAAGTCAATTCAGGATCTCTCCTGGACCTCCAGCGAGAAGGAAGCGATCATGAACCAGATGGATCACATGTCCTCCATCGTTAACTATCCCGGATCTTATATCATTGCGAGATACGTTTCATTCGCATTCCTCGATGCAGTAAACAACGACGCCAATGCGATCGATTCTATGAGATCCTACATTGGAGCCATCAACAGTGAGATCGAGCGTAAGCGCAAGGAGTTCGGACTTTGGGTTCCCACAGAGGATGAGCCCATACCTCCCGAAAAGAGCACTTACCAGCCTCCCGAGCAGTAAAGGAGAATCACAATGTCACAGACAAATAAGACACAAGGACCGGTCAAGCGTTCTGAGGTGTCGAAGCTGAGATGGACATGGGAAGAGATGAAGAATAACAAGACAGCCTACTTCATGGTAGCACCGTTCTTGCTTCTGTTCATCATCTTCACAGTCCTCCCGGTATTCCTTTCGATAATCCTCAGCCTTACCGACTTTAACATGCTTCAGTTCCCGAACTTTGTAGGCATTGACAACTATATGAGACTGTTCATGGATGACGAGATATTTATTCTTGCTTGCCAGAATACTCTTATATTCGCGTCTGTCACGGGTCCTGTTTCCTACATCTTAGCACTTCTTGTTGCGTGGTTCATCAATGAGCTTCCTCCTAAGATCCGTGCGGTTGTAACCCTTGTATTCTACGCACCCTCCATCTCGGGTAGTGCATACCTCGTATGGAAGACGCTCTTCGCATCCGACTCCTACGGTTGGGCGAACGCGGTGCTTATGAAATACGGCTTTATCAATTCACCAATACTATGGTTCTCCGACGCTCAGTACGTTATGGGACTTTGTATCGTGGTTGCTCTTTGGACATCTCTCGGTACCGCGTTCCTTTCGTTTATTGCAGGTCTTCAGACTATCGACCGCTCCATGTATGAGGCAGCTGCGGTTGACGGTATCAAGAACCGTTGGCAGGAGCTTTGGTACATCACCCTTCCGACAATGCGTCCTCAGCTTATGTTCGGTGCGGTGCTTGCTATCACCAACTCCTTCGGCTTCGGCGGTGTCGTTACCGCTCTTTGCGGATTCCCCTCGGTAGACTACGCGGCGCATACTATCATGCACCATCTTAGTGACTACGGTGGATCACGTTATGAGATAGGTTACTCCTCTGCAATAGCCGTGATACTCTTCGTCATAATGTTCGCATCGAACATCGTGATCAAGAAGGCTCTTTCAAAGGTAGGTGAGTAAGATGGCACAGAAGCTCAGAACAAGAGGACACAAGGTCGTCCTCAACAGATCAAAGGGCGGTGACCTCGGTATCACCATCATGCTCACTCTCCTCGGCTTGTTCATGTTCATTCCTATGTACTACGTCGTAATACAGGCGTTCAAGCCCCTGGATGAGCTCTTCATGTTCCCCCCTCGTTTCTACGTTGTCAATCCCACGATAGACAACTTCGTAGACCTCTTCACCCTTATGGGTGACTCGTGGGTACCCTTCTCGAGATACATATTCAACACTGTATTTATCACCATTTGCGGTACTCTCGGTAACCTTATATTTGCTTCTATGGCGGCTTACTCGCTTGCGAAGCTCCGTTTCCCCGGCCGTAAGCTGATATTCCAGGTCATAGTAATGTCTCTTATGTTCCACTCCACGGTTAACCAGGTTACACACTTTATCATTCTTTCATCCTTTGGATGGATTGATACCTATTTGTCCATTATCATTCCCTCACTTGCTTCAACGATGGGTCTTTACCTCATGAAGCAGTTCATGGAGTCCTCGGTTCCGAACACGGTTCTCGAGTCCGCGCGACTTGACGGTGCGAGTGAGTTCAGAACCTATCTTACTATCGCGATGCCTATGGTTAAGCCCGCGTGGCTGACCCTTATGGTTGAGTGCTTTAAGAACCTCTGGAACGAGGGTGCCTCGGTATACATTCACTCCGAGGAGCTCAAGACCTTCAACTACGCGATAGGTCAGATCCTCTCGGGTGGTATTGCGCGTTCGGGCGCGGGCGCTGCATCTACGGTTCTTATGATGATGGTTCCTATACTTGTATTCGTATTCAACCAGAGCCAGATCGTTGAGACGATGGGCTCCTCGGGTATGAAGGATTAAGGAGGGGCTATGAAGAATAAATTAATTAAAATAGTAGTCCTTGCACTTGCGTTCGTACTCCTCTTCGGCAGCATCGGCAGCTTTGCATACGAGTCTTACGAGACCTACACCTACTCGATTGACGGCCTTCCGCTTCTCTCGCCTATGGCGTATTCTGCGGACGATTCCTTCAACTATTCTGATCTCGGACTTTCGACCAAGCTCAGCGAGGCATCCGACCTCTCCGCAGACGATGACGGTAATCTTTATATTACCGACACCAAGAATAACAGGATTGTAGTAATCAACAAGTATTACGAGGCAACCGACATTATCGATTCTTACATCGATGAGTACGGCAACAAGCAGACCTTCGACGCTCCCAAGGCGGTATTCGTCAGCGCGAGAGATCTTACCTGCGATATCGCAGAGGACCCCGATCAGGAGAGCCGCGTATACGTATGTGATACGAACAACGAGAGAATCGTTGTATTCACACGCTCCTTCGAGTACGAGAGAACGATCGAGCAGCCCTCGACCCCTCTTATCAAGGACGGTGAGTTCAGACCCATCTCCGTTGCGGTAGATAAATACGGAAGAGTATTCGTTATCTCCGAAAAGATCTATCAGGGAGTAGTAGTTCTTTCAAGCGAGGGAGACTTTACCGGATTTATCGGTGCTCAGAAGGTTTCCTACTCCATCCTCGATCAGATCTGGCGTAACTTCCAGACCGAGGAGCAGAGGGCAGCGAGCGTAAAGAACGTTTCGGTTTCCTACAACAACATCGCGGTTGACTCTAACGGCTTCATCTACGTTACCAACAGCAAGATCGATCCCGTTCAGCAGTATAATGCGCTCAGGAGCAAGGCTTCGACCTACTCTCCCGTAAAGAAACTCAATTCTACGGGTGTTGAGATCATGAAGCGTAACGGCTTCTTCGACCCCGCAGGTGAGGTCGTCGACTCCTTCAACCAGATGAGAGTATCCAAGATCACGGATATCACCCTTGGTCCTGAGGGATCATGGACGATTCTCGATTCGAGCCGTTCGAGGCTCTTCACCTACGATGAAGAGGGCAACCTTCTCTTCGCATTCGGTGATACGGGTACTCAGCTCGGTAACGCAGAGGCTATCGTTGCAGCAACCTATCAGGTGGTTGACGGCGTATACAGACTTTGCGTGCTTGATAACAATAAGATGGACGGTTACAAGATCACCGTCTATACTCCTACGGATTACTGCGATACGATCATTGCAGCGCTCCGCAATCAGAATGAGCATAACTACGACGCCTCTATCGATTATTGGCGCGACCTGCTCACGAAGAACAACAACTTTGACCTTGCATATATCGGTATAGGTAAGGCTCTTTACAGCCAGGGCGAGTACGCTGAGGCTTACAACATGCTCCAGAAGGCGTATGATACAACTTATGCGTCGGATGCTTTCTCTGAGATGAGAAAGGAAGTTGTTGAGAACTGGATCCTTCTCATCGTAGTAGCGCTTATCGTTGTTCTCGTTCTCTTCTTCAAGTTCCTCGGATACGCAAAGAAGAAGAACAAGATAACGACACTGAAGGTCGGTCAGAAGACCTATTGGGAGGAGCTCGTGTACGCATGTCACCTTGTATTCCATCCCTTCGACGGCTTCTGGGATCTTAAGCACGAGAAGCGAGGATCTGTAAGAGCTGCTACAACATTCCTTGCACTGACTGTTATAGCATTCTTCTATAACTCCGTAGGTCAGGGATATCTCTTCAATACCAGAGGCTCCTACGCAAACATCTTTATGACGATCATCTCGGTCGTTGTACCCGTAATGCTTTGGGTAATAGGCAACTGGTGCCTTACCACACTCTTTGATGGTGAGGGTAGCTTAAAGGATATTTACATAGCGACCTGCTATTCGTTAGCACCGTTGCCGCTGTTTATATTCGTATCTACACTTCTTTCTAACATCATGACCACGAGCGAGGGTACTATGGTCACCCTTATTACCACTATAGGTCTTGTATGGGTTGGAATTCTTCTGTTCTTCGGAACACTTGTTACACATGACTACTCACTTGGAAAGAACTTCGTCACCATTCTCGGTACGATAGTTGCGATGGTTATCATCATGTTCATCGCGATTCTCTTCTCGAGCCTTGTTGTGAAGATGGTTCAGTTTGTAGTTTCCATATTTGCCGAGATCGGCAACAGAGTATAGGAAAGCAGGAGGTAATACAAATGAATATGAAAAAAATATTATCGTCTGCTCTTGTGGTAGTGCTTCTGTTCGTATCCGTAGCGGGACTTATTCCCGTATCGGTGAGCGCAGCACACTCATCCGCCTCTGTAGGTAAGCAGACACTTACCGCATCACAGATCATAAGCATCGTTAAGGAGTCTTATAAGAATAATTTCTCGAGCTATGAAGAGATGCTGGAAAGCGATCTTGCAAACGGTTACCTTGATTATATCAATTCCACCGGTAATGCTTACACCATATACGTAAACAGATACAACGGAGTTATGTATTACAAGAATAACCGTACGGGTCAGATCCTTTGCTCGAATCCTTATAACCCCGGCGCATATGCATCCGATCTGACCAAAAAGGACCTGATGAACCAGATAACTATCAGGTATTCTCACGATTCGGGCGAGGCCGCTGCTAACAACGGTGTGCTCACAAGCGCTACCGATTCCGCGGACCGCGCACAGATCACAACGACCTTCATCGCAAACGGTATTCGAGTCAACTACACCATAGGTGATACTACGACGCGCTACAACGTTCCGATGCAGATTACCGAGGAGGCATACATTGAGTTCGTGCTCGATCCTATGCTCGACTACTATCACTCACTCTTCGAGTCTCATCTCGTTGAGACTTACGGCCTTCTGGAATCCGATTATAACTTCTACGCAAGAGAGAAGTGGGGATCGACCTCGGTATATGACCGTGACGGCAGAGTTGACCTCGGTGCGGTATTCAGATACGCCGAGGTGAGTGAGACGGTATACAAGAAGTATCTTGATCCCGTTAAGGATAAGGATATCTACAACGAGTTTAAGGGCGTAAAGCAGGCTCTTGCGACACTCCGTTCGTCCTTCACACTCTTTAAGCCTGACGGACTTACTCCCGAGACAGCTCCTGAGGATAAGCCTCTTCTCGGAGAGGGCGTTGCTATCTACGTTTGTTCGGCTGATACGAACAACAAGCTCAAGAGACTTGAGAGATGGCTTACCAGATACTCCGCATACACCATTGATATGCTCACTGAGCATGAGGCGGAGTGCAAATACGTACACAAGTTGATCGAGCACCCGGTATTCAGATGCTCTCTCGAATACAGCTTCAATTCTGACGGATCTCTTTCGGTAAGACTTCCCGTTAACTCGATCAGCTTCGACGAGGCTCTTTACAACCTTGATTCGATCACGCCTCTTCAGTATTTCGGCTCGGGTGATCTCACAAAGGACGGATACGTATTTATTCCCGACGGCTCCGGATCTGTTATCGAGTACTCTGACTTTTACGATGATAAGGAAAAGCAGAACGTATCTTTGATTCTTTCGGTTTACGGTGATGACTTTGCTTATGCTAACCCCTCAGGTAAGCACAAGGAGATCGTTACCATGCCTGTTTACGGTATTACCACTACCGCAAGATACGGCACCGGCAGCACTGCAGACTATACCGATCACAAGGGTGGCTTCTTTGCGATCCTTGAGGAAGGCGCATCACTTGCTACCATGTACGTATCGTTCGGAGGTAACACTCACCAGTATTCTTCCGTATACGCATCCTATTCACCTTATCCCTCCGATGAGTATAAGCTTGACAGCTCTACGGGAGGTTCGGGCTCTACCTACAAGATCGTATCTGATTCCAAGTACACAGGCTCGTATATTACGAGATACGTAATGCTTGACGATCCTACGCTTGCCGGTGCAAAGACTCCCGCAAGCTACGTCGGTATGGCAAACTATTACCGCGACTATCTTAAGTCTCTTGGCGATCTTACCGCACTTGAGAATGTCGGCGAAGATCTTCCCCTTTACATTGAAGCTCTCGGTTCCATGACGGTAATGGAGAAGTTCCTTACCTTCCCCGTAACTGTATCCAAGCCTCTTACTACATTTGACGATATCGTTACGATGTATAAGGAGCTTGCGGATGTAACCACAAAGTTCAAGGCAAAGGCAAAGGAGTACAGAACGAGATCCGAGGCGGAGGTCGATAATAAGACTCTTCGCGAGAAGTACGCAAAGAGAGCAGACGAGTACGATAAGCTTGTTGACTCTATGAAGAGCATCAGCAACATCAACTTTAAGCTCACCGGCTTTGCGAACGGAGGTATGTACTTCACTTATCCCACGGCAGTTAACTGGGAGGGTGCATGCGGCGGCAGCAACGGCTTTGTAAACCTTATCAATCAGGCTAAGGCTATCAGTAAGAACGGTGCAAGCTTCGGTGTATATCCCGAGTTCGATTTCTCTTACATGTCCAACAGTGCATGGCTTGACGGAGTCGACGAGGGTACAGACCTTTCGCGAATGGTTGATAACCGTTATGCTTCAAAGCAGGTCTACAACTCGGTGCTCGGATTCTACGAGTCCTTCTACTCGATGGTTATCTCGAGTGACGCACTTGACAGACTTTACACCAAGTTTAATAACAGCTACTCGTCATACAATCACAAGTACATCTCTGTATCTACCTTAGGTTCGGATCTTAACTCCAACTTCGATAAAGAGAATCCCATCAACCGTGATGAATCGAGTGCAAACATTGCCGCTCTTCTTGACAGAATGGCAAACACAGATGGCTATGACGTAATGATCTCGCAGGGTAACTCCTACGTGCTCGGATATGCTGATCATATTCTTGATATCTCTACTGACTCCAGCCACTTCACCTACTCATCCTACACCGTCCCCTTCATTGGTATGGTGCTTCACGGATACGTTAATTACGCAGGCTCTCCGATCAACTATGCGGGCTCGCCCGACTACGAGATCCTTCGTGCTATTGAGAACGGTGCATCTCTTTACTACATACTCTGCTACGACAATACGGAGTTTATGAAGGAGGATGAGGTACTTAACGATTACTACGGTATCGACTACCAGAACTGGTACGACGATCTCGTTCAGCAGTACAACGTTCTTAACGCTGCTATCGGAAAATATCAGGACTACGAGATCGTTGATCACAAGATGATCCTCACCGAGCGTGTTATCGACGAAAAGGAGATGGCAGAGAACAGAGAGCTTGTCAAGGATGAGTTCGTTAAGCTGGTTGAGGCGGAGATTCTCGAGGCTATCAGAGTTGCCTTTGATGCAATGAGAGATAACGGTGTCCCCGTAGGTACAGGTATTAAGCTTAGCGTTGACACCGATAAGCTCGTAGCACAGGCATCTGAGCTTATGAATATAAGCGTAGAGGAGCTCAAGGCTGTTACGGACAATGAGACTGTCGACACCTTCTACGAGAAGCTTCTCGCAGTAGTTGCAAAACTTACCGCTGATTACAGCACCGATGGCGGATACGCAGTATCGGTTGACGTTGTCAGCAACTATGCAGAGAAGACTGCATATGACATAGTTACCGACTCGACCATGAATGACGATGAGGATAGCTATGACTATACCAGATACACTGCGGACAATGACCGCGTTGCTATGGTAACCTATAAGAATCAGAAGACGGGTCACACTGTCAGATTCATACTTAACTACAACGTTTACAGTGTTACTGTAAGACTTGACGCAAACACCGTTAAAACCGTTGAAAAATACGGCTTTTACAAAATTGAAGGATAAGGAGGAGACGGCAAATGGAAGAAACTATTTCTCAGGAAACCACAGTTGCTGAGCAGATAACAGAAAATGCTGCCGAGGTAGTCGAAAACGACGAGCCTAAGGTAGAAGAAAAGCCTCAACGCCGTCGTCGCTCGGCATCGCTCGAGAAGAAGCGTGCTATGGCAGGCTACGTGTTTGTTCTCCCCTTTATTCTCGGTGTTCTTCTCGTATATCTGCCTATCCTGATCGACTCGATCTGGTGGAGCTTCTTCATCAGATCCTACGTTCCGGTAGACGGAGTAATGACCGAGGTTTACACCCCCAACTACTTCAACTTTTACATTAATGCCTTCGTTGAGTCGCCGAGCTTCGTAACGACGCTTCTGTCGTCGATACAGCAGCTTCTCTTCGAGGTGCCTGCCATCATCATCTTCGCACTCTTTATCGCAGTCGTTCTTAACCAGAAGATGCTCGGTAGAGCAGCCTTCAGAGCGATCTTCTTCGTTCCCGTTATTATCGCAACCGGTCTTATGGACTCGATCAATGGCGCAGATATAGCGACGGGTCAGACCCAGGCGGGTATAGACGACGGTACGGGAGCCTCAGCCGGAGCAGGAATTATCAATATGCTTGACGTACAGTATATATTCCAATCCATGGCGATAGGCGGAGAGCTGGTTACTTACGTTGTAGGTCTTGTTAACAATATCTACAATATTATCAACTATTCGGGTGTTCAGATGCTTATCTTCCTTGCAGGTCTTCAGTCGATCTCGCCCTCGATTTACGAGGCGTGCCGTATCGACGGTGCGACGGGCTGGGAGACCTTCTGGAAGGTTACGTTCCCGATGATCTCACCGATGATTCTTGTAAATGCTATCTATACGGTTATTGACTCGTTCACACGTTCGTCAAACCCGATGATGGTATTCATCAACGGACAGACAACGGTCGATCCTCACTACGCTATCGCGATGTATTGGATCTACTTCGTGGTCGTTCTATTGATCATCGGCGTTGTCGCGGCAATTGCCTCGACGATGGTATTCTACCAAAGAAAGGATTAAGGAGGTGCGAAAATGGCTTCAATGAATGAAGAATCTACTCCCGTAGTAAGAAGAGAAACCAAGAATAGCATCTCGGTAGATTTCGAGGGTAAGCTTACCTTTAAGGAAAGGCTTATACAGAAGCTTAAGGAAGCAAATACGTGGATCACCGCGGGTGTAAACGTACTTAAGTTTATCCTTATGCTTGGCGTATCCTTCGTAATTCTGTATCCCTTCCTTGCAAGAATTGCTAACTCCTTTATGACTCAGGCTGACGTTCTTGACGCGACGGTATCTCTTGTTCCGAAGAATCCGACTCTCGAGATCTATCAGGCTATCATATTCGAGAACAACTACTTTGAGGGCTTTATCAACACCCTCTTGCTATCACTTATGTGTGCTGTAATTCAGATGATGGTATCCTGTCTTGTCGGATACGGACTTGCTAAGTTCAAGTTCAAGGGCAACTCTATCGTAATGATCGCAGTTATCGTAACGATGGTTATCCCGCACAGCGCACTTCAGACGTCGATCATGAAGCACTTTGCATCCTTCGACCTTGCAACCGTGCTTTCCTGGCAGTATCCCGGTATCATTGAGCTTGTTACCGGCGATGCGCTTGACCTGACGTTCACCTTCTGGCCTCTGTTTATTCTTTCTATCGGCGGTCTTGCTTTCAAGAACGGTCTTTACATCTACCTGATGCGACAGTTCTTTAAGGGAGTTCCCGATGAGCTTGAGGAGTCTGCATACGTTGACGGTTCGGGCGTTTTCCGTACCTTCTTCCAGATCATCCTGCCCCTTGCGGTGCCGATGATGATCACGATCTTCCTCTTCTCCTTCTCGTGGCAGTGGACCGATGAGTTCTATCACAGTCTCTTCTTCTACACGGATGACCCTCAGTTTAAGGTCATTCTTATGCCCGATATGTACACTCAGATGCCTCCCTCACTCATTCCTCCGAACGGATACGGAGCAAAGACTCTGTATTATAACATCGTTCAGAACACGGCAGGTATGCTTATAATTGCTCCGCTTATTATCATGTACCTCTTCTGTCAGAGATATCTGGTTGAGGGTATTGAGCGTTCGGGTATTGTAGGCTAATTCAAGGATTTGTCTTTGAATTGTACCATTTTTCGACAGAAAAATAGTATACATCGCTACCCGTGAGGGTAAACAAAGAGCGAAGATATCCCAAGAGGATATCTTCGCTCAGCTTTTTTGTAAAAAGAGTTCACTAAAATAAAAAAAGACTTTAATGTTAACGTAATTTATGCTATAATAGAGAAAAAAGGAATGGAGGACAAGGTATGATAAAAATTGATATAAGACTTAAGCTTGGATACTCGTCCTCCGACATTATCGATGCTATATGCGCGTCATTGCCGATAGAAAGAGATGAGATAAGGGAAGAGCATCTGTTGCAGCGTACTCTCGATTTATCTGATACTGCATCACCCTCGTATAAATGCACGGTTGCATTCAGAACGAGCGATGAGCGTGAGCGCGGACTCCTTAAAATAAGGAATCGCGTTAAGCCGCACGAGGAAGAGATCTTCTATATAGAAAGTCACAGCTTTGATTTCCGCCCGGTAGTCGTAGGTGCAGGACCTGCGGGGTTATTTGCCGCACTTGCACTTGCCGAATCGGGTGCAAGACCCATAGTTCTCGAGCGCGGATTACCCGTCGCCAAGAGGGCTGAAAAGGTTGCCCTTTTTAACAGACTCGGCATACTCGACACCGAGTGCAACGTGCAGTTCGGTGAGGGCGGAGCAGGTACTTTTTCCGACGGAAAGCTTAAGGTAGGCTCTAAGGACCCGTATAAAAGAAGAGTTCTTTTTGAGTTTATAGCTTCGGGAGCAACTGATGATATTGCTTTTTCCTCAACCGCACACCTCGGAACGGATAAGCTGCCGCGCATACTGACGGCAATCAGGGAAAAAATCGAGTCGCTCGGTGGAGAGTTCATATTCTCTGCAAAGCTGACAGAGCTTGAACTTATAGACGGAGAGCTTACCGCAGTAATATACCAAAAGAATGGCGAAGAGTATAGAATAGACACCGCTGCCGCCATTATAGCTATCGGTCACAGTGCAAGGGATACAGTGAGGATGCTATATGACAAAGGCATCCAAATGACACCGAAAGGCTTCGGTATCGGTGTACGCATAGAGCATAAGCGCGAGTATATCAATAAGCTTGTATATCGGGAAGCGAGTAATATCATATCCGAGAGCGCATCCTATCATCTTGTTACTCATCTGCCCTCGGGGAGAAGCGTATATAGCTTCTGTATGTGTCCGGGCGGTACGGTTGTAGCCGCTACCAGCAGCGAAGGTGCAATAGTAACTAACGGTATGAGTGAGCACGCAAGGATGGGGGATAACTCAAATAGCGCAATGCTCGTCAGCGTAACACCCGCCGACTTCGGCTCAGAGCATCCGCTCGCAGGAATAGAATATCAAGAGAGAATAGAGAGGTTGGCGTTCTCGAAAACAAACAGATATAAAGCCCCCGCATCAACGCTTTCTTCGCTTATGACGGCTGATAAAAGTACAACATTCGGTGATGTGTGTCCAACCTATCCAAGAGGTGTTGAGCAGCTAGGAGTTTCGGAATATCTTCCTGACTATATCGAAGATTCGCTCCGCTTGGGAATGGTGGATTTTGATCTGTGGATGCCGGGCTTCAACTATTCCGATGCTGTCCTAACAGGCCCCGAAACAAGAACGACCTCGCCCCTCAGAATGGAGAGAGACGAGCAAGGTGTCGCGCTTGGTCACAATGGCATATACCCGACAGGGGAGGGCGCGGGCTATGCCGGAGGAATAGTATCCTCGGCTACAGACGGCCTCAGACAGGCAGCCAAGCTGATAGAAATGTTTGGAAAATAAGTGCGATTGATCAATCATAACCACCAGCCGTGCTGGTGGTTTGCACAAGCCCCCTTAGGGCATTTCACCGGCCGAGCCTAAAGGCTCATCGAAAAGTCTGCCAACCGCATGACAATCACCGGCGAGCCCCTAAAGGGGCTTTTACCTTAGCCTTCTTTCACTGGCAGACCCGTAAACGGGTCAACAAACTCTTTGATGCTCAATTGTTCTTCTTCGTGATCTTCTTGTAATTGCTTCCTTATGTACTGTTGTATTGCCTTTTTGTTTCGTCCTACCGTATCTACGTAAAACCCTCTACACCAAAAGTGCCTATTTCCGTATTTGTATTTTAAATTGGCATACTTTTCAAAGATCATTAGGCTGCTTTTCCCCTTGAGATATCCCATTATCTGTGATATACTATACTTCGGTGGAACTGAAATTAGCATATGTATATGGTCGGAGCACGCCTCTGCTTCTATAATTTCTATCCCTTTATATTCGCAGAGCTTTCGTAACATCTTTCCTATATCTGCTTTGATTTTACCATATATCACTTGCCGCCTGTATTTTGGGGCAAATACTATATGGTACTTGCAATTCCATTGCGTATGTGCTAAACTATCTGTGTCAAGTTTCACGACTTGATCCTCCCTTGGTTTTTAATTTTGTTGGTTGGCAGACCGACTCTATTATACACCAAGGGAGGTTCTTTTTCTACGCATAGCTAAAGCTTTTTAGAACCACCAGCCGGACTGGTGGTTTTCACGCCATCCTCCTCTTTGATTCGGATGGCTATTACAATAAGAAAAAAGGAGCTTCGATAACCGAAGCTCCTTTTATAGTAAACAACTATTGTCAAAACGCGGTGTTTAACCTACTTTTTTATTAGAAAGCCCACTCTCCGCGCTCGAAGATCTTGAACTCTTTTCCATCAGCTGTGATACCGGTGATGGACATATCAGCAGTGCCGATCATGAAGTCCTCGTGCACGATAGAGTCGTTGATGCCCTTCGCGTGTATCTCCTCCTCGGTCATATCCTCGTATCCGCGATAGAGATTAGTGAAGCCGCGTCCGATAGCAAGGTGGCAGGATGCGTTCTCGTCAAAGAGAGTATTGTAGAAGAGTATGCCCGACTCCCTGATAGGAGAGGTGTAGGGTACGAATGCACATTCACCGAGATAAGGCGCGCCCTCGTCCATTGCGATGAGCTCGCGCAGGACATCCTCGTTCTTTTCCGCCTTGACCTCTACGACCTTACCGCCCTCGAATCTCATAGAGAAGTTTTCGATAAGTGCACCGTTATATGCGAGTGGCTTTGAGGAGTAAACTATACCCTCAGCCTCACCCTTGATGGGGGAGGTGAATATTTCCTCGGAGGGGATATTCGGGTTGAAGTAAATTCCCGATCCGAGCGCGTTCTCACCGCCGCCGGCAAAGATGATCTCGGGTGAGAGGCCTACTGTGAGATCCGTTCCGTTTGACGCCTTGTATACGAGCTTGGTAAGACCGAGCGAGTTGAGATATTCGCATCTCTTTGCGAGGTCCTTGTTATGCTCGTCCCATGCTCCGATGGGATCGTCATTAACGCGGGAGGTGTCGAGAATAGCCTCCCAGAGCTTCTCGATAGCCTGATTGACGCGGAGCTCGGGGAATACCTTCTTTGCCCATGCGGCACCGGGAACTGCTGCGATACACCACTGATACTTGTTTTCCATCTTCTGTCTGATGGGCTTGATGAGCTTACCGCGCTTAGCCATAGCGGTAGCATATTTTTTCATATTTATACCGTCAAGACCGTCGGGATCCTCGGACATAAGATATATTTTGCAGGGGATGACCTCGGTCTGTCTTTCCCATTTTGCTAGCTGCCAATCCTCGAGCGAGCCGAGAACTTCGGCCGAGCAATATCTAACGTGAGAGCGGGTAAGGGGCTGATAGCTCCAATCGACCGAAACCTTCTTTGCACCGAGCTTGTAGCACTCGTCGACGACCATCTTTACGAATTCCGGCTGATCAAGCTCTGCCTGAACGATAACCTCCTGTCCCTTCTTTACGTTGACGCCTACCTTTGCGATAAGCTCGGCATATTTTCTGAGTCTTGTTTTTTTCATATATTTCTCCAATCGGTATTATAATACTTGCCTGACTATATTATTTTACACCAACGCCCGAATATTTTCAAGTAATAAGTTGACTTTTTTCGCGTATAACTGTAAAATATATATGATAATAAATATTTTGGAGCAAAATAATGGATACAGCAAATAAGCTTTTTGATTTTATAGAGAAATGCCCCACCTCGTATCACACTGCTGACACCGTTGCATCACGTCTTTCCGAGCAGGGATTTACCGAGCTTGACGGAGAGGCTGCGTGGGAGCTTAAGGACGGTGGAAAATACTACACCGTTCGTCACGGATCTCTTATTGCTTTCGTGTACAGAACTCCCGTGCGCGCGTTCAGCATCGTTTCCGCACATACAGACACACCCGCGCTCAAGCTGAAGGCAGTCCCCGATGTAAAGGGAAAATATGCGAAGATAGGCGTTGAGTGCTACGGCGGTGCCATTCATTATACATGGTTTGACCGTCCTCTCTCCATAGCGGGCAGAGTAGCGGTCAGAACCGACACAGGTGCCGAGATCAGACTCGTTACGGTCCCACATCTTAAGGTTGTTATACCCAGCGTTGCGCCGCATCTTAACAGAACGGTAAATTCGGGCTTCGCGCCGAATCCCGCGGTGGATCTTCTTCCCATCTATTCGCTCTCGGGCGATGGCTCGGTGCTCGACAAGGTGGCAGAGGCACTTGATATCGAGGCGGGTGATATTCTTTCGCACGATCTATATCTCCATGACGGGGAGCGCGGTGTTACCTTCGGCAAGGATAACGAGCTCCTTCTCTCATCGAGGATAGATGATCTTGCATCGGTATATACAGCACTCGAGGCATTTCTCGCAGCTGATGCTACCGCAGATATCCCACTTCTTGCGCTCTTCGATAACGAGGAGGTAGGCTCTTCGACTGCCGAGGGTGCGGCATCCGACTTCCTTCAGGACACCGTCCTTAGAATATGCGCTGATCGCAATATATACCGCAGTGCGGTTGCGGCATCTCTTATGCTCTCGTCTGACGGTGCACACGCGCTTCACCCGAATCATCCGGAGCTCTCCGATCCTGAGTGTCATCCGATCCTCGGCGGCGGTGTTGCCGTAAAATACAATGCGAACCGCAGATACGCGACCGATGCTATCTCAGATGCACTTCTTCGCGAGGTGGCAGGGAAGAACGGTCTTACACTCCAGAAATACTCTAACAGAGCAGACCTTCCGGGTGGCTCTACCCTTGGATCTATCGCGACAACGAGGATCCCCGTTCTGACCGTCGATATCGGTATTCCTCAGCTCGCAATGCATTCCTTAAAGGAGTGCTGTGCGGTATCGGATATTGACGCGATGACCGCACTTGTACGTGCATTCTATTCATCTGAGCGTAAGCTTGTAAAATAAGCGACCTCGCTCGAAAACTGTAAAAACGGTGCGAAAAAGGGAGAAAACAAAGGTTTTACCCTTCATCGTCCCCCGAAATATATAATTTTTACAGCGCATGACAGCGTATGCCGCTTACTCCTCGCTGTCCTCGACCTTCCCGAGGCAGATCCTGTCGTAGGTCGCTCTCATATACTTTTTGTTGAGTATGTATTTCTCACCGTGTGCCTCAAGATCACGGAATACCGTCTCGATAAATAGCATCGTCTTCGGATTTCCGTCGACCTTGTTGCCATGCTTCAGCCAATGCTTAAGAGCGAGGTCCTCGGTGTAATTCTTACCCGCGTAGGTCTTCGTCGCAGCGAGCTTGTCACATACACACTCGACCGCGTAAACGTAGGGCATAAGAGGAGTTACGTCACAATCTCCGTCGAGCCAATACTCGATATGGTGCTTATTTCTGCCCTTGTGGTGAAGCCACGCATGGCTCACACCGTTTTTCTCGCGGCAGACACCGATAGGTGAGCGGTAGCCTGTAAAGTACTTCGCACTTTCGAAGAGCTCGGTCGGAGAGAACTTCGACAGGTCGTGTACGATGCCGCGCCATACTATACCGCACTTCAGGCAGTGCCAGAACACTTTATTCTTGTGCCTGATAACAAGCGCAATATGTCGGAAGAAGTTTCCGATACCCATAGTCCCTCCCATAGCCGCAATTCGGCAAATCAACTCAGTCTATACATTATATCACCCGTAAGGTTAAAAGTCAAGAAGGAGCACAGTTATGACAGATTCGGTTCTTAAAATTGAAAGCTTTACTAAAAAGTACGGCGATTTCGTTGCCGTCGATAACCTCTCGCTCGAGATCGAGGCGGGAGAGATATGCGCCTTTATAGGTCACAACGGTGCCGGAAAGACCACGACGCTAAAGGCTGCCATCGGTATACTCAAGCCCGATGAGGGCGATATCTATATTGACGGTGTATCCATTACCGCCGACCCGATGGAGGCGAAGAAAAGGGGTGCGTATATCCCCGACAACCCCGATCTTTACGAATTTCTGACGGGTATCAAATATCTGAACTTCATAGCAGACGTTTACGGAGTATCGTCCGAGGTAAGAAATGAGAGAATAAACACCCTTGCGGATAAGTTCGGTCTGACCGACGCGCTTGCAACGCGCATTTCGGGTTATTCTCACGGAATGAAGCAGAAGCTTGCTATAATTGCGGCGTTTATTCACTCTCCGAAGCTTATTATGATGGATGAGCCGTTCGTGGGTCTTGACCCCATAGCCTCTCACACCCTCAAGCTCATGATGCGCGAGCACTGCGAGGCAGGCGGCTCCATCTTCTTCTCGACCCACGTTCTTGACGTTGCCGAGAAGCTATGCGACAGAGTCGCGATCATTAAGGGCGGTAAGCTCATAAGATCGGGCTCTATGGAGGACGTGCGCGGTGACGCATCCCTTGAGGACGTATTCCTCGAGCTCGCTGATACGGAGGTTAAGGAAGATGCTTAAGTCCCTTATTGCCATCCGCTTTAATGCAATGTTTTTTGGCGGGAGAGGGGCAAACGGGAATAATAAGAAGCAGGGAATAGGTAAACGCATCGGAGCTGTTGCTATAATTACCTTTGTCATCCTTACGATGCTTCTTTTCTTCACCTCAATTGCCGCGACCTTAGCCGAGGTATTCGTACCGAAAAGGCTTGACGCACCTTATTTTGCTATTTTCAACATACTCACCTTTGGAATGATATTCGTGCTCTCGATATTCGAGACAAAGAGTGAGCTCTTCGAGTGCAAGGACAATGAGCTCTTGCTCTCGATGCCCATCCCGCCGAGCTACATCGTTCTCTCTCGCTCGCTCTCGGTGCTTCTTCTCAACATAGGTGAGGCGATGGTCGTTGCGCTCCCGGCACTTGTCGTTTTCGTAGTCTACGGCGGCAGCCCCTGGGTCATTCCTACCGTAATTATTACAGCTATTCTTCTTGCAATGGTCGCGACTGCACTCTCCTCGGGTGTCGGATATATCGTTGCGATCATAGCGCAGAAATTCAAGAATAATACTCTCGTTCCCGTGCTTCTCAGCATCGCGTTTATCGTTCTGTATATCTTCGGCTATAACGCTATGCTGGATAGCCTCTTTATGCTCGAGGGCGATAGTGAGATGAGCGCAGACGTGCTCAACAGCACCTTTGGCGCGATCGGCTTCCTCGGCAGAATATCGCTGCCCGACCCCCTCTTTTTCATAACATTTGTTGTCATTTCGGTGGGTATTACGCTTCTTGCGTGGCTTATCATATCGAAAAACTATATCTCCATTATCTCGACAAAGAGTGAGGGCGCGAAGAAAAAGTACGTGAAGGAGAAGCTCGAGCGCAGCTCCGCGTTTATCGCTCTTTCCAAAAAAGAGCTCGCTATGTTCTTGACGAACGCGACCTATATCTTGAACGGTGCCATAGGCTCACTGTTTTCGGTAATTGCCGCGATATTCGCCGTTTCATCCCGTGATATGCTCTACGAGCTTCTCGGTATGCTCGGCTTTGCATCGGATACGGGATTCGTGCCCGTGCTTCTGAGCGCACTTTTATTCGGCTTTGCATCCATGACCACGGTCTCTGCATCCGCGATTTCTCTTGAGGGAAAGAACTTCTGGATCTTAAAGACGGCACCTATCCCGCCCATGACTCTCATAATGGCGAAGCTCGTTCCGCACGTCGTTGTCACGGTACCCGTGTCGCTTATCAGCTCTCTTATACTCCTTATCGGTCTTGGAGTCGAGCTTGTATATTGGCCGCTCGTTATATTTGTTCCTATTATCGGATGCATGATATTCGCTATGCTTGGACTTATACTGAATATCGCGATGCCGAAGTTCGTCTTTACGAATTCTGCCGAGGTAGTCAAATCGTCGATGCCCGTGTTCATCCTTACTATGGGAGGACTTATCTTCCTTATGGGAATATCGGGACTCGTTTTCTTCTGTTGCTTTACTCTCGGCTCTCTGGTCACGGCGCTTATGTTTGCCGCTATAACCGTGCTTTTGTTCCTCGTTATGTATCTTATACTCACAGGACCGTCTCTTAGACGCCTGTCCGAGCTTTAAGTGAGGTTTTAATTCATGAGAAGTTTCTTTAAAAGGTTCGTACCCGGATGGGTCACCGTCACGATGGTGGTCGCTTTAATATTTGCGATCCTCGGAGTGGTAGCAAGGTTCTTCACGCCTCTTGCCGACGTAGTGAACACCTACGTCGCGACTCCGATAAGGTTCATTATGGCGTTTTCCACCTACTATATACCTGTATCGGTATTTGAGATTATACTGATACTCCTTATCCCCTCGGTGCTCGTTGCCGTCGTTCTCGCATTCCTCGATACGAGCTATATCGACAACAAGGTGCGTCATCTCTTTTCGATAGTCGGTGTCATTCTCCTGCTCTATTCGGGATATGTTGCCGTAATGGGTATACCCTACAATACCACTACTCTTGACGAGCACCTCGGCATCAACGCGCGTGAGGATATTCCCAAAAACGAGCTTTACGAGGCAATAACCACCGTAACGGAAAAGGTAAATGAGCTTGCCGACAAGGTCGGGCGAAGGGATGGTGTAAGCTACACCGAATATACCGACGAGGAGCTCAGCGATCTTATAGTCGAGGCTTATGAGAAGGTCAGGGCAGAGTACCCCTTCTTCGTGAACTTTACAACAAGACTGAAGCCCGTTATGGCATCCGGCATCATGAGCGACATGGGCATATCGGGTATCTACACCTACTTCACGGGAGAGGCTAACGTCAACACCTCGTTCCCCGACTACTCCTTCGTATTTACCGTAGCGCACGAGTTCGCGCACCAGCGCGGCATCAACCGTGAGAACGAGGCTAACTTCATGGCGTTCCTCGTTCTGTCGAGATCCGAGGATACCTTCTTACAGTACAGTGCATATCTGAATATCTACGAGTATCTATCCTCGGCACTTTATTCTACCGACAAGTCGCTCTACGCGACCGTCTCCGAGAGCCTTGACAGTGATGCGAGGGCAGATATAGCCGCGATGAACGCAGTTGTGCGAGAGCACCGTGACAGCCCGCTTTATAAGCTGATGCACGACGTGAACGATGCCTACCTTAAGGTAAACGGTACCGAGGGCGTAGTCACCTACGGCTACGTTGTAAGGCTCGCAGTCGCGTATCTTACAAAATGACGGTTATATACTGATATTATGGAAATAAGTCGCGATTTATTTTTTTGAGTTGATAATCTTGAATTTGTAACCGGTAATGTTTTAACCGCTGAACTTTCATTCTTTGATTTGTTTTCTATAGGTGACACATATAATCATTTAGTGGAGAAGGGCGGCCAAAGAGTGTCATCATCGGGAAGTCCTAATGACGGACCGTTTGACATGATATTTTATGATGATGTGAAGCACGGGTACGAATGGGCATTCTTTATATTTGCTGTAAATAATGAGGGAGATTTCCTCATTACGGGATCTGTTAGCGCCCATTTTATACTTGGCGGTCATGCATCTATAGCACTAAATATGTCGGAATACTTTGAGAGGTTGATGGAATGGTAAAAATACCAAGAAAAATTATAACTTCAATATTTCTTGACGGGTTATTTTTAATAGTACCTATGGCCCTGATTGATGTTATCTTTAAAAAACATGGAATAGATATAGGAATTACTAATGGAATTACTAGTTTCTTGTGTGTGTTGATACCTTTATCCCTTAGGGATATAGTATTCAGAAACGCTAGTGTAGGCAAGCTCATTGTGGGTGTCAGGGTATACGATGAGTATTGGAAGCCGCCCAAATTCACTAAACTGATAATAAGAGGGGCTTTTATGCTGCTCTTCGCTCTACCTTTAGAAGCAAAATACCATTTCCGTGATGGCGATGCAACCGCCCTCTTAGATAAGGAATGGGAATTGTTCCGTACCCGTGTGGTTGAAGTGTCGGTATATAAGGAATTGGTTGAAAAAGCAAAAGGAATGCACGGTGATTTCGCAAAGAATATGGATGTCCTTTATAATGATTATCTGAAAAGCCAGCCACTAGATTAATTAGCCCAATAATCAACCCCGAGCCGCCGCGAATTTCGCGGCGGCTATTCTATTACCTTACTATACCATATGTCACCCGATTTTCCCATACGAATAAGATGATATTATGATTTTATCATCGGAGGGGTTATGGCTAAATTCGTGGTAAACGGCGGTGCAAGACTGTCGGGGAAGTGCAGAATAAGCGGGTCGAAGAATGCATCGCTGCCCGTTATCTTTGCCTCGCTGATAGCGAGGGGAACGTCAGAGATCGATAATCTTCCGGATATCGGTGACGTAAGGGTCGCTCTCGAAATAATAAAGCGCTACGGCGCAAGCATCTCAAAAAAAGGCAATACGACCTACATAAATACAGAAAAGCTCCGCTATACCGAGCCCGATGCCGAGCTTGTGTGCAAAATAAGAGCCTCGACCTATCTCCTCGGGGCTTCTGCGGTCCGATTTGGCAGGGCGAGGCTATCTCCGTTCGGCGGCTGTGCCTTCTCACCGAGGCCGATAGATATGCATCTCGATGCCCTGTTATCGCACGGTGCTGTGCTCTCGGATAACGGTGATATCACCGTAAAAAGGCTCGTCCCGTCTGTCATCAGCTTTAAAAAGCGCTCCGTAGGAGCAAGCGTAAACGCTCTTATACTTGCCGCGGGAGCCTCGGGAGAGAGCGTTATCGAGGGTTGCGCGCTCGAGCCCCATATCCTCACCCTTATAGAATTTCTTCGTTCCATGGGCGCAGATATAAGCCTCGAGGGTGATACCGCACGGGTCAGGGGCGGGGAGCTCCATGGCGGAAAAGTCAGGATAGGTCCCGACATGATCGAGGCGGGGAGCTATCTTGCTCTATCGCTTCTCACGGGCGGCGGCATTACCGTTATCGGTGCTGAGGAGAGCGAGCTATCCTCGTTTCTCGAGCCGCTATTAGAGTCGGGGGCGGAGATATCCCGTGACGTCGGCATAAGACTCTGTTCCCGCCCCCGTAAGCCTGTCCGCATCGTTACGGGTCCTTACCCGGAGTTTCCTACCGATCTCCAACCGATAATTGCACCCGTTCTCGCGCTCTCGGGCGGCAGCATCAGGGATACGGTGTGGGAGGGGCGCTTCGGCTATCTGTCCGAGCTATCGAGGCTCGGCATCTCCTCGCGCATCGTTCGGGGCGTAGCCGAGATATTTCCCTCAGAGCTTAAGTCGGGCAACGCCACCGCCCCCGATCTGCGCGGCGGAATGGCACTTCTTATGAGCGCACTCAGCGCGGAGGGACAAAGCGTGATTGATGGGGCTGAGGTGATTCTGCGAGGGTACGACGACCCCGTAGGTAAGCTCGGGCAACTCGGTGCGGAAATAGAATATGTTGACAATTAGAAAAAAATATATTCTCACTATTGACAAACGCGAAAAATAGTGTAAAATATATTCATGATATTTTATTTTCGCATTTCTTGGGAGGAAAAGCTATGAAAAGAATAATGACGATACAGGACATATCCTGCGTTGGAAAGTGCTCGCTTACGGTAGCACTTCCCATAATATCTGCCGCGGGCGTGGAGGCAGGCGTTCTTCCTACCGCCGTTCTTTCGACTCATACACAGTTCGATAAGTTCACCTTCTGCGATCTTACGTCCGAAATTCAACCCATATCCGACACCTTCAGGGATCTTGATATTGATTTTGATGCTATCTACACGGGCTACCTCGGCTCCTTCGAGCAGCTTGGTCTCGTCTCTGACTTTATCGACCGCTTCGGCGGGAAGGCAAAGGTCGTTATCGACCCCGTAATGGCTGATAACGGTGTGCTTTATAAGGGTTTCACCCCCGAGTTTGCGAGGGCTATGGCTAAGCTCTGCGGTAAGGCGGATCTCATTATCCCGAACCTTACCGAGGCATCCTTTATGCTCGATATCCCCTACAATCCCGACTATGACGAGGACTATATCAAAGAGCTGCTTAAGAAGCTCGCGGCACTCGGCGCAGACGAGGTCGCGCTCACGGGCATCAGCTTCGAGGCTGATAAAATAGGAGTTTACTCCTATAAGGCAAGCACCGACACCTACTCGTATTACGCTAATACAAAGCTTCCGCTGACCTACCACGGCACCGGTGACGTTTACGCTTCCGCAGTAGTAGGCGCAATGATGCGCGGCTTCTCTACCGAAGAGTCGCTCGCTATTGCCGTCGACTTCACGCTTCGCTCAATGGAAAAGACTATGGAGGACCCCGAGCATCGCTTCTACGGTGTAAACTTCGAGGAAGCACTTCCTTACTATATCGAGCTTCTCAACAAGTAATATTTCTTGGTGCGTATCGCCATATCAATGACAGAGGACTGCCACACGGCAGTCCTCTTGCTTTACTATCGTGCTATTTTACTTTATCTCCTTCTTTTCGGCTCGAGCATACCTATTCTGCCGAACAAGAGCGACACGCCGATATAGCATAAATAGTTTAAAAAGACTCGCACGCCTACCTCACCGCCCGTGGCAACAAGCCCGACGAGCGTCATGATAAGAGAGAAGAGAAGCGCTGAAAGCGACACAGTCAGAAACTTTTTATCGGGAGATATCTTTGCGATAATCAAGGATGCTATCGCACCGCCGATGAGCAGCGTGATAAGCGAGCCTATGTCGATGAGCGAGAGCGGATCGTCGCACATACCTATAACGAGCCCGACGGGCAGCGAAGAGAGTGCCACCGTAACGAGCATCACAGCCGACGCTATAAGCACCCTTACAAAAACGTTCATATCACCGAAAGAAAGCTTAGATCTTCTCACCTTTACCTCCATTGATCGGCAAATGAAAAGAGCTGCCGACCGACCTTCTGATAAAGTCTATTCGACAGCCCTTTACATTATGACATTTTAATATCGGTTTTACTTATCCTGACCCTCTGCAGTCTCGACAGGCTCTGTGGGAGCAGTCTCGGTCTCCTCTACCTTAGGAGCGATGGTATCAGCGATTCTGACGTCAACGCTTCTGATAGCACCCTTAAGGAAACGGATACGGGTCTTAGCCTTGGTGGTCTCGAGCACGAAGGTATCCTCTTTAATAGAAATTACCTTGCCGATGATACCGCCTATGGTGGTAACCTCATCGCCCACGGAGAGTGCGTCGCGCATCTCCTGATCCTCCTTCTCCTTCTTCTTCTGAGGACGAATCATAAAGAAGTAGAAGAAAACGATAAGAAGAACGATACTACCGATAGAAATTATGCTCGACCAGGGGTCAGCTGCAGTCTCAAGTAAAAAGCTCATCATTTGTCCCTTTCGTTGGTTTATTTCTCCATTATTATACAATAGCTTGCCCGAAAAATCAAGAAGTAACGGAATAATTTTAGAATTTAGAAACATTCTTCACACAGCGTTCAATAACGGATAATCACATTTTTATGCATAAAGTGCATATTTTCATGCATAAACGGATGCTGTGCGAGAGGGAAGATGGGCTCCCTCGTGCGCGGGCACGCGAGATTTTCAAAGCTTTAAGCAGCAAAAATATACAACTTTGGTTCAAATTTGTACAAAATAATATACAGGCTGCACAGAAATTCCGCGATTTTAAATTATTTTCGCGAAAGGGGTTGACAATCATGAATTTATATGCTAGAATTGATGCATATTTATTCAATCGGAGGTTCACACAGATGAACAAGGAAAATATCAAAAAGGTCGTTCTGGCATATTCGGGAGGTCTTGATACCTCTATCATCATTCCGTGGTTAAAGGAAAACTACAACAACTGCGAGGTCATCGCGGTATCGGGTAACGTCGGTCAGGCAGACGAGCTCGATGGTCTTGAGGAAAAGGCGCTTAAGACGGGTGCCAGCAAGCTCTACGTTCTCGATCTCACCGATGAGTACGTTGACGAATATATCATTCCCACGATGAAGGCGGGCGCAATCTACGAGGACTATCTCCTCGGCACCAGCCACGCACGCCCCTGCATCGCTAAGGGTCTTGTAGATATCGCTATAAAGGAGGGCGCAGACGCGATCTGCCACGGTTGTACCGGTAAGGGTAACGACCAGGTCCGCTTCGAGCTTGCTATCAAGCACTTCGCTCCCTCGATGCCCATCATCGCTCCCTGGCGTGAGTGGGATATCAAGTCCCGTGAGGAGGAGATCGACTATGCCGAGGCACACGATATCCCCCTTAAGATAAACCGTGAAACCAACTATTCCAAGGATAAGAACCTCTGGCATCTCTCTCACGAGGGTCTTGACCTCGAGGATACGGGAAACGAGCCCATGTATGAGAAGCCCGGCTTCCTCGAGATGTCGGTATCTCCCCTTCAGGCTCCCGATACTCCCACCTACGTTACGATTGACTTCGTAGAAGGCAAGCCCGTAGCTCTCGACGGTGAGAAAATGAGTGCTAAGAATATCATCCTTAAGCTCAACGAGCTTGGCGGAAAGAACGGTATCGGTATCATCGACATCGTAGAGAACCGTCTTGTCGGCATGAAGTGCCGCGGTGTATACGAGACTCCCGGCGGAACTATTCTCTATAAGGCACACTCGGTGCTCGAGAGCATCTGCCTTGATAAGCTTACTCTGCACGAGAAGCAGAAGCTCTCCATCACCTTCGCAGAGCTTGTATATAACGGTCAGTGGTTCACACCTTTAAGAGAGGCTCTTTCTGCATTCGTTGACAAGACTCAGGAGAAGGTTACGGGTAAGGTAAAGCTTAAGCTCTATAAGGGCAATATGATCAACGCGGGCGTATGGAGCCCCTACTCGCTCTACAGTGAGGAGATCGCCACCTTCGGTGAGTCCGACTACAACCAGAAGGATGCAGAGGGCTTCATCAACCTTTGGGGTCTTCCTATCAAGGTACAGGCGATGGTTGACGGCAAAAAATAAACTGTTGGGCTGTCATATTTAGTTTTTCCTTAAATCTAACTATCCCCTCTAAAATTTTCGGGGTGTCTCAAATCTTGCATTTGAGGCACCACTTTAATAAATGGAGAAAACAATGGCAAAGATGTGGGCAGGCCGCACCGACGGCAACACAAGCAAGATGGCAGACGATTTCAACTCGTCTATCCACTTTGATAAAAGAATGTATAAGGAGGATATCACCGGCAGCATGGCGCACGCCGCAATGCTTGCGAAGCAGGGCATCATAACCGATGCCGAGGCAGATATCCTTATAGACGGCCTTGACGGAATACTCGCGGATATCGAATCGGGCAAGCTCGACTTCGACCCTGATAGCGAGGATATTCATATGTTCGTCGAGGAGGTGCTGACTGCGAGAGTCGGCGAGGTCGGAAAGAAGCTCCACACTGCAAGGAGCAGAAACGATCAGGTCGCACTCGATATTCGTATCTATCTTCGCTCGGAGATAGATACTATCACCCCGAAGCTTAAGGCGCTCATATCTGCACTCGCAGATAAGGCAGAGGAGTATAAAGCCACGATAATGCCGGGCTATACCCATCTCCAGAGAGCGCAGCCCATCACCTTCGGCCATCATCTTATGGCTTATGCCATGATGCTACTGCGCGACATTGACAGGCTTTCGGACTGCCGCGCGAGAATGAACTATTCTCCTATCGGCTGCTGCGCTCTCGCGGGCACGACCTATGATACCGACCGCCGTTTTGAGGCGGAGAAGCTCGGATTTGACGGAATATGCATGAACTCTCTTGACGGAGTATCCGACAGAGACTTCGCGCTCGAGCTTATGAGCGATATATCCATTCTTATGATGCACCTTTCTCGCTTCTCCGAGGAGATCATCCTTTGGTCGAGCTGGGAGTTCAAGTTTGTTGAGCTCTCGGATGCATTCACCACGGGCTCATCGATAATGCCGCAGAAGAAGAACCCCGATATGGCGGAGCTCGTGCGCGGTAAGACGGGCAGGGTATACGGTGATATGATAGCTCTGTTCACCACGCTGAAGTCACTGCCGCTTGCGTACAACAAGGATATGCAGGAGGATAAGGAGAGCGTCTTTGATGCCATTGATACCGTTATAGCCTGCATCGATATATTCGCCCGGATGATATCCTCTATGAAGGCAAACGAGGAGAATATGCTCGCCGCCGCAAAGGGCGGATTCATCAACGCGACAGACCTTGCCGATTATCTTGTAAAGCGCGGACTTCCTTTCCGCTCGGCATATAAGATCTCGGGCGGTATAGTCGCTGACTGTATTAGATCGGGATGCGTTCTTGATAATTATCCCTTAGAGAAATATAAGGCTGCATCAGAGCTTATCGAGGATGACGTATACGAGGCAATATCGCTTAAGACTTGCGTCGAGAAGAGGATATCCGAGGGCGGAACCTCGGTTGCTTCGGTTGAGAAGCAGATAGCCTACGTCAGGGAGCAGTTGAAGTAAAGCATAAGGCATACAGGAGGAAGAATGAATCTTTCGGGAAAGAATTTTCTGAAGCTTCTCGATTTTTCGACCGAGGAGATAGCGGGTCTTATCGACCTTGCAATAAAGCTTAAGGCGGAGAAAAAGGCGGGTATACCCCATAAGCATCTTACGGGTAAGAATATCGCGCTTATATTTGAGAAAACAAGCACGCGTACACGCTGCGCCTTTGAGGTAGCGGCGTACGATCTTGGCATGAACGCGACCTATCTTTCTCCCGAGGCATCGCAGATAGGCAAGAAGGAGAGTATTCCCGACACCGCGAGAGTGCTCGGCAGAATGTTTGACGGTATTGAGTACCGCGGCTTCGGTCAGGAGATAGTAGAGAGCCTTGCTAAGTACGCGGGAGTCCCCGTATGGAACGGTCTTACCAACGAGTACCACCCCACTCAGATACTTGCCGACTTCATGACTATAAAGGAGCACCTCGGTGAACTTAAAGGAAAAAGGCTCGTATATATGGGAGATGCCCGTTACAATATGGGTAACTCGCTTATGGTAGGATGTGCAAAGATGGGCATGCACTTCGTTGCGTGCGCACCGAGAGAATACTTCCCGAGCCCCGAATTGATTACCGCGTGTGAAAATATAGCAAAGGATACGGGCGCGACTCTCGAATTTATCGAGAAGCCTGCCGAGGCGGTAGTGGGAGCCGACGTTATCTACACCGACGTCTGGGTATCGATGGGTGAGCCGGCTGATGTATGGGAAAAGAGAATTGCCGACCTCACACCCTACCGTGTGACCGCAGAGCTTATGAACGCGGCGGGGGATAATTGCAAGTTTATGCACTGCCTTCCCGCATTCCACGATCTCGGCACGAAGGTCGGTAAGGAGATCCACGATAAGTTCGGCATCGACTGTATGGAGGTCACCGACGAGGTGTTCGAGAGCGACAGATCCATCGTCTTTGACGAGGCTGAGAACAGAATGCACACCATCAAAGCGGTGATGCTTGCGACACTCTCTTAATGGAATAAACACAAAAAAACACCGGGATGCCGTCTCGAAAGCGTCTCGGTGTTTTCTTTATACAGCCAAGCAACAACAACGCAAAGCATCGATCTCAGAGGCGACAAACGGCAAGTTTTGCAAACAGTTATTTTCATTATAAGTGATTATCGCGTATGTAATTGTCCTTTTGCGGTTGAACACGGACCGCAGCCTTAGATTTTTGATATAGAAAAAATGAGAACCGTGGGCTTTTTGCTCGTCTTATATCGCTTAAAAGGGGAAAAAAGCGCACTGTACATATTAACCAAATTTAAAACCTGCTTTTGGCAAAAGCTACAAATTATGTTCAACGATATTGACTCTAGTTATGTTAAGTGCTATAATTAATCCATCTTAAAATATTTTTAAGGAGTTTTTTACCTATGAAACGTTTAGCGAAGATTCTTTCACTCGTTATGGTGCTCTCATTGGTGCTTTCGACGTTTGCCGTCTTCAGCATCTTTGCAGAGGAAGCCGCAGCGGAAGCTATTACTCCCCCTGATGGAAGAGTTGTTTCTTATGATATGGATTCACTCGAATCCATCGCACTGAGCGCAGACGCTCAGAACGGAGACTCTCTTGTGAAGCTCACCGATGAGTACGGTCAGAGCTATTGGCAGCAGAAGCATGACGTTGATGCCGATGCCCAGGAGTTCTGGACCGTTTCGTTGCCCGGCGTCTCGAGTTCGAGCTCTATAATCCTTCAGGATATGCACGCTACCGAGAAGGTTGACGGTGTCACAACGCCCGTTGACAAGGACGGCGACGGTAAATACGATGTCAAATACGCGAAGAATACCGACTATTTTGTCATAGACTTTGACTGCTCTACCGACTCTTATTATATCCCCGGTCTGCTCCTCCACATGAGATTCAGAGCGGATCATGACAGCGTTACTCTTAATCAGATCGTGCAGAACAGCGCTACATATCCTATTCTCAACAAGGGCACAGGCTACACAGATACCGTTAAATTCAGCGGTTTCGACGATACTACTGCCGATAGCGGTAAAAAGTGGGTTAACGTAACCATCATTTATGATGTCAGTGCCGTTATGGATGCAGAGGGCTTGGAAGCGGGTACCGTGACCTCCTTCAACCCTTACGTCGGATACGTTTACATAGACGGTGAGTTTATGGGTAACATAGGCGCTAATTGGTACAGGAATACGTCAGCTACCTCTACTAGCCTTAAATATGCTAAGCGCTTTGAGACGATCCGTATGTCGACCGAGGCGTTTAAGAATGGCGCAACCACTAATTTAGCTAACTACACTATTTCGAAGTTCCCCGTAGGCTATAACGGTCCTCTTACCGAGGAAGGAGTTCTCGGCAACGCCGACATTCGTCTTGATAACATAGCCGATCTTGCATACACCCAGGCAAATCTTCCTAAGAACCCCACGGGCTACACCGGTCTTAAGATCGCTGATATCGTCCGTACGGTTGACGGTACTGAGCAGACGTTCCCCTGCTATAGCTGGGATGATCTCAGTGCAGACCTTATCGACGGTGATAAGGTGTACCTTTATAAGGCTCCCGAAAGCTACGTTGTAGTAAGAGGTGAGACTAATATCACTTGGTTTGACGGTAACGGCACGGATCTCACTCTCACCGAGAACGATCCTAAGCCCCTTTATTCCATTCCCACGATCTATACTGCAAACGCAGATTCCGACTGGGTAACGATAAATAACAGCTCCATTTACGCAGAGGGTAAGGCATCGGATGTTTATAAAAAGGATACCGGAGCACTTATAGATCCCTTCTATGACAGTATCCATGCATCCCGTGGAAACGAACTTTATCTGTTCTCGGATATCCTTAGTTTCGGTGCAGGTCCTTCGGGCTCCACGAGAACAAGTGCTAACGGTGCAAAGTACGGAGTTACCATCGACCTTAACGGTCACACCCTCACGGTAGCAACCATCGGAAACAAGCACTGGATCAACGCAGGTGTTGCTACAAACCCACAAATAACCTTCAAGAACGGAACGCTTAACTTTGGTAGGCTCGACGATCCCACCACGGAGGATGTGGATGAGACGCTTACCAACGGCGGAAATCTCCTCATGATGGGTTACAGCACGGCAAACAGTGTTAACAGATGCAAGCTTACCTTCAAGAATCTTACGGTAAATACCTACAGCGGCACCTTCATCGACCAGAGAGTCGGAACGGTAAGCTACCTTAACTGTACGGTTAATGCACATGACGCGATCACTTCGCTGAAGTCTCAGAATTCGGCAGAGGCTGAGTTGATTATTGATAACTCTGTTATCAACTGTAAGTCGCTCACCCAAATGAGAAACGTATCCAACAAGTACGGCTCCTTCAATCTTAACGTTATCGCGCGCGACTCGGCTATTAATGTAAAATCTCATTTCCTCACCCTGAACGCATATGCAGAGACCGCTGCTTCTCCTCCTGAGAATCAGGCGAAGAATGACAACTATGCGAAGATATCCTTCTCGGGCTGCGAGCTTTACACCTCTAACGCTTCGGGAGATCTTCTTAGTGCAAGCATTTCCTCTTATGCGGAGCTTCACGAGATGATAAAGCTTACCGTCGATCTGAACGTTGCAGGCTCGACGCTCAAGGCAAACAATCTTCTCGGAACGAGCTGTGCAATCACAGAGGAAAAACAGGCTGCAGTGAATATCGAGGTTGGTGTCAGCGAAGGCTGTGAGCTTACCCTTCTCGAGGGCAAAGCTCCCGCGGGTATATACAGCGCAGCTGCAACCAATGCTGACGCAAATCTCTCACTCTTCCTCGCAAACGGTGTAAAGCTTAATTCTGATAAGCTCGTTTGGAATGAGGGTTCAACTCCCGATTTTGATACGGTAAGATACGGATATACAACCTCTAAGATCGCATACACCTCTAACTACGAGGGCTACAACTTCATCGTTACCTCTTCCTACGCACCCTATACCTACCAGCTTGGTACACAGGCTCCCGTAGACTTCTACTGGAACGTACCCGCAGAGGGCACCGATGAGGTTGATATCAACAAGGTTGTCACCCTTGCAAGTGAGGAAGGCGTATACAAGTACTCTTGGGCACAGGACGGTAATGCATTCACCACCGTTCTTGATAAGGACTTCGGTCTTTCCGCACAGGCTAACCTCACTCTTTGGTCCGACCTTTACTTCAACCTCTATGTTCCCAAGAGCATCGTAGAAGGTCTTTCCGACTACGTTTCGGTTGTAGATGCTGACGGTGCTTTGGTAGAGGGCGTATACGTTGAGTCTCTCGACGCATATAAGTATCAGATCAAGAGCCTCGCACCTACCGATGCAGAGAAGGAAGTAATCTTCGTTAAGACTACTGTAAACGGTGCGTACGGTGACACCTACAACTCATCCAAGGGCTTCACTGTCGCAGAGTATGCGGGCAAGGTCCTAGGCAACGCAACGACCGAGGACGATGCAGTAATCTACGCACTTCTCAATTACCTTAACGCAATGTACGTGCTTAACAACGGCGCAGTCGATGAAGACATCGACGCACTTCTTCCCGACGATTATACCGCAGCGGCAATCTCGGGCGAAGCTAAGCTTGGCACTCTTGCAGATACTACCATCGCTATCAACTGCGGAACTACTCTTAACTGGGTAATCACAGGAGCAGCGAACGCAAGCTATGACGTACAGTACTACTTAGCAGGTCAGCTCGTTGAGAGAACCGTGACTGCAGATGCTGACGGAGTAGCATACGTAAACGTAAGCACTATGGATATGCTCTCAGCCATCACCGTGAACGGTGCGGAGATCAACATCCAGGGCTACTACGGAAAGCTTGTAGAGATGGGAGCTGAGGCGAAGGTAATCGCAGCAGTAGAGGCAATCTACGATCTCGCTACCGCAGCGGTAGCATACAATGCATAATAAAGGAGGAACAGCAATGAAAGCTTATGAAGCACCCGTGCTCGAGTTAACAGAGCTCAACTCCACCGACGTAATAACCGTATCGACGGGAGATCTTCC
>JAFVZL010000031.1 GCA_017508195.1 Clostridia bacterium | reverse complement strand
GTTTCGTTCGGGTGGTAAATCTCCGCGTATTCTTATCCGCGATAACAACGTCCACGTTTATGTATGGAATTTAAATGAGCTTCATTCATTTGACAGAAGCGGAAAGAAAATTGAAAGCTTTCTTACAGAAGATGATTTTGACAAGTCAACCTCTTTCCCGGGATGGACCAGCAAAGGGAGTGACTTAACATATTCATTTGAAAACTGTGTTTATACGATTAAGCGAGAGACTATTGCACTTTTTGCGACCCAATTAACCGTAGATAACGGAGAGGTTTTAAAAATTTTGTATAGCGCTCCTGGGCTGGAACGGTAACAAAAGATACCTATTGCCCAAATTTTCAGAAGTGGGCATTATGTTAAGGAGTCAGCGTGGTCCACGAAGCGTATACATCCATTTTCACAAGAAAGAGTATTGATATGCTTACTTTTACTTCAAATCAAATTGGTATTTTAAAGGACTATATTCACTCTAACCCGGCTTTCGATATTCACGATGCGAAAATACAGCTTGTCGCTTACGATAACCGAGAGAAAAGTTTACGGGTAACGGCACTTTCACATATGAGTAATAAGGCGTTCGATCTAATGTTCGAGGGTGTAGATGTTTTCATCTCGCTTCGCGGCTATTACGTTGGGGCTCCCGAGATAATCAATTCGTTTACGGTGGAAGATGATTTTACTTTGGTAAAAGGTTTTGTTAAATGCCCTTCGCATTCGTTATCAAAGCGTTTGTACTTGTTAATCCAAACTATGTCGTGCGACGAGATGCATATAGTGTGTGAGAATGTGTCAATCGAGCTTAATGATGAGCTTTGATCTTCTCCGGACATTAATTTAGGGGTGAAAATGAAAATTTATTTTAAAAACAGAGGACAGGCGTTTTGCAGGTCTCGCTTCTATAGCGCATACGATAATTTTCCACATAAGGCAGTCGTTGGTAAAGAATACCCATACGAGTTTAATGCAGGCATTTACACGCTTTTCGGTGAGATAGATTCCGGGAACTTTGCTATAAGCTATCTGCTTTCTATGTATCCGTATGCTCGTAAGGATTTCGTGCTGTGGGATCCCGCTGTTGCGGAAATCGACGGCAAAGAGATACCCCTAGATGAGCTTGGAAAATTCTCCTGTTATTTAGATGAGGTGTATCCCCTATTTTCAACGAGCGATTCGATAAGAGCTTCGATTGAAAAAGGCTTGGAGCAGAGCGGATCGGAATATTCTTGCGAGGAAATTCGCGACCTCTTTTGCTTGGACAAAGAAAGGTTTGAAAGACCCCTATCGGGTGTTGGAAACGAGCGGTTTAGATGTATGGCGGCAATCGGATTCTCCTACGGAAAGGATATATATTGCTTCCCTTGGCTAAGCCATGAGCGTTTTGTAAGTTATCATAAAAATATCACTTGGCTCTTAGACCTGCTTGCATATTTAAATAAGACCGTGATAGTACCTGTGGGATATCCCGATAAACCCAAACGAGAACACCGTGGATAATACAATTCCGATACCTTAACTATCTCTAAAACAGATAGGAGAAAGTTATGAAGAATAAAACGATGGGTGATATGCTTTTTTGGCTCACCTTGGTTTCGCCGATGCTTGCCTTTTCTTTAACCTGTGCGGTAGGGGAAGCAGAAATCTTTGGAGTTGCGGGAATAGTGCGATATTCTTTTGTAATGTGGTTCTTTATACCGATAGGAGTACTGTCAGTCTTTTTGGGTAAAATGCTGGCACGGAATGGTGAGAAATATAAAAAGAACTATGTTATCGCTTTTATTTGTTTGCCGATCCTGCTTATTTTCGGCTCCTTCAGATTCATATTTAATACCGTCACATATGATGCCGACATACTGAGAGGCGTAGAGGAACGAACTGATTTAGACCTTCCCGATGAAGTCAAGATAGCAACTCATAAGTTCGATCAATGCAACCTCAGCTACTTAAAAATTACAGACGAAGCGGAAGCAGAAGCTTTTGAACAGGAATTGAAAAATAACGAGTGTTGGCAGAATACACTCAGCTCAAAGCTTGAAGGTCTTTTACCTCTTGATATCAAGTATGAGATTCATGGATCTGACTTTTTTGCCTTCTACAACCTGACCGATGGTGAGTACAATACTTACCCCCGAGATGGCGAACACGTATGCACGTTTATTGCTTACGATAGCGAAATGCAAAGAATGATCATCGTTGATTCGTTTTCAGTCAACCTTAACTAAAAGAAAGCTTAATCTCTTAGTCATTGAGGATTCTATTTTGAATCTCAATTTGAAAACAGTACTCTTGTGTAGAGCATCAATATCGCTCTCAAATATATAATATCTAACTGAATACGAGAGGAGCGCAGAGTGCGGTAATGAAAAAGATATATAACGCCATAAAATCCTTTATCGAAAAGCATAATTGGTTAGCGCGTATTATTTCTATACTTATGCTTGTTATAACCTGCACTCCCCTATTCCGTCAGTTTGCGATCATTGACATTTTCTGCAATTTCACCTTCATATTTGCGCTGCTTGCAGTATTCAGGATGTTTACCTCCAAGTATGGCTCAATTCCGCTTATATTTAGAGATGCGATGCTATGGACCATAAAGAGAGATGACCTCTCCGAGGATGAGTTTGAAGAATTGTATATGAGTAAATCGCTCGAAAGATCGGCTCTTTATTTCACTATAATGCTAGGCTTTTTCGCGCTGCTTCTACTCGGACATTTGATCGTCTTTGCGGCAGACGGTATTCATTTGCTTACAAGTGGCGGTAAATGAGCAAGGCACTCTCATCTTATGGAGAAATACAGCGCAGAATAACACCGTGAGGCTGAATCATATAAAACTGAGATCGCGGCTATTTTGAGGTCAAACCCAAAAACTCCATATTCTCAGAGCGAAGATACCGCGAAAAAGCGGTATCTTCGCTCTTTTTCGTTTATTCCTGAAGAATCATCCCTCCTCTCTTTCCTCTTTCGGTTGTAAAAGGGCGGCTTTGGCAAAGATCGGTATGGCGAAAAGGTTCTAAGAGAAGAATTTTGCGTTTTTTTCGCGAAGCTATTGCTTTTTCTTATTCTTTGATGTATAATTACATCATAATTGAACGGAGTTGCCGTTTTTATTATGCTTATATTCACTTCGCTTTGACGGAAGAATATTCCTTCTTCATCCTTTAAAGAGAGACGGCGGTCGGTGTGAGCCGTAAGGATGAGTTTGATTTCCGCTTCCCGAGCGTTCGGCGATGAGCCGAGGGGTAGCCCCTTACAGCAGAAAAAGAGCAAGGCTGTTGCCTTGATTTTGGGTGGTACCGCGGAGCTTTTCGTCCCATTGTATAGGACGATTGGCTTTTTTTATTTAGTTTACAAAATTCAAGGAGATACAAAAATGATCGATATCAGGTTTTTAAGAGAAAACCCCGAGGCAGTCAAGGAGAACATCAGAAAGAAGTTCCAGGACTCCAAGCTCCCCCTCGTTGACGAGGTTATCGCGCTCGACGAGGAGTTAAGAGCGAACAAGCGCCGTGCAGACGATCTGCGCGCCAACAGGAACAAGGTTTCAAAGTCTATCGGTGCGCTCATGGGTCAGAAGAGATTCGAGGAGGCCGAGGAGGCTAAGAAGCTCGTCGCAGCTCAGGCAAAGGAGCTCGCAGAGTGCGAGGCTCGCGAGGCGGAGCTCGAGGAGAAGGTCAAGAACATAATGATGGTCATCCCCAACATTATCGACCCCACAGTACCCGTAGGTAAGGACGACAGTGAGAACGTCGAGGTAGAGCGCTTCGGTGAGCCCGTTGTGCCCGAGTTTGAAATTCCTTATCACACGGATATTATGGAGACCTTCGCAGGCATAGATCTCGACAGTGCGAGAAAGGTAGCGGGCAACGGCTTCTATTACCTTATGGGTGATATTGCGAGACTTCATTCCGCGGTTATCTCTTACGCGAGAGATTTCATGATCGACAGAGGCTTCACCTACTGTATTCCCCCTTATATGATCCGTTCGGGCGTTGTTACGGGCGTTATGTCCTTTGCCGAGATGGATGCCATGATGTACAAGATCGAGGGCGAGGATCTCTTCCTCATCGGCACCTCTGAGCACTCTATGATAGGTAAGTTCATCGACACCATTAACCCCGAGGCTTCTCTGCCCTACACTCTCACATCGTACTCCCCCTGCTTCCGTAAGGAGAAGGGCGCGCACGGCATTGAGGAAAGAGGCGTATACCGTATCCATCAGTTCGAGAAGCAGGAGATGATCGTCGTATGCCGTCCTGAGGAGTCGCCCGTATGGTTTGACAAGCTCTGGCAGAATACCGTCGATATGTTCCGCACTCTTGATATTCCCGTTCGTACTCTCGAGTGCTGCTCGGGTGACCTCGCAGACCTTAAGGTAAAGTCGATCGACGTCGAGGCATGGTCTCCCCGTCAGAAGAAGTACTTCGAGGTAGGCTCCTGCTCCAACCTCGGTGACGCTCAGGCAAGACGCCTTAAGATCAGAGTTAAGGGTGATGACGGCAAGATCTACCTCGCACACACTCTCAACAACACGGTTGTTGCACCCCCGAGAATGCTCATTGCCTTCCTCGAGAACAACCTTAACCAAGACGGCAGCGTAAATATCCCCGTAGCGCTCCGTCCCTACATGGGCGGTAAGGAAAAGCTTATCCCCAACTGCAGGTGAGCTATGGAAAAATATGACGTACTTATAGTAGCCGGTCCATCCGGTGTCGGTAAGACCGCGGTAGCTAAGGCTATCATCGAGAGTGACCCACGCTTCACCTTCCTTCGCTCCGCGACTACCCGTCCCATCCGCTCTGACGGAAATAAGGACGAGTACCTGTACTGCACCGAGGACGAGTTCCGCGGTCTTATAGAGCGCGGTGAAATGCTAGAGCATATGGTCTATGACGGATGTATGTACGGCACGCCGAAGTCAGAGGTGGAAAGAGCGCACGGTGAGGGGAAGATTCCCCTTCTCGTTCTCGACCTCAACGGTGTTGACTCGCTCTTTAACAGCCCTGTTTGCCACACCTGCGCGGTGTTCCTTTATGCAGACGGTGATACGGTAAACACAAGACTCTCGACCCGCGAGGGCTCAACACCCGAGCGCGTTGCATCGAGAAAGGTCAGAAATCGCGAGGACTATCTTCGCCTGCCCTCGCTTGCATACGCAATCTACGCTATGATACCTAACGATAAGACTCTTAATGACTGCCGCGACAGAGTAGTCGAGACATTCAGGAGCTTCGTCTCGGGCGTGGTCTCTGACAAGGATGGAGTCAAGGCACTTTGCGACAAGCTTGCAAGTGAGGCATAATACGACAAAAGCATATCAATATAGCGCGTAAACAGTCGAAAAGTATAATAAAACAAAGAAAAGGGAGAATGACGGTACAAAAGCCGATACATTCTCTCTTTTCCTTTTTGGTGCAATCTGCGGTTAGTAATATTCGGGTGAAGTCGCTCATATAATCCTACAGAACAATACAGGTCTCCGCCACGGAGAGAAAGGATCGATATGACTGATAACTCCATTTACAGCGATATTGCGAAAAGAACGGGGGGAGACATATACGTAGGCGTAGTCGGCCCCGTCAGAACCGGAAAATCAACATTTATACAACGCTTTCTCGACTGCGTTGTGCTCCCTAACATTGAGGACGAATATGACAGACAGCGCACGCAGGACGAGACTCCGCAATCGGCAAGCGGAAAAACTGTGATGACGACGGAGCCGAAATTCGTCCCCGATGATTCGGTCAGGATCACGGTTGGTGACGGAACCGGATTAAACGTAAAGCTCATCGACTGCGTGGGCTACATGGTAGACGGTGCGCTCGGTGCGCTCGAGGAGGGAGTGCCGAGGATGGTAATGACACCTTGGAGAGATGAGCCTATTCCCTTCCCCGAGGCGGCTGAGCTAGGCACCGAAAAAGTCATCGGGGAGCACTCAACAATAGGAATGCTCGTCACGACCGACGGCAGCTTCGGAGATATCCCCAGAGAGAGCTACGAGCCCGCAGAAAGGCGTGTCGCAGAGGAGCTGCGCGCGCTCGGCAAGCCGTTTGCAATCGTTCTGAACTCGGCTAAGCCGAATACGAACGAAGCCCGTGCTCTTGCACAGGAGTTAGAGGAGTGTTACGGTGCACCCGTTGCGCTCGTATCCTGCCCTGATCTCTCTGCAGACGATATCTGTGGAATACTTGAGCTTGTGCTCGGTGAATTTCCGCTTCGCAGACTTGACTTCAGTATGCCCGAGTGGTGCGAGGTGCTACCCGAGGATCACAGACTAAGGGCTGAGCTGATCGAAAGGATACACAAGGTTGCAAAAAATGCAGTAAAGCTCGGAGAGGTCTCACGCGCGGTATCCGAGATAGAGGGAGTGGAGATATGCTCACTAGACGCCGGTGAGGGTACGGGAATGCTTGAGCTGCCCGTAAGCGACGAGGAATATTACGAGGTGCTCGGTGAGTTGACCGGTTTCGATATATCGGATAAAAAGAAGCTCTTCACGCTTCTTATGGAGCTATCGGAAATAAAGACGAGATACGAAGGAATAAAGGACGCTCTTGACGAAGTCGAGGAAAAGGGTTACGGCATAGTAATGCCTTCTCCAAAGGATATGACGCTCGAGGAGCCCAAGGTGGTCAAAACTGCCAACGGATGCGGTGTCAGTATCTCCGCCCGTGCAGAATCTATTCATATGATCAAAACGGGGATCCGTGCCGAGCTGTGCCCTATGGTGGGTACCGAGGAGCAGACCGAGGGCGTTGTGAAATATCTCAAGGAGGACCTCGCGAGCGACCCCTCTAAAATTTGGGAGTCCAATATGTTCGGAAAGTCGCTCTACGACCTTGTAAAGGACGGGATGAACGCGAAGCTGTCGCACATGCCGGACGAGTCGAGAGCCAAGCTTGGCGAGACGATCGAAAAGATCATAAATGACGGTGCAAGCGGCTTGATATGCATCTTATTGTAAGCTTTTATTTGCATACTAGCGATTTTCGGTAATAAAATAGCACGGGAGCGGATTTTTACGCTCCCGTGCTTTGCGCTATTTAGTTACATGCTTTTGCCTTAAAATTGCGAGTGCTTATCCTTAGTCGAAGTTGAATACAAGCTCCATATTTTCCTTGGGCTCCTTTACTGCAAGACGCACCCAATATAGAGTATCAACTGCTCCGCTATTTCGTCTGAAGTCCTCACATCCAAGTTCGATATCATAGAGCGAACGGTCGAAGGAGAGGCGGGTCGCACCGCATCTTATAACTTCTCCGTCGTCCTCTATGGGAGTCAGGGATACGAACTGCTCGGTGAGCGAGGTCGGGCACTCCGAAAACTCATACTTATCGGTGAGGATAAGTGCATCCCCGGTACAGTCGAAGTCGCGGATAAACGAGGTCAGAGTCTGCTTTACCTCATCGGGATAGCCGTTCTGACAAGTGAAAGTAAAGCGGTTTTCTTCCGCGGTGATAACGGTAGACTTATCGGTACCCGTGCACTGAATATGACCGTTGATGATGGGAACGGAATGACCTCTTGCCGAGGTGACGAGGTGAGTATATCTGCCGGCACCGAAGTAGGTCTTTACATACTCTCCTCCGCCCGGATCGGTGAAGGTAGTATTGCCGTCCTTGGATATAATGAACGAGCCTACGTCATTGTGATTATGGGGCTCTTTATTCTTACCCGCCTTTGCGGCACAGGCGTACTTTTCACCAACGTGTAAGAACCACTGCGCCTCCTCGAAGATATGGCTCTTAGGCTCTTGGACAGAGCCCTGAAGATCGGGATTTCTCCAAAGCACGTACTGAAGCCAGCCCGGATTGTATCCGGTGGGCTCGATAGGAGGTACGGGAATATCGGGGTAGACCGAACGGATGAAGTGGGTGAGCCACGCAGAGGGAGAATAGGTTGAACCCGCATCCGAGAAGCTGATGCACTGATGCTCATTTATCGCGACAAGCGACTGGAAGTTGGCAATTCTCTTCACCTTTTCATTCTTGAATAGGTCTATCTTACCGTCGGTGTAATCTCTCATAAGCGATGCGAATACGCAGTAATGAGAGAAGCCGTAATCCCAATAGGATTTACCCTCGAGGCAACATCCGTCGTCCGGCATACCGTCAATAAAGCACTGCGCGGTAGCGAGAAATCTCGGGATTTCGGCATCGATCTCCTCGTCCTCGGCAAGATAGACAAAGGCTCCGAATACCATAGAGATACAAACGGCAGACCAGTTGTTCGATGCCGTGTACCACCAATAATCGTTCTCCCCACGCTTCTCGCGGTAGCAATCTATAATTCTGAAGCGGATCTCTTCCTTTACTCTTCTGTAAGCAAGCTCGGGGAACTTGTCGCCTACATAGTAGAGTATCTCAGCAAGCTTATAGCCGATGCCGCAGGAAACAAGCTCTAAGAAGCGGCGGCGCTCGAGCACGGACATTTCCTCTTTAACGTGTGCGTTGGAAGCCCACGTTTCCATATCGCATATCTGCCATACGGTGTCAACGAGAGGCTCGATATACTTCTCGTCCTTCGTCAGCATATAACAGAAGAAGAGGCAGGACGCTCTCTTGAAATATGCGGACGTGCGGTTGGCGTGGGGCTTTCTCGAGCCCTCGGTAACGAACTTGTGATAGTCGGAAAAGCGCATGGGAAGGGGCTCTGACTCGAGCATTTTTTCACCCATCTCAAGTGCCTCGTTGCGCACCTTTTCAAAGTAAGGATGCGTCCTCACCTGCTCCCATTTTTCCTCAGAGCATTCGCGGAAGATGTTTCTCTTTTTCATAAGTTTTTCCTTTCTTGAGCCGTTTTACTATGCTCAATGCAAAGATTATTTTACAATTTCGGCATTTTACTATCCGAAACGGTAAGCTGAATAAAATTACTTCATCATCGAAGCGAGTAATTCGCAGAAGTCCTTTTCCGCCTCCTCGAGCGACTTATCATTGGTGAAGTAGTAATCGTAGGAATAGTTTTCAACGTTGTCGTCAGAGACGTTACCGTAGGACTCCTTGGTCATTCGGCCGCCGCCGCGGATAAGAAGGGTCTTAGCCTCGCCGCCCGTCGCTCTGACAAACTTCTCTATTTCAAGAGGCTCTCTTATATGTAGGAACATTATCTCGTTTTCCGACCCTAAGAAGCCGAGGTATCTCTCCTTTGCCCATACGGTGGGAAAATCGTTATACGCAACGGTAAGCGCCTTGATATCCGAGAGAAATCTGCGTGACTTATCGTCCTTTCTGCCGTCCCATCCGCACATGCGCGCGATTTCTTTGATAGGGTCAACGCTCGAGATGTTATATACCTTATAATGCTTTGCAGCAAGGTCACAGAGCGTATCCTTGCCGACTCCGCCTCTGCCGTTGATTACGAGTGCTATCTTAGCCATATTCCAACCTCTTTATTTTTACTGCCTTTAATATAGCACACCTTGCTCGGAAAGTCAATAAAAGGAGAGATTTTTCTCCTTTTTTCCCGAAGCTTATTTACTTTTCGGTTTGCCTATGTTAATATTATTTTGTAATACGAGCGCGATGGTGCGCGAGGGAATTTTCGAGGTAATTATGGAGCTTTTCGGTTTTCTCCCTACGGGAGAGGAGATATTCAAATTCAAGCTTAAGAGCGATACCGCCGAGGCGGAGATAATCTCGCTCGGTGCTGCAATAGCACGCTTCCGCCCGTTCGGTAGAGATATCGTATGCGGCTTTGCGACTCTCGACGAGTATCTCTTGAACGGCTCGTTTCACGGTGCGACCGTCGGAAGAGTCTGTAACAGGACGGTAGGTGCGAGCTTTGCCATGGACGGTGTGAAATACGAGCTGACCAAGAACAACGGTGAGCACTGTTTACACGGCGGAGCCGATAACTTCAGTAAAAAGGCGTGGGACGTGCTCGGCTATGACGATCATTCCGTCAGGTTGGGATACACGTCGCCCGACGGTCAATCGGGGTTCCCCGGTGAGGTCAGGGTCACTGCAGAATACCACCTCGAGGGTGCGGCACTGACTGTCAGATATACTGCCGTACCGAACAAGAAAACTCCCATCATGATAACTAATCACGCGTACTTCCATCTTGGTGAATTCGGTACCGAGGTGACCGATTACACACTTCGTGTGTATGCTGACGAATTCAGTGAGGTATCGGATAAGCGTCTGCCTACGGGAAGGCATATCAGCGTCGAGGGTACGCCCGTCGATTTCAGAGCGCCCCGAAGGATCGGTGAGAGAATGGCGGATAGCCCGATAGGATACGATCACAACTTCATACTCTCCCCTACCGACTTCCGCGAGAGCCTCGGCAGGCGCGTCGGTCTTGCGGCGGTTGTCGAGGGTGAGGGACTTCGCCTCAAGGCATACACCGATCAGCCGGGGATGCAGCTTTACGTGCCGAGAATCCCTGTGAAGACTCCCATGTTTAACGGAAGGGAACAAATTTCCTACGGTGCATTCTGCCTTGAATCGCAAATCGAGCCTAACGCACCGGGTGTCGGTCTTGGATTTATCGATGCAGGTGAGAAGTACGTGTCAACTACGGTCTACGAGGCAGAAATTGCCGATTGAGAGTGACTCTGTATATTGCTCTCCGGCTCACGCCGCGGGGCAAATAGAAGCGATAATAATAATACACCGTGGCCTGACGGATTTTATAATTCGTTTTGGGATTTGATTCCTATGTTCTGAAAAGGGTGGGTAAATTATGCCAAAAGAAATCAGTAATATATTGCTACTACTTTTACTCCCAATAGGATTAGTCTTGATTGTCGTTAATACTATTTCTGCTTGTACGGCAAGTTTTAACTTTTACAATCCAGAGAGCATGATTACTGCTATTTCCATCGTTAAGCTTTCTTTTGATGAAGAAGATAAACTGCAGATCGAAGAGCTTAAGAATGTAGATAACATAGACGCATTTATCGAGGATTTTAAAAAGGTTGAATCAAGCTGTCGCACGGGAGATCCATTAGGGGCTGCCGATGGCGATAATAACGGCGTTGCCATAATGATCTCTTACTCAAACGGAGAATATGAATTGATAGGCCACATTGGTCAATCTACATACAGAACCGAAAGAGGTTTAGTCTATTATGACGGATTTTTTAGCTTTGATAAAGAGCAATTTAACGCCTTAATAGAAAAATATCTCGCTGAGTAGTATTAACCACCCAGCCGCCGCGAATTTCGCGGTGGCTCTACTAACCTGCGCCGACTTCGAGGACGGCACGGATACATCATGGTGGTCGTTGGTTTGTTTATTCTTTAAGTGAGGAGCGTAATATGAATAAAGACAAATATATATCATGCCTGTTACTTATCATTATTGTTTTATCTCTTTCCTCTTGTGCATTCTTTGCAGGTGAACGATATGTTTGTGAGGTATATGAGGTTGAATCAGTACAGATCGTACGTCTTGACGCTTTTAACGAAGAGGACGCTACGTTTGAATTCGTTGAGCTGGTAAACGTTGAAGATCCTATATCATTTGTAGAAAGGCTTAACGCGATCCCGAATCATGTAAATAATTCCATTATTGGCAGTCCAAACTTTTTGCAGCTGGGTATGCTCGTAATTAAGATCAACTACCGAAACTCCGATTATGATCTGATAGATATCCTGTCACAGCATTTCTATCGCTCGGATGAATGTGACTATGGTGATTTTGTGTTCGATTACGATGAATTCATAGCACTGGTCCAAGAATATGTTCCCGATTGGGATCCATGGAATGAGTGACGTGAAATTGAAGCGTGTATTCAGCTTTCAAATTTTAATATTATCTATAAAGCGGGGTGATATTATTGCCAAAAGAACTTGGTAATTTTTTATCGATCATTCTTCTTCCCTTACTAATAGCGGGTTTTATGCTTACAGAGCTCGGTTCTTGCGCTATGAATAATGCTGAAAAATATACCTTTGTCCTTGATGAAGATAACATATCTTCTATTCAAATCGTCTATGTTGAAGAGTATTTGAGCAAGGAATACAGATTCGAGTACACCGTCAAGTGCGAAATATCCGATAATAATACGTTTATTAATGAGCTCAAATCGGTAAAATACTCGGGAAACCCCGATGCGCCAAGATATATAAAAGCAAACACTCACGCTATTAAGATTGGCTACGATAACGGCGATTATGATCTTATAGAAAGCGAAGCACAGTTGTTTAACCGTTCGGGCGAAAATCAAATCGGTTATCTTATATTTGATGCGGATCAATTTAATGCTCTGATTGAAAGAAATCTCGCTCAGTAGCATTAATACCCCCAGCCGCCGCGAATTCGCGGCGGCTCTCAATTTCCCCTTTACAACCTTGAAATTATATGCTATAATAAACTTAGAAAAAGCAAGACGATCCCGTCTCTGGAGTTTGTCTTAAAGGCGGGTGCATACCCGCCTTTTTGCTTTCTGGTGGCTCACCTATTGGTATGCAGTACAAATCGAATGGTGCTTCAGCAGGCACTTGGACTACATTCTGGTTTGAAAAGAATTTGCAGGGTGACATCATTGCGGCGTATGCTTATAACGGTACTAAGTTGGTAACGTATTCTTACGACGCATACGGTAAATGCACAGAAACGTTTGCTTCTTAATAACATAGCAGGCATTGGATTTTCTGACGATTTCTTGTATATTCCACTAGGAGCGGGAATTGCGCAAGGAGCCATGATGATAGCCGGATAAATACTTGGAGAAAATTATGTGGAATGAAATAAAAAACGAATCAGATATTATTCATTTTATGAATAGTGTTTCTTACCTTCACGACAGTTGCGTAAAAGAAGTTAAGTATATTAGCGGTGCATATGTAGATAGCGAATTATCTATGCACGCAGTGAATGATGTTAACTCATTAACGGTTACACTTCAGCGCCAAAGCAATAATATACATACGTTTGAAATGGAGTTTGTTGGTATTAAGCAACTTCACTTAATGCCGTTAGACAATTTGTATACATGTGAAATACTTGAATCTTCGTTGTTTATCAAGGATGGATTATTTTATTGGTGTGATGATTCGGAATACGATCTTACCTCGATAGATAATGCTAAAGGTATTTATGTATGTTCTTCCGGTTTGAGGTGGAGATCAATCTGATTCTCAACTTTGGTAAAAGGTTTTGTTAAATGCCCTTCGCATTCGTTATCAAAGCGTTTGTACTTGTTAATCCAAACTATGTCGTGCGACGAGATGCATATAGTGTGTGAGAGTGTGTCAATCGAGCTTAATGATGAGCTTTAATCTTCTCCAAACATTAATTTATGGGTGAAAAATTTGCGGGAGCAGAAAGTCCGTCAATGAAACCACCCTATCAGAATCCGTATGGCAAATAAAATACTACTAAACGAAAGGAGACAACTATGATTGAATTTAAGGGCGAGATGATAGGTAAGGCTAAAAAATTCATTTTAGGCAGACACAGCAAGGTACAGAAAATAGCTTTTATTGGAACCGCGGTAGTGTTATTACCGGTTATAATAGTGTTGTCAATACTTATTGAGTTTCCTCTTGGAATGTTACTATATATTCCTTTGGCAATGATCGTTGGATTTGCATTTATACCGCCGTCAAAAAGTGACCAACAGACTTTTGTGCCTAAGCGTTTGTTTATTGATACGGAAGAGGGTACAATAGTGTCTCAAGCTGAAAAGCGAGAATCATTTCATATGATTGAAGCTGTTGATGAAGTTGTAGACTATGGTGAATGGTATCACTTTGTTTTCAGATTTGAGGATAGAGATCCCTACTTCGTCTGCCAAAAGAGCCTTCTTACAGAGGGGACACTCGAGGAGTTTGAGCAGCTTTTTGAAGGAAAGATCGAAAGAAGATACTAAATTATTATAGCAGCATAAGCCGAGCCGCCGCGAATTTCGCGGCGGCTCTTAAGTTTGTGGGTGAATTATACTATCAAGTGCAACACTTTTAAGAAAAAAGAACACTCATATTGAATCCTGTGTTATAATGAAGTTACCACACACCAAAACAACAAGGAGAACAATATGAGCTATACCCATTTTACCATAGAAGAACGCTG
>JAFVZL010000030.1 GCA_017508195.1 Clostridia bacterium | reverse complement strand
CTTGAAGCCGAAGTAGAGCTTTGCGCCCTCGCGTACGCCGAGAATTACCCAGCTTTCGGTCTTGCCGTATTCGGAATTAAAGTGTTTTCTCGAAAATTCTCTGTCAGGATGAGCCTGTGCGGGTAATCTTATTGCGCTGTCAAGATATTTTACGAGGATTCGCATCTTGCCGCTAGGCCCAACTATATCGTTTCCTCCCTTACGGAGTATTTCCGCAAAGTTATCGCCGTCCTCGGTAACCGAAACGCCCTCGCTTTCTCCGAGAGAGCTCAGCGCGCTGACAGCGGAGGCTATCCACTCCTCGGGATAAAAGCCGTCCGTTGATCCGTCGGCGAGAAAATCATCAAAGAGCTTGCCTCCGATGTAAACTCGAGAAACTCTGTTTTTCCTGAAAAAAATAGGCTGATTATACATATTTTTACTCCTCATATTTGATCAAACGTCTTACAGATCTCGTATCCGGGTAGATTCCGGCAGAAACGAGCGAGAACAGTGCCGCGCCGCAGGCCGCCTCCTCCAAATAGACAGGGAAGTGCATTTTTGCTCCAAACGTCTGCTCGGCTGCTTTTATAAGCGCGGGATTTTTTCTGATACCGTTACCCGATCCGACGATCTCTTTTGCCTTGACGCCGGAAGCGAGATACATATCGTGAAGCTCCGTGACCATTCCGCGCACAAGAGCGGCGGTGAATGCCTCGGGCGTAAAGTTGCCCGTACCGATGTTGGTAACCGATCCTCTTATTTCGGGGTGAGCTCGGGTGCCGCTGAAGCGCGTGTCAAAGATAAGCGTGCTCTCTTGCCCGGCCTCAGCCAGCGCGTTCATGATCGGGTACAGATCATCGCATTCAACGCCTGCCGCCAGAAGCAGCTTCTTATAAAAATCAAATAAAAGAGCATACGCCCTGCCGCCGCAAAGCGCGGAGCCTGCTATAAGATATTTTTCATCGAAGTAGGGGCGGCATTCGATGCCCTCTGCCAATATCGGCTCATCGGAGATTACCGATACCTGCGCTCCTGTTCCTACGTTGATAAGTGCGCTTTGATCGTTCTTTAGCGCGGAGAACACGCTTGCCTGGTTGTCACCTATGGCGATCGCTACCGGAATTCCTCGGTAGCACCCTGCGGTAGAAAATCCGTCCCGTACCTCAATGCCGGTCTCCGGCTTAAATTTCTTAGCTGTTAGGTCGTATCCACCGAGACTTGCGGCGTTCGTTGGGTGCATGATCGGAGACTTGAGTCCGCAAAGCCTGAGGACGAAATAGTCTGCGATCGTACAGTACGAGGATGCGTCCGACGGGCGTAAGTTGTTGACGCGGTTATAGAAGTCCGTAACCGATCCGTATCCCGATGAGCTGCCGAGATAGGAGGCGTATGTACCGTTCTCATATGGCAGGTTTCCTCTGCCGTCCTGCCACGTGTAAAGGTTGCTTACAGCCTCTCCTGACTTGTTAATATAAACAATTCCGTGCATTTGACCCGAAATTCCAATGCTTACGACCTCGTCACCGGCCGTATTTATCAGAGTGTCAAGAATTTCAAATGCTGTTTTTTCGATCTTCCTTACGTCCTGAACTCGCTCCCACTCATTCTCGGTTTTTATAAACGAATCCGAGGGCTTCGTGATGCTGCGGCAGATCTCGCCGCACTCGGCGTCCATAAGGATGCCGCATATTCCCGTTGTTCCTAAATCTATTCCTATAGCTTTCATTTTTTACCTCAGCAAAGAGCGGTTGACATAGGGTCGAGTCTTTTGATTATGTCGTTCTGTATCGCGGGCGAGAGGTCGAGGAAGTTAACGAAGGTGCCGTGTATACGCATTATATATACTCCGCTCGGCGCGTACTTCTTCGGGTTCGCAAGCACCTTTCTCAGGGTGTCCGGCGTGGTAACGTTGACGTATAGATAAAAGGGAGATATACCGGAATTATACTCGTTGAAGAACAGAGGAGAGATAACGTTGTTTTTGAATTCGATTCCTTTATCCGCGTCGGTAGCTCCCTTGAAGTATTTCGGATCTATTCCGAGGTGCGAGGCATAGCCGCCGGAAAACTCCTCGAAGGGGAGCTCGAACGTTGAGAGCATCCTGAAGCCAAGGCCGGATGAAGCCGAGCCGTAAAGGGGATCAACGCCGTAGCCGAGCATCTCGCGCGATTTTCTTCCGTTCGGAGTTGCTCCCACCCAATAGCCGTAGAGCAGGTGCGTCGAGGGAGTAGAGAAGTCGGGTCTAAATGAGTTACCGAGGTAGTTCTTGCGTGCCTTGATCATTGCAGATACTCGCTTTGCGATCTCTCTTGCCTCGTTGTCCGTGCTTTCCTCGTGGTTTCCAAATTTCGGGCAGGCAAGGAGGTAACGCTGAAGCTCCTCGTGCCCCTCAAAGTTCGCCTTGAGTGCCTCGACAAGGTGCAGCTCATCGTTGGGGTAGTCCTTAAGATAGCGATCTATCGCAACGAATGAATCCGCCATTACCGACAGACCGTGCACAAGACAGCCGCTGCCGTTGTATTTGGTGCCTTGAGCCTTGGTATCGCGCATATCGGCGCCGTATTCAAGTCCTCCCATAAACGTGCTGAGCAGCGGAACCTTAAGATTCGAGAGAGCAACTGACGCCTCGTTCGCCCTTTCGCACATATCGTCGATAACCTGCTCGAGCAGAGAATAGAAGCCTTCGCGCACCGTTGCCAATTCCGTTGCCTTGGAGTTGATAAGCTTTTCGCCGCTTATCATTGAATCTCCACCCGTAAGCACCATCTCGAGCACCTTGGGCAGATTGAGCCAGCTGTTGGTCGTATTTCCGTTATCCTTACCCATGATCAGCGGCTCCTGGCAGCCCGCCACGGAGTAGTCGGCGAGGTCGCTCTCATCAACTCCGTTGGATCTCAGCACCTCAAAGAGCGCGTCGTCATTAAAGAGTGAAGGAGTAAGGACGCCCGCGCCGAAGAAGAATCTTCCGAGCTCGCGATAGAGCTCGTCGGGCGTGTTCTTGTGAAGCTTCACCGAGAGGATCGGCTGAGGCAGGTTCATATCGTAGTAAGCATCAAGCAGCGCATACGAGCATCTTGTAGTGAGATCGCGTCCGTCGGCATCTCTGCCTCCGACGATCACGTTTTGCGAAATAGCCCAGCTTCGGTCGCCAACGTTGAAGAAGACGAGAAAATGCTTGAAGAGCTCTGCCGCCTCATCCCTTGTCAGATCACCGACGTACGGCTCAAATATTCTGTCGGCATTACCTACCGAAAATGCATAAGGGTTAGGCGCCTGCTCGAGACACATTACCTGCCAGAGCAGGATGTATAATTGGATAGCCTGCTCAAGGTTGGTTGCCGCACCGCCGCGTATTGCCGCAAGATTGCTTTCCAT
>JAFVZL010000029.1 GCA_017508195.1 Clostridia bacterium | reverse complement strand
TCCGTTCCAAGTAACCGATGAAACAAAAGCAATGGTGACGAATAATATTTGTTACTTACTCAATAATTTTCTGAAATGTTCTGCATACGATAATATTATTTTTTGTTGGGTGATGCATGAGCAGAGTATTATCGATTCCATACTTGAAAAGCTGGATACACAGAACTGTGAGGTAAAATGCATCTCGCTTGTAGCGGATGAAAAGACTCTGTGTGAAAGATTATCAATGGATGTAAAAAGAGGTATTCGCTCTGAAGATGTAATTGAGAGAAGCATAGCAAGAATACCGATGTATCAAGCATTGGGTACCATTAAAATTGATACAAACGCAAAAGCTGTGGCTATGATTGCCAATGAGATAAAGCAGTTGTAATACTGATAAATTCCAATTTGTCGAGCAGAACAGCGTTGAATGTTGGCGCAAATTTGGTGCAACACTTTATTGGGCGATACTAGAGTATGATATACCATAATTATGAGGTGCATATATGAACAACGTGAACAAGACGCTATATATACCTTTATACGGAAAGTCATTCGTAAGCAAGAAGGGGTTGTTCCTCAATGACAAAAAAGCCGAGGAGATATGGGAAGCCGAAGGATTCAAGCTCAGGGGAAAATCGAAATCCAAATGGCTCGCATACTATATGGGCATTCGTTCTGCCGTGTTTGACGAATGGCTGAGGGAGCAGATGGAAGTGCTTAACGATGCGGTCGTTATTCACATCGGATGCGGAATGGATAGCCGTATTTTAAGAGTCGGAAACGGCAATCACAAGTGGTACGACGTAGATTTTCCCGAGGTTATCGAGGAAAGAAAAAGATACTACACCGAGTCGGATAGCTACAAAATGCTTGCAGGCGATGCGAGAGATTGCGAATGGCTGACAAATATCACAGAAAGCGAATCTGCTATCGTGGTTATGGAAGGCGTGAGCATGTATCTTAGCGCCGAGGATATGCAAAAGCTCGGTGACAGTCTTGGCACTCATTTTGAGAAGATTGCACTTCTCGTCGATTGCTATACTACGTTCGGTGCGAAAATGTCTAAGCTTAGAAACCCGATAAATGACGTAGGTGTAACCGAGGTTTATGGAATAGACGATCCTGAGGCATACGAGGGTGAAGGCTTGTCCTTCGTGAAAGAGCACGCTATGACACCCGAGAAATACATAGACGAGCTGCGCGGCTTTGAGAAGTTCATTTTCTCTAAGATATATGCGGGCGGTCTTTCAAAAAAGCTGTATCGGTTGTTTGAATACGGGAAGGACTAATATGTTCAGAGATCTACTAAGGAAAAAGCAGCAGCTCTCCCCCGAGGAGTGTAAGGAAATATTAAGAGAAGAGGTGCGCGGTGTGCTTGCCGTCAACGGTGACGGTGGCTATCCGTATGCTCTTCCTATCAATTTCTATTTTGATGAGGAATGCAGTAGGATATATTTCCACTCGGGTAAGGTCGGGCATAAGCTCGACTCGATAGCAAAAAGCGACAAGGTCTCCTTTTGCGTATATGACAAGGGTTATCGCAAGGAGGGAGATTGGGCTCTTAATATCAGAAGTGTTATTATATTCGGGCGTATTCATACCGTTGACGATTGGAGTGACGAGCTTATGGTGAAGTTTTCCGAGCGTTTTACCGATGATCTCGGTTACATAAAAGGCGAAATCGAAAGCTTCAGAAAAAGCACCGTCATACTTTGTCTGGAGATCGAGCATATGACGGGAAAGCTTGTTAACGAGGCGTGATAAAGGGCAGACGAAACCAACATTTGAACATTGGAAAACATGGCTATGAAGAGCAAATGGCAGCTGATTTCATCGATTTTTCAAATAATTGTTGGCATTTTAGCAATTATTTCGTTTGTAATTATCGTATCATGCGGTGAGGATGCAACAAAATGGATAGCAACTGTGATCCTTTCGGCAGTGATGCCGGTCTTAGGAATTATAGGTATCATAGACTATAAATCGAACAAGTAAAATCACACTTTCCACTCTACCGTTGGTTTACCTCTCCCTACTAAACCGCGGGTGGGTGGACTATGTGCCGCTTTCAGGATATACTGTACTCGAAAGGAGGACAGAATGAATCAGGTCAAGATAGGAAAATTCATTGCCGAGTGCAGGAAAAACGCAAATTTAACGCAGCTGCAATTGGCAGAAAAGTTGAATATCACGGACAAAGCAGTATCAAAGTGGGAATGCGGTAAGGCATTGCCCGACACGGCGATAATGCTCGAGCTTTGTGATATTCTCAAGATCAGCGTTAACGATTTATTATGTGGGGAGAAAATCAGTATGGAAAACATTAACGAAAAAAACGAACAGCTTTTACTCGAGATGAGTAAGGAGATCGAGTACAAAAACAAGACGATTTGGGCAACTATGAAGGTTATTATGGTAGTAAGCATGATCGCACTGTTTGCCGGACTTTTCATTTCCGCATTCCTCATACCCGAGGGTGTATGGCAGCTGGTTGCTATTATCGGCATTTGTATCGTATTTCTTATTCCCTGCTTCTACGCTCTCAGGCTCGAGGTAAGCGTAGGCGCATACAAGTGTAAGAATTGTGCTCATGAATTCGTGCCTACCTACGGTGAGGCACTGATGGCGATGCATTTTGGCTTCACCCGACACCTTAAGTGCCCTAAGTGCGGTGAGCGCACCTGGTGCAAAAAGGTAGTTAAGTAAGCTTATATGAGTCCCGATACATTCGGGGCTCATTTTTGTTTATCACATCAACGCTGAAACGTTTCCCTATTTTCGGTGCATATTCGATTATAAATCTTAGGTCATTGCTCTTTCCGTCCCAAACACAAAATATGTAGTCAGACATTTGTATTGCTTGCACATACAAGTCGAATTTCGCATCATCATACTTACTGTTTTTGTGACGCAAAACGAGCTTTGATATATTTCGGCCATCCGAATAAGCTTCGGCTTGGTTTGCTATTTCACCATCCCCGACTGTTATTATCATATCACACTCCTCGGGAATATATCTTGCAACATCATAATTTGCTATCCCTTGAGATCCTGCTATAAATATCTTAATTCACATCACCCCATCATGTTTTTTATATATAATACCGCGCTTTTCATAGGCGAGATATAGTAATATCTATATTTTATCATATAATAATTAGCTTGTAAATAGTTTATAATTATTTTGCGAGGTGATTATTATGCTTGACAGTCAATATAAAATGAACTTGATAAAGATCGGTCTCAAAATAGCTTATTACAGAAAGCTTGCAGGAATGACGCAGGAGGAGCTCGCAGAAGCATGCGGACTCTCAGCCGGTTATATATCTCAGCTCGAGGGACCTAACAGTTATTTCTGCCCGTCGTTGAAGACACTCTTCGTTATTGGTGAAGTGCTCAACGTTCAGGTGTCAAAGCTCCTCGATATCGAGGACTGAGCCATTTTTAAAATCTGATAAATAAAGGCATTCGCCAAAGAAACGTATGACGTTTTCATGTGCGAGTGCTTTTTTTAGACCGCTATAAAGCCTATCGGGTATTTACATCGGTAGGTATATATGATATAATCGTAGTACCAAAAAATCATGCATCGAGGTGATTTATATGAATGCTTTTACTTGCGAAAAAGAAAAGGAACTAAAAAAGCTTCACGCATACAGCTCGCACAACGCAAAGCTGGTAGCATCGTCCGAGAGGTGCTATTGCTTCTACTGTCAGAGCGAATTTGAAAGCAGCGAGATAAGCGCTTATGCCGACGAAGGTGAGACAGCGCTCTGCCCGAGGTGCAACATAGATGCGGTTATCCCCGATGCGATAGACGAAAAGCTCGATGCGGATATTATTGAAGAGATGAACAAATATTGGTTCTGAATTCTGTGCCGCTCGGAGTGCCTGACAATTTCTTTTAACGGAGTAATAATATGGAGTTAGAAAAGACGGAATTATCCTTACATCTTGAGGATAATGAATGGGAATACGAATACACAGATCACGACAGGGTGATAGCAAGAGCTATCGTCGTTGACGATAGCGGTGCGTTTTATTTCGTGCGCGCGGTGCGCGACGATCTTTTCGGCAAGGCTACTCTCATAGAAACGTCGGGAGGCGGTGTAGAGAGCGGCGAGGACCTCTATTCTGCTATAAAGCGAGAGCTTCTCGAGGAGCTCGGTGCCGAGGTCGAGGTGCTCTCAAAAATCGGCGTAGTAGACGATTATTACAACCTTATACACAGGCACAACATAGGCAACTACTTTCTCTGTCGGGTGCTCTCCTTCGGGGATAAGCATCTCACCGAGGACGAGATAGAGAGTTTCCATCTCTCGACACTGAAGCTAAGCTTTGACGAGGCGATAAAAGAATACGAGAGATGCTCGGACTCTAAGCTCGGCAGACTTGTTGCAAGGCGCGAAGTGCCTGTATTAAAGAGAGCAAAGGAATTGCTCGATGCAAAGGAGTATAACAGTTAAGCATCGGTGTCCGGTCATTTCACCGCCCTTTTTACAAATTATTCTTGATTTGCTCCGCTTGTTATGATATACTTGTTCTGTCCGAGGTTGATCGGCAAATACTATATCAGGAAATCAAAATGAAGTCTGTTTATTTACTTAAGGTAAGGCTATGGGTATTTCTCACCGAGATACCGCTTATGCTTTTGCTAATGATATGCTGGAGCATGAACAATGAGGTCGAGGGATTATTAAAGCTCTACCCGCTTATAATAGTTCTTGCTGCTGCAATAATCTTTTTGCCCATATACTTCTTCCGTGCCGTTTCGGTATCATGGGAGGAGATAAACGATATCGGCCTTTTCACGGCACGCGACAACGCCCTTATCAATAAGGGAAAAACGCTCGTCATCAAGCTCATCTCCCGTGGCAGAATAAAGCTCACTCTCTGGGGTCATGACGGTAACTACGCCGGCTTCGACTGGATGAAGCCCGACGATGACGACGCTAACAGAGATATCGCTATGTATCGTGGAAACGCCTACGGCGGAAAGCGTGCCGTCAAGGCTCTGCTCTCATACTTCGGTGCATCCGACGAGGACGTTACACGTTTACTTGACGGCGAATGCGATACACTCGAACTCGCTTACACCTCACTCACCGCAAAGCGTGATGACGAGGGCATTGAGATCTCTATAAGAATGAATGCAACGCTTCTTAACACGGGTGCTGTAGTGCCCGAGGAGGAATAAAAAATCGACCTTGGTCTGGTAAAGTAAGATCAAGGTCGTTTTTTTATGCGAAGTGTGAGTATGAGAGAACGGTGATAGAAAAGGACCGCCCTCTGAGTGGTCCTTTTCTATCGCACTGAAATTAGTCAGCAAAGTATTGAGCCAGCCTAATTTGGAATGAAAATCCCCGTTCTTCCGACTGAGAGCGCTTCGCAATATGTTCAACAAGCCAAGGGGAAATTTGCTTTAGCAAATCAAAATGGATCAAGGTTCCATTTTGCCCTTTGCTTGGCCCGCGCTACGAAACGCTCGCTTACCGGTTTGCTAGAGCGCGGTGTACAGCGAGCGCGAGAAAACGGGGATAGAAAAAGGACCACAGAGACGGTGGCCCTTTTTCGGTTACGCCTATTCAGAGTATCGTAAATTGGCTAGACTAATTTCAGATGGAAATCGTCGTTCTGCCGACTGAGAGCGCTTCGCAATATGTTCAACAAGCCAAGGGGAAATTTGCTTTAGCAAATCAAAATGGATCAAGGTTCCATTTTGCCCTTTGCTTGACCCGCGCTACGAAACGCTCGCTTACCGGTTTGTTAGAGCGCGGTGTACAGCGGAGCGAGGATACGGCGATAGAAAAGGACCGCCCTCTGGGTGGTCCTTTTCGATTGCACTGAAATTAGTCAGCCAATTAGTCTTCGATCTCTGCGTGACCGCCAGCCAGATATATCATCTTGACTGCTGCCAAGGAATACTTGCTTGCGATAACGGTGAGAGCCTTGGTCATTGTGCCACGGGCAAGAACCTTTATACATGCGGTGCTTGCGGGTACGATGCTCTTAGCTTTAAGAGAGGCAACGTCAACGGTCTCTCCGTCCTCGTAGCTCTCACAGAGAGTATCAAGGTTTACGGCAACCATTCTGCCCTTGCGCTCTGCCGCGCCGGTGTGAATAACATCAACGACCTGCTTAGCCTCGTCGTTGGTGAGCATTTCATCTGCCTTAACCGCATCAACGTGTACGATCTTTTCCTTGTCGATCACATGGGGGATATCACCCGATACAACTCTGACTGCCTCGGATGCAACTATTGTCTTAGCCTCAGCTGCTGCCTCATTAGCAAGCATAGCGCCTACGTTAGTCTTAACAACGCTGATATTGTCCTCGAGGGTCACGCCTGCGGGAAGGATGATCTTAACGAGTCCGCGGGATGCGAGCTCCTCGGTAGTCTCATAAGGCATGTGGTAATCAACGTTCTGTACCTCTGCCATGGGTATCTCGAGGGCCTTCATTACCTCCTCGATAAGCTCGAGGGTGTACTTAAGAGCTCTCTCGCTCTTAACCTTCATAAGCATAGGCATGCCTGCGAACTTGGGCTTCGCGGACATATCGTTGAAGTGATACTTCTTGATGTTGTAATTTGCGGGATCGAGAGGAAGGTAAACGAGAAGTGCGTTACCCTTGATGTTTACCTTGGCGCACTGAACTCTCGCCTTATTGAATGCCTCGTAATTCCAGCTGGTTCTAGCCTTAACGCCCTTGTAGGAAAGGAGCGCATTTTTGATAGCGGTGTAGTAATCCTGAAGAACACCGGACTGGATGTATCTCGACTCAAAGGACGTTCTGAAGCGAACGCTGGGAGCAGCCACTCCGTCTTCGCCGACAGCCTCGCTCTCCTCGGTGAATCTGATGGTAATTGCGGGCTTCTCGGGCTCTGCGGGAAGCTCCTCAGCTGCCGTCTCCTCAACGGGAGTCTCGGGTGCAGCCTCAGGTGTAGCCTCAGCCACGGTCTGTGCAGGTGTCTCTGCCTCGGGTGCGGGAGCCTCGGTATTCGTTTGTTCGCAAGTCTCCTCTGCCGCAGCAGCTGCTACAGCCTTTCTTCTACGAAGAACTATAAACAATACGACGCCGCCAATAAGAAGGACGGCAACTCCGATCCAGATAAGAGTGCCTACCCAGGAATAATCAGGCTCGACATAGGGCACGGGAGCGGTCGCTCTCACTGCAAAGGCGAATACTCCAAGCTCCTCGGTAGTGAACTCGACATATCCCTCACTGAAAAATGCATCAACCTTCTCGAAGGAATCAGAGGAATTTACATGGTAAAGTCCGAGATCATTGGTATCGCGAAGAGCTGAGGGAATGACTATCTTCACGTTAAACGTCTCGCCTGTGGTATCGCTGACGAAATTATCGTTATGTACCAGCTCGACCTTGTATGCAAGGAGAACCTTGCGGTATGAGTCGTCGAGCGTGAAGCCACTGTATACACGGGAGACATCGGAAGTAACGAGCGTAGAATTCGAGAACGCATCGTATGACGACGTTATGTAGACAATGCCGTCGCCAGCCGAATAATCATATCCGGCTCCAGACACAGCAGCGGATGCACCAACCATAAAAACGGACAGAAGCATCGCAACGGCAAGAACCGATATAAAAACTGAACGCATTGTTTTTTTCATTAAAAAGCACCAAACCTTTCTTGCGCAGGGCGCAAAGTACATATAACTATAGCAGTATACTGTCAAAATTATATCACCGCGCGCAAAAAAAGTCAATATTTTCGGACGAAAAAGGTGAAAATTTATGAAAAATATTTTTTACACGCCTTTTCCGCGCAAATCAAAAAAGAAAAACTCGCCACGGGTCGGGGGTAAAAAAACGTTATTTATCACGCCCCAACACTACCGTTTAACCGCTTTTTCTTTCTTAAGTTATCAAAAGCACGCTAAAAGTTTACTTGGTTGTTTTTCCGGCATTTAACACGCCCCCGCCCCGAATACTCGTTTAAACTACCGTTTTTTTTGGCAAAATCAGTCAAAAACAGACGGTTGACAAACGACAAAAAAAAGTATATAATATTGTTACCGAATACCTATGGGACCGCAATGGTTTCGACAGGGGTTTTGAGGTATGATAAGCGTGGCGGGCCGGATAATCCCGTTAAAATGTCCAACTTAAATAATAAACGACAACAACACTGTTCGTCTTGCAGCGTAAGCTGTGATGCGGCATTAACGCCGCCCGTACCGCGAGAGAGGACTACGGCTCTCGCCGTGCGTCAAATCAGTAGTGAACATGAACCGAGAGTTGCTTCTGTATCGGTCATGCATTAAGAGGCTACCAAGCGGAGCAGCCTGTCTGTCGGCAGCACTGCGAGGGAAATTCAGTTGACTGACTGCCCACGGAGAAGGTTATATCAAGAGGTCTTTGGACACGGGTTCAATTCCCGTCGGTTCCACCATGAGGCAAGGACAAAATGCTATGCTTGTTCTTGCCTCTTTTTCTTTTCATCTGATCGAGCAAAACAGGCTCCCACGAGATCCCAAACGGGAACTCGTGGGTGCCCCGGGAATTGAAGGTTCCCCAGTCAAGTCGCATAGTCGCTGCGCGTCGCTCGCCGGCTCCCTCCTTCAGCTCCTTGCTTTGTTGACAGCGCTTCGGCAAAAACATTCCTCAAATGTTTTTGCCTTGCTACCCGTCGGTTCCACCAAGCGCACACCGCCTCTTGAGGCGGTGTTTTTTTTGCGCTTGGTGGAACCGACCATCATTGAACCCGTTCGCGCACTTTTGCTTTACTCGAATTTTTTGCCCAAGATATAAAGATTCACTTTGTTCGTGCAATGCTCGGGCGCGAATCGGGTTCACACCCTGCCTGAGCAAGCAATCGGCTATGCTTTTTTATCAAAGCGGAGCGCCTTGCTTTAGGCACAGTCCGCGATGGCAGATTCCCGTCCTTTACGCGCGACGGGGCGCGTGTGTCGCGCTCCACAAGCAAGTAAAGCTCCACCTTTTCCTGCTACATTCCCGGACGCTCGTTCCTCGCTATTCCGTCGCTTCGCTCCTTACGGTTCCACCAACAAAAAAGCCTAATTTGTCTACCGGACAAATTAGGCTTTTTTGAATGATGTTTGCCTTTGGCAAATGATGTTGGTTTCGCCAATGATGACGGCTTCGCCTAATGATGCGTGGCTTCGCCACATTTTTGGGCAAACATCGCATCATTGCGAAACGAAGTGGAGCAACATCATTTTTGCGAAGCAAATGCATCATATCGCACAGCGATACATCATTTTACAAACAACCGATTTTATGGTATATTTTGAATGATGTTTGCCTTTGGCAAATGATGTTGGTTTCGCCAATGATGACGGCTTCGCCTAATGATGCGTGGCTTCGCCACATTTTTGGGCAAACATCGCATCATTGCGGAACGAAGTGGAGCAACATCATTTTTGCGAAGCAAATGCATCATATCGCCGCAAGGCGATGCATCATTTGATGATATACAAGGCTCACGCCTTGATTTAAGTTGGATTTTGTATCCTTTTCATCAATTACTCTCAAGCGCACACCGCCCCTCGAGGCGGTGTTTTTTTGCGCTTGTGAGAGCCCTGACAACCGAACACGAACCAAAAACGACCGAACAGATCAAAAAAAACACTTCCCTATTCTTCTTTGATATAATAACTCCGCAAGCAAAGAAAAGGAGGAAAAGAAATGCAAGCAATTAAGACGACAGGACTTACCAAGCGGTACAAGGATATAACCGCCGTAGACAATCTCGATCTTGAAATACGGGAGGGTGAACTGTTCGCTCTGCTCGGGGTAAACGGTGCGGGAAAGACAACTACGATCAAAATTTTATCCTGCTTAACACAACCGACGAGCGGTGATGCACTCGTGTGCGGTTACAGCGTTACGAGTGAGGCGGATCGGATAAAGCGACTGATCGGTGTTTCGCCACAGGAAACCGCTGTTGCGTGTGGACTTTCCGTAAGAGAAAACCTCGAGCTGATCTGCGGTGTTCACGGATTTTCAAAGGAAAAGACTGAATCAAGGATCGCACGGATAGCGGAGCGGCTCGACCTACTCGACGTCCTGAACAGAAGGGCGGGAAAGCTATCGGGTGGTTGGCAACGCCGCGTAAGTATTGCAATGGCACTGATCAGTGAGCCGAAAGTCCTATTTTTAGACGAGCCTACTCTTGGAGTCGACGTTATAGCAAGACACGATCTTTGGGAAACGATCCGCGCATTGAAGGGCGAGGTAACGATAATCCTTACAACTCATTATATGGAAGAGGCAGAAGCGCTTTCGGACCGCGTCGGTATTATGAAAAACGGTAAGCTTCTGGCTGTCGGAACGGTGGATGAGTTAAAGCAAGGAGCCGGAGCGAGCGATTTCGAAGAGGCGTTTATCTCAATCGTGAAGGAGAGTGCCGTATGAGAGCAACGACCTTTGCTAAAAGATGCGCAAAGGAAATTTTGCGCGACCCTATCAATCTCGGCTTCGGCTTGGGATTTCCTTTGGTATTACTACTGCTCCTCAGTGCTATACAGTCAAATATTCCCGTGAGTCTTTTTGAGATCGATACGTTGACTCCCGGCATTACCGTATTCGGATTATCGTTTATGACCTTGTTTTCGGCAACCTTGGTTGCCAAGGATCGTGAAAGCGCACTCCTACAAAGACTATACACGACGCCTCTTACGGGTTTCGACTTCATCATAGGATATATGCTTCCGCTTCTGCCCATTGCGCTCGGGCAGACGGTTATCTGCTATCTGTTTGCGATCCCTCTGGGACTCACGCTGAGCGTGAATGTCATTTACGCGGTCATCGGTATGATACCTATGGCAATTTTTAATATTGCGCTCGGGCTTTTGTGCGGCAGTATTTTGGGCGTTAAACAGGTTGGCGGTATTTGCGGAGCATTACTTACCAATCTCTCTGCTTGGCTTTCCGGTGTGTGGTTTGATTTAAAGCTTGTGGGCGGTGTCTTTGAGAATATAGCCAATGCTCTGCCCTTCGTTCACGCAGTTGAAATGGAAAAAGCACTGTTCAAGGGAGATTTTGAGTGTGCGGCGGAGCACATTCTGCCTATTGCTTTGTATAGCACGGCAATAACGGTGATCGCCGTGCTCTGCTTCCTCAGACAAATGAAGAAGCAGTAAGGCTCTGATGACTAAAATCTTTTGTATATAGTTAAGCATCTTGAAAGATCTTTGCTTATATGCTATAATAATCTCGCTACTGTTAAAAAACTTTTGGAGCTTATTATGGACAAAAGCAAGAAAAAATCAGGACTAACAACTAAGCACTGGATAGGCTACATGTGCGGTGACTGGGGCGGATGCATGACTTTCACCCTGATGTCAACCATCTTCTCGATGTTTTGCACCAACGCGCTTGGAATCGATCCAGCGTTGCTCGGTACTCTGGTGATCATCTGGACGATCTGGGATGCGGTAAATGACCCCATTATGGGCGCTTTGATGGATAAGGCGTTCGCTAAAAGGCGGAATCCGCGCGGAAAATTCCGCCCATGGATACTGCGTGCGACACCTCTTTTGGCAGTAACGGGAATCGCTTTATGGACGGTTCCCACCTTCTTCGACGGTATAGCTTTGCTCGTCGTGCTCTTCTCAACGAAGATACTGTACGAGGCAGCGTATACTATGTTCAACATCCCCATGGGATCGCTTCTTTCCGCAATGTCTACAAACGACGTTGAGCGCGCTTCCCTCTCCTCTGCAAGAGGTGCGGGCTCGGGCTTCGGTAACGCTATCCCGGGAATCGTTGCACCCCTTATCATCGCCGCCTTCGGTGAGCGTGATACGATGGGTTATATGATCGTCGGCGTCGGATGTGCCGTTATCGGCTTCATAGTGTGTCTTTTCCATTACGCCTTGACCGAGGAACGCGTCGTAGTAAATACGTCCAGCAACCCCGAAAGCATCAAGATCAGCGATATATTTACGGTATTAGCGAAAAACCGCCCCTTCGTTGCACTGTGTATTCACGGTATTTGCAACTGTACTATGCAATACGCATCAAATGCGCTCGGAATGTATATGTATTCGGCGGTCTATCACGACGTAACGTATCAGTCGATAAGCTCAATTCTCTCCGCACCTTTTATGGTAGGAGCGATGGTAGCCGTTCCCTTCCTTTGTAAAAAATACGATCTACAGAAGCTGATACGCCTATCCCTGCTTATCGGCGGTGCCTTCTGCGGTGCACTTTTCTTAATGCATATGGTAATGGACGTTCATCCTCTCGTACACGGTGTGATGCTCGGTATCGGCACGGGCTTTTCCATGGTATCGGTGCAGATGCAGTGGGGACTCGTCGGTGAAGCAATAGATTACAATGAGTACGTAACGGGCAAGCGAACCGAGGGCTCGATATACGGTACGTTCAATCTGGCGCGCCGTATCGGTCAGACAATCGGTCAGGGTGCTGCACTCTACGCGCTAGGTTGGATCGGCTACGAGGGTACGGCAGAGGTACAGACGTCGGGTACTATACTCGGTATGAAGATCATCTGCGTGCTCGTTCCCGCTATATTCATCCTCGGCTCGTGGGCAGCCTTCAAATTCGTTTGGAACATCACGCCCGAAATGCGCGAAAGGATCAAGACTCTAAAGCAGAAATCTGCCGAGTCTACAGAATCGACAGGATCCATAGAATCCGCAGATTCCGCAGAATACACGGAATCCCTAGAGCACATAGACTCGAGAGAAGATGTCGAGCCCATAGAATCCACCGTGAGCACGGAAGAGGAATAAAAATATGGAATATATCATCAATACTCCTTGCGGCGAGGTAAGGGGCTGTGCCGGACGCGTTCCGGGGACGGTCGCTTACAAGGGAATACGCTATGCGACGGCAGGGCGTTGGGAATATGCAAGGCAGGTCACCTCCTGGGACGGGGTCTACGATGCCGCCGAATACGGAAGCTGCTGCTACCAGCCGCGCGCCTTCTACGATGAAGAAAACAATCCGAAAAAGTATTTCTACTACAACGAATTCCGCAAGGGCGAAACCTATACCTACAGTGAGGACTGCTTGTTCCTTAACGTATTCACCCCCGAGGGTGCAGATCCAGAAGATAAATTACCCGTGCTTATCGCTATTCACGGCGGAAGCTTTACAGGCGGATGCGGACACGAAAAGCATTTCGACGGGCCTGTGTGGCCTACTAAGGGTGTGATCGGAGTTACTATCAATTACCGACTCGGTCCGCTCGGATTCCTTTGTCTGCCCGAGTTGGCAGAGGAGGCCGGCAAAACGGGAAACTACGGTCTATACGATCAGCTCACCGCTATCAGTTGGGTAAAGGATAATATAGCAGCCTTCGGCGGTGATCCCGACAATATCACCGTCTTCGGTCAGAGCGCGGGCGCTATGAGCATACAGCTCCACTCCCTCTCGCCCATTACGAAGGGACTATTCCAAAAGGCGGTAATGTGCAGCGGCAGCGGTGTCAGCAGACTGATGTCCTATGCGCCCGCGCGTAAGCATTACGCTTTCTGGCAAGCCGTTATGCAAAGAGCGGGGGGCAATAATCTCGAGGAATTCCGCGCTATCAGCCCCGAAAAGCTCTTCGAAGCCTGGCAGAGTGCAAAAAAAGAGGTCAGAGGAGGCGGCACTGCCGCATTCCCGTGTCGGGACGGCGAGCTTGTCGTCGGGGGCGGCGTTGATATTCTCTGTAGAGGCGAGCACCTTAAGATCCCATATTTATGCGGCTCTACCGATGAGGATTTCGGCGCGCCTATGCTTTTCTCGCTCGCAAAGAGCTGGTGCAAGGCACAGGAGAAGCCCTCTTACCTATGGATGTTCGACCGCCGTCTGCCGGGAGAGGATCGCGGCGCATGGCATTCGAGCGACCTGTGGTATTGGTTCGGAACTCTCGACAATTGCTGGCGTCCGATGGAGAAGAAGGACTATGACCTAAGCGATCAGATGACGGATTATCTGACTAATTTCGCGAAATCGGGCAATCCGAACGGCGAGGGGCTTCCCCTTTGGGATACGGCGAAAAAGGGCGCTATGCGACTCGGCGAGGGCGAGACCGCCATGGGTAAGGTCAGCGGACTCAAGCTATGGTATAATATGTTTACCTCTAAATCGTCAGGCGAATGATCATATTACTGCGGAAGCACACAAGGCTTCCGCAGTTTTTTAGTTAATAAAACGTCTCAGTTGATTTTCATATCTATCTTGCACAACGCGTGTGCGCTGGATGTATACACCTTTTACGAAAGCGCGCGCACGCGCTTGACTTTAATTATAAATGGTGATAAAATTAAGATGGATATTTATCAACTGAAACGGAGGGTTTGGTTATGAATAAAAGGCTGTCAGGAGTTCTCTTGATTCTATGCTTGCTTATATCGGTGGTGCTCGGCGTCGCATCCTGCGTTGCCCCCGCCGTTACTCTCGATGCTCCGACTGTAAGCATCAGCGGAGCTGCAGTAAGCTGGAACGCGATAGAAAACGCCATCGGATACGAAGTGGACAACGGCAGTAACGTTGTCACACTGGGTGCTACGGCAACCAGATACACGGCAAGCGAGGGCGAGACCGTAAAGGTCCGTGCGCTCGGTGACGGTTCGAAGTATCTTTCGAGCGCGTGGTCGAACACCGTGACCTGCACCGTGCACACTCACATCGACGTCAACAGTGACGAGCTGTGCGACGGCTGCGGAGTAAATGTCGTTGTCGTATTCGATATTTATTCGGTAAATGATCTTCACGGTAAGTTCTGCGATACCGAGGGGCAGCCCGGTGTCGACGAGCTTTCTACATATTTAAAGAACGCCAAGGAAAGTGACGACCACTCGATCTTCATCTCAGCGGGTGATATGTGGCAGGGTGCCGCAGAGTCTAACATGACAAACGGCGCAATCATGACAGAATGGATGAATCTGCTCGGCTTCACATCTATGACACTCGGAAACCACGAGTTTGACTGGGGCTCCGAGATAGTTAAACAGAATGCCGAGCTGGCAGACTTCCCTCTCCTTGCTATAAACGTATACGAAAATGCTACGGGCGAGCGCGCTCCCTATTGCGAGCCGTCTGTAATGGTCGATCTCGGTGTTGCTCAGATAGGTATAATCGGCGCTATCGGTGACTGCTACTCCTCGATCTCGAGCGATATGGTGACCGACGTAAACTTTAAGACAGGCTATCAGCTCGCAGAGCTTGTCAAGGCAGAGTCCGAGAAGCTCACCGCAGAGGGTGCTGATTTCATCGTCTATGCCCTTCACGACGGTATCCACGATAATAACCTTAACACGGTCAACAAGAATACATCCGACCTTTCGGCATACTATCAGGCAAGTCTCAAGGACTATGTCGATATAGTTTTCGAGGGACACTCTCATTCCTTCTATATAATTAAGGATAGCGACGGTATCTATCATCTTCAGGGCGGCGGTGAGAACTTCGGTATTACTCACGCTGAGATAAGGCTCAACGCTGCAAGCGGTGACTTTACCGTGAACGAGGCGGAGATCGTACAAAGCGATGAGTATTCTTCCCTCTCCGACGATCCCGAAACCGAAGCTCTCGAGGACAAGTACGATGACGTTATCACTAAGGCCTATACCGTTCTCGGTAAAAATGAAAGCCATCTTTATTCGAATGAGCTCTCCGATCTCGTTGCACAGCTCTACCTTGAAAAGGGCGTGGAGCTTTGGGGAGACGAGTACAGAATAGTGCTCGGCGGCGGATACATTAAGCCAAGAGCGCCTTATGAGCTCGAGGTTGGTGACGTAACCTACGCGGATCTGCTCTCGGTTATGCCCTTCAATAACAGGCTCACGCTCTGCAGAATAAGCGGAAATAACCTCTACGACAAATTTATAACCAACAAAAATTACTATAAAGCATACAGCGAATACGGCCGCGAGGTGGTAGCAAACCTCGAATACAATCTCTCGCAGAGCTACTACGTCGTTGTGGATATGTATACCGCGCTGTTTCCCTCAAACAAGCTTACGATAATCGAGGAGCTTGAAGAGGATATCTTCGCGCGCGACCTTCTCGCAGATTATTTCGCTGAGGATCGTACGCTCACAAGCATCCCCGAGGTGCTCGCGGATGGCGCAAAGCTCGGAGAAAACGTCACGAGCACTAAGTATTACTATGTCAAGGGTACTATCGACGGCACTCCCGACGGCGGATACGGTAACGTATTCATTAAGGACGGGGACGGAAACCGTATTTACGTTTACGGCCTTTACGATAAAAACGGAAACCGCTACGACGCTATGGCGGACAAGCCCCTCGACGGTGATGAGGTAATACTCTACGCAAACGTTAAAAACTACGTAAACAAAGTGTCCCCCGATTCGAGCACAATAGAGCTCGTAAATGCCGTTGTGGTGGAGCTTACTCATAATAACAGTAATCCCGGTACGGGCGACAACCCCGGCACGGGCGACAATCCCGGTACGGGCGACAATCCCGGTACGGGTGACAATCCCGGCACGGGCGACAACCCCGGCACAGGCGACAACCCCGGCACGGGTGACAATCCCGGCTCTGGTGACAATCCCGGTACGGGCGACAATCCCGGCACTGGTGACAATCCCGGCACAGGCGACAATCCCGGCACGGGCGACAATCCCAGCACAGGCGACAATCCCGGCACGGGTGACAATCCGGGAACAGGTGACAATCCCGGTACGGGCGAAAATCCCGGCACAGGCGACAATCCCGGCACGGGTGACGAAGTTAAAGTGCCCGAAGCCGATACGATTATTTCCATCACCGAGGCACTTGAGTACGGTGCGACACTCGAGGCAGGTGCATACTCCGAGCATTACTACTACGTAGTGGGAACGGTACAGACTGCGCCCAACGATTACGGCTCCTTCCGTATAACCGACGGAAACGGTAACAGCATCTACGTCTACAATCTCAAAGACGCAGACGGCAATTCCTTCTCCTCTATCACAGTAAAGCCCGCTATCGGTGACGAAATCAAGGTATATTCCAAAATACAGAATTACGTACACGCAACCGACCCCGCAAAGAATGCAATTGAGCTAAGCGGTGCAAAGCTGATCTCCATTACCGAAAAGAATGAGAACGACGGCGATAATCCCGGCACGGGCGATAATCCCGGTACGGGTGATGATCCTCACAGCCATACAGACACCGACAACAACGGCTACTGCGACAGCTGCAGCGTCAGCGTTGTAGTTATCGTAGACTTCTATGCAATGAACGACCTTCACGGAAAGTTCTGCGATACCAAGAAGCAGCCCGGTGTCGACGAGCTCTCAACCTATTTCAAGACGAGAGAGGACTTTGACGATAACGTTATTATTCTCTCAAGCGGAGATATGTGGCAGGGCTCTGCTGAGTCTAATCTCACACACGGCGCAATAATCACCGAATGGATGAACGAGGCGGGATTCGTGTCTATGACGCTCGGAAATCACGAGTTTGACTGGGAAAGAGAGTATATAAGAAGCAATCTCGCTCTCGCAAACTTCCCCTTCCTCGCCATCAATATCTACGATTCCTCGACGAATCAGCTCGTAGATTACTGTCAACCGTCAATAATTGTTGACAAAGGCGATATTCAGGTGGGCATCATAGGCGCTATTGGCGACTGCTACTCCTCTATCTCGGGTGAAATGAATTCGGGCTTCTACTTCAAGGTAGGAAACGAGCTTACCGCGCTCGTCAAGGCAGAATCGGACAGACTCCGCTCGCTCGGTGCGGATATAATCGTGTATTCCATTCACGACGGCTTTGGCTCGAACGTGTCGGGCATAGGTAACATGGGATCTGTAACCTATTACGATACGACTCTCTCGGATGGCTACGTTGACCTCGTATTCGAGGCTCACACCCACAAGTCATACGTGCTTATCGACGAGTACGGTGTATACCATCTTCAGGCAGGCGACTATAACAGTGCTATCTCGCACGTCGAGATGAAGTACAATCAGGCTAACCAGAAGCTCGAAGTATCCGCAGCGGAAAACGTAGGTAACAACGTATATTCCGCGCTCGAGGCTGACGAGGCTACCGATGCTATCGAAACGAAGTACAAGACAACCACTCTCAAATATGCCTACACGCCTCTTGGCACTGTAAGTAGTAATATGAACGGAGATGCCGTATGCGATCTTGTGGCAAAGCTCTACCTAGAGGCAGGCATCAAGAAATGGGGTACGCAGTATAACATCTATCTTGCGGGCGGCTATCTGCAGACGAGAGATCCTTATAATCTCGACTCGGGAACTCCAAATTACGCAGATATTCTCGAGCTATTGCCCTTCGATAACAAGCTTGTTCTCTGCTCTATTTCGGGATACAAGCTGCGCACGAAATTCATAAACGGTTACTCCAGCTATCATATCGCTATATCGGATTACGGAAACGCAACGAGCATCAACGATAACGCGACCTACTATATCATAACCGATAAATACTCGTCCACCTACGCATCAAACGGTGTAACGGAGATCGAGGTCTATGATTTAACGACTTATGCGCGCGATCTCTTTGCACAGTATATAAGAGAGGGCGGTCTCGATACCTCGGGGGGCTCGGGCAACACGGGCGGCGGCTCAGGTGACTCGGGTGACACTCCCGACTCCGGAAACGAGGGCGAAGTAGTTACACCGCCCACACCCGACACGCTCATCAGTATAAAGGATGCGCTGAAGTACGGTGCGACGCTCGGCAGCAATTGCAGCTCCGAAGGATACTACTACGTAGAGGGTACCGTCGAAACAGCCCCCGGCACGTACGGCACCTTCTACATCACCGACGGTGAGGGTAACAGCATTTACATCTACAATCTGAAGGATTCTGCGGGCGGTGCATACTCATACATGACGGAAAAGCCCGTCATTGGTGATAAGATCAAGGTCTACTCCGTGATACAGAATTACGTTCACTCCACCGATCCCTCAAAGTCAAAGATCGAGCTCAACGGAGCAAGACTCATAGCTATCATAAACGGCACAGAGGGCGGCGGAAGCACTGAAGAACCCGACACGGGTGAAGACGGTGACGACTTTGGAGCAGGATACACCCTTACCGATATACCCGCGATCACAACCAAGGGTGGGACTCTCACCCCGGGTACGACCGACACCGTTTTGTACTATATCAAGGGTACTGTCTCAGGAACGCCTCATTCGAGGTACGGTAACGTATATATAAGTGACGAGCAAGGAAACCTTCTTTGGATCTACGGTCTATACGACGTATGGGGTAACAGATATGATGCTATGAGCGAAAAGCCCGTAGAGGGTGACGAGATCATCATATCGGGTTATATTACTCACTATCTGAAGGAAGATACGGGCGAGACGAAGATCGAAATAAAGGATGCCGTAATGGTGGAGATCAAAAAGGCATAATTCAAGGGGTGATCGTTCCCTGGCGATGCTTCACTCAAACGAAAGAAGAAAAGAAAAAAGAACGCCACGGAGCTCCGTGGCGTTCTTTTTATACCAAAATGCAAATAATTGTTATCAAAATACAGCAGATCAGAACTTGAAGTAGTTCTTCGCGTTGTAATATGCGATACCCTGAACGATCTTCTTGAGAGCATCGTAATCCTCGGGATACTCGCCCTCTGCTACCCATGTTCCGATAAGGTTACACATAATGCGTCTGAAGTATTCGTGACGGGTATAGGATACGAAGGAACGGCTGTCGGTAAGCATACCAACGAAGCGGGAGATCATACCGAGGTTAGCGAGCGACTTCATCTGCTCAGTCATACCGTCTCTCTGATCGTTGAACCACCAGCCCGAGCCGAACTGGATCTTACCTGCGATCTCACCGCTCTGGAAGCATCCGAGCATAGTGCCGAGAACGTAGTTATCCTTGGGGTTAAGGGTGTAGAGAATGGTCTTAGGAAGGTTGCCCGCATACTCGAGGTGATTCATGAATGCTGCGAGGTCCTCTGCTATGCAAAGGTCGTTGATCGAATCGTAGCCTGTATCGGGGCCGAGCTTCTCATACATACGTCTGTTGTTGTTACGAAGAGCACCGATGTGAAGCTGCATTGCCCAACCGAGCTTGGTATACTCCTCTGCGCAAACGGTCATGAGCGCGGTCTTGAAGCTGTCGATCTCATACTTGGTGAGCTCACCGCCAGCCATGCGCTTATCGAACGCAGCCTTTGCATCACCCGTTGCGAAGGACACATACTCGAGTGCGTGGTCGGAAAGACGGCAGCCGTAGGAGTGGAAGAACGCAATTCTCGAGCGGATCCAGCTTACGAGCTCGTCATAGCTCTTGACACCTATCATCTCAATATAGGGGATGAAGGTCTCCTTGCCGATCTCGACAGCCTTGTCGGGGCGGAAGGTAGGAAGTATCTTCGTTGAGAAGCCCTGAAGCTGCTTATGATATTCAAGAGTGTCAGCAGGATCATCGGTTGTGCAGATAACCTCTACGTTAGATCTCTTGATAAGCTCCTGAGCACGGTACTCATCCTTTGCAAGAAGCTCGTTACATCTCTGCCAGATGTACTCGCAGGTCTCGGGGCTGAGGTGCTCGTCGATACCGAAGTATCTCTTAAGCTCGAGGTGAGTCCAGTGGTAGAGGGGGTTACCGATAAGCATGGGCATAGTCTCGGCAAATCTCTTGAACTTCTCATAGTCATCGGCACCGCCCGTGATGTACTCCTCGTCAACGCCGTTGGTACGGATCTGACGCCACTTGTAGTGGTCGCCAGAGAGGAAAAGATCAAATGCATTTCTGAACTTGTAGTTCTCTGCTATCTGCTTCGGGATAAGGTGGCAGTGATAGTCGATGATGGGAAGATCCTTTACCATCTCGTAGAGCTTCTTTGCGGGCTCGTTCTTAAGCATAAAATTATCGTTGATGATACTCATAGCGTTACTCCATCCTTGAATATTGAAATTTCTCTGAAGCCGTGCTGCTCGTTCTTGGTCTCGGCACCCTCGGCAACAGAAATGATATAGCGGTAAAATTCTTCGGTAAGGTCATCTCCCTCGAGGCACTTACCTGCGTTGAAATCTATCCAATTGCTCTTGCGAGCCGCGAGAGCCGAGTTGGTAGCGACCTTCACGGTAGGAACGGCACCGCCGACGGGTGTTCCTCTTCCGGTGGTGAAGAGAATGATATGCGCGCCAGCAGCCATAAGATTGGTCACGGCAACGATATCGTTACCCGGGCCGTTGAGAAGCGAGAGTCCGGGCTTAGTGATGGTGTCACCGTAGTCAAGGCAATCGGTGACGGGAGAAAGACCGCCCTTCTGTACGCATCCGAGCGACTTCTCCTCAAGTGTGGTTATGCCGCCCTTCTTGTTTCCGGGCGAGGGGTTCTCGTAAACCACCTGACCGTGACGGGTGAAGTAATCCTTGAAATCGTTGATAAGAGATACGGTGCGGTCAAAGACCTCCTTCGATACGCATCTTTGCATAAGAAGGTGCTCTGCTCCGAACATCTCGGGGACTTCTGTAAGAACACAGGAGCCGCCGTGAGAGGTATGAAGATCGCAGAGTCTGCCGCAAAGGGGGTTAGCGGTGATACCGCTGTATCCGTCGGAGCCGCCGCACTTAAGTCCGATGCGAAGCTTTGACACGGGTACGGGTACACGCTCGAACTGAGCCGCATATTCCTGAAGCTCCTTAATAATGCGCACGCCCTCCTCGAACTCGTCCTCAACGTCCTGACAGTTAAGGAAACGGACTCTCTCGGGATCGTACTCACCGAGGTGCTCCTTGAATACGGCAATATTGTTGTTCTCGCATCCGAGGCCGAGGACAAGCACGCCTGCGGCGTTGGGATGTCTTACCATACCTGCGAGGATCTTCTGCGTGATGAGCTGATCGTCACCCAGCTGAGAGCAGCCGAAGGGGTGCACGAAGGCACGCGCGCCCGTAGCTTGGGCAAGGCGCTCGGATACTCTGTTGACGCATCCGACGGTATTTACGATCCAGATCTCGTTTCTGATACCTACGTCACCGTTCTTTCTTACATAACCCATAAATGTCTCATCGGTAGATCCGGGAACGTACTCACTCTCGGGTGCGGTGTAGGTGTACTCAAGGTTGCCCGAGAGATTTGTTTTTACGTTATGGGTGTGCACGTGCTCCCCCGCCTTTATATCCACGGTCGCGTGGCCGATGGGGTTTCCGTACTTGATGATATCCTCGCCTGCCTTGATGTCACGGAGGGCATACTTATGGCCGTCCTCGAGGTTCACCTCGACGTTGTCAAGCTTATGTATTACCATTTTGTCATCCTCTTTTGCTAATTATGCTCTATACTTCTCTACCGCCTCGGTAAGGAAGGAGATATCCTCACCCCAGAGCTCGGAATTTGCCAGCACCTCGCGGGTGGAGTGAGTGCGAACAAACTCGGTAGCTGCGGGATCATCGTTAGTCATATCGGTCTTGTAGAAGTCGAGAAGCTTGGCGAAGGAGAATACAAGCGTCTCGGGGTTCTTGTTAAAGCGCTTGATATACTCGAGGATCGAAGGAAGAACTCTTACCTTGAACTTGCTGAGCGAGTTGAGCGCGATAGAAGAAAGATAATGCTTGATATAAGGGTTCGAGAAACGCTCGATAACGCTCGATGCGTATGCAACAAGCTCCTCACGGGGAAGATCGAGAGTAGGAATGATCTCCTCGAATACGCACTTTTCGATGTGAGAGCGCATTCCCGCGTCGTCAACGCAGCTCTTTACGGTATCGAAGCCCGAAAGAAGTGCGTAGGGAACGAGAGAGGTGTGCGCGCCGTTCAGGATGCGTACCTTTCTTGTGCGGTACATCTCGAGCTTATCGCGTGTTACTATAACGTTAAGTCCCGCCTTTGTGAAGGGGAGCTCAGCCTCAAGATCGTACTCGGTCTCGATGACCCAAAGGTGGAAGAACTCGGAGGTATTGAGCATATTGTCGGTGTAGCCGAGATCGATCTCCTCGCCTCTCGGGAAGCCTGTGTTGATACGGTCAACGAGGATATTGGTGAATACGTTCTTCTCCTCTATCCAAGCCTTGAAGCCATCACCGAGCTGCCAAAGGTCTGCATACTGAAGAATACACTTTTTAAGGTTATCACCGCTGCGGTCAATAAGCTCGCAGGGAAGGAAGATAAAGCCGTCAAGACCAAGCTCAAAGCGGCACTTAAGAAGCTGGGTAAGCTTTCCGGGGAATGTCGATGCAGGGCGGTCGGTGAGCTTATCCGCGTCCGAAAAGACGATTCCCGCCTCGGTGGTGTTCGATACTACGTAACGGAAGTCGGGGTTCTTCGCAAGTGCGAGATACTCGTCGAAATTATCGTAAGGCTTAACACAGCGAGAAATGATATCAACAAGCGTGGTATCTACGCCCTCAGCACCTCTGATGATGTGGGTATAAAGGCAGTTCTGCTCAGTGAGCATATCGCACAAGCCCTTCTCAATAGGCTGAACGATAACTACGCTGCCGTCGAAGAGGCCCTTCTCCTCGAGCTTCTTCAAGATCCAGTCAACGAAGCCGCGAAGGAAGCCGCCCTCACCAAACTGGATCACCCTCTCAGGGCGAGCCTTTTTCTCGAATTCTCTGATGTTTTTCATTGGATAAATCCTTTCTTAGCGTGTTTATATTTGTTTTTTTATAATAATTCTTTACATTATGCCGAAATTTCTTCCGTTTTATCCTCGGTTTTCTTTTGTTTAGGCTTCAATCCCACGGCAAAGAAATATACCAGCGAGAGCACCGCGGCTAAGATCCATCCTATGGGGAATGCCGACACTACGGTGAGTATATCCGCCGAGAAGAAGTTGGTTACGATAAACAGGTATATCTGTCTGAAAACCACGAACGAGAACAGCATGATAAGCATCGCGACAAGAGTCTTGCCCGAGCCGCGGAGAGCACCCGCATAGCTTTGGTTCACAGTCCAGAAGAGATAGTACGGAGTTATAGAAGTCAGGAACATGCTTCCGTACCTGATGATCTCGGGGTTTGAATTGAATATCCTGACAAGAAATTCGGGGAAAAGGAGAACGGGTGTCATAAACAAGAGCGTTGACCCGAGCGAGAGCGCGAACGCAACGTGTGCACCGAGATTAGCTCTCTTATATTCACCCTTACCGACGTTCTGACCGACGAAGGTCGATACCGCAAGTCCGATCGACTGCATAGGGAGAATGAGAAGGTGGTCTATCTTGGTATAAGCGGTGTAGCCGCCCATAGCAAATTCTCCGAATGCATTTATGTAGGAGTGAACGAACATGTTGGAAATAGAGGTAATTGCCATCTGAAGAGCTGTCGGAAAGCTGATCCTGGCTATTCTTTGGAGCAGCGGCATATCGAGCTTCAGCTCCTTAGGCACTATCTTTACGACACTCTCGGTGCGTAAAAGATGGATAACCGCAAGGATCGCGGAAAGAAACTGTGCAATAACGGTCGCAAGTGAAACACCCGCAACGCCCATACCGAGAACGAGCACGAAGACAAGGTCGAGAACGATGTTCGTCAGTGCGGAAACAACAAGATAAATAAACGGTCTTCTCGAATCACCGACGGCGCGCATTATTGCCGCGCACATATTGTATATCATAAGACCCGAGATGCCGAGCATCCAAATAAGGAGATAGGTGTTTGCCTCAGCCGCAACGTTCCCCGGCATATTCAGCATCCAGATGAAAAGCGGCAGGAGCAATAAGCCGAGGACTGTAAAGGCTGCTGACAGTATTAAGGTCAGCGCTGCTGCGGTATGCACGCTCGCACGGACACGGTCATTGTTGCCCGCACCGAAAAACTGAGAGATAACGATTCCCGAGCCCGTTGAAAAGCCCGTAAAGAAGCCTATCATAAGGTTCGTTACCGTACCCGTCGTTCCCACGGCGGAGAACGCCGCATCGCTTACAAAATTACCAACTACCCAGGTGTCGACCATATTGTAGAACATCTGGAAAAGGTTACCGGCGAAAAGCGGTATAGCAAACATGATGATATGCCTGACTATGCTTCCGTTCGTCATATCAACCGTAGCCTTACGGCCGCCGACAGCACCCTGTGCCGCGCTCATTTGATCATCTCCTTCAAAAAAACAAAAGCAAACAAAAAAGAAAGTTGTTCAATAAAAGCAGTAAAAAATGGTGTAATACAAAGATAAATGATGATAATCAAACGATTATTCGGTCTTTATGTCGTTATCCCGACACGCGAATAGATGGCGCTTCTTCCCTCTCTTCCCGTCTGCTCTATGACCCCGAGGTAGAGAAGCAGCTTCAGCCCCGCCCCGTCGTACCTTGATCGGCCTTTTACAGCCTTAAGGTAATCGACACGGCGGAAGCCGTCCTGAAGGCTATCGGGCAATAGCGCTCTGTAATCAGAGGCTCCTCTGAGCACGAGCTCTCCAACAAGAGCGCGCGGCATTTTACCGAGCAGGGTAGCTCCGCGCTTTTTCGTTTTATCCCATCCGTCAAGTGCGCGGAATTCCTCGCACTCGTATGCGAGTATCCTGACGGTAAAATTATCGTTGCCGATAAGCCCTCTTATCGGATACAGCCTTCTGGCAACCGTGTATATAGATCGACATGCGCCTCTTTTCGTCGGTGCGCTGATCTCACCGCTATCCTTATCGAGCCAACGATGGCTCGTATATACGGGAAATGGGTGAACTATTTCTACGGGATAATAAGGCAATATGCGCTTAAGCTTCGGCACAAGGGGCGAAAGGTCGCCCGTCTGCACTTCCCTGACCACCTCACCGTCAAATATATCGGCAACGCCGCCGAGAAGCGGAACCTCGTGATGCTCGGCATTCGGCTCGAGATAAAGCTTCACCGTTTTGTGCACCGCACCCTCAGCGTATACCGAAAAGCCCTCGGAGAGCCTTTCCTCAAGCGCAACGCGCCTTACCGCATCCGAAAAGCGGGCGATATCTATGGAATCCGTATTAAGTATCATTCTTCGGGGACCGAGGTCACGTCGACCCAGCCCAAATACTCTGATGCTCTCTCGAGCTCAGGTATCGTAAGCTCCACCGCAGAAGCGGCAGTGCCTGCCGCGGGGAAAACGGTATCGAATCGCTTCAGCGATTCATCAAGATAGACGGCAACTCCCTTTTCGATACCGAAGGGGCATACGCCTCCGACTCCGTGCCCGATAAGCGGCTCCACGTCCTCGAATGGTATCATCTTCGCCTTATTGTGGAAGGTAGCTTTGTATTTTTTATTATCTACTCTGGCATCGCCCGCGGCAACCACGAGAATCGGGCCGTCATGGGTGAGAAACGAGAGGGTCTTGGCTATTCTCTCGGGCTCTGTGCCGACCGCCTCAGCAGCCAGTGCGACGGTCGCGCTGGATACCTCAAATTCGCGTATCCTCTCGGCAAAGCCGTATTTGGTAAGATGAGCTCTCGCTCTTTCAATAGACATATCTGACTCCTTTAATTACGTGTGACGATGCTCGGCAATTGCTCACAGCACACTTTTAGCCCCCGAGGTCCAAGCTTATACCAAATTCACGAGCGGGTGGAATAGGGGCAGTCTTTTCCATATTACATTCGAGCTCAATCAGCTTAACCTTCCCTATCATTTCACTGAGAAGAGATAGCGTCCTCATAGCCATAAGCCTGTCCTTCGGCAGATACATCTGTGTCAAGAGCACCGTGCTCATCTCATTTGCCGAGGCAGTGCGTGCTATGTTATCCTGCCCACGCTTGACATGTGCGATGCCTGCGAGACGGGCAGAGGTATTTCTGCCGTAGCTCTCCTTACCCATCCATGGGGTACCGAAGGCATACGGTGTGCCGTCGATAAATCTGATTATCGGCTTATCACCGTTTATGTAATGCGCGCGCTCGCCGAAGAGCTCGAGCCAAAGTCTTGTATGAGTGGTTTTTCCGACACCGCTCCTGGCGGTGAATGCGTAAGCAAGACCGTCGACAGACAGCACCGCACCGTGAAAGACGAATGCACCGTACTCGGGCAGCTTATCCGCTATCTTACGGTATATCACCGTGCTTTCAAGGTATCCGTCGGAAAACCTTTCATCAAACTCCTCGAGGCACGCCTCCCTCTCGCGGTCAATGTCCCCTTCTTCCGCAAAGACGGTAAAATCCGGCTCGTCATCCGTGAGATAATCCTTGCAAAGGTGCTCTATGTGGCGGTATTTATTATCAATGGCTATGCTGAGACCTGCAATTCTAACCGTCAACATATTGCCCTCCCAATGAATTATTTTTGGTTCTTTTTATAGTTTTCGTATGCGGCAATGAAGTATCCGTTTCCACCGCCTATGTTGATATCCGAGAAGTAGCTCGCCTCCTCGAGATATACTACGTTTTTAAGCGCAGTACAGTTTCCGAACGCACTCGTTCCCACCTCGCGCACGAACGTGGGCAGGTATACGAGCTCGAGCGCCTTGCAGTTGTAGAACGCTCCCATGGCAATTTCCCTGACACTGTCGGGTATATCCGCCTTGACGAGTCCCGATGCCTCAAAGCAGCCCTCCTCGATCTTGCGCAAAGAGGCGGAAAGCTTTACAGAAAGCAGCGACTCACAATTGTAAAAGCAATAGGGTCCAACGGTCTCGACAAGATCGCCCATAGTGAAGTCCTCGAGCAGCGTGCAGTACTCAAACGCATTCTCACCGATGTACCTCACGTTCTCGGGCAGAGTCATCTCGGTCAGCGCAGTACAGTTTGAGAACGCCATAAGGCCGATGCGCTCGACCTTTGAATTCCAATTGACCTTAGACAATGCCTGACAGTAATAGAACGCCTTGCCTGCGAGGTCGACAAGCTCGCGAGGCAGAGTAACCTCCCTCAACGCGCTGTTATTCATAAATGCCGCCTCACCGATATAGGTAACGGTGTCGGCAAACCTTATTCCCGTAACTCCCGTGCACCACGTGAAGGCTGCTTCGGGAATCGTATAAGCTATGCTTCTCAGATCGAGATACGTTATTTTATAGCAGTTCTCAAAGCAGTTTCTGCCAAGCGTGGTGATCCATCTGAGATCAACACCGCCAAGCTCGGTGCAATTTGAGAAGGAATATATACCTATGGTAGTAAGGCTCCGCACAAACGGAAATGACGTCAGACTCGAGCAATGATGGAATGCGTAATTGCCTACACTTCTGATGCGGTCACCACAGTTGACGGTTTCGAGCGACACGCAATTTGCAAAGGCTCTGTCACCGATCTCCGTAACGCTGTCCGGCAGATACACGTTCGTCAGTGCAGAGCAGTTATAGAAGCCCTCGTCTCCGATACGGTAGAAGTCGCCCTCGAAAACAACCGTCTCAAGCGAGGTCGCGCCCATGCATATAGAGTGAGGTGTTACACCCGAGCCGCGTATAGTGATCTTCTTCAGATCCTCTGCCTCAAGGAAAATGGATATTCCCGTTTCCACGCCCGCGGGAAGATCAAATTCAACTATTCCCGAGCGCGAGAAGGCACATTCAAGGATAGCCTTGATACTCTTCGGAAGTGTGATCGATTTCAGCGATGAGGTGCCGTAAAAGGCATAACGGGAGAGGGTGCTGATGCCCTCGGGAAGCGTTACGCTCTCGAGCGCGGTACATCCCGCAAACATCATGGGAGGCAGCACCGTAAGAGAAGCGGGAACGCTTACTGACTTCAGTGAGGTACACTCGAGAAAGAGCATATCTCCCGCACTCTTAAGAGTGTTCGGCAGAAGTATGTCGGTAAGCGAGGAGCAATTTGCAAACGCCATATATTCAATCTTGGAAACCGAGCTTCCCGAAAGATCTATCTTAGTGATAGGGGCACTTCCCGCGAAGCTGTACTCACCGATATGCATAACGGATTGAGGAACGTAAACCTCTGCGACATCTCCCGTGTCATAGAACGCCGAGGAGATGCTCTTGACTCCGTCGGGCACCCTTACAGAAACGTAGCTTCCACCCTCGGTGGGAGTAGCATGCTCGGTGGTGGCGTAATGGTTAAGCCCATCCTTTTGCGCCACGTATTTGATGAGGATACCGTCACCTATCACGGTGAATTCCTCGGATAAGGTAGTGTAGAAGAGTGTCTGAACAAACGCGGTTCCACCAACGTACTCGACCGTGTCGGGAAACTCCATCTTACATTCGGGAGCACTGTCCGGGAGCACTATCCTCGCAAGCTCGGTATCACCGTTGAATGCGTTGTAGCCGATGGTTTTTAGCCCCTCGGGAAGAATTACCTCCACGAGAGTCTGGTTCTGACCGAACGCATAGTCGGATATATGCTCAACGTAGCTCGGGAAGGTGTAATGAGTAACTCCGGAGAGGGGCGGAAGGATAATCGCGGTCTTGGTATCGATACAAACGAGTGCACCGCCCTCGTCCGTGAACGAGGTGTTATCACCACTGACGCTGACACTCTTAAGAGCTCCGCAATCGGCAAACATACCGTCACCGACACTCTTAAGCTTCGCACCGAGGCTCACCTCCTCAAGAGAGATACAGGATGCAAAGGCAGAGTCGCCGATGACCTCGATATAAGGAAGGTCGAGAGTTTTCAGCTGATTACACGAGTGAAAAGCTGATGCGCCTATCTCCTTAAGAGTCTCTGGGAGCTCGACGGTAACGAGCTTGGTCGACGAGGTAAATGCATTCTCGGGAATAGCGGTAACAGACGCGGGCAGCTTTATCGAGGTGAGGCCGGAGCCGCTGAAGATTCCCTTTCCGAGAGTTGTAACGCTCTCTGGAATGGTTATCGAGGTAATACCGAGGCAGCCGTTGAAGGCAAAATCTCCTATCTCGATAAGACCCTCCGGCAGTTCAAAGGTCGCGACCGTGCTGCATCCCGCGAAGGCGGAGCTGCCTATTTTCGTAACAGATGATCCGATTCGGATGCTGAGAAGATCCTTAAGATCCAAAAAAGCCTTCTCTCCTATCGATACAACATCGCATCCGTCAATTACCGTGGGTATTGATATATCCTTTGATTCACCGTGGTACCCAACTATCTCAACAGTCTGTGCATCAAGGTATATATAATCGTAGTCGCCGTGCGAGTAGATAACACGGGGACCCGCATCGGTACGGGCAAAATACGATATAAGAAAAATAACGAGTCCGATAATAAGCGCTCCAAGCACGGAGGCGGAAACGATAATAGCTATCTTCAATCGCTTGCTAATAGGCTTCTTATCCACGCCTGCCTCTTTGGTCACGGTCTCCCTTTCCTTTTCCCTTTCCTTTTCCTGCATAACTGCTCCTTAATAATTTATATTCTTTTAAAAGTATACAACAAGCTCCGCTAAAAGTCAATGCTTTAATGAAAAGTTTGCAATTTAAGATGGACGTGCATAATATCGACCCTAGTGCCAAAAATAAGAGCAATAACTAACGGGAGGTTAATATGGTAAAAGCAAGAATAATTCAAGCAACTGTGCTATTGCTCGTTCTGACGTCGCTGTTTTCTTTATCGGCAAATGCGTTCAGAGGTACGGGCATCGAGGTTTTGTCACGGGAGGTAAAGGTTATAAAATCGGCTCTTTCGGGAAAAAATGTAAGCTTCTCCGATGCGGACTTCAAATGCGCATTTGCTATCGACGGCTTTGAAGATATCACAGTCACATCTCTGCCATCCTCGACCGAGGGGACACTGCTTTTAGCCGGCAGACGAGTAAGAGAGGGTCAGACGGTGAAAAGAAGAAATGTTGCAGCGCTCGTTTTCGTTCCTAAGGATGCGTCAATCAAAAGAGCAAGCTTCACCTTCACGCTTGACGGCGGCGAGGAGCATGAGTGCGAGATGAAATTCCTCGACAAAATAAACTACGCGCCGAAGATAGACGGTGGTGAGGATGAAAAAACGAGCCTTACAACCCAGGAAAATATCAGCATATTCGGTAAAATGACCGCAAAGGATCCGGAGGGGGATGCGCTCGAGTTCATTATAGCTTCATATCCAAAAACAGGAAAGCTGACGCTTACGGGCGGCGGAGGATACAAATACACCCCCGGAGAGAACTTTACGGGCTACGACAGATTCGTATACGTTGCAAGAGATGAATACGGCAACTATTCGAGAACCAAGGAGGTAATGCTTAAGGTAACAGAAAGGCTCTCGGAAACGGTATACGTCGATATGACCGAGCGGGAGGAGTATAACGCCGCGGTTGCAATGAACGCTATGGGCGTAATGTCCGGCAAGCTCGTGGGCGACGATCACTACTTTATGCCCGACGAAGCCGTGACCCGTGCCGAGTTTGTAGCCATGGCACTCAAATCCGCCGGAATAAAAGCCGACGTAGGCGAGAGCTTTTTCGATGACAATTCCGAAATACCCTCCTCGTTGGAGGGATACGTTGCAAAAGCGGCAAGGCTGGGCATCATATCGGGAGAATACGAGGATGGCAAGCTCTTATTCTCTCCGAATAGACCTATAAGCGTTTATGAGGCAGCAAGCATCATGAACGGTATTATCGGAGTATCCGACAATGAATCCGCCGTGTACTCGTCGGCAGAAAATATACCCGTATGGGCAAGAGCAGACGTGATGGCAATGCTTACCCTTGGTATTATCGATAGCGAAAGTACCGATCTTACCTCCACCGTCACGAGGGCAAGCGCTGCGGAGTTTTTGTATAGAATGGTAAATAATTGTTAGCATATAACAGGTTTATGCGGTGTCAAGTAAGAGATTCAGCGACCCGGATGCCACGTCGATGCCGAATAAAAAGAATATCTTTCCTATAAAAGCACAAGCGCATAAATTACCGACAGGTGGGTAAAGATGTCCCATCGTATGATACTTTTGCGATAAATTATCACAAAAAAACAAAAAAAGACGGTGAAAGTGGGTATAACACCCCTTTACAAATATGAAATAATTTGATATAATGGATACAGAATCGGTGTGAAAGCACACAAAATTCAGTAAAGGAGATCCACTATGTCAAAGAAAATCATTATTACAGTTGCGCGTCAGTACGGAAGCGGCGGTCGCGAGATAGGAGAGCGTGTCGCAGAGCTCCTTGGTATCCCCTTATACGATAAGCAGTTGATCACCGATGCCGCTGCTAAAGGCAGTCTCAACGAAGAGATAATCAGAAGCGCAGACGAATCTGCGGCTAACAGCCTTCTCTACACGCTCGCTATGGGATCTAACCACTACGGTACGGCTATGCACTTCGGCTACAAGATGCCTCTCAACGATAAGCTCTTTATTCTTCAGTCCGAGGTGATCAAGGAGTACGCTGAGCGCGGAAGCTGCGTTATTATCGGCAGATGCGCGGATTACGTTCTCAAAGACGATCACGACGTATTCCGTCTTTTCATCTACGGAGATCTCGAGCACCGTCAGGCTCGCGTTAAGGAGCGCCATCCCGAGGTTAAGCCCTCACAGATAATCGATATGATCAACAAAACGGATAAGCGCCGTGCTTCATACTACAACTTCTATACCGGAAACAAGTGGGGTAAGTACGACAACTACGATATGGCTGTCAACTCCTCTACCTTTGGTATCGAGGGAACGGCTCAGCTTATCTACGCATCAGTTAAAAAGCTTATCGAGGAGGATTAAGCGACGCTCGGATGTTTTGAGTCCGCTGTCGGTCCTCTCTCACAACAAAACAGACTGTCCGGGATGCATCAAGGCACCCCGGACAGTCTGTTTTTATTCTTTTTCTCAATTTTAGCGCGGAAAATTCAACACGGGTGGCATCGTGATCAGAAGCTTTCGGGATATATTCCCTTTTCCTTGAATTCACAGAAAGCCTCTACTACCGCCGCCTTATCCTCCTTGTAGGTAACACCGTACCACTTATCGCTGTTGTCGAGAACACGCACGTCAGCCTTCCCCTCCGTGATAAGCTCGGAGATAACGGTAGGGAGGAAGAACTCACACTTTAAGGGGTTCTTATCGAGGTTCTCGTCAAGGAAACGTGCGAAGCGCTGATAGCACTCGCGAAGATATGAAGGAGTGAGACCCCAGAGGTTCATCGATACGAGCGTATCCGGAGCAAGCTCTGTCTCACATTCTCCCTCGGTGAAGTATATTCTTCCGCCCTCGGTCGCGATCTTGGTACGCTCTACGATCTCGGTGAGCATACCGTCCTTGTGAGCGCAGACACCGCGCGATACGGTACCCTGCTCCGTAACGGTATTCTCTATGTAATAGCCTACCATCGCATAGTGATATTTTCCATCACTCTCATCAACGTTTTTCAAGAAATTATAAATCTTCTCAAACGCGTGCGCACCGTAGTAATCGTCAGCGTTTATGACGGCAAAGGGCGCATCAACAGTACCGAGGCAACACATAAGCGCGTGCGCAGTACCCCATGGCTTCGTTCTGCCGTCGGGAACGGAGTAGCCCTCGGGCAGCCTGTCAAGCTCCTGGAAAACGTATTTCACGTTAACGTCCTTGCCCTCAAGATGCTTATCCATGATCTCACGGAAGTCAGCCTCTATCTCATGCTTGATGATAAAGGTTATATCGCGGAAGCCGGCTTTTATAGCGTCGTAAATTGAATAGTCGATAATGATATGTCCGTAATCGTCCACGCTGTCTATCTGCTTAAGTCCGCCGTAGCGGCTGCCCATACCTGCAGCCATTATTACAAGCTCGGGATTTTTCATAATACACCTCACAAGGTTTGTTTTATCAGTATCATTATACAACAGTACCTCTGTATTTGCAAGTAAAAAAACACGCACAATTTGTAAAATAGCACATTTTTGCGTTAATCTTACAAAACACGAGCTTTTTTGTCAAAAAGAAGCGCTCCTCTTGAAATTCATTTCTGCTTGTTATATAATAAAAGTGGAATAATTAAAAAGTGAGGACATAAAAAATGAGTACTTTTCATCTTATAGATCACCCCCTCATCCAGCATAAGCTGACAATAATGAGAAAAAAGAACACCCCCTCGAAGGACTTCCGCGAGCTGCTCGACGAGATCTCGATGCTTATGGGATACGAGCTCACGCGAGACCTTCCTCTTGAGGATGTTGAGATAGAGACACCCATATGCCGCGCCACCTTCAAGAAGATCGCAGGAAAGAAGCTTGCCATCGTGCCTATTCTCCGCGCAGGTCTTGGAATGGTTGACGGTCTTTTACGCCTCGTTCCGGTTGCGAGAGTCGGTCATATCGGTCTATACAGAGACCCCGAGACTCACGAGCCGGTTGAATATTACTGCAAGATGCCCCCCGATATCGATAAGCGAACCGTAATAGTTGTCGACCCGATGCTCGCCACGGGCGGCTCTGCTGCCGATGCTATCACGATGGTCAAAGCAAGAGGTGCGAAGAGTATACGTCTTATGTGCCTTGTTGCAGCTCCCGAGGGAGTCAAGAGGGTGCAAGAGGCTCATCCCGATGTAGATATCTTCTGTGCGGCACTTGACGAGAAGCTCAACGATCACGCATATATCGTTCCCGGTCTCGGTGATGCGGGTGACAGAATCTTCGGCACAAAATAAGATGCGCGAGCTGATTATCGGTAAAAACGATGCGGGACAGAGGCTGGATAAGTTTATAACCAAAACTTTAGATCTGCCGACCTCGCTGTTATACAAATCTATAAGACTTAAGAAGATAAAGGTCAACAGAAAAAGAGCCGAAATAGGTATGATACTTAGCGAGGGAGACACTATCCAGTGCTTCCTTGCCGAGGAATTCTTCGCACGGCTCGACGGCATAGCCGACGAACGCACCGTATCACTCGGGCGCATACAGCCGAAGCTCGATATCGTATATGAGGACGAGAATATAATTCTGATAAACAAGCGACCGGGTGTATCTGTCCACGAGGACGAGCATAACGCGCTCGATACCCTTATAACGAGGGTTCAGGCGTACCTTTACCAAAGTGGTGAATACGACCCAACGAGTGAACAGAGCTTCTCCCCTGCGCTATGTAACAGAATAGACCGTAACACGGGCGGTATCGTTATCGCGGCAAAGAATGCCGAGGCGCTGCGTATCATGAACGAGAAGATAAAGGAGCGCGAGATAGATAAGTATTATCTTGCCGCCATCCACGGAGTACCGGCGGAGAAAGAGGCGACGCTCTACGGATATCTTATCAAGGATGAGAAAACCAACCAGGTGCGTGTATATGCAAAAAATCCCCCTCGCGGAGCGAAGGAGATAAAGACAAGGTATAAGGTGATCGCCACCTCGAAGGATACTTCACTTGTAGAGGTCGAGCTTCTGACGGGAAGAACGCATCAGATACGCGCTCATATGGCGTATATAGGTCACCCTCTTGTCGGAGACGGAAAGTACGGTATCAACAAGGCTGACAGAGAGCGCGGATATAAATATCAGGCTCTATATTCCTACAAGCTCCGCTTTGCCTTCAAGACCGACGCCGGGCTTCTCTCCTACCTCAACGGCCGTGAATTCTCGATACCCAACAACGAGATATATTTCACAAAAGATTTCTTCAGGTGATTGGCAAAAACCGTATATTTTAACTGTTTTTGTAAAATAATATTTGCAACATAAATAAAAAACGGACTATTTCGCGTGTGTTTTCAAAGTCGAAGTACACGCCAAATAGTCCGTTTTTTATTATGTCAATATCACGTATTCATTTTCAATGATTTTTAGAGCACAAACGCAGATACAAAGAAGCATCTCGTGAATAACATACAAATTACTTCGTACCCGTGGAGCCGAAGCCGCCGATTCCTCTCACAGTGTCGGAAAGCTCGTCGGCACATTCATATTCCGCCTTAAGGAACGGAACGATGGCAAGCTGAGCTATGCGCTCGCCCGCTTCAACCGTGACGAGGGCATCGGTGTGGTTGTGGAGCGCGACCATTACTTCTCCGCGGTAGTCGGCATCGATGACTCCTACCTTGTTCGCGGGAGCGAGACCGCGCTTGGTTGCCATGCCGCTTCTCGCGAATATCAGGCCGCAATAGCCCTCGGGTATCTCTACCGCGATACCCGTATGTATAAGGAGCGTTTTATGAGCATCTATGGTTACGGGACCGTCAAGGCTATACAGATCTGCCCCTGCTGAATATTCCGTGCCGTAGCTCGGCTCTGTTGCTCTTTCGTCAAGCTTTTTATATCTTACCTTCATTTTTACCTCTCTTTATGTGCTCACGTTTATATCTGCGAGCAGTCTTTGGCTGATTTTGTTTGTAATTTGCCTTAAAATCGACACGGGGTCACACCTCGGAGTAATGCTTATCGAGCTTCACTCCGTCCCAGATAACGATCTCGCCCGATTGTCTGGTCTTGTTCATATCGATAATGCGCTGATTATCGGAGCCTCTGAAGCGGAGTCCGAGGCGCTTTCGCTCCTCGATAAATCTGCCGTCAACGAGTATATCAACGTAAGAGAGTATCTCGGGAGTAATATCGAGCGACTTCGGGTGATTGCCGACACCCGCGGTGAGCTCCTCGTAGAGGTTACCCGTGAAGAGCCAGATATCCTTCGTGGGGTAACGGCGCTTGAACTCTCTCAGAAACGGGAGCAGTCCCGCCTGATTTTCGGGCTCCATAGGCTCACCGCCGAGAAGCGTCAGACCCTTTACCGAGGAGTTTTCCATAGTCCCAAATATTTCCTCTGCAACGGAATCGTCAAAGGGCTTTCCGAAGTCGAAGCTCCAGGTCTCAGGCTGGAAGCAATTCTTGCATCTGTTCCGACAGCCCGAGACAAAAAGAGTGGTTCTTATTCCCTCTCCGTTAGCTACATCGAATTTTTTTATATTTGCATAATTCATAATGCCTTTCCCTCCGCGAGCTTCTGTCTTAAGAAGGCACCCGTGTAAGATCTTTCACACTCCGCAACCTCCTCGGGAGTACCCGCGCATACTACCGTGCCGCCGCCGTCACCGCCCTCGGGACCGAGATCGATGATATAGTCTGCGGTCTTTATGAGGTCGAGGTTATGTTCGATAACAACTACGGTGTTGCCACCGTCGGCTATGCGCTGAAGTATCGCAATAAGCTTTGATACATCCTCGGTATGAAGTCCTGTCGTAGGCTCGTCTAAAATATATATTGTCTTACCTGTCGATCGCTTTGCAAGCTCTGTCGCGAGCTTTACTCTCTGCGCCTCACCGCCCGAAAGAGTGGTTGAGGATTGACCGATCTTTATATAACCGAGACCGACGTCAAAGAGAGTCTGCAGCTTTCTTTGCAGCTGAGGGAGTCCGTCAAAGAAGGCTATTCCCTCCTCTACCGACATCTCGAGGACGTCATAGATGTTCTTACCCTTGTATTTTACCTCGAGAGTATCGCGGTTATATCTCTTTCCCTCGCACACGTCACACTTTACATAGACGTCGGGTAAGAAATTCATTTCTATACACTTAACACCGTCGCCCTCACACGCCTCGCATCTTCCGCCTCGCACGTTAAAGGAAAATCTGCCTGCATCGTAGCCCTTTGCCTTGGCATCGCGCGTTTTCGCAAACAGGTTACGGATATCGGTAAACAGGCCGGTATAGGTTGCGGGGTTGGATCTCGGGGTCCTGCCGATTGGGCTCTGATCTATAGCTATAACCTTATCGAGGTGCTCGAGTCCGAGGATCCTATCGACCTTACCGGGGTACGTTATTGCACGGTTAAGATCTCTTGCAAGCGTTCTGTAGAGTATAGAATTGATCAGCGAGGATTTTCCGCTGCCGGATACGCCCGTAACGGCAACGAAGGTGCCGAGAGGTATATCTACGTCAATATTCTTAAGATTGTTCTCCTGTGCCCCCTTTATCTCGAGGAAGCTGCCGTTGCCTGCTCTGCGAGATAGGGGTACGGGTATGGTTTTTCTACCAGAAAGATATGCTCCTGTAATGGATTTCTCCGTTGCTCCGACCTCGTCGGGCGTACCCGAGGCAACGACCTCACCGCCGTGTATTCCCGCGCCGGGTCCTATATCCACGATATAGTCAGCCTCACGCATCGTCTCCTCGTCATGCTCGACTACTATTACCGAGTTGCCGAGGTCGCGAAGTCTTTTCAGGGTTCCGACGAGCTTGCCGTTATCGCGCTGATGCAGTCCTATGCTGGGCTCGTCAAGAATATAGAGAACGCCCGTGAGCGCCGAGCCTATTTGCGTTGCAAGCCTTATTCTCTGTGCCTCGCCGCCCGAGAGCGTACCCGCCGTGCGCGCAAGGTTCAGATAATCAAGTCCTACGCTGATAAGGAAGTTCAGGCGTGACTTTACCTCCTTGAGTATCTCCTTTGCTATCTTAGCCTCGGTCTCACCGAGTGTGATCCCATTAACGAATTCCAGCATCTTTCCTACGGAAAGGCGGCATATTTCATCAATATTCAGACCACCCACAGTCACACCGAGAACCATATCCGAGAGCCTTCTGCCCTTACATCTCGGGCAAGCGACCTCCTCGACAAACTCCTGGTAATAGTCACCGCCCGCCATCCTCATACGCTTTTCGATAATGCGAACGATGCCGTCAAACGAGGTATGCTGCTCCTTTGAGGTGCCGCCAAAATAGCGCGTTACGTCATATTTGCGCGCACCCGTGCCGTACATGAGCGCATTTAGCTGCTCCTCGGTGAAATCGCATATAGGAGTATCGAGCGTGAAGCCCATCGCCTCACCGACGGCAGCAACGAGAGGTCCCGTCCAGGAATCCTCGGTCATGGTCTTGAAGCCGTTCGCGGCAATCGCACCGTCGCGGAGCGATAGCTCGGGATGCGGAAGCAGCTTCTTTACGGATATCCTCTGCATATTTCCGATACCCGCGCACTCGGGGCAGGCACCTATCGGGTTGTTGAACGAGAACATTCTCGGCTCGAGCTCGGGGAAGGATATTCCATGCTCCTCGCAGGCATACTTCTGTGAGAATTCAAGCTCCTCACCATCACCCTCACGCGGAACTGTCACGATAGTTACTCTGCCGTCTGCGGCACGCAGTGCGCTCTCGACCGAGTCGGAGAGCCTCGAGCGGACATCCTCCTTTATTACAAGACGGTCGACAACGATATCTATCGTGTGCTTTATGTTTTTATCGAGCGTTATCTTTTCGGAAAGGTCGTACATACTACCGTCAACGCGGACTCTGGCATAGCCCGATCTCTGCGCATCGGAAAAGACCTTTTCGTGCATTCCCTTCTGCGCCTTTACAACGGGGGCGAGCACCATAAAGCGCGTGCCTTCGGGGAGCGATAGTATCTTAGAAACTATCTGATCAAGCGACTGCTGCTCTATTACCTTACCGCAGACGGGACAGTGAGGTACACCAACCCTTGCGTATAGGAGTCGCAGATAGTCGTATATTTCCGTAACGGTGCCTACGGTCGATCTCGGGTTCTTCGAGGTAGTCTTCTGGTCTATCGATATCGACGGTGACAGGCCCTCTATGAGATCAACGTCGGGCTTGTCCATCTGACCGAGGAACATTCTCGCGTATGACGAGAGGCTCTCCACAAAGCGTCTGTGACCCTCGGCGTAAAGTGTGTCGAAGGCGAGCGAGGACTTACCGCTACCGGACAGACCGGTCAGCACGACCAGCTTGTCACGCGGAATAGTAACATCAATATTCTTGAGGTTATTCACCCTCGCGCCCTTGATAATTATGCTTCTTGACATTTCGTTATCCTTGTCTTAATTCCTTTATCCTGTCTCTGAGATATGCCGCCTGCTCAAACTCAAGCCGCGCAGCAGCCTCGCGCATCTCGCGCGTGAGCTCGGCTATCATCTTCTCTCGCTCGGGGCGAGAGAGCTTCTTTGCTGTGCTCTTTTCCGCCTTTTTGCCTATCTCTATTACGTCATTTACCTTCTTCGATATGCTCTTAGGCAGGATACCGTGCTCCTCGTTGTAGCGCATCTGTATATCGCGACGTCGGTTGGTCTCATCTATTGCCGAGCGCATCGAGCGTGTTATGCTGTCGGCATACATTATTACTCTTCCGTTTACGTTTCTTGCCGCACGTCCTATCGTCTGTATAAGCGAGGTCTCGCTTCTGAGGAAGCCCTCCTTGTCAGCATCGAGGATGGCGACTAAAGAAACCTCGGGTATATCGAGTCCCTCTCTTAAAAGATTTATGCCTACAAGAACGTCGAACTCACCGAGTCTGAGATCGCGTATGATCTCCATTCGTTCCATAGTCTCGACTCTGTGATGGATATATTTCACCTTAACTTCGTGGGTGGAAAGATATTCGGTAAGATCCTCTGCCATGCTCGTTGTGAGAGTTGTAACGAGCACCTTCTCACCGCGTGCGACGGTTTTCCTTATCTCACCGAGCAGGTCATCTACCTGTCCTTCGGTGGGCTTGACCTCGATCTCGGGGTCGACAAGACCTGTGGGTCTTATCAGCTGCTCAACTACGGTCGAGGATTCCTCTCTTTCGTATTCACCTGGAGTTGCGCTGACGAATACAACCTGCCCGATATGCTCCTCAAATTCCTCAAAGAATAGGGGTCTGTTATCAAATGCCGAGGGCAGACGGAAGCCGTACTCAACGAGATTTTTCTTTCTCGCATAGTCACCGCCGGACATTCCTCTTACCTGTGGCAGAGTTACGTGCGACTCGTCGACGAACATAATGTAGTCATCGGGAAAATAATCGAGAAGCGAGTAAGGGGTCGAACCTGCCGGTCTACCCGATAAAACCCGGGAATAGTTCTCAACACCCGAGCAAAAGCCAACTTCTCTTAACATTTCGAGGTCATATTTCGTTCTTTCGGCTATTCTCTGCGCCTCTATGAGTTTATTTTCCTTTTTAAAGAACTCTACCCTCTCCTTCATTTCTTCCTCAATTTCGAGAAGTGCCGCCTCGCGCTTTTCATCGGATACGGCATAGTGCGTAGCGGGGAAGATAGCGGCGTAAGAGAGGTATTCGATAGCCGCGCCCGTGAGAGGGTTTATCCGCGATACCCGGTCTATCTCGTCACCGAAGAACTCTACACGTATCGCGCTGTCCTTACCCGATGCGGGATATATCTCGACCGTATCTCCTCTGACGCGGAATTTATTTCTGATGAAGTTCATATCGTTTCTCTCGTAGCTGATAGAAACGAGTGCTCGTATAAGATCGTCACGCGACATCTGCTGTCCCGGTCTTACCGACACGAGAAGTCCCTGGTATTCAAGCGGATCACCGAGTGAGTAGATGCAGGATACGGATGCAACGATAATGACGTCACGCCTCTCGAAAAGTGCCGAGGTCGCGCTGTGGCGGAGCATATCTATCTCCTCGTTTATCATCGCATCCTTTTCTATATACATATCCTTACCCGGGATATATGCCTCGGGCTGATAATAATCGTAATAGGAAACGAAGTATTCTACCGCATTTTCGGGGAAGAACTCGCGGAACTCGGTGCATAGCTGTGCTGCAAGAGTTTTATTATGCGCAAGAACGAGGGCGGGTCTACCAAGATTTGCAATTACGTTCGCCATGGTAAAGGTCTTACCCGAGCCCGTAACACCGAGCAGAGTCACGGCTCGCTCACCGCCCTCTATACTCTCGGTTATCGCCTTTATAGCCTCGGGCTGGTCACCCGTTGGCTGATATTCACTTTTAAGCTTAAAAATGCGCTCCTCCATTACGGGCTCCTTTCTTCGGCTTGATTTGTCTGTACTCTATATATTTTACCACAAAATATTTTTAATGTAAACACGTAAATTAAAATAGCTGCTAATATTTTCCGTAGGAGATTACTGACACCGGTGTTCGGGATATCAAGGTGTAAGAGAAAGTTGTTAATACCGAATATACTGATTTTTGTCAAAGAAACATCATGTGGGTTGCGAAAAACGATACGCCTTTTTCGAAAATTAGCATTGACATGACGTTAAACGGGTGATATAACTAAATTAGCGATATTATTCAGGAGGAAATACCTATGATCTGGGCGGTTTTTGTAAAGCTCGGAAGAAATATGCTCTGGCAGGATAATCCAAAGCTGGATTTTGAGGACGGTGCATGGGAAAAAATTCTGGAATGTGCCCTAGAGCACCGCATCAATCAGATAGTGCTCGGCGTTGGAGAGGGGCTTCAGTACAGGTGCCGCCCCGAGCTTTCGCGAGAGGGTGCCTGGTCACACGAGAGAGCGAGGGCTGAGGTGAAAAGATGTCGGGAAATGGGCATCGAGCTTGTCCCCAAGCTCAACTTCTCCGCGACTCACCATATGTGGCTCGGTGACTATGGCAGAATGATGTCGACTCCCATATACTACAAGGTCTGCCGTGAGATTATAGAAGAGGTGTACGAAGCATTCGATCACCCCAAATATATGCATCTCGGAATGGACGAAGAGGGTGACCCTCAGTTCTTCAAGATGCTTGATATGGTCCATTACCGTCAGGGCGAGCTTTTATGGCATGACCTGAAATTCCTTATTGACACTGTCAGAGGATGCGGTGCTACTCCGTGGATATGGGCGGACACCTGCGTTTACGATCCTGAGGAATTCAGAAGGCATATTCCCTACAACGACGTTGTTCTGCAACCATGGATTTACTACGCGATAAGACGCGAGCATTATACGCCATGCATGGCAAAGCCAAGGTGGTACGACATCAAGGCTAGTGAAGGTGTGGATTACGTTGAGGAGGCGGCTATCTGGCAGAAAATGACGAACGAGGGCGTAAGAGCCATGAATGACGGCTACCTTACGGTACCTACCGCATCCAACTGGGGTGACAACGAGTGGTGTCACGATGACGTTGTCGAGCACTTTGTGAATAACAATAATTCCGGAAATCTTCTGGGCTTTATGACGGCTTCCTGGAAGCACACTAAAACAGAAACCGTTGATCACTTCGGTGACACGAGCAGAACGCACCTTGATTTCGTCCTCGACTCTATCAGGCAGCTCGCTTCGGCAAGGGAAAAATTCTGCCCCGGTGAATAGCTGTACGGAACGGAAATTTCACTTCATACTATCTTTTCAGTCGGTCACAAAAAACCTAAATACCGAAAAACGCAATTGACTTTGCATAACTGTTATGCTAGAATTGAGCTAGAAACTATTATATTGGAGGTTTACATATGATTTGGTCTATTTATCTGATGCTCGGTCAGAATATGTGGTGGAAGGATAATCCGAAGCTCAACTTCAACGATGAGGCGTGGGAAAAGATTCTCGAGTCCTGCAAGAAGAACGGTCTGAACCAGATCGTGCTCGACGTAGGAGAGGGTCTTCAGTACAAGACACGCCCCGAGCTCGCGAGAGAGGGCGCATGGTCCTACGAGAGAGCGAAGGCCGAGACTTTAAGATGCCGCGAGATGGGTATCGAGCTTATCCCCAAGCTCAACTTCTCCGCGACTCACCATCTGTGGCTCGGTGACTACGGCAGAATGATGTCGACCCCCATCTATTATCAGGTATGCAAGGAACTGATCGGTGAGGTATACGAGGCATTCGACCACCCGAGATATATACATATCGGCATGGACGAGGAGGGTGATCCTCAGTTCTTCAAGATGCTCCCCATGGTGCACTACCGTCAGGGTGAGCTCATCTGGCACGATCTCAGATACTTAATTGAAACCGTTAAGGAGCTCGGCGCAACGCCCTGGATCTGGGGAGATATGTGCGTTTACAACCCCGAGGAGTTCAGAAAGCATATTCCTTGCGATGACGTTGTTCTTCAGCCCTGGATCTACTATGCGGTCAGACGTGAGCATTTCACTCCCTGTATGGCTAAGCCGAGATGGGAAAGCATCAAGGCAGAAGAGGGCGTCGACTACGTTGAGGAGGCGCATATCTGGCAGGTTATGACCAACGAGGGCGTAAGAGCTATGAATGACGGTTATCTTACCGTTCCCACCCCCTCTAACTGGGGTGACAACGAGTTCTGCCACGACGACGTTGTCGAGCACTTTATCAACAACAATAAGTCGGGCAAGCTTCTCGGATTTATGACCGCCCCCTGGAAGCGTACCAGCTTCGATACCGCCAACCATTACGGCGATACGAGCAGAACTCACTTTGACTTTATTATCGATTCTATTGAGCAGCTTGCGGCGGCAAGGGATAAGTTTGCTAAATAATATTTACAAATATCGCGTAAAAACGCCTCTCGGAATGTGTGATGTTTTTAGCGAAGAATTTGAAAAGCGCTATTAAGTGCGAGCATCGCATTTGACTAGTCAAACGCAAATGGGCTAAGCACAAACCCTTATTATGAGCAGAGCGAATAACAAGGTTCTGCGTAGCAGGTTCTTATAACAACAGAAAGAGATAACAAAATCGGTTCGTAGCCGAAATGTTATCTCTTTTTCTGTTAGTGAAGTTTTTGCTATCGCAAAAGTGAGGTTGCTACGCAGTGAAGTTTGTGCTACGTACAAGTGAAGTTAAGTTTGCCCATCACTTCGCCGTCAGGCGAAACTTCACTCACAAAGTGAACTTCACTATCAAAGATAACTTCACTTGCCCATAAGGGCAAACTTAGTTTTAGCGTGTTCTCCGTTAAGGATAACACGCTAATGTCGAGAGGCGTTTTTCTTTGTTTTGTATTATAACTTGATTATCTTAAGCTCAAGCGGCTCGAGGGTAAGCGTTATTTCTTTAGCGTCATGTGTTATCTTCACCGATATAGGAAGATCGTAATCGGCGTTGAGAAGGTACATCTTACCGTCGGGATATACGGTGTATCGAAGCTTATCGGTCGAGAGCACCTTGATATCCGCAGTTCTGGCAGATGCGGTAACGAACTCACGCACCATAACCCTGTATAAAGGCATAGCTGCCGGGTTGCCGGGATAGTTATAAGACGTTACAAGAGTAGCAACGCCATCACCAAGCCGATGCTCTATCGCAGCTGTCGGTAAGTCTGGGCTATATTCTCTGAAGCTGTTGGCAAGCATCGCAAGAGGACGTGCCTCACAGAGCCTGACCTCTGCATAATCGACATATCCCGCTGTAAGTATAGGGTCACTGACGGCAAGAGGCATTCTCGGATACTTCACCGAGTCGTGCTCTGGTTCTTATTGTCACGAAGTTATATCCGGGCTTAATAACTCTCTCGTTAATTTCCTCAATAATTTTATCCGGCTCAAAGCTGTGCTCACCGATATGAACACCGTACAGCATATTCTCTTTCATATTATGCCTCTTGATATTTTTATTGTCACGGCTCGCGCCGTGGCATTTTTGTTTTAGATATATCTGTTGCAAACTCTACACGGGGTGCGGTTAAGAGAGAACTTGCAATTGATTTTGATGCAAAACGGGTGCGCGCAGCGCGCCGGCTGTAGAAAACTACTGCGAGCGGTTATCAACACGCTGAGTCATCGCTTTGCTCGGAATATAGTAAAAAATGAATTAGTTTTCGTCTTTGTGAATCCCGAAGCTGTAGTTACCTACAGCAAGCGGTGAACAAGGCGCTGAATCATTGCTTTGCTCGGAATATAGTAAAAAATGAATTAGTTTTCGTCTTTGTGAATCCCGAAGCTGTAGAAAACTACTGCGAGCGGTGAACAAGGCGGAAAATAAACATTTTTTTATGCATTCCAGTTGTGGTAGACGGCGTTGACGTCATCATCCTCGTTAAATTTATCGAGCATCTTCTCCATGTTTTCGATATCTTCATCGCTTGTGAGCTCGACGTAGGTGGAGGGAACCTTTGCTATGTCGGCGGTGTCGAGGGTATAGCCCATGGCTACTATGGCGTCACGGACTGCGGAGAAATCTTCGGTCGAGGTGTATATGGTGTATTCACCCTCGTCACACTTGATGTCCTCTGCACCGCACTCGAGTGCGTCCTCCATGATCTTATCCTCTTCGATCTCATCGTCCTCATCAAGGATGGTGATAACGCCCTTCTCCTCGAAGAGATAGGACACACAGCCGTTCTGACCGAGGTTTCCGCCGTATTTAGAGAACCACGCACGGACGTTACCTGCGGTACGGTTACGGTTATCCGTGGAGGTCTCGACAATGATGGCGACGCCCGAGGGACCGTAGCCCTCGTAGGTTATCTCCTCAAAATCGATGTTGCCGGAATCGGTGAACTTCTTGATAGTACGCTGAATGTTCTCGTTAGGCACGTTGTTTGCCTTTGCCTTTGCGATAAGGTCGCGCAGGCGCGAGTTGTTGTTGGGATCGGGACCGCCTGCCTTGATAGCTACTGCCATCTCCTTACCTATCTTGGTAAAGATCTTAGCCTTTGCGGCATCGGATTTTTCCTTCTTGTGCTTAATGTTGTTCCATTTGGAATGTCCTGACATGTTTATATCTCCTTTAAATCTTTTCGGGGCTTTGCATACAGATCAGATGGAGTGCTGTGCGGAGCACCTGATTTGTTGCGGCGGTAAGAGCGATTCTGCTCTCGCGGACTGCTTCGTCCTCACAGTTGACGATCTTGCACTCATGATAGAAGCGGTTAAACGCTGCGGCAAGATCAAGAATATACCTCGTAACAAGGCTGGGCTCGTACTCGTCAATGGCAGCGCTGACGCGCTCGGGGAATCTCGAGATGCACTTGGCAAGCTCGAACTCGACCTCGCCGAGAGGCGCATCGCTCATCCTGCCCTTGCCGCCTGCGCGCTCAAGCACCGAACAGGTACGCGCATAGGTGTACTGTGCATAGGGACCCGTATTTCCGTCAAAGGAAAGGGCGTCCTCCATCATGAAGTTGATGTCACGCATACGGTTGTTCGAGAGGTAGTAGAACACTACCGCACCGACACCGACCTTCTCGGCAATTGCACGGCACTCCTCGGGGTCGGGGTGCTTCTCCTTGGTGATATCGTAAACACGCGAGATCGCCTCGGCAAAGAGGTCCTTAAGGAGCACTACGTTACCCGTTCTCGTCGCGAGCTTCGCACCGTTTATGCTGACGGTTCCGTAAGGAACGTGAACGAGGCCTGGGTACCAATCGTATCCCATAAGCTCAACGACCTTGAACCACTGTGCGAAGTGAAGCGACTGTGCAGCAGAGGTGACGTAGATAGCCTTGTCAAAGTTGTAGGTGCGCTGACGGTAGACGGCAGCGGCAATATCACGGGTGGGATAGAGAGTCGAGCCGTCACGCTTAAGAATAAGGCAGACGGGCATATTCCACTTTTCGAGGTTGACGATGGATGCACCGTCATCTATCTCGAGAAGCCCCATATCCCTGAGCTTATTCACCTGCTCGGGCATCTTGTCGGTGTAGAAGGACTCACCCTTATAGGAGTCGAATTCTATGCCGAGAAGCTGATAGGTCTTCTGATACTCGGCAAGCGAAACGTCAACGAACCAACGCCAGAGCGCAAGGTTCTCCTCATCACCGTGCTCGAGCTTCGTGAACTCCGCGCGCGAGGCATCTGCAAGGTCGGAATGTTTATCGGGGGATGCATCCTCCTCGTCCTTTATTGCGTTATTTATACGCACGTAGAGCTTTACGAGCTCGTCAACTCCACCATCTACGATGGTTTCCTTATTTCCCCAGAGCTTATAAGCAACGATAAGCTTACCAAACTGGGTTCCCCAGTCACCGAGGTAGTTGATACCTACACAATTATAGCCCGCGAACTCGTGAAGGAGCTTAAGGCTGTGGCCGATAACGGTGGTACCGAGGTGGCCGATATGGAAGGGCTTCGCCACGTTAGGCGAGGAGTAGTCGAGAACTACCGTCTTGCCTTCTCCGTTCATAGGCGAGCCGTATTTGTCACCGAGGCGGTCAACGTCAGCTACTACGCGCGCTGCGAACGCCGTAGGATCGATCTTAAAATTCAGGTATCCCTTTACCGCCTCGACCGATGCGAACTCCTCGCACTGTACGGCATCGCGCAGCTGCTCGGCAATATCAACGGGCGAGCGGCGTAAAGCCTTCGAGAGCTTGAAGCAAGGGAGTGCTATATCGCCCATCGAGCTGTCGGGGGGATATTCAAGTCCCGCGAATATCTCTTCCTCAGAGAGAAGTCCTTCACCGAACTTGCTCGCAACGCACTCGGCAAGGAGTGCGGCGGTCTTCTTTTTCAAAATAAGCATTATTACCTCTATATCAAAGTGAATTTTTCATTTTTACGTATTCCCTGCCCCGCCTCTCAGATCTGACAAGGCGAACGGGAACGTAGGTCGCAAAGGAAAGAGCGTATGCGAGAGCCGCCTCCGGGGAATCCTCGACATAGAACTCTCCGTCCTCGATAAATACCGATACGGGTGGCAGCTCGCCACCGAGCTCAAGGATATCAGAGTATTCCGCGAGCTTGTCCGCATCGGGCTCGTCATCGGGATACCATAGTCTCTCGGGAGAAAGCGCACACAGCCTGAACGATGGGTTATCCTGCCACGCACGGTATGCACCGATAATTGCCGACGTGACCTCCTCCGGCGTTGCAACGGTGGTGTCTACAACAAAGTTGTAGTTATCAAGGTCCATTATATCCACACCGTACTGTTCAAGATAACGCTTGCGCTCGCTTGCCCTGCGCTTTTTCGTATCAGCGACAGTATCGGCAAGGCTATCCGAATGTTCACCGGTGCGATTAGCATACATAATGCGGAGTGCCGAGATCTCTGCATCAACGGTCATATAGACCTTGAAGGTATCTCTGACAAAGTGCCAAGCCATGCGCGAGTCAATAACGAGTGCGCGAGGGTCATCGGAGAGCGCGCGGAGTCCGTCATCGATCTCTGTATCGATCTCGGGGTGAGTTTCCATGTGCGAGTTAAGCTCTACTACGGTCATGCCCATTTTCTCGGCGATCGATCTGACTATTCTTCCGGTCGAGTAATATTCGAGGCCGAGTGCATCTGTGAGAAGCTTCGAGACGGTGCTCTTTCCGCTTCCGAGATCACCCGCAAGAGAGATCTTATTCTTCATTACAACCTCCGCGTATGCGTAATATAACTAATATATTATAGCCGATACTTTTATGATTGTCAAGGGGTGATGCGCTTTTTAAACCTTTGAGAAAAAATCGGAAACGCATGAATAAATCACTTAAGGTGGGAAGAAAATATACACACCAACGATTTACGAAAGGAAAAGGACATAATGGAAAAGAAAATCAAATTCAGCGACAAGCCGCTAACAACAAGGATCATCTATGCCGTGGTCGTCGCAATACTCTGCCTTACGGCTATAATAATCGGTATCGTAGCGGCAGCAAACAGGGTCAATGATACACCCGACGATACACCCCCCGCAGACAATATCCCGGGAGATACAGGTAACGAGGGCGGCGGAAGCGGTGACGAAACACCCGACGAGACTCCTAAGCCGAAGCCCCTGGCATTCGTTTCCCCTATCGTGGGGACGGTGGTCAAGGATCACGATCTGACGACCCCCGTATTCTCAGAGACTCTCGGCGAATGGCGTGTGCACGCAGGCATTGATATATCGGCTGAAGAGGGAGCAAACGTATATGCATCCGAGACAGGTACGGTAAGCGGAATCTACAAGGACCCGAAGCTCGGATATACGGTTGAGATAACCCATGAGGGCGGCATTGTAACGAGATACTCGAATCTCGCGGCAAGCGGTGATGAGTTCAAGGTCGGTGATACGGTCAAATCGGGCGAGGTGATCGGCACGGTTGGAGACAGCACCACCTCAGAGCTTGCAGACGAGCCTCATCTGCACTTCGAGCTTCTCGTGAACGGGAAGAAGATGCATCCCCTCGACTATATCACCAAGGAATCTCAGAAGGCATCGCTCGGCATTGAGTAAAGAGGGTGTCAGAAGCATAATCGAAGGCAAAGTGCTTTCGGAAGATCTAAAGAGAATGCGGGAACGTGTACCATCACGTTCCCGTTTCTTTGTTTTGTTATGTTTTTCGCATGAATAGTGGTGCTTTTAGCTTTATTTTTTCCATTTTCGGTTCCATTTCAGCGAGCATTCGTCGCACCGATTATTTTTATTGAGTTTATTTTTTCTCTTTATTATTGCTTTTTTATAAAATTTGTGTTAAAATAACACGGTAGACCATATTCCGGAGGCAAAATGAAAAAGACCAGTCACAATATTGCTATACTCGGCTTCGGTGTCGTTGGCGGCGGTGTCGCCAAGCTTGTAACCGACAACAGTGAGGAGCTTTTTAAGTATACAGGCAAGAAAATAGTCATAAAGAGAATCCTCGATCTGCGCGATTTTCCCGATTCTCCCTTTGCATCACTCGTTACACACAGCTTTGACGATATTCTCGCAGATGACGAAATCGATACCGTTATCGAGGTGATGGGAGGATCACATCCCGCTTACGAGTTCACGGTTGCGGCACTTAAAAAAGGAAAGAACGTTATCTCCTCTAACAAGGAGGTAGTTGCTAACTTCGGTGACGAGTTCGTGAGCATCGCAAGAGAGATGGGCGTGTCCTATCGCTTTGAAGCAGCTGTCGGTGGCGGAATACCCGTTATCTCTCCCCTGCTCTTTGCTATCAGACAGAACAAGATGCGCGAGGTGCGCGGTATACTCAACGGAACTACGAACTACATTCTTACGAAAATGTTTACCTACGGTGACAGCTTCGAGTCTGCTCTCGCTGATGCTCAGGCAAGAGGTTATGCCGAAAGAAACCCCGATGCAGACGTGCTGGGTATAGATGCATCAAGAAAGATTGCTATCCTTGCAGCTCTCGGATTCGATATGCTCGCAAAGGTCGATGAGATCCCCACAGAGGGCATCACCGGTATTCGCGCAGCTGACGTCAAGGCGGCTGAGAGTATCGGGCACAAGATAAAGCTTCTCGGCAGATGCGTTGCGCGAGACGGCGCTGAGCCTTATATCATGGTCGCGCCATTCCTTCTCCCCTCCGACTCTCCTCTTTCGAGTGTCAACGGTGTATATAATGCGATCGAGGTAGTTGCCGAGCCGCTCGGAAACGTTATGTTCTACGGTCAGGGCGCTGGTGCGGGTGCAACGGCATCGGCTGTTGTCAGCGATCTTATCCCGATAATCGCTTACGATAACGTCAATCCTATAGTACCCGGCTTCAATAAGACTGATTATTCGCCTAAGAGCACATTCGATGAGTTCGTATCAAAGAATTACATTGCGCTCCCCATCACGGCAGCAAACAAGGCGCGCGAGGTGTTCGGAGATATTACCGAGATATCCGTTGACGGTGAATTCGCATTCACGACCGAGGGTATGACTGAAAAGGCACTCGCAGACAAGCTCGAGACTCTCGGAATATCCCCTCTTTCAAGAATCAGATTTCTTTAATTTTAAATATCCATCACGCTCCGACAGGAAAACTATCCTGTCGGAGCTTTTTATTAACACGGGCAGGGTCAAAAGCGTTAATACAAGCATAAGGCAGTCGGTAAGGGCAACCAAAACAACGTCACTGATAAAAGCGCCCGTAAACACAAACAAAAGAAAGATGGGCATAAAGACAATGGGTGATACTTTCCTTCCGGTGAGCTGAGTTACGCACTCCGTGCCATAGTAATACCAGCATATTACGGTAGAGTAAGCAAAGGCGAGGATGCATAACGCGGTGAGAACCGAAGAAAAGCCACCAAGTGAGCTTTCAATGGCGTAAAAAACGAGCTCTACTCCACCCGAAAAGCTGCTCGGATCGGGCACTGAAAGAAGCACGGCAAAGGCGGTAAGCATACAAAGCAGGGTTGTATCAAAAAAGACCTCGAGGACACCGTGCAGCCCCTTCGTTGCAGGTGTTGTTTCACCACCTGTTGCATGACCAAGCGTTGAGGTCCCGGCGCCCGCTTCGTTAGATAATATTCCTCTCGCAAATCCCTCGCTGACAGAGCGCGAGGTTAAGAATCCGACAAGACCTCCGACACCAGAATCTATCGTAAAAGCGTCTGTCAGTATTGCATTTATCACCTCGGGAAATCTCGAAAAATTGCCCATTATTGTACCAAATGTCAAAAATATGTAAATTATTGTTGTCAAAGGAATGACTATGAGAGTAATTCTTCCGATCATCCTTCCGCCCCACACCGCGGATACCAGAACAATAACAGCCGCAATCACCGCGGTGAATATCGGCTCCGTACCGTAGAGCACGTGGGCAGCATCAACCACCGAACGCGTCTGGAGAGCAGCGCCCATAACCAGAGATAACAAAAGGCATGCAAGGGCGTATACATAAGATAGTGCGGTGCCGCACTTGCCGAATGAGCGACGTATGCAATAAAACATCCCCCTTCCCTCTCGTGCCGAAACATCCTCGGAGAGTGAAACCTCGGAATATTTTAACACGGATGCGGGGATAGCCGACAAAAAGAGCCAGAAAACGCTACCTGCACCACCGATGATAATACCCAGCGAAACGCCAAGAACGTTTCCCACGCCAAGCGTACCTGCAAGGGCGAGAGTCAGAGAGGCGAGGTTCTTTTTATCTCTTAACGATAGAAACGCCCTCTTAAATGATCTTATAGGGTGAAGAATAAAGAAAAAACGCAGCTTGAACAAAAGATACACACCTGATACAAGCAGCAGTATCGGCAACGGGTTGTACGGCATAAATAATCCCTCCGCATTAGCTTATGCGAAGGGATTTGTCCGATATAACGGCAATCTATAATCATTATGACATCTATCTGAAGAAGAACCACCAGACCATGAATCCAACTGCCAGAACGAGAACGGCAAGCCATACCCAATTGAATACGCGATCAAGCTTCTCTGCTTTTTTCGCCTCTTCCTCGTCGAGTGCCTTATCCTCCTCACTTTCAAGAAGCTCCTCGGGAATCTCATCGAAGCTTTCCTCCGCTACGGGGACACCTGCAGGGTCCTCCTCCATAGCATCAAGCTCACCGTCGAGAAGCTTTTTCAGACGCTTCGCGGCATCCGTGAGAAGTGCGGTTACGGTGTTTATGGTAAGAGGATCGTCAACGTTATTCTTCGTAAGAGTGTTTGCAATCTTATCGATCGAGGTCGATATGAGCTCTACGTCGTAGCCTGTGGTGGCGTTATCGATATCATTCGCGCACTCGTCGCAAATGCATCTCGGATTACCCGAGCCGCTCATCGTGAGTATCGGTGCCTCATCAATATCTATGGGCTTTAAACATATCGAGCAATTGCCTTTTTTCATTTCTTTCCCTCCTCACCGCGAAGCTGTCTGCGAACCTCGTTAAGATACTCCTCGCGCAAAGCTTTGCGCTCTTCGAGCTCCTCTGCCGTAAGCTCGCGCTCCTTGGCAATTCTGCCAAGCTCGTTTATCCTGTCTATTTTAATCTTTTCCATTATCTGCTCCGTAAGTATTATCTTGCAAGGATATTGTAGCACATCCAAAGAGAAAAAGCAATACATAGCGAGGATTAGTTTGGGAATATTATATACTGAAAAAGCACCTATATTCAATGCTCGATTGCTCGACCAACAAAGACATTAATTTTAAAATAAAATTCAATCGATACTTAGTAGAATCCGATTTATTAACATATCAGCTACATTGTCGATTTGCTACCAACTACATAATCACTTGGTATCTTAAACTCATATCTAAAAGTAATATGTGCGGCGTCATGATAATTCTCTGCTTGATATTTTCGAGAGCCCGCAGTTATTTTTATCCAATCTTCGCTTAATAGCTTACGTATTTTATTTAAAACGTAACGTCCGGTTTTATTCAGCGTAAATGTAGGATTTATTTTATGTGCAATAAAAAGTATTGGCGAAAGCAATGGATACAACAAAAACAATAAGCACCCCCCAAGCATTCCATTCCGAATAAACTGGAATGAAATATTGTTATCCAAATACTCACCTAGGCAATCTATGTCAAATTTTGAACTGAACCTTCTTATTGTATGATATTTATCGTAACCTTGCTTATCTCTCTGCCTATCGCTAAGTGCTTGAAGCCAATACGTTCGTACATAGTCAAGCTCTTCAAGTTCAAAACGAACTCTGTTTTTTATAGCACATTCATCTCTGGTAACTTCACCTGTACGGTAGTTTCTGGTATAGAATTCACCCATCTCGAAACTGCCCTTTGCAACTTTTTCGCCCCTTCTTGCCGCATCGTTCAATCTTATAACCAATTCGTTATAAGCTTGTTTTACAAATCTGTCTAATGCCTTCTGAAGAAGTTCGTCAATTCGTGCTATAGCTTCCTTCTTTTTTATTACTGCGCTCACAATTATAACTCCTTTGTAAAAAATTGATAACGTAGCCATTATACCGCAATTTGCGGTAATTGTCAATACTAAAGTCTCTGCTTTGATATAATTCATTTGAAATCAATAACAAAGGGAGTATGTAATGTATCGCAGAATTAGAGATTTGCGAGAGGACAGAGACCTCACACAAAAGGTTGTTGCAAAAGAATTGAATTGCTCGCAGCAAGTTTACAGTAATTATGAATTAGGCCAACGCGATATTCCCACATACATTTTAATAAAGCTCGCAAAGTTTTACGGTGTTTCTGTTGATTATATTCTCGATCTAACCGACAATCCTTCTATTAGCAAATAATTATCTTCTCTCTACAGTGACATATCATTTAGCCGGAATCAATTTTTCATAAAAAGAGCCAAGTCCTTAATTCCGGATTTGGTTCTTTTTTATACTTAATACTTTTAAATAAACGTTTTGAATCCTCGGTGTGGAATAAAGATCCCCAGGTGAAACCGGGGGTATTTCATTTTCGGGTAAAACCCTAAATGTTACTGGCTACGCACAAGTGCGTTTTAGATTGTCCTGCCAGCCATGCATCTGTTACTTACTACCCATAAATGGGTTCCGTGGGTCGAACATACTTAACTGGTCGCTCTCTTTATCCTGCTTTAACTGCTCTGCTATGTACTCCTTTATCGCCTTAGTGTTCTTCCCCACGGTATCCACGTAATATCCCTTGCACCAAAACTCGCGGTTTCGGTACGCGAATTTCATATTACCCCACTTTTGAAAAATCAAAAGTGTGCTTTTTCCTTTAAGATAGCCCATAAATCCCGAAACACTCATTTTGGGCGGGATGCTTACTAGCATATGTATATGGTCTGGGCACACCTCACCCTCTATTATTTCTACACCATTCCATTGGCATAATTTCCGCAGTATTTCTCTTATCTCCAACCGTTTTTCTTCGAAAAACACCTTGCGCCTATACTTTGGCGCAAATACAATGTGGTACTTGCAATTCCACGATGTGTGTGCTAAAATATTATTGTCTATGCTCTCTTTTTTCATAGATAAATCCTCCAAATATGTTTCTAGTTTCGACTGGCAGGTCAATTCTATTATAACATATTTGGAGGATTTCTTTTCACCGGTTAACCTTCATGGAACCACGCGACTATCGCGTGGTTTTCGTTTTACAAGAAAGCACCCCGCGCCGTGGCGTGGGGTGCAATAATCGCTATGTTTTAAAGAATGCCTTTACCGCTTAGTTTGCAATGGTGTAGCTTCCATCAGCATTCTTGGTTACGGTGATAGAATCGTAGTTGGTGCTCGATGTAGCGATCATGTCCTTAATGATATCTTCGGTGAGCATATCGAAGCTGTAGTTGATATACTCTGAGGTCGTAAAGATACCGTTCTTGATCGTGATCGTTCCGCCGTTGCTGTATAACTTGAAGAGGTTATACTGAGCAGCGCTAAAGGTACCGTTCTCGATAACGATGTGAGCGCCGTGTGTAACGATAGTATTACCAACAGCGCTGTACTCACCGCCATCAATGGTTGCCTTTGATACTCCGCCGTTGTTCGAAACGAACAGCGCCTCAGCGGCACTTACGTTTACGATACAGTTTTCAACAATTACATCAGAACCGCCTGCAAGGTTGATTCCAGAAGATCTTGCATTGATAGTAGTGTTGCTAATTTTTCCAGTTGATCCG
>JAFVZL010000028.1 GCA_017508195.1 Clostridia bacterium | reverse complement strand
CCTGCGCGGCGTTGCCGCTTGGACGGAACTATGATTGTACATTCTCACGCTTGCCGCTTACGAGCGAGCTCGACGCGCTCTGCGCGGAGAATACGAACCCAATTCCGCATCGCTCCGCTTGCGGAGCTGGGTCGAAGCCGCAGTTCGCTGCCAAAGGAAAGAAAAAACAGACCATCGGGTGATGGTCTGTTTTTCTTTGGCAGCGGAACTAGGATTCGAACCCAGACATACAGAGTCAGAGTCTGCTGTGCTACCTTTACACAATTCCGCTATATTTGATATTGCATCGTCTGCTGTGCTACGTCGCTTCGCCATGCGAAGCGTGTACTCAATTCCGCTAAATTGAGCTTCGATACATCGTTTTCCTTTGCATCGCGGTCTATATTTTAGCATAAGGCGGATGGTTTGTCAAGGGGGTTTTTGCTATTTTCTCCAAAAAAGAAGCTTTTATCCGCCTTTTCCAAGTTTTTTTGATGCTTACTCAGAAAATTTTCTGTGCGCACCTTGACACTCATAAAGCGCTTTGTTATACTGAAAACATAAAAACTTTATGAAAAGGAGAAACAAAAAATGACGTTTGAAGAAATTATGGCTGCGTTGGGAGAGTGGCTTGGAAACACAGCGCTGCCGGCAGTTGTGAAAATTGTTATTGCGCTTCTCGTTATCTTTATTTCCTTCAAGATAATAAACGCGATAGCGAGAAAAATCGAAAAAACCGGTGATAGCGGAAAGCTTGATAAGACTATTGCAAAGACCTTCGCATATATTTTCAGGCTGGGTCTGAAGGTGATCGTCGCTGTATGCATGGTCGGTTATGTAGGTGTTGACACCAGCGGTATCGCTGCCCTCATTACCTCGTTCGGTGTGTGTGCAGGTCTGGCACTTAACGGTGCGCTTTCCAACCTTGCAGGCGGTGTAATGATCATTCTTACGCGCCCCTTCCGCGTTGACGATTACATCGAGGCACAGGGCTATTCCGGTACCGTCGAGGAGATACGCATAGTGTCCACCAAGATCCGTACCCCTGATAACAAGGTGATCTACATTCCCAACGGTGCGCTTTCTTCAGGAAGCATCGTAAACTACTCCGAGAAGGATACAAGACGTGTTGATTTCACCTTCTCGGTATCTTACAGCACCGACTTTGAAAAGGCGAAGTCCGTCGTTCTTGCTATCTGTGAGGAGCACGAGCTCGTTCTTAAAGACCCCGCACCCTATTGCAGAGTATCTAAGCACGCGGCAAGCAGCATAGATATCACTGCGCGTGTATGGGTGAACAGCGGTGACTATTGGACTGTAAACGCCGATATTATCGAGGCTGTCAAGCTTGCTTTCGACAAGGAAGGCATCGAGATACCCTTCGATCAGCTTGACGTACACGTTAAGAATGACTGATTATCAATTTTTGAAAGCCATCGGAGGCATCCGATGGCTTTCTGTTTATGCTGCATATTCGTTACGGCACTTTTCTATTGCTTTTTGCCTTTATTTATTTTATAATAGGGGTGAAAGAGTTTTATTTCATTTGTAAGTGAGGTTTTTATGCCTAAGAACTTTAAGAACGATACGGTGGTGTATCAGATATATCCGCGCTCGTTTTGCGACAGTGACGGTGACGGCTTCGGAGATATTCCCGGAATTATATCTAAGCTTGATTATATCGCATCGCTCGGTGTGAATACTATCTGGCTTTCTCCCGTTTACAAGAGCCCCGATGACGATAACGGATACGATATTTCCGACTACAAGGCTATTCAGCCGAGATTCGGCACGATGGATGACTTCGACCGCCTTATTGCCGAGGCGAAGGCGCGCGGTATCGGTATCGTGATGGACCTCGTTATAAATCACACCTCGGATGAGCACGAATGGTTCAAGCGCGCTCTCCAAGGAGAGGAAAAGTACCGTAATTATTACATAATCAGAGAGGGAAAGCGCGGAGGCGGCATCCCTAACAACTGGGGCAATTTCTTTGCCGAGTGTCCGTGGGCAAAGCTCGAGGGCAGTGAGAACGAGTACTACCTTCATCTGTTCTCAAAGAAGCAGCCCGATCTCAACTGGCATAATCCCGACGTGCTCGCAGAGATAGAGGACATTATGCGCTTCTGGCTCGAGCGAGGTGTCGCGGGCTTCAGATGCGACGTAATAAACGTAATTTATAAAAATACGCTTGACGACGGAAAGCCGAGGCTTATCCTCACGGGTCAGGAGCATTATCTCTCGACCGAGGGCTGCCACGAGATACTTCGCAAGCTGCGCGAAAGATGCCTCGAGCCGTATGCCGCATGGGCGGTAGGTGAGACGGTGTTCGTCGATCTTGAGCGTGCGCGCGACCTTTCCGACGAGGCGAGGGGCGAGCTCGATATGGTATTCGCGTTCGAGCATATGGAGTGCGATCAGGTTATCGTAAAGTGGTTCAAGTGCGGTCTGAACCGTAAGAAGCTTATGAAAACGCTGACGAAGTGGCAGACCGGTCTTGATTGGAACGCGGTCTACTTCGAGAATCACGATCAGCCGAGATTTATATCCAGACTCCCCGGGGCACAGAAGTACCGCGAGGAGGCATCGAAGATGATGGCGGGTCTTATCATGACGCTCCGAGGCACTCCCTACGTCTATGAGGGTCAGGAGATAGGTATGACAAACGGCGACTTCAAGGACATGAGCGAGGTCGTCGATATCGAGAGCCACAACATCTACGCTATTGCGAAAAAGCTTCCGCTTACAAATAAAGCGCGCTTTAAGATGATAACACTTACCTCGCGAGATAACGCGCGCACACCGATGCAATGGACTGCGGGTGAGAACGCGGGCTTCACGGCTGGTATCCCTTGGCTTAAGGTCAACGGGAATCACACCGAGGTAAACGTCGAGAGCGAACAGAAACGAGATGGCGGCGTTCTCGCGTTCTGGAAGAGAATGATCGTGCTCCGCAAGGAGCACCCCGTCTTAAAGGACGGAAAATTCATCCCCCTGTACGAGGACGGCAGGATCTACGCATATATCAGAGAGCTTGACGGTGAAAGACTCCTCGCGCTCTTCAACATGACGGCAAAGGCGGTAAAACTGCCGAAAAAGCTTAGAATCGACGGTGAGGTCATCGTGTCAAACTACACCGAGCACGACGATGGGCTTATGCCGTTTGAGTTCGAGTTAATAAAGCCGTCTTGAGCATCTTTAGAATAAAAGAAAGGACTAAGTATATGACAAAGGGAGCTAACAGAAATCGCTTCTGCTTCGGCCTCGGTACTCTCGGGCGAGATGCGGTCTACACGCTCGTCAGCATGTACCTCATCACCTACCTCACAGAGACGGTCGGACTCTCGAACGCAGAGCTCGGAATTATCGGAGGCATCATGGTCGCGTTCAGGATATTTGATGCGCTGAATGACCCGATAATGGGAACAATTGTTGACAATACCTCTACAAAATGGGGAAAATTCAAGCCGTGGATACTCTTTGGAGTAATTGCTGCAGGCATACTTACCGTGCTGCTGTTTACCGATTTCGGTCTTAGCGGTGTCGGTTATATCGTATTCTTCTCGATAGTATATCTCCTTTGGGGAATGGCGTACACGACCAACGATATCTCATATTGGTCGCTCATGCCTGCGATTACTAAAGATCAGAAGCAAAGGGAAAATATCGGTGCATTTGCAAGAATATGCGCGAACGTCGGTATGTTTGCCGTCGTAATACTCTACACGATGGTGCCCGACCTGTTCGGTATGGCACCCAAGCAGGCGTACTTCATATTTGCGCTCCTGCTCGTTGCGATCATGATAGGCTTCCAGATGTTCACGGTATTCGGTGTTAAAGAGGAGCGCGTGCAGACCGACTCCAAGGAGCATACCTCGCTCGGCGGAATGATCAAGGCACTTATGAAGAACGATCAGCTGATGGTCGCGGCTGTTGCGATGGCGCTCTTTATGATAGGCTATTGCACTACAACCTCGTTTGGCGTCTATTACTTCAAGTATGCGTATAAGGACGAGGGAACGTATATGGTATTTGCAGCGGTGCTCGGAGTTGCACAGCTCACCGCACTGTCTGTATTTCCTCTGTTCAGCAAGAAATTCACAAGAAAGCAGCTGTACTTCGGCTCGATGATCGCGGTGGTTGCTTCTTACCTCATTTTCTTCCTCTCCTTCGAGAACCTTGCTCTCATAGTTATATCGGGTCTCGTTCTCTTCTTCGCACAGGCGTTCATACAGCTGCTGATGCTCTTATTCCTTGCCGATGCGGTTGAGTACGGAGAGTGGAAGCTCGGACGGCGAAACGAGTCTGTCAGCTTTGCCGTTCAGCCCTTTATCAATAAGCTCGGCGGTGCTATCGGCACGCTCGTTGTTACGGTGACTCTTATTATCTCGGGTATCAACCCCGTGTCACAGAAGGTCGCCGAGCTCGAGGAGCTTAAGGCTGCTGCTACCGATCCTGCGGTATCGGCATCGATACAGGCACAGATAGATGCGCTTATCGGCGGTGTCGAGGGCTCTCCGATTTGGATAATGAAAATAGCGATGATGATCCTGCCGCTTATCTGTATTCTCGTCGGCTTCATCATCTATTATAAGAAGTTCAAAATTGATGAAAAAATGTATGAAAGGATCGTAAGCGATCTCGCCGCACGCGATGAGAGCGCATCCTGCGATGCCGAAATCGTATCCGTCGGGGCTTCCGATCCCGCTTCGGAGGGTACCGAGGCCTAAAATGATCCCTAACGGCGCAGCACCTATCCTGCTGCGCCGCTTTTCTTATGCAGGGAGGGCGTTGTTCCTTGACATTATCACCGTGCGCGTGATATAATGATTATAGGATGTCGAAAAGGCGAAAAAGCCTTTTCGCGGCTGAACCATCAGCCGAACAAAAAGCCAAAGGGAGGCTTTTTGCATCTATATCATTGAAACAGAAATCGACAAATTTCCCTTGCGAAATTTGTTCGCAAAACTCAAATTTGCGGTCGAAATTTATTAATTTCGACTTTCGATTGTCGTTATAATGATTATGGAATATCGGAAAAGGCGGAAAGCCTTTTCACGGCTGTAACATCAGCTGAACAAAAAGCCGTTTTTTGGCTTTTTGAATCCATATCATTTCAACAGAAATCGACAAATTTCCTTCGCGAAATTTGCTTGCAAATCTCAGATTTGCGGTCGAAATTTATTAATTTCAACTTTCGATTGTCGTTATAATGAGATAAAGAGCGGTGCGCTACGGCGCCGCACACCAAAAAAGGAGGCTCTATGAAAAGGTTAATTGCAGTTTTAGTTTTGTTGGGATGTGTTTTTGCGTTTACTTCCTGTATGCCGTTGCAGATCATTTCGGGCGTGGTAAGCGGTGTCTACGTCGCGCTTAACCCCGATTACGCGGCGCCCGACGAGAGCTTTTCCTACGGCAAGCTTTCGATAACTCTCACCTCCGAATTTCATGCGGTAATAAGGACCGATTATTCGCTAGAGATACAGAGTACCACTGGAAATATCGTTAGTATAGACGAGTATGATTACGTATATTCGAATTTCGCTCCCGAGAACACGCTTGAAGAGCAGGCGGAGGTGATACGTCGGGAAATAATCAAGGCTTCGGAGGAGGACCTTGAATCCGTTATTGTAAACGTTACCGAGGTTAAAAGCGAGGACGGAATCGTTTACTTCACGTATGATTTCGGCGCTGTAATCGTCATCAGGTATTTAGTGTCATTTTATATGGATGACGAGAATGTGTGGGTGGTCTACTTCGCTTGCCCCTCTCTGGCGTACGATACGTATCTCCCTTACTTCAAAAAGTGGGCGGGCTCGGTAGTTATCGACGACTCGGACTCGGCAGTATAACGAGCGCGGTAATTTATGAAAAGAAAACGCGGCACTGCCATGCCGAGAGGGGGAAGACTATGACGGTTATCGATCTTACGCATTTAATAAGAGAGGGGATGCCTGTTTATCCCGGCACGGAGCCACCCGTGCTTACACCCGCGAGCAGCCATGATAAGGACGGATATTGGGAAACGAAAATATCGATGTTTTCTCACACGGGTACGCACATAGACTCCCCTGCGCACATAATTAAGGGCGCAAAAAGGCTCGATGAGTTCGAGGTCGGGCATTTTGTCGGCAAGGCGCTCGTTATCGACTGCCGTGATATCCCCGAGGGCTCGGAGATCGGCCTTTATAAAATTTCGCTTTACGGTAAGCGCGCGGAAGAGGCGGAGTTTCTTCTGTTTCTCACCGGCTGGGATAAGCTTTGGGGCAGCGATGATTATTTCAAGGGCTACCCCGTGTTAAGCCGTGAGGCTCTCGATTACGTAATATCGGGCGGATACAAGGGCATTGGCTTCGATACGATAAGCATCGATCCGTCGGACGATCCCGGGCTTCCTCGGCATAAGCGGCTTTTCAGAGAGGCGGAAATAATCAATATTGAAAATCTTACGGGACTCGAGGCGCTTCTCGATAAGGAGTTCATCCTCTCGGCACTGCCGCTTAAATTCGAGAACTCCGATGGTGCGCCCGCGAGAGCCGTTGCGATCATCGATCAGTGAAATATTTTCTTGCGGCATATTAAAAATGATCGGTTTTGGAGTATAAATGGAATATTTAGTAGTTGGAATTGCCGCCGCTCTGGCGGGTATAGGCACGGGTCTTGTCGGACTCAGTGCTGCTACGGCAATGGTGCCGCTGCTGATAGTTCTGTGCCCGACCTTTGCGGGGGAGCACGGTGCGTTTATGGCTACGGCTCTTGCTCTGGCGTCTGATATACTCGGCTCTGCGGTGACTACCGCGGTCTACGCCAAGAACAAGAAGATAGACCTCAAGCACGGATGGATAATGACCGCGTGCATTATCGGTATGTGTACGCTGGGCTCGGTTGCCGCGTATTTCACTCATCAGAGCGTGCTCGGCGGCTTTTCGCTGCTCCTTTGTATAGCGATAGGCATACGCTTCCTCGTGAAGCCGGACTCGAAGGATAAGCCCGATAAGCCCGAGGGCGCGCGCCTTTCGGCAAAGGAGATAGCGGTATCACTCTTCTTCGGTCTGACGATAGGCTTCGGTACGGGATTTTTCGGCACGGGTGGCGGTATGATGATGCTCATCGTCTTTACCGCGATGCTCGGATATGACAGAAAGACCGCTGTAGGAACGTCTACTTTTATTATGACCTTCACGGCACTCATTGCCTCGGTCAGCCATATTCTTATGGAGCCCTCGATTATATTTGAGTGCTGGGACTATCTCGTTATAGCCATAGTCGTTGCTACCGTCTTCTCGCTCGTCAGCGCGAGATTCGCGAACAAGGTAAACGGCAGGGTCGTCGGCTACGTTACCGGTGCTGTGCTGCTTGTGCTGGGTGTTGCGATGTCGGTCATAAACAATATTGATGCGATATTATCCTTTATCAACGTTACGCTTCTTCTCGAGTTTTTGAAGCTGTTCGGAATATACATAGCCTTTATCGTAGTTTTCGCCGCGATGCTGCTTATCCTCCGCTTTACAACGAAGGTGCCGGACTTCGTATTCAGGAAGCTTTTGCACGCGGTTGCGTTTTCGTCCATTCTTCCGCTTGCGCTCTTTACCGAGATATGGTGGATAGCGGTAGCGGTTCAGGCACTGTTCCTTATTCTCGTTTTTATTGCGCTCATCGTTTGCGAGCGCTTTAAATTTTACAGTGAGCTCTTCGTTGAAAAGGGAAAGCACGAGGTCATTATCAGCTTTATCACGCTTTTTACTCTTCTCGGTGCGATGCTCGCCTTCTTCTGGGGCGTTTTCGGTGAGGGATATAAATATCTCGCTATCACCGCTGTGATGGCGTGGGGTCCCGGTGACGCGGCTGCCGCTATCGTTGGCAGATGCTTCGGAAAGCACAAGCTCGAGGGTAGGATGATAGAGGGAACCAAGAGCGTTGAGGGATGTGTGGCAATGGGGGTCACCTCTTTCGCGTGCACAGCGCTCGTCCTCTTCCTTATGTCAGCGCTTGCGTGGTATGTGATACTTCCTCTCTCGATTCTCGTTGCTACCGTTGCGACCTTTACCGAGCTATTCACCAAGAGAGGATTCGACACCATAACCGTTCCTGCGGCTTCGGCGGCGGTGCTTATGCTCGTTTTCCTTTTCTGACACCGTGTATGCGCCCATTTATTCACCTATGGATGTGCTACTCAGCGAATTATTTCATATTATTCTAAAAAGTATTGACTTTATTAATTATTTTTTGATATAATGATTGTATCTAAGTTTTTTCAGTATTTTCATCGAACGGTGAAAAGGAGGCTTTCATATGAGACCTAATTACAGGGCAAGAAAGAGCGCCCTTCTCAGCATAAGATGGTGGGGCATCGTTTTCTTCTGGCTTATTATTCCTCTTGTTGTTCAGATATTCCTTATTATCGAGGCGAAGCACCACGTTTACGAGTTCTATGATGACAGAATCGTGGAAAAGAGCGGTATCTTCTCTATCCGCGAGCGCCAGAGCGTATTTGCCGGCGTATATTCGGTTACCGTAAGACAGAGCTTCTTCGGCAGAATATTCAACTTCGGTGACGTTACCGTTGACAGCCCCGGTTATTGGGATATCGACACTACCGGAATTAAGTCTCCTCATGCGCTTAAGAACTATCTTAAGAGCAAGATTACGGCGAGGGGAGTTAATGCAGTCATCGTCGAGTAATTCTTTTCGTCGAGTGATTTTTGGCATAATCGCAAATGAAAAAGGTTTACGGGTGAGGTATATGAGTGCCTCGCCCGTTTTTTTGTGCTTGGCAAATTGTTTAAGGTTGGAAAGCTACGCTTTATCTCGATTATTATTTCATTTGCTATCTCCGTTTTCCTCCTTCGCTGTACTTTTGTACAGCTCTCAGTCGGAAGAACGGAGATTTCTGCACAAAACTCCCTTCGCCGCTTTTCAGATTGGATTATTTTGGGATAACCAAAGCGCACTCCCCCACGGAGAGTGCGCAGTGAAATAAATCCGCGGGGCGGATTTTTGAAATGACCTTCGGTCTTGAAATGCTCGCTTTGCGAGCGTGAAATGCCTTGCGGCATGAGGCGATAGCTGTCGACTGTGTGTCGGCTAAATTTGATTTGCGCGGTAACACAAGCTTCACGCGCGCGACGAGCTTCGCTTTTACTAAAAGGCGTACAAGAGCTGCTCTTGTACGCCTTTTGCCTTTCCTTTTGTGCGATTATGCATACATTCCGTTACATTCGAGGTAATTATAGAGCATTTCGCCGTGGTTTTGCTCCTCCTTCTGAATGTGCGCAAGAGTGTCGCGAAGTACGGGGCTTGAGAACTCGAAAACGGCTGTGTCGTAGACGCCCGAAACGTGCTTTTCCATTGAGAGGGCATCCTTGCACATAAAGGCGTCCTCCTTCTTTTCGTCGACGGAGCAGGCAGACGGGGTGGGGCATACCTTGGCGGCTGTAGCCGAGGGGCTTTCAAGGGACATGGATACCTCGGTGCCCGAGAGTATCTCGGTGATGGTGGCGAGGTGGCTTTGCTCGGTTTTGGCGATATCGTCGAATATCTCCTTTAAGGCGGGGTCGTGTGCCGATGCCGAATACTTCGTGTACTTTTCGATGCAGAGTAGCTCCTGGGACTTGAGATCGGTGAGAAGCGAGGTTTCCTTTTGTGTAAGAGTCATACTTTTTCTCCTTTGGTTTTTGGGATAATCTACTATTGACTCTTTTGGGGGCAATTATTCAATCGGGTGCTTTGCTAAAAAACAAGAGCCGAGGCGTGTTTCCTCGGCTCTTGTTGCTGATTTGAAAAATTATATACCCTTCGGCAATTCATGACACTCCGTGTCAAATCATGCGACACGGTCGCAATTCATGCCTTCGTCAACTCATGCAACCCCGGGTTGCACTCGCGTCCTTTACTCGGTTCTGAGTGCTACAACGGGGTCCTTCTTAGCCGCACTCGATGCGGGGATAAGTCCCGAGATGAGCGTAAGGCCGATGGAGAGAAGGATGAGGAATATCGCGTTGCTGACGGGGAGTGCCGCGATGTTCGCGTAGCCGATGAGCGGCTCGAGTGCGAGGTTTACGATAACCGATATCAGATAGGTCGCACCGATACCGATAATACCTGCCGCAGAGCCGATGATGAAGGTCTCAGCATTGAAGAGGTAGCTTACGTCCTTCTTTCGTCCGCCGAGAGAGCGGATAACACCGATCTCCTTGATTCGCTCAACGACCGATACGTAGGTGATAATACCTATCATTACGGTAGAAACGACGAGCGATACGGATGTGAAGGCGATGAGGGCGTAGGAGACGATGTCGATCATCGTGTTGAGCATCGAAACGATAAGCTCGAGCGTGTCGGTGTACTTAACGTCCTTCCTGTCCTTACCGAGGATGGTCTTATCTCCTATCTGAAGGTCGAGGTTCTTGTCATTCCACTGATCGAGATATCCCGTAGCGAGATCCTTATCATCAAAGGAAATGGGATAGAGGGTTACGCTGTTCGGGGTGTCGTTACCGCCGAGTGTGCGGATGATGGACTCTGCGCCCGTTCCGGAGACTGCCATACCGTTGTTCGCGGTCTTTATTTTGCTTTCATCCACCTCTGCACCGTTGAAGGCATCGAAGGGAAGATACTCGTAGCTATATGTGATGGGCATCATGGGAGATTCCGAATCGATCTTCGGTTCAAGATGCTTTTCAATGAACTCGGAATCCTTGTTGATCTCGAGAACGTGATCGACGAGAGCTTCGGTGTAGTAGACACCTGCGGTCATAGCACCGTAAGAGATCGAATCCTTGGGAGTAAGTATGCCTACGACCTTAAGCTCAAGACCCGATGCATCGGGAGAGTCAAGCTTCGAGGTGTATTCTGCCGTGGTCGTACCGAGAAGCGGTATCTCGTTAGCCTTGAATACCGTGTCGGTGGGATAGAGCATCAGCTTCTTTCCGAGAAGCTCCTCATAGGTGAAGTACTCCTTGTAGAGCGACTTGTTATAGCCGTCCTCGCTGTCGGCGTTTGCCTTGTTTATTATCTCAAGGAACTCTGCCTCAGAGTAATAACCGAGCCTTGCGAGAAGAAGGTCGGATATCTCATCCTCGGAGTTGAGAACGAGCATTATTTCACCCTTTTCGGTTGCAATCTTACTGTCACCGAGGAGGTCGTACTGTGTAAGAAGGTACTCGGGATCGTTCGGTGCCTGCTTGAAGTTCGGGGCGAGAAGGTCGATCATAGTCGCCATCTGTGAGTACTCGGAGTCCCTAAGAACGGATTTGTAAATATCGGTTATTCTGCGGAGCGAAATGTGCTCACTCTCGGAACCGGGCGTTGCCTTGAAGTCGGTGAATACGTTCGCAAGCATGCCGATGCCGTAATCAAACACGAGTGCGTTATAGTATTCCTTCGGCATCGCCTTGACGAATTCTATATAATCCTCGGTCAGCTCGTTCGATACCATCATGGAGTTGAACGTTTTGCTGGTCTTGACGAGATATTCGACGAGCGAGGATACGAATACACTGTTCTCGGGCTTGCTGCCGGGCAGATGCTCGATATTGTCGTTTACAAGGCCTGTGAGCGCACTGAGGTCAAGGGTGTTCTCCGTGATCTTCACGGGGTTACCAGAGAGCATATCATCCTGCATGGATGCGATATATCCCTTGATGCCAGCGGAGAACGCGAGAACGAGTGCGATACCTATAATACCGATAGAGCCTGCGAAGGCAACCAGCGCGGTTCTGCCTCGCTTCGACCAGAGATTCCTTGCCGAGAGGCGGAACGCAGTGAAGAACGACATCTTCGCGCGCTCTTTCGTCTGCTTTTTCTTTTTCTTTGCCTTTTTGGGGCTCTCGGCAGCTTCCACTTCTTCTAAGGCGGCCTCGGCAGCTTCTGCCTCGGCGGCAAGCCTTGCAAGCTCGTCGCGCTCGGCTTCCTCCTCCTCGTCGGACATCGGGTTGGTATCCTCGATGATCTCACCGTCGAGAAGTCTTACTATTCTCGATGAGTACTGCTCGGCAAGCTCGGGATTGTGCGTTACCATAATAACGAGTCTTTCCTCAGATATCTCCTTGATGAGGTTCATGATCTGCACCGAGGTGACCGTATCGAGAGCGCCCGTGGGCTCGTCTGCCAGAAGTATTTCGGGATCGTTTACGAGAGCACGCGCGATGGCAACTCTCTGGCACTGACCGCCCGAGAGCTGGTTCGGCTTCTTATAATACTGATCCGATAAGCCCACCCTGTCGAGAGCGCGCTTCGCGCGCTCGATGCGCTCGTCTCTGCCGATGCCCGCGATGGTAAGTGCAAGCTCGACGTTGCCGAGCACGGTCTGATGGGGGATAAGGTTGTAGCTCTGGAAGATAAATCCGATTCTGTGGTTACGGTATACGTCCCAATCGCGGTCCTTGTAGGACTTCGTGCTTCGTCCGCCGATAACGAGATCACCGTCCGTATAGTGGTCAAGACCGCCGACTATGTTAAGGAGCGTCGTTTTTCCGCAGCCCGACGGTCCGAGGATGGATACGAACTCGGACTTTCTGAAGGATATCGAGATGCCCTTCAGCGCGTGTACCACCTCTGATGAGGTGACGTAATCCTTTTTGATTTCCTTTAATTGAAGCATTTTGCCTGGCCCTTCGTTAAAAGTTGTATTTTCCATTTATAGGATACCATATGGGCGCGCGAAAATATATGCGGAAATATAAACTAAATATAAACAAATTTAAAACATTGTGTCACTTTTGAGAGAATAATGGCTTTTATTTGCGTTTAGACTTTATTTTTTCGCTTCTGTGTGGTAAAATGAAGTGTAATAACTACGGTCGGGCACATAGGACCCGACCCGACGGAGGAAAGATGAAAGAGAGAAAGGATATACCCGCGGAGTATAAGTGGGATCTCACGAAAATATATAAAACCGAGGAGGATTTCCTCGCGGAGTACCGTGCGACAGAGGCAGAGGTCAGCGCATTTGGCGCTCACAAGGACACTATGCTCGCCTCTGCGAAGGGGCTTTGCGCTGCGCTTGATGCGCTCGCGAGCATAGAGAAGAGGCTTGATAAGCTCTGGACATTTGCGGCTCTCGGTTTTTACGTTGATACCTCGGACACCGATGCTCAGGCAAGGAACGCGAGAGTGAGAAACCTTGCTATGGCGTGCGGAGAGGCGACTTGGTTCGTTACTCCTTATCTTATCAAGCTTGACGGTAAGACTCTTGATAGCTACTTCAAGGAGTGCCCCGGACTTCGGACTTACAGAAGAATGATAGAGAAAAATCTGAGAGCCAAGCCCCATACGCTCAGCGACGAGTGTGAAAAGCTGTATTCGGGTCTTGAGGACTGCCTGTATCTCCATTCCGACGTGAGGAACATCTTCGCAAGCTCGGATCTCAGGTTCGGTAAGACCCGCGACGAGAACGGCAAGAGGGTGGAGCTGACCGATTCAAATTACATCTCGCTTATGATGTCGGAAAGCAGGGCGGTAAGGCGCGGAGCCTTCAAGACGCTTTACGCAACCTACGATCAGTTCAAGAATACCTTTGCTCAGATGTACTACAACCACGTTAAGGAAAATGCGACCCTCGCGAAGGTGAGGGGCTATGCTGACTCGCGCACCGCATCCACATACCGCGACGAGGTCACCACTGATATTTACGATAATCTGATAGAAAATGTAAAGAATAGCTTACCTATTCTCTTTAAATACTACGATTTGAAGCGAGAGGTGCTCGGTCTCGGTAAGCTTCACATATACGATATCTATACACCTCTTATCGGAGAGGTTGAGCGTCAATATACCTACGATGAGGCGAGAGAGGAGGTTCTCGGCATCGCCGACATCTACGGCGGAGAGTATGCCGAGGTCCTGCGTGCGGGTCTTTATGAGCGCGGATGGGTCGACGTTTACCCCTCTCGCGGTAAGCGCAGCGGTGCGTTCTCTGCCGGCTGCTCATCGACAGAGCCGTATATCCTTTTAAACTTTATCGGAAGCTTCGAGGACGTGTCGACTCTCGCACACGAGGCGGGTCATTCGATGCATTCCTACTTCTCGCGTAAGCATAACGAGCCGCACAACTCGCAGTACACACTATTCGTTGCTGAGGTCGCATCGACTGTAAACGAGCTTCTGCTCCTCAGAAAGAAGGCGCGCGAGGCGGATACGAGAGAGGAAAAGCTCTCTATCCTGAATCAGCTTATGGAGCTTTATAAGGCCACGCTCTATAGACAGGTAATGCTTGCCGAGTTCGAGCGCGATGCGCACCGTGCCGCTGAGGCGGGAGAGCCTCTTACCTCGGATAAGATATCGGGTATTTACTACTCGCTCGTTAAGGAATATTTCGGACCCCGTGTCGTGTGCGACAAGGAAATTGCATACGAATGGATGAGGATACCCCACTTCTACACCTGCTTTTACGTATATAAGTACGCGACCTGTATCTCTGCCGCATCGGCTATTGTCGAGCGAATAGAGAGCGAGGGCGCGGAATACGTCACGCAGTATATTGAATTCCTTAAGTGCGGAGACTCTAAGTCGCCGCTCGAGAGTCTGCTCGTAGCAGGGATAGATATGACGTCACCCGACGTCGTAAAGCCTGCCATCCGTGCGTTCTCCCGTGCGGTAGAAGAATTCAAGGAGGTCTACAACGGTGGAAAAGAATAATACCGCTAAGTTTTCGGGTCGCAATTGGCTCATACTCATACTCTTCGGCCTTTTGGGTCAGGTCGCGTGGAGCGTTGAAAATATGTATTTCAACGTATTCGTTTTCGAGACGATAAGCCACGATCTTGACGCCATCACGCTGATGGTTCAGCTCAGCGGCATCACCGCAACGGTGGCAACGCTTATTGCGGGCGTGTTCTCGGATAAAATAGGCGACAGGCGCAGAATGATATCCTATGGATATATTATCTGGGGCGTTACGGTTGCCGCGTTTGGATTTTTATCGACCGATCTCACCGAGGCACTACTCGGAGTAGGCTACGATGAGGCTGTTTCCATTACGCTCTTTGCCGTTGTTGCAGGCGACTGTATCATGACGCTTTTCGGCTCTACGGCTAACGATGCGGCATTCAATGCGTGGGTTACCGATAACACGGAGCAGTCCTATCGCGGCAGCGTCGAGGGAGTTCTCTCGATACTTCCTCTCGTTTCGATGCTCATAGTTGCGGGCGGCTTCGGTATCATCAAGGACCTTGTCGGATATACCTGGCTCTTCGCAGGTCTCGGCATACTCATCATCGCCTGCGGTGTAGCGGGAATATTCATCGTAAAGGATGCGCCCACCCTCGAGCGCAGCGGCGGAATGAAGGATATATTCTACGGCTTCCGCCCCTCTGTTGTAAAGGGAAATCTTCCTCTTTACGTAACCCTGCTTATTATTGTCGTATACAGCGTTGCTCTTCAGATCTTCATGCCCTACATGATCATCTACATGAGAGAGTATCTCGGCTTCTCAACCATTGAGTACTCACTTGTTTTCGGCATTGCTATTGCGGCGGGTGCTGTGCTTAACGTGTTCCTCGGCAGGCTTTCGGACAGAATGGATAAGGTAAAGCTTATGTATATCGCTGCCGGAACGATGGCGGTAGGACTGCTTGCTATGTATCTTGCAAAGGGACTTGGTAAGGTCGGTGACCTTATCGCATTTGGCGTAGCGGGCTTCTTCATGATCTCGGGCTTTATATTCCTTTCGGCACTGTGCGGCTCGGTCGTAAGAGATTATACTCCTGCGGATTCTGCGGGTAAGCTCCAGGGTGTCAGAATGGTGTTCAGCGTTCTTATTCCCATGATCGCCGGTCCCGCTATCGGAAACGCGATAAACAAGGCTATGAACGTACCCCTGCCTAATGCGGGCGCGGATGCGATGACCACCGAGTATATCCCCGCACCCGAGATCTATCTTGCGGCATCTCTCGTTCTGCTTCTCTGCTTCGCGCTTATACCTCTGCTTACCTACGTCGTCAAAAGACACGGTTCATACGGCACGGTCGCGGAGTGTGCCTCTACCGCTGAGGCTTCATCTCCCGATACGTCCGTAATTAACGGTGAGGAAGGTGCGACGGGTGCGGTCGATGATGCAGAATACGTATCAGAGTCTGACACTGCCGACACGGGCAATTGCGCAAACGAGATTGATAGCGTTACGGAAAACGGTGCGGTCTGATAACGTAACACCCCTTGTTGACAAAATTCCGGACTTGTGATATCCTTACTGTATAATACGGCTTTCGGAAAAGATCTTTCCGAGCCTTCGGCATATGGAGTTTTATATGAAAAAATGCAATAACTGCGGCTACGAGATAGAGGACGGAACGATATACTGTCCTTATTGCGGAGCGAAATATGATGAAAAAAAAGAAAACGGGGGTGCTGCCGGCGGCTATAACGGTGCCGCAGGCGGAACCTATGATCCCAACTACGGATACAGACCCGATTACACCGGCTTTGATCCTCGTTACGGCTACACGAACGGTGCTACGAGATATGAGGGCGAGAGCTTCTGGCTTGCAGTGCTTTGCTTCTTCATTCCCATCCTCGGACTTATCCTCTGGTATACCTGGAAGATATCTCAGCCCGGCAAGTCGATTTCCGCGGCAAAGGGTGCGCTCGCATCGGTGAGCTTCGGAACTCCCTTTATAGGGCTTATCCTCTGGCTTATGTGGAAGAGAGAGAAGCCCGATCTTGCGAAGACCTGTGGTATCGCCGCTATTATCGGTGCGGTGTTCGGTGTTATCAGCACCGTGTTCCTTGCCGTTCTCGGCTCGGTCTACGGTATCTACTTCTACTGATAGGCTTGCCTTCATTACGGTCATACATAAGATGATTTCGGCTCTTTCGCAAAGAGCCGAGGCTGTACGAATGCTCCGCCCGTTTCGGGCGGAGCATTCTTTGTTGTAAGACGAAAACCCCGCCATAATGGCGGGGTTCCATAAAGGCTTTGCCGATGAGCGGAAAGCAAATAAAGATTCAGCGAAGAATTACCTTATGTCAAAGGCTCCCTTGTGAAAAGGGAGCTGTCAGCAAAGCTGACTGAGGGATTGTTCTGTATAGGTTATCGCTTTTTACAATCCCTCCGTCACGGCAAGACGTGACACCTCCCTTTACACAAGGGAGGCTTGGTTTTAGTCCCGCTTGAGCGGGGTTCCGTAACAAATGCATGGCTGACAGGCCAATAAAAGACGAACTTGTACGCAGCCAGTAGTATTGGGCTATGCCCGAAACTGAAACACCCCCGGGGGATTTTTATTTAAAGGGGCGCGATATTTCCGAAACGGTGCGGTGTGAGCCCGGATTGAAAGAAAAAATTAACATAACCTTGACACTTTGTTAATCTGAATTTGAGATTAATTTAATAATAATGGGATAATATGGGGGTAGAAGATATTCTTTGGCTTTGGAGGGGTTATGCTTCGTAAGCTTTTCAGATTTCTGTTTTCAAGATATACGATATCCGCGCTTATGATAGCGGCGGAGATAGGGCTTTTACTGTATCTGATCATTTCGATGAGCGCGTACTCGATAGTTTTCCTTGTCGAGGTGATGATAGTAAACGCCATGGTGCTTATAGCAATAATAAACGCCGATTACAACCCGGAGTACAGGGTCAGCTGGGTTGCAGCGGTGCTGCTTCTGCCGATATTTGGTGCGCTTCTGTACGTTCTTTTTCACGGACACGGTATGCGCAGAAGGGAAGAGATGCTCGCGAAAAATGCGATGCTTACTCTCAACAAGCTCGATGAATGTGGCATGGATGCCGACGTTCTTTCACAGAATGACGAGGTTGCGTGCGGTAAGGCACGCGCCATTCTTTCCGTCGACCCTACCGCGGCTATATATAGGGGCGTGTCAAGATATTATCCATCGGGAGAGCAGCTTTACGAGGATATGCTCCGCGCACTCAGGGGTGCCGGGAGGTATATTTTCCTTGAATATTTCATAATAGAGCGCGGTGAGATGTGGAACGGTATTCTTGAGGTGCTTAAGGAGAAGGTGAAAAGCGGTGTCGAGGTCAGGGTTATATTCGACGACATAGGCTGTATGAAGAAGCTGCCTCACAATTACGAGCGTACGCTTAACTCCTTCGGTATACAGGCGCTCCGATTTTCCCCCGCATCTCCCAGGGTCAGCTCGGTACACAATAACCGAGACCATAGGAAAATTTGCATCGTCGACGGAGAAATAGCGTTTACGGGCGGTGTCAATCTTGCGGATGAATATATTAACCGTGCCGAGCGCTTCGGGCATTGGAAGGACGGCGGTGTTTCGGTGAGGGGCGATGCCGTTGCAGGATTTGTGAAAATGTTCCTGACTATGTGGGAAATGAACTCCAGACATGATGGAGATTTTGACGATTATCTCCCGAAATGCAAAGAGAAGTTGTCGGATTCGGGCTTTTATATACCTTTTGGCTCGGGTCCGTCACCGCTGTATCCCGCGAAGGTGGGCAAGCGCGCAATAATAGATATTATCAATCAGGCGACGAGGTACGTCTATATTACAACCCCGTATCTTATAATCGATTTTGACCTCACCTCGGCGCTTATCGGTGCTGAGGAGCGCGGTGTCGACGTAAGAATAATAACTCCCGGTGTAGCCGATAAGAAAATGGTTAAGGTTATGACTAAGAGCTCGTATCCGAAGCTGATAGGAGCCGGGGTAAGGATATTTGAATACACCCCGGGCTTTATACATGAAAAGCTGCTTGTATCCGATGATAAATATTGTATCATAGGTACGATAAATCTCGACTACCGCTCGCTCGTGCACCACTTTGAGGATGCGCTTTGGATATACGGCTCTCCCACCGTCAGCGAGGCACGGGACAGCTTCCTTGAAACCGAGAAGCTATCGCACGAGGTTACGGCATCCGAGGCAAAGCTTAACTTCTTCGAGGTGTGCGTTAAGTGTATGCTCGGCATTTTTGCGCCCCTGCTTTAAACGGATGTACAGGGTACACCGAGCGAGGAAATGCGGCTAAAACAAAGCATAAAAAAATCCCGAACCTCAGAAGTAGTAATGACAAAATATTAGAGCGAAGCTACCTATATTTCACGGTATCTTCGCTCTTGTTCGTTTATGCCTGAATCGGGCACATTCTTTTAAATAATCGGTTTTATACGAATATGTTTGAAAGCTTATCCGAGGTGATTTAATTCTTGCAAATTTAAATCGATTCGATGGAGTAGAGGACTTCGTCAAGCTCCTCGAGCTTTCTCGACATCGTGTCGGGGGTGAGCTGCGCGTTCTCGTATGCGTGGACTACCGCTTCGATGCCGACGTTGTTTGCGATTCCGGTTCTCGGGGGAGTAACCTGTATATCGGTCACGCGGTAGTTTTCAACGAGGTAGTCGTGTATTTTTCGTATATGCTCTGTGCCCGAGATTTCAAGATAGATGCCGAATCTCGTGTTTTTGTGAGTTACGCGGTACTCGAAGCGGTGCATAAAGGTCATCGTAAGCACTGTCGCGAGAAATGCCATGACCGCACCGAGGTAGAAGCCCGTACCGAGCGCTATGCCGATGGTAGCCGCCGCCCACAGACCTGCCGCGGTGGTAAGTCCCGTGATCTGGAAGCGCCCCTTGATAAGGATGGTGCCGACACCGAGGAAACCGATGCCCGATATTACCTGCGCTGCGACTCTGAGGGGGTCACCGTCATAGCCGAGAACGTAGTGAACGAATTCACCCGTCATAGCGGTAAGCGCTGCACCGAGACAGACGAGGATGTGCGTTCTCATTCCGGCTGCACGGCCCTGCTTTCCTCTCTCCATTCCTATAACTCCGCCCATCAAGAGCGCGAGAACTACTCTTAAGAGTATATCCCAGAAGCGTATCTGGTTCAGATAATTAAAAAAGTCGGTAATAGCTCCTGCCATAATAAAGCCTCCCGTTCTGTAAAACTATTCTTAGGATATGTATTTTACCACAATTTGCACTACAAGTCAAGTCATTTCAAATATTTGTTTTGTTTATTTTGCGAACATTCTCGTTGTCCGAAGCCGATACGCGCCTTATTAACAAATCTCTTGTTGCATATTTCGGCTTTTTATGATAAAATTATCTTAAAAAAGAAAGGTATAATAACATGATTACCCACAAGGATATTATTGACAATCCCGACATCCGCGAATACATTACCGCCGCCGATGCGTCGCTTGCGGCTCTCGGATATACCGAGCACGCCTTTGCACACGTGGGTAAGGTTGCCGAGGATGCTGCCTATATACTTAAGACCCTAGGATACACAGAGCACGACGTGGAGCTCGTGCGTATTGCCGGGTATCTGCACGACGTTGGCAATCTCGTCAACCGCGTTGAGCACTCGCAGAGCGGTGCGGTCATAGCCTTCAGATTGCTTGACAAGCTTGGTATGCCCCCTTCCGATATAGCTACCGTTGTTACCGCGATAGGAAATCACGATGAGGGCACGGGCGTTGCGGTAAATCCCGTTGCGGCGGCGCTGATAATTGCCGACAAGAGCGACGTACGACGTACCCGTGTCAGAAACTCCGACTACGGAAGCTTCGATATACACGATAGGGTAAACTGGTCTGTAAAGACCTCAAAAATAGAGATATCATCCGATAAGAGGACTCTTACCCTGACACTTACGATAGATACCGAGATAAGCTCGGTCATGGATTACTTCGAGATATTCCTCGGAAGAATGATAATGTGCCGTAAGGCGGCAGACAGTATCGGTCTTGTCTTTTCGCTTGTGATCAACGGTCAGAAGCTTTTGTGATTAAACATCTTTGCTACGAAAGGAATTATTATGACACAGTTTTTCGGCGCGCTTCTTGAGTCGGATATACCGACCTTTGACATTTACAACATACTCTCGCTCCTATGCGGTCTTGCCCTCTTCCTCTTCGGTATGGATATCATGGGCGACTCGCTCAAAAAGAGTGCGGGCTCTAGCTTAAAGAACATACTTGCCAAGATGACCTCGAACCCGATAACGGGCTTCTTACTCGGTCTCGGCGTTACCGCGATCATTCAGTCCTCGTCGGCTACGACGGTCATGGTCGTCGGCTTCGTAAACTCGGGTACTATGACCCTTCTCCAGGCGGCTGGCGTAATCATCGGTGCGAACGTCGGTACAGCGGTGACCGCGTGGATCACGGCTCTTAACGGCATCGGAAGAATGGATAGCGGTACGGCAGATCTTCTCCAGGTTCTGAAGCCCGATTCCTGGATGCCTGTGCTCGCGGTTATCGGAATTTGTCTAGTTATGTTTGCAAAACGCGGCAAAAAGAAGGATGTCGGTATGATCCTTCTCGGCTTCGCCGTTCTTATGACGGGTATGAGCATGATGAGTGATTCGGTCGCTCCTCTCGCTGACGAGCGCCTCGGCTTCTCTAATATCCTCGTCATGTTTGAAAATCCCATCCTCGGTGTCCTTGCGGGTCTTATTCTGACTGCGGTCGTTCAGTCCTCCTCGGCATCCGTCGGTATTCTTCAGTCGCTAACCGTCACGGGTGCTATCACCTATGGCGCCGCGATCCCTATCGTCATGGGTCAGAACATCGGTACCTGCGTTACCGCAGTTCTCTCGTCCATCGGTGCTAACAAGAACGGTAAGCGTGCGGCGATGCTCCACCTTCTCTTCAACGTAATAGGTGTAATAATCGTTCTTCCTCTTTATTATCTCGTTACCTGGCTCGTTGAGCTCGGAAGCGCATTCATCCTTAACGACGTTATAATCGATATGTGGGGCATTGCACTCGTTCATACCCTCTTCAAGGTAATTCTCGTTGCTATTCTGTTCCCCGCATATAAGCTTCTCGTTAAGCTTGCCTGCCTCTTTGTCAAGGACAAGGAGGGTGAGGACGAGACCACCAAGCTCCTCGACGAGCGTCTGCTCGCTACCCCGAGCTTCGCTGTTGAAAGTGCGTCGCGTGCTACCGCCTCTATGGCGAGCCTTTCGGTAAAGGCGCTGCGCGATTCGCTCTCGCTCTTTGAGAATTACGATCCTAAGCTTGCCGATGAGATACGCGATATCGAGGGTAAGGTAGACGTGTACGAGGATACGATAGGTACTTATCTCGTTAAGCTCTCAGCCTGCGACCTCGACGAGCGCGACTCGGCAGAGGTGACGAAGCTGCTCCACATAATAGGAGATCTCGAGCGTATTTCCGACCACGCGGTCAACATTGTTGAGTCTGCCGACGAGATGCGCGACAAGAAGCTCAGCTTCTCGGATGAGGCTACTGCCGAGCTTGCCGTAATGCGCGCGGCAATCGATGAGATACTCGTTCTTACCGAGGGTGCGCTCCTCGAGAACAGTGTTGAGAAGGCGGTCGAGATCGAGCCCCTCGAGCAGGTTGTCGACGATCTGCGCGACCGTATCAAGCTCAACCATATCAAGAGACTTCAGAAGAGCGCCTGCACGATCGAGCACGGCTTCATCCTCTCAGATCTTCTCACTAACTTTGAGAGAGTGTCCGACCATTGCTCGAACATCGGCGGCTGCGTTGTCGAGATCTCCTCCGGCGGCGCACTCGATCTTCACCATTATCTCGAGGCACTCAAGGAGGGCAACTCCGCCTTTGAGGAAAAGTACGCATTCTATAAGGATAAGTACAGTATAGCCGAGAGCAAGGTTGTCGGTTGATCAATTTATAACGACAATCGAAAGTCGAAATTTAAAGAATTTCGACCGCAAATCTTGGATTTGCGAACAAATTTCGCGAAGGAAATTTGTCGATTTCTGTTTCAATGATATAGATGCAAAAAGCCACATTGGGCTTTTTGTTCGGCTGATGGTTCAGCCGCGAAAAGGCGAAAAAGCCTTTTCGACATTCTATAATCATTATTAACTATGCGGTGGAACGCTTCGACGCTCCACCGCTTTTGCTTTTTCTTTATTTCTTTCCTTTACTTTTCGATCCGTATCTGCTAGAATAGGGGTGGAGGTGACGGTTATGTTTTTTGGAAATAACGATTTTACCCTCAGGGTGCAGTCGGTGCATCTGCTCTCATGGAGCAGGCGCGACGTTGATATACCGCCGAAAAAGACCTTTGCAATTTCTTACCGTGCGGTGGGTGATAGCAGGTTCGAGTATCGGGGCAGCACTATCGACGTTTGCGACGGAGATATAATGTATTTCCCTAAGGGTGCCGGATATCACCTCGATGCCGGGCGCGAGAGGCTCTGGGGCATCAACTTCGAGGCGGAAGGGAATATGCCTGACGAGATACTGCGCTTTCCCGTTAGGAAAAGGAGCTTCTTCGAGACCGCCTTCTCCGAGGTCTACCGAATATGGACGGGGCGTGAGAGCGGGTATTATGCACGCGCGGTGTCCTATTTGTACAGAATAATCTCCGAGATAGTCAGGGAGAACGATGAGGAGAGGCGCGACGGCGCATATCTTAAGCTGAAGCCTGCGCTCTCGATGATATATTCGGGCTATATGGACCCGACGCTGTCGGTGTCGCGCATGGCAGAGCACATCGGTGTATCCGAAACCTATTTCAGGCGCATTTTCGAGCGCTTTATGGGTGAGAGACCTCTCGAGTTTTTGAACAAGCTCCGAATATCCTATGCCATCGAGCATCTGGAGAGTGGATTCTATAACATTGAGAGCATTTCGGAGATGTGCGGCTTCGGTGATCCGAAGTATTTCGCGACCGTGTTCAAGCGGATACGCGGTATCTCACCGAGCGAGTATATAAAGAAATATATTTAGTTATGAAATTCAAACCCCATGTTGCGAAAATTCGGTTGCAATCGCGGCTTCGGGGTGCTACAATGAAGTTGTGAAAACAAAAAAATCAATAAGGAGACTTATTATGGCAATCAAGCATACCGCAGTCAGCTACTATGGCTTAAACTACGTTGAACACGCAATCGAGGACTTCAAGGAGATGAAGGCTCACGGATGTGACACCGTCATTCTCGCTATCACCGAGTTCGATATGGACTTCTGGTTCCCCAACATCAACAATATCGTTAAGGCGGCTCACGAGCTCGGCCTTCGCGTTATCGCAGACCCGTGGGGCATCGGTAAGTACTTCGGCGGTGAACAGGTTTCGCTCTTCCTTCAGAATAACATTCACCACAGACAGGTATCCGCGTACACGGGTGAGGTGCTTAACGCAGCTTGCTTCAACACCAATTCCTTCCGCGACTACTTCAAGAACATCTGCCTTAAGCTCGCTAAGAACACCGAGGTTGACGGCTTCTTCTGGGATGAGCCTCACTACGCATATCCCAAGTCCTACGCATCCATCACCGGCGGTGCCGGCGACGACTGGGCTTGCCGCTGCCCCGAGTGTATGAAGAAGTTCGAGGCATACTACGGCTATGAGATGCCTAAGTTCATGAATGACGACGTTAAGCAGTTCCGTTGGAGAGAGGCTCTTGAGACCCTCGTTATCGTTTCCAAGGCTCTGAAGGAGTACAACCCCGACCTTGAGATCACCTGCTGCGTACACGCAACTAAGAATACATACTACGTTACCGAGCTTCGCGGCTACGATAACTGGGATATGGTAGCATCCTGCCCCTACTTCGACGTATTCTCGACCACCATTATCAACTGGTCGCTTCCCGATGCATTCTTCAAGGAGATCACCGACAGAACCGTTGCTATGGCTAAGAAGTACGGCAAGCAGTCCGAGAGATGGCTCATGGGCTACAATGCACAGCCCGAGAACTTCGAGCAGATCGACCACGTGGTTGATATGTACGAGGCAGCAGGCGTTGACCGTCTTGCAACATGGACCTACCGCGGTGGCTACGGCACTATCGTTGCGGCTCCCGATCCTATCAAGCTCTGGGACGCTATCGGCGAGAATTACAAGAGAGTTCTTAAGAAGGACTAAGGAGGATATATGCAGGATTTCGGATATTATCAGTCGATAATTGAAAATCTCTCGAAGATCAACGAGACTCAGGGTGAGGCTATTACCGCGGCGGCTACTCTTATGGCAGACGCTATCGCGGATGACAGACTTATCCACGTTTACGGCGGTGGCGGTCATACCACTCTGCCCGTTGGCGAGATGTTCTTCCGTGCGGGCGGACTTGCCTGCATAAACCCCATGATGGAGACCGGTCTCTCGGTATTCAACCAGGCTGAGAAGTACCTCGCTCTCGAGCGTACCCACGACTTCGGTGCATCCATCATCAAGTACTACCGTCTTAAGAAGGATGACGTAGTCATCATCTTCCACAATATCGGTGTCAACCCCGCTACTATCGATGCGGCTATGGAGATAAAGGCTGCGGGTGCTAAGATCATCGCGGTGTCCTCTAAGTTCTGGCAGGAGGGCCTTGCTCCCGATCACTTCATCCGTCACAAGAGCGGAAAGAATCTCTACGATTTTGCTGACGTTATCATCGAGGACTTCAACCCGATGGGCGATGCTGTCGTAAACGTTCCCGGTCTTGATACTCCCATCGCACCTATTTCTAACATCGTAGATTTCTATATCGCACACCTTCTTGAGATCGAGACCGTTCGTATCTGTATCGAGCGCGGCATCACTCCCCCCGTATGGAACAGTGCTAACGCACCCGGCGGTGACGAGAAGAATGCGGCATATCTCGAGAAGTACCGTCCGAGAGTAAAGATGCTTTGATTTTTGAGGAATAATAATGCTACAATTCAAGTATGATAAGGTCACCACGGTAGAGGACGGCGTAAAAAGACTTCTCACCGTGCGTGATAGGGAAATACCCGAGTTTGAGATCATTAAGCGTCCCGAGGGTGAGTATACAGATATACTCGTTCTTGATGGCAAGCGTATCCCGCTGCTTTGGTGGAGATACGAGGCGAGAATGAACTCGATGAAAAACTACGGCCGTAAGGCGCCCCTCGAGAACTGTGCTCTTAACAGCAAGTCCTTCGTCGGTAAGGATGAGCCTATCGATGCTCTTATTTACAGAGAGCTCGATATCTCGGAGTACGTGCTCGTATCACCCGTTAAAAAGGTGACCGCGTTCCTTAACGGTGACGCCTGCAACCTTCTCGGCAAGACCGAGTCGGGCGCAATGCTCGGACTCGAGCTCGGTGCTACCATGGCACCCGGCACGATACCTCAGTTCGACCACAGGATCATCACAAAGCACGGCATGGCGACAGACAGAACCGTGAACAACGTAGTCGAGCAGAGCGGAGTATATCTCTTTGCCGATTCGGATCCCCGTCCCGTGGCATTCGATGACGGTGAGTATTATCTCTACGGTCTTTCGGTAGAGGACAGCACGAGAGCGGCGTTTGCCTTTGCCGTTATTCTCGGCAATGTGAATGCCGACGATCTCATCGCGCAGGATAAGCATCTGCGCGCGCTTCTCGGCGCCGTAAAGGCTTCGTCAGAGTGCGGAAAGAGTGTAATAATTGAAGGGGAGGGCGTGTGATATGAGAGAGATTAAGCCTATTAAGATCGCTATCCTTTCCTGTAACCACGGCCATGCGAAGGGCTATTATAAGCTTCGCTACGATCCCTTCTACGAGCTCGTCGCGTGCTCAATAGAGCCGGGCTACCGCCCCTATTGCGGAATTGATCAGCTGGAGGGCATACCCTGCTATGACAGTGACGAGGAGCTTTACGAGAATCATCCCGAGCTCGAGGCGGTCGTCATCGCAAGTGCGAACCGCAAGCATATGGAGCAGGTGCGCGAGGCTGTAAAGAGAGGGCTTCATATCTATTCGATGAAGGTTCCTACCTATGATCTGGACGAGTACCGCGAGATGATCGAGCTTACCGAGTCGAAGGGTATCGTTTATCAGGTCGAGCTTGAGATGCGACATCACACTGAGGTATACCGCGTTAAGGAGCTTATCGACTCCGGCGCTATCGGTGAGGTGCTCTCTATCAATATGCTCAACTACTCGCACAATCCCGGCTGGTGGCGCCCCTGGCAGGTATCTCCCGAGGAGAGCTACGGCAGGCGTGTTAAATTAAGTCCCGATAGCAAGCTTTATCGCGGCGGTGCGCTTGCAGACCATCCTCACGTATTCGATATCGCAAGACTTCTTACGGGCAGCACCTTTGATACCGTTTACGCAGAGGCTGCGCCTAACTTTCGCGACTTCGAGGTCGAGGATCTTATCCGCGTTATGGGTAGAATGAAGAACGGTGTCCTCTTCTCGCTCGACCCCTCTTATGCAAACAATGAGAACAGGGTGACAAGACAGTCGAGCTGGGAGAAATACCCGAGATGCGTCGAGGTTACGATGAACGTTGTCGGCACCAAGGGTACTATCATCGCCGATCTCTACGGCAGAGCCTTCTCCTCGCAGCGTGACGAGGGCGGATATTACCTCTCGAGCGGCCCCGGTACCGTCGGCCTTTGGAACAGACGTATGCAGGAGTTCTACGAATGCGTGCGCTACGGCATGAAGGTTCCCGTCGGACTCCGCGAGCACTACGAGTCTATCGCGACTATGGTAGCGGCTTACGAGAGCGTTTCTACGGGCGAGGTTATAAAGATGGACTTTGAGGAGCCGGTCAAGCTCGAATCAACCTTCTAGAAAACGCTCTCGGCGTTTTCGGTTAAATCCACCTAACGGTGGGATAAATCTGCTACGCAGATGAAATCCTCGCTCCGCTCGGGTGAAATCGCACTCCCGTGCGGTGGATTTAACCAACCGAGGCGAAAGCCTCGACTTCATCCGACACAGTCGGACTTCATCACGAAGTGATTTCATCCTGCGGCAGAAATGCCGCAGGATTTCATTATTTGAAGGCAACGCTTCTCCCCTAAATCTGCCTATCCCCGATGCCCGGGGCTGTCATATTTGGTGAGAGCCTCGACTTCATCCGACGCAGTCGGACTTCATCACAAAGTGATTTCATCCTGCGGCAGAAATGCCGCAGGATTTCATTTAAAACAGATATACCCAAAAAGGTCTGCCATAGATGCAAAGTGCATCTATGGCAGACCTTTCTTTTTCGCGCCAAAATCTGGTGCTGCGCACTTGGTTTGATATTTGACTACAATTATTGTCAAATTCGCCTTATTTATCCCTTAAGGCGTAGAATGCGACTGCTCCTGCGGATGCGACGTTGAGTGAATCAACACCGTGGTACATCGGTATCTTTGCAGTGTAGTCGCAGTCGGCTATCGTTCTTTTGGATAAGCCGTCACCCTCGGTGCCGAGGATGATCGCGAGCTTTTCTTCATTTCTGAGTGCGGGGTCGTCGATACTGACGGAGTCGTCTGTGAGCGCCATGGCAACGGTCCTGAAGCCGCGCTCTCTTAAGAGGTCGATGCCGGGGTGAGGCCAATCCTCTTTTTTCTCACCTATTCTGCCCCACGGTACCTGCATGACAGTTCCCATGCTGACTCTTACCGCGCGTCTGCAAAGCGGATCGCAGCAGGTCGGGGTTACGAGAACGGCATCTATGCCGAGTGCGGCTGCGGCTCTGAAGAGCGCACCTATGTTGGTCGAGTCGGCAATGTTCTCGAAAACCGCAACTCTCGTAGCTCCCGTAAGGAGCGTGTCGAGCGAGGGCAGAGCAGGGCGTTTCATCGCGCATAGCGCACCCCGTGTCAGCTCAAAGCCCGTAAGTGAGGATAATACCTCGCGCTCTGCAACGTAGATCGGGATATCCTCGCCACACTTTTCTGAGTAGTCCTCGAGCATATTTATTATCCTTGCGACCGCCGTGTTTATAAGCCTCTCGTCAGTGAGAAGGGCGAGCGGTACGCATCCCGCCCCGAGTGCTACCTCGATCACCGTCGGGCTCTCGGCTATGAATATGCCCGCCTCGGGCTCGAGCTTGTTTCTTAACTGCGCTCCCGTAAGTCTGACGAATACGTCAAGCTCGGGCGCATCAAAGTTTTCTATTTTTGTGAGCTTCATATTTTCTCTCCGCTTTGGTATAATTATTCTGACAGACCGCTATATCTTCTCTGTGGGCGCCAGGTCAAGCTATTATACAGTATTGTAGCATAAAAAAGCTCTTGTGTCGAGTCCTTTTGCCAATAAATTACGCTTGACAAATACCCCCATAGGGTATATAATGAATGAGGAATGAGGAATGAGGAATGATGAATGAGGAAAGCGGAATGCGGAATGCATAATTCATAATAATGAATTATGGATGATTCAAT
>JAFVZL010000027.1 GCA_017508195.1 Clostridia bacterium | reverse complement strand
GATGATGATGGTGATGACGGTCGTGAATACGAAGAAGACGATGTAGATCACGACGATATAGAGCTCAATGAGGACGAGGAGATTAAGCTCGAGGAGCAGGATGATGAAAAGGACCTCGAGGATATAGGACTTGACGAGGACGAGGAGATAAAGCTCGAGGAGCAGAGCGATGAGGAGCAGCTCGAGGACATAGGACTTGAGGAGGATGCCTTAGAGAAGCCTGCCGAGGATGCCGAAGAGCAGTCGGATAAATCCGACGGTGATAAAGACAAGAGCGAGAAGAATCCATTTGTATCGAAGGTGCTGAAGCCGATCGCATCCGTAGGACTTGCGATCAGTACACTCGGTGCGGCGGTTGAGGTATCTAATTACAACGCGCAGCAGGCGGCGGAAAATATTAATCAGACCGAGATAGTACAGGAGTACGAGGCTCCCGCTCATCCGGAAGGCTCGATAGAGGCGCAGATAGATGCGCAACTCGATGATTTCCTGAACGGAAAGACCGATGGCGGCATCACTATAACCATACCCGCGGATTCGGTGCCGGCGGACTACAAGGTGGATGATGGGCAGAATATAGAGGTTACTATGTCAGAGCCCGATTCTATCAGTACCGATGCACCCGTTGACCCCTATGCTGCCAGAATTGAGTTCCTCGAGAATTATCTTGACGCTATGGGAGAGTGGGCTGACGGAAGGGTCAAGGACCAGGAGGAGCAGAACAGGATCAATCTCCAGAAGTACATGGATGAGACCGAGCCCGATCCTCTTGTTGGAGATCCGCCCGAGGGCTTCGAGGGATATGGCTACCGCCCCTCTGAGGATGACAAGGAAGACGGTAACGATACCGGTAAAAAATAAGCGAGAAGGGAGAAATACTATGGCCTTTAACAAGTACGGCGAGTTCACCTCAGACGGTGAATTTTCCGAAGAGAAGGTCTCGGGCGACAGCCGCGAGATCAAGGATATGGACTTCTCCGAAATGATAGAGGAGTCTAACAAGGAGTTCTTAGAGAAGCTTGCTGAGGACAACGAGCTTTTCGAGGAGCTTTATCAGGCCGAGGTCGGCGCGTCCGACGCTTTTGCCTTTACCCTCGAGGAGGATGCCTTCTCGATAGATGACCTCAAGGTGAATGACTTTAATTCGTCGGATATCTTCTCGGATAACGATTCGACGAGTGATATAAAGGAGGAGGCAGCCTCCGAGGAATACCACTTCGAGCGTCCTCTTATGGATTCGGAGATATTCGATTCCGATTCGGCAGAGGAGCCGAACTGGTCAAAGATAGCTGCCGAGGCGTATCCCGAGGTGAATACGGTCCACACCGACGTGGTTATGGATCACACCAACATCGAGGATTGGATACACGAGATAAACCCGAACTTCGATCCCTACGACTATACTTCACCCTACTGTAATAACTGCGGCTCCTGTGCCTACAATCTTTACAGAAGGCTTGAATACGGTGACACGGGTGCGGTCGCAAGTGCGGTCAACATCGGCTATAACGATGAGATGGAAGCCCTTACGGGCATGGAGCAGGTGCCCATGTCTCCCTCGGAGATCGAGGCAAGACTGCTTGCTCAGGGTGACGGTGCGCACGCCATAATAGGTATCGACAGAGCCGAGGGCCCCGGTCACTGGTTTAACGCCATCTGCCGTGACGGCAAGGTATACTGTGTCGACGGTCAGTCGGGTACGGTCACGGATTGGCCGCCCGATTACGGCAACGTGGTCAATTGGGAAATGAGCGTTAAGAGAGGAGATTGGTAATGGAAGATAAGAATATTCAGAATACCGAGGAAGAAAAGCTTCTTACCGAGGACACCAACCCCGAGCTTGCCCCCGAGGACGTTGATGCCATCTTCGGAGAGTGCGACGAGGAAGACGTCAAGTGGAATATGACAAGGGAAGAGCTTGACGCGGCAGCGTCCGAGATACTCGGTGTGGATACCGAGACGCTTAAGGGCTGCTCGAAGGAGATAGCGGAGGACGCTCTCCTCTATTATTGGAATCCCAAGAGGGGCGGACTTCATATGCTTATCGACGAGACGGGAGAAAAGCTCGTTGCAGGCTCGATAATAAGCTTCGAGAAGCTTCTCGAGGAGTTCCGCGGCGGAAGAAGAAACTGATTACGGAATTTAACATCGGCTTTAATTCGCAAAAGAAAACAAATAAATATCCAAAAAGGAGAATTCAAAATGGCAATTGTTGAAACCATCAAGTTTGCCGGTCCCGAGGACGCGCTGGTATGGCACGACACCGGTAAGGAATACTCAATCTACGGAGACGAAGGCATTAACGCCGGCTCTCAGCTTATAGTAGACGAGTTCCATGAGGCTATACTGTTCGCAAACGGTAACGCACTCGACCTCTTCAAGGCGGGCAGACACACTCTCATCACTGCAAATATTCCTATGCTCAAGGAGCAGTACGAGAGGCTCACCACAAAGAACCCCTTCCCCTGCAGCGTATACTTCGTTAATAAGGTACATCAGCTCGAGCTCAAGTGGGGAACTCAGGGTGCTATTGCAGTAGACGATCCCGTCTACAACATCTTCCTCCACGTAGGATGCTGCGGAACGATGGCTATCAAGATAGTAGACTCGAGAAAGTTCCTTCTCAAGTTCGTAGGTAACAAGGAGACCTTCACAAACCAGGATCTGATTGGCAACCTCAGAGGTATTATTTCGGCAAGAGTTAAGGATTACATATCCAAGATCATGATCCTCGGCTCGGTAAGCTTCTTCATCATGAACGCGAAGATCTACGATATCGCTGAGCTCGTTATGCAGCAGCTTCAGCCTATCTTCGACAGCTACGGCCTTGAGCTCCTCTTCTTCAACATCGAGACCATCGACGTTCCTAGAGAGGATTACAACGAGCTTCAGGCTGCTAAGCAGAGAAGCGCAGGACGTGTCGCTGAGGGTACGACCTGGGATAAGGAGAGAATGTACGAGGTCCTTCAGGCCGCTGCATCCAACGAGGGTATGGCAGGCAACATGATGGGCGTCGGCATGGGCATGGGCATGGGCGCCGGAATGGGCGCAGGCATGGGTGCCGCAATGGGCTCCATCTCGAACAGTGTGTTCGGCGGTATGGATAACCAGATGGGCGGCGGTGTGCCTCAGCAGGCAGAGCCCGTTATTCCTAGAACCGTAAATACTCAGGACAGCGGAAAGTCGCTTAACGTAAACGATTTCCTTAACGGAGGCTATCAGCCTCAGGCAGCACCTCAGGCAGCTCCTCAGACAGCCCCCGCAGGCGGCGGCTTCTGCATGAATTGCGGTGCGCGTCTTAACCCCGGTGCTAAGTTCTGCTCGAGCTGCGGTACCCGCGTTGAGACCAAGAATATGTGTCCCGGCTGCGGCGCAGAGGTGGATGGCAACGCTGCCTTCTGCTCTAACTGCGGAACCAGACTTAAGTAATAGGAGGAATAGCAAATGAAACCCATGAAGCTTGGAAGAAAAGCGGTTATTTCTACCGTCATTGTTTATCTTATAATCGTTGCACTCTTTAATCTTGTAATATTCTCGATATTCAAGCCCAGCCAGTTTGCGACCGACAATATGAGACTCGTATTCTGGTTCGCTTATGCGTTCGTTATGATCTCTGCCGCAATGCAGGTCGTCTCGCTTGTAATGGGTAGGTTTGAGGACGGTGCAGAGGCTATATTCTTCGGATTTAACCTCTTCAGCATATCTCTGTTCTACCTCGGTGTGACCTTCGTTCTCTCGCTTGCGTTCATGATCCTCGTTGCTTGCGGCGTTGACGTTCCCTTTATGGTCATGTTCGTGCTCGAGGTCATCGTGCTCGGTCTTTACATCGCTGCGTTTATCATCAGCCTTACCCATAAGTCCGTTGTACAGCAGATCGACCAGCACATCAAGCACTCTGTCCTTCAGATCCGCAACCTCGTTACCGACGTTGAGGTTCTTGCAGAGTCCGTTACCGACGGCGAGCTCAAGGCTAAGCTTAACCGCCTCGCAGAGGATATCCGTTACTCCGATCCCATGACCAGCGAGGTCGTTGCAGATCTCGATCTTTCAATCAAGGATCTCATCGCAGAGCTTGAGGTACACGTAGCAAACGGCGACAATGCGTCTGCCGCTACCACCATTGTTAAAACTCAGCTTGCTATTTCCAAGAGAAATAAGCGTCTCGCAGATTCCAAATAAGACATCACGGAGTGAATATTTAAATGGCAGAGCATTTTACACAACAGCGATGTCAGGATTGTCAGGGCGGTCTTGTTTATAACAAGAAGGAAAAGTATTGGGAATGCCCGTACTGCGGTAAGATATACGAGAGGGAGCTGCGCTTCAACAAGGTGCAGATCGACGGTCTTGCAGGTATCAACGACCTTGTGCGCTCGACTCTCTCCCGCGTAGCCTCGCTCGATTTCCAGGGAGCCGAGAGAGACCTTCTCGAGTGTGAGAAGATAAATCACTCCTTCGTAGGAACTCTTATAGCAAGCATCGCGGTATCTCTTATCAAGTCCTTCTTCTCGAAGGACCGTCAGCAGGAGCTTTCTAAGGTAAATCTTCTCCGTCAGAGACTTGCCCGCGAGTTTGAGGAGATCGAGAACGAGGAGCATATCCTCTACGACTTCCTCGACTCGGCAGACCTTCTCGGTATCCTTGCCGTTGTATACGGCAGTATCGGTGCAAGGGACAGACTTGCCTGCATCTACAACATCCTCGATATAGAGGACGTTTACAATCCTAACGTCGTGAAATTCCTGCTCGGAGTCGTCTTAAGGGACGGCAGAGTAGAGGATGCCGATATACTTCTCGGCAAGATTACGACGGATGCTGTCAGATTCGGTATATCCACCGTTCTTAACAGCTATCCCGACAGCCCGAAGAAGAGCGAGCATATCGACGCGCTTCTCTCGAAGGGCAACCCCGATACGGACTACTCGAAGCTCTTCGACACCTATTTCCAGGGTACGACGGATCAGTCCTGCGTGGTAGACGTATTCCTCACGGCTGTATCGCACAAGGTAGGCTTCAACACAGCCCCCGTTATCAGTAAGGTGTGCTCGAGCTGCACCGACGTAGAGAAGGCAAGGCGCGTATTTGGCGCACTTGCATCAAAAAGACTCGACGAGGCGACGGCGAAGGTCATCCTCGACTGGTGTATCCTCGAGTGCGAGGATCCCGAGATCTCAGAGGTTGGCTTCAAGGCGCTGTTCAGCTCAAACTCGATCTTCGAGATCACCTGCGAGACCGTGCTCCCGCTTCTGAAATCTGCTCAGGATGACGACGTTAAGCTTGCTAAATGCAAACAGATGTTGTCAAACTTCAAGATTTCGGGCAAGAATATCGACAGACTTCTCGCGTATTGCCTGCTTGAAAATCCCGGAGAGTACGAGTACAGACGCGATCTTCTTGAGGTGCTTCTCACGAGAGTCGAGAGCGTTCAGCTCGCGGTGGTCGAAAGATACGTTCTCGCTTATACCGCTGACGGTGAATATAAGGACGAGTTCGTGACCATGCTTCTCGGCAAGGCAACGCACGTAAGCCTTTACTCGGATCTGTTCTCAAAATATCTCGTAACGAGGATCGACCCCGCCAAGACCAGAGAGAAGATAATAAGCATCTTCCTCGGCTTCAAGCTTAATCCCGATCCTAAATCCTTCAGTGCTTATCTTTGCAACTTCTCTGAGATACACTCGAAGGAGGTGCTGACCAAGTTTAATGCGGTGGGCGCAAGAGCTCTCCCCACGACCTTCGATCAGTATCTCAGTGCACTTTCCGACCCCTCGAAGTACAACACCTTCGTTGCAGAGCTTGCGACAAAGGGCTCGTTCTCAATAGGCGGAAATAATCTCGTTAAGTACATCATGCGCGTCACGGAGCCATCCTCGGGTAAGGCTATCAACGCTCCGAGATATCTTGCGGCGTGCCGTGATGATCTTAAAACCGCTACCTTTAACGTAAACGTCGCGGGCATTGCCGTAACAGGCACGCTCGGACACGTATACCTGCTCGCGGGTCCGGACGATGCGTTCGTGACTCAGGAGACGCTGAAGGCGATGAAGAACATCAGAATGAGGCTCGATCTTCCCGTGGAGCTCCCTGCGGAACGCAAGAAGCTTAAGATTCAGAAGTTCGTCGAGCTTTATAAGGATAAGCTTCCCGCAAAGGTCAGCCAGGTAGCAAACGATTTTAAGTGGTAACGCAAAAACTCAAAATAAAAAAAGAAAAAAGGAGGTCAAATCAATGGATCAGGAAGAATATGAAGAACTGCAACGATTGACTAATGAGTACAACCGACTTGTAGCACGCAGAAACAATCTCGTGAACGAGTACAACCAGTTGGTCGCTGAGTTGAATTTTTCCATGAACGCGACCGTTGAGCTGATTGAGAGAGGTGCCGCTGTTCAACGCTACATCGTGCCGAGGCTCGCTGTATCGTCTGAGGCAGTGACAGAGGTTGCCAATCTTGTTAAGGCGGTAGAGATCGAGATCGACGACTTGTCGAAGAAGTACTTTATCATCAAAAACATCAGCACCGCATCAAAGAAGCTCACACAGTTGAACAATGATTACCAGAAGAACTTCGGTCTTTACCAGACCCTCAGAAGAGTTACTCTCGGATACGTTGTCGGTATGGATAAGAATATCGTCAGCAACGAGCGTCTCAGACTCACGGTAGAGAAGAATTATCTTCAGAACGCAGACTATTGGATCTCACACTGCATTATGGCAACGATGCTTTGGGTGAGTGACGAGAAGGAGGCAGCGGACAGAGCTGTTGCAAAGGCGCTTAGCATAGATAAGCACAAGAGCATGCTCTTCTTCCTTCTTATCAACCTCAGCTTCGGCAGACACGAGGCTGCGGAGAAGTGGTACGAGCTCTATATCCAGGAGATCGACGTTAACAACGTAGGAGATGAAATGAGTATTCTCCTTCAGGTCTACCTGTACAATATCTGCGGTACCAACCCCGAGTTCAAGGCAAGAATTCGCGAGAAGTTCAACGAGCTTCTTCAAGAGATACGCAATACCAACCTTGGCTACGACAAGAAGACCGTTTCCTACGCACTCGAGTACATATCCGCTTACGTTCACAAGGCGGCTGACGAGTTCGTAGAGCTTCAGAGGACCTGCGGAGATTACAGACAGCTTATCAACGCTCTCTCCGACGCAGAAAAGAACTCTGAGTTCGCTAAATACTTTGACGAGCTGTACAATGAGGACAGCTCTGCACCTGCCAGCCTTTCGGACAGAATACAGAACGTTCTTTACGATCTTATCAACATGTACGACGAGGCAGAGTTCGATATCATAAAGAGCATGGACTACTATGATATGGTTCTTAAGGCACGCGGTGACGTCGAGGCGGCAAACAAGATGCATCAGCTCAAGTATGCTCCCCGTAAGTCACAGTCCCTCGGCGACCTTATGCTGAAGATCGCGCTCCCCGCATCGGGTGACGGCGTAGACCTCCGCGTGCGTAAGTTTGCCGTATCCTTCCTTGTAGACAGTCTGCAGAAGGCGTTTGAGCAGTTCAGAAAGCAGTATCAGTCTACCGTTAAGGATACTCACGAGGTTACCATCGATACCTGCAAGGTAACAGTAGACGAGAAGGCGCCTGAGAAGGCTGCACTTCAGATGCGCGATTACTACAAGAAGAATCGCAACCGCTTCATCTCCCAGAACAAGGGCGTTAAGATCCTCACGGGTGTTACCATAGGCTTCTTCGCTCTGTGGCTTATCAGCATTATCGCATCGGTATTCACCATGAATTCCGAGGGCGGTTGGCCGGTATGGCTTATCGTACTGTTCGTTGTCTCCTTCATAGGCGGCGTCGGCTTCCTCATCTGGCTCATCTTCAAGAGGCGCAGTGTGGGTGCAAAGGTGACAGAGCTTATGAATCAGTCGCTTGAAAGACTTCAGGGTGTTATCAAGGCGATACAGGAATGGCGCAAGCAGTACACCGAGGCAGACGCAGAGAGTGCGGTACTGTACGAGGTATTAAACAAGTTTAAGATTAGCGAGGAGGAGTGAAAATGAGTAGCGCGCAATCAATAATTAATGAATTGAATTCAGTCATTGGCGGCTTTACATCTCAGGTTGACTCGAGAATCAACGTTATCGATCAAGAGACCGAGACCGCCAGAAGAAATGCGGAAACTGCTTTAGGAAAGATCCATAATTTCAAGGAAAAGATGATCAAGGACGAGCAGATGCAGGCCGCAACTGAGAACATTCTCAGACTTGATCAGGTTATCAGAGAGAAGTTCGAGTCCAATATTAAGGTAAGAAAGACAGTCAGCGGCGTAGTTAAGGAGTTTGATATCAACCTCTGCCGTAACTCGACCATCGAGGAGCTGTCCGAGGAGCTTTGGATCACAAGCTCGAGATATTGGCTCTCCTTCGCACTCATCGCGCTCAGCGCATGGGTAAACGACAGCAAGGCTCTTGCTAACAACGCTGTATCCGAGGCGGTACATACCAACGAGATGAAGGCAAATCTGTTCTTCTGTCTTGTTAACCTCAGATTCGGCAGACTCGAGCCCGCAAAGGCTTGGCTTATGTCCTACTTCAGATCGGTCGTTCCCACCGAGATCCAGGACGAGACCTCCGTACTTATTCAGGCTTACATCAACGGCGTATTCGGCGTAGATAAGTCCATCGAGTTCGAGGTACAGTCCGTTGTTGACGAGTGGATCAAGCAGATCAATCTCGACGAGGACCTCTCCGAGGAGCTCGTAAGAGACTACGAGAAGTACATTGCCAACATCCAGGTAAGACAGGGCTTCTCCTGCCCTCACCTTATGAAGTACTGCGACAACGCAGCAGAGCTTAAGGCACCTTACCTCGAGAGCTTCAAGTACGCTCCCCTCATCGCACTCGTTGAGTCGCTCGACGTTGAGGCTATCGTACAGAACGCTTCCGAATACAAGAAGAGAATCGACATCATTATCAACGATCTTATCACCAACTACGACGAGGAAGAGCAGGAGATCAAGAACCAGCGCGAGTACTTCCAGCTCATCGTTGACAGCGGCGGAGACGTCGAGGTTGCAGAGGCTCAGTTTGCTGAGCGCATGAGAGTGCGTAATCAGACTCAGAGCATCGGACGCAAGCTTCTCGACTGGGTAGTTTACAAGGGCTCCGACGAGATCGACGTTCACGTTCGTAAGTTCGCACTTCAGAATTCCAGAGTATGGTTCACCGAGGCGCTCGAGAGATGGTCTGGCGATATGGAGGAGAGCTTCCCCACCAAGTATACCATCACCATCGACGACTGGTCCTGCGAGAGTGACGGCGAGGATGCTTACACTCACGAGACCAAGTTCAAGGAGCACCTTGAAGAGAACAAGTACAGGACCATGTACTTCAACAACACCAACATCAAGATGCTCGTTGGCTTCGTGCTTGCACTTGTCGCGGGTATTACCCTCCTTGCAACCGGTATGATGGAGGAGCTCGGCACTTATCTCTCCTACGGCCTCTTCGGCGTAGCTGCAATTCTTGCCATTATCCTCGTTGTACGTTGCCTTACCGCAGGCGGCAAGTTCAGGAAGATGGTAAAAGAGAAGCTTGCACTTCTTTCGGGCTGCTTCGCAGAGCTCGCAAGCATAAGAAAGACATACTTCGAGAACATCTCGAACAAGAACAAGCTCTTCAACCTTATTGAGCATCTTTAATTCTAAATTTTGATGAAAGAAAGAGGATAATACAATGTCTGAAAATATGAATGAAAACATGGAAATGATGGATATGGGTATTGATCAGAACCTCATCGACAGCTACGCTGAGGATGAGCAGCTCGATCCTAACGAAGAAAAACTCAAGGAAATGAACAAGAAGCTCCCCAAGTGGAGTCTTGAGCCTCCCCAGGGCTTCCTTAAGTAATCATGATATTTGCATTTAAAAAAAGAGCAATCGTAAAAAAAGAGGCGGTATATCCCGCGTTTTATAAGGAGTGGGTAACGGAGCTCGATACCTCATCGACCTTCATCGGCAAGGAAAAAAGCAAGATGCTCGAGGGCGGCTCTCTCGAGGACGCTAAGTATTACCTTGCGGATTTCAAATCGAGGCTCGCTGAATTCATCGAGGCTCAGATAGGAAAATTCTTCGCGAAGCTCTCGGCTCTCGTACAGCAGTACACCGATGAGGCCAACGGAGAATACCTGCTTTTGACAATAAGACGTTACAATACGATGTACCGAAACCTGTTTTTCTTCCGCAACTTAGTTTTTTTAGATGCAAAGTACAGGGATGATCTCGCATCTCAGCTCGAGGAAAAAATAGATAGCTTCAACAGTGAGCTGCTTAAATATTTCGAGAAGGCTGAGAGCTACGGTTGTTCTATGTGCGGACTGTCCATGAATTTAAAACGAATTATGAGAGAAGGCAAGAGGTGACGAAAGTGAGCAACTACCATCGCGCAAAAGAGGAACTGCTTATATACATAAAGGCAAGGACGCCCTTCATCGTTATTGAATCGGGCGAGCGCGAGCGCGCGGAAAAGATGCTTTTCGAGCTTGCCACAGAGAACAGGATCTCCTTCGATTACTATACCGAGGCAAGGCAGCTCGCTACCATAGGCAGCCAGAGCGCGCACTCGAGCTCGGATATCGATCACGATCCGCTGGAATATGCAATGAATAAGTTCAAGAAGTCGAGGAATAACATCTTCGCTATCGGTGACATTACCCGTATCGAGAACGATAACGCATATTCAAGAGAGCTTCTTAACCTTATATACCTTGCACGCGAGAGCAGCTCGTCTGTTATCATCATAACCGCGGATCCCATCTGGTCGCGCCTCAGCGCGCTTGGAGTATTTACCAAGCTCGATTATCCGAACCACGACGAGATCGCCGCTATGATAGACGAGTTCATCGAGCAGTACAAGCGTATGTTCAGAGTCGAGTGGACCGAGGCTGACATATCCTACGTTGCTACCGTCCTGAAGGGTCTTTCGGAGATACAGCTGCAGAATATTCTGTCTGCTGAGATAATATCGAAGAACGGTCTGTACCGCGAGGGTATAACCGAGCTTGCCAAGAAAAAAGACAGGCTCTTCGGTGACCTCTGTGCTGTTCAGAAGGTAGCTCTGCCCCGTGAAATACGGGTCTCGGGTATGGAAAACCTCAAGGAGTGGCTCGTTTCCAAGCGAAAGGTGTTCTTTGCAACCGATGCCGTGCTCGACAAGTTCGAGCTGAAGGTTCCTAAGGGTATTCTGCTCTCGGGTGTTCCCGGCTGCGGAAAGTCCTTCTGTTCGAAGATGATCGCGAAGGAGTGGGGTCTGCCCCTCTACAAGTTCGATATAGGTAACCTGTTTGACAAGTGGATGGGTGAGAGTGAGCGCAAGATGCGCGAGGCACTCGACTTCATCGACAACGTCTCTCCCTGCGTTATCTGGATCGACGAGATCGAGAAGATGCTCTCCACCTCGGATACCTCAAACGATACGGGCAACCGTGTTCTCGGACAGTTCTTATTCTGGCTTCAGGAATCTCATTCGAGAGTATTCCTCGTTGCAACCGCAAACAACGTGCGCAAGCTCCCGCCCGAGCTATTCAGAAAGGGAAGATTCTCGGAGATATTCTTCGCAGATCTGCCTACGGAGTGCGAGCGTGCGGATACTGTCAGACTTTATTGCGAGAAGTCGCTCCATATGACGCTCTCGGACGAGGACGTCGCGAGCATCGTCGCGGTGACGGACGGCTACAGCTATTCCGACATCGAGATGGCAATAAAGGAGGTTGCACAGCAGATCATAGTTCATCCCGATATTGAGATTACTATTGAGAAGATCCTATCACAAATACAAAGTATTGTACCGATTGCCAAGAGCAACCCCGAGCTTGTGGAAGATTGCCGCGAGTGGGGACGCGACAAGGCAATAAGTGTTTCAAAGAAGGAGGGAAATTAGAATGGACGCGAGTTCATTAAGAAGTGCAATCAGCTCACTCGAGAGCGAGTGCTCACAGCTTGAGCGCGAGAACGCTCAGATGAGAAGTGAGTTAAATGCCCTGCTTAATTCGGTCAACTCTGCTACCAACTCGCTCGTAAGAACGAGAAACAGAGCGACCAGCACGCTTGAGTCCTCTGCCAATATCATCGCGCATTCCGAACAGGTGCTCGAGACGATATCCGACGAGCAGGATCATATCAGCGTGCTTTATCAGGGCTTTAAGAATATAGAGACCGCGAACAAGAAGATCCGCGATCTCAACAATAAGCTCTATTTTGAATTCCAGAATTTCAGAATGGTAAGAAAGATCGTTCGTGCATTCATTGACAATGTCAATCTTGAAATGGTCAAGCCCGAGACGATCTATAAGGCGGTAGAGAAGGAGCACCTTCAGTCGCCTGATTTCTGGCTGTCGGCAGCGATGCTGGCAATTATGCATTGGAGAAGCGACGAGCAGGAGGCGGCAAACCGTGCTATCGGTCTTGCGCTCGAGCTCGACGAGAAGCAGACCGTGCTGTTCTTCATGTCATTCAATATGCTTATGGGCAGAAAGGATGCCACTCTCAAGTGGTTCCAGTGCTTCAGAAAGCTTGACAAGACCGGTAACGACGCACGCTTTATTCTTCTTCTCTTACATGCGACCAACCTCAGAGAGGATGCATCCGATCCTCTCACCGCCGAGATCACGAGCTATCTTCGTGAGGAGTACGAGAACTCTCTCGAGATGAACGACAAGGACGAGGTAGTAAACTTCGTTAAGGCACATCTCGTTCAGTGCAATTCCTCTAACAAGTTCGTGTTCAACTTCTTACGCAACTATGTAAGAGATTATTCCACCATGGCTACTACTCTTACCATGGCTAAGGATAACGCGGCAATCCTCGACTTTGTCGAGACTACCAACAACGCCACGAGAAATAAGGGCTACCTCTATGTTGAGAAGTTTATAGCAGAGCTGCTTGAGACTCCCGACAAGAAGGAGAAGACCTATACCGACGAGATAGAGTACAACGAGTTCATCATCAAGAACGTTGGAGATATCGGAGCGGCAAGCGAGGCGTTCAACAAATATCACGAGCATCAGGAGACTGCCCTCAACCTTACCGTTGAGTGTCTTAACTGGCTCTTCGTCGCACCCGAGACGGATATCAACGACGTTGCAAGATGCAATATGTTCTACCTCATGAAGGACGTGATCCTCGAGGCTGCAAAGAGATACTTCGCAGAATATCGCAAGAACATCTCCGATACCCATCCCGTAACCATCAGAGAGTACGCAACGAACTTCAACTTCAAGCAGCGCGATCGCGAGCACAAGAAGGTCGAGCAGTTCTATGCAGACCGCGAGAAGTATCAGCTCTCGCTTATCAAGGACACCCCTGTTAAGGTCGGCTTTACTCTTGCAGTCGTATTTGCCGTAGTCGGACTCGTGCTTAATCTTCTGCCGCTGTTCATAGTGTTTGAGGGCGGTCTTGATTCGCTGCTCGGACTCCTCGGAGTTGTACTCCTTATAGGTGCTCCCGTAGCGTGCATCTACGCGATCTACAAGCTCTTCAGCAACAAGGCTAAGAGAAAACAGATCAAAGAGATGAATGCCAAGGCTCTTGCCGAGGCAAAGAAGGTCGTTGACGGTCTCGTTAACGATTACGTTGAGTATGAGAAGCTCTATGAGGAGGGCGACAGAATCGCCTCTGACATCGAGTTCGCTATTCAGCGCTGATAGCAAAAGAGCGAGGGCTGCCCGTCAGGGCTGCCCTCGTTAAGCTTTTGTCTTTTTTCTTGTAAGGTAACTGAAAAACGCATAATTGTAAACGATTGTTTGAATTTACCTGTTTTTTCGATGGATATCATGGAGTTTAAAGGCTATTTATCTCCCCGTTTGGATTAAGGAAATAAGGATACATATATGAAAGAAATCAAGGCTACGGCAGTGACCGAGACAGTCAAAAGGCTGTGCATAGAGGCAAACTGCCATCTTACCGATGATATAAAGAATTGCATTTCTTCCTGCTATGAGAGGGAAGAGTGGCAGGGCGCAAAGGAGATACTCGGCCGTATAATTGAAAATTATGAGATAGCAGACGAGAACGATTGTCCCGTCTGCCAGGATACGGGCGTCGCCTGCGTATTTTTGAAGATAGGCCAGGACGTTCACATTGACGGAGATCTCACCCGTGCGGTGAACGAGGGTGTCCGTCAGGGCTACACCGAGGGATATCTGAGAAAGAGCGTTGTGCGCGATCCTCTTGACAGAGTCAATACGGGCGACAACACCCCTGCTATGATCTACTACGATATAGTGCCCGGCGACAAGCTCGAGATAACCGTTGCTCCGAAGGGCTTCGGCAGTGAAAATATGTCGAAAATCGCGATGCTCAGACCCTCTGACGGAGTCGAGGGAGTGAAGGAGTTCGTTATCCGCACCGTTCTTGAGGCGGGTCCTAACCCCTGTCCCCCCATCGTTGTCGGTGTCGGCATCGGCGGTACCTTTGATAAGGCTGCATACCTTGCAAAGTGCGCGCTGCTTCGCCCCGTTGACGAGCGAAACTCCGACCCCTATTACGCGGCTCTTGAGGATGAGCTGCTCGAGAGGATAAACGCTCTCGGCATCGGTCCTCAGGGCTTTGGAGGACGCACCACGGCTCTAGCCGTGAATATCGAGAAGTTCCCGACACACATTGCGGGTCTTCCCGTTGCGGTCAATATCAACTGTCACGTTACAAGGCATAAGACGGAGGTGCTCTGATGGCTATAAAAATAAAAGCTCCCCTTACGAGGGAGGATGCGAGAGCTCTGAGGGCAGGCGACAGCTGTCTTATATCGGGAAAGATCTATACCGCGAGAGATGCGGCGCACAAAAGACTGTGCGAGCTTGTTTCAAGGGGCGAGAAGCTCCCGATAGACATTGAGAACAGCGTTATATATTTCGTTGGCCCAACTCCCGAAAGACCGGGACAGGTAATAGGCTCGGCAGGGCCCACCACCTCTTACCGTATGGATGCGTACAGCCCCACCCTCATTTCGCTCGGACAGACGGGAATGATAGGCAAGGGCAAGCGCGGAGCAGAGGTGGTTGAAGCCATGAAGGAGCACGGTGCGGTATACTTCGGCGCGATAGGCGGATGCGGCGCCCTTCTTTCAAGGTGCATAAGGTCGAGCAAGGTAGTAGCCTATGACGACCTCGGTGCCGAGGCAATAAGGCTCCTCGAGGTAGAGGATTTCCCCGTGGTAGTTGTAATAGACAGCGATGGAAATAACCTCTACGACATCGGAAGGGAAAGCTATCTTGCCGCACGCGCAGAGGCGCGGAGTGATGAAGCTTAGCCTTTGAAAACGCGAGGATTTCACAAAGCAGATTTCAGCCCGTCGGGCGCGTGAAGCTTTCACGGAGCGAAGGTCTTGTATGCGTATGCACGCGGTCGTTATGCGCGATGATATAAGACGTTATAATATTAAGTGGAGGATCGGGAAACAATCTCTCGATTCTCCTTCTTTTTTGCTCTGTAATAGGTCTGCTCACTGCCAAATCCCGCCTTGTATATAAGCTCGGTAAGCGTGGGTGCTCCCTCGAGAGATCTTTCATAATCTATATATTCGATCCTCAGGGAATTTATGTAATCCTTCAGCGAGCGGCCGAGGTATTTATGAAATATGCGCGATACGTGCTCGGGTGAGTATCCGAGTGTGCGCGCGATGTCAGCGCGTGTTATCTCTCTTTTGAAATTATCCTGAATATAAGTGAGCATGCTTCTTACCAGCTGAGCCTCACCTCGCTCGCGCTCCTCACCGGGCTCGAGCCTTCCGAGGATGAGCGACAGCATAAGCTCTGCCGTGCTTGCTCTTACGTTCGTGTCGCTTTCGTCTATCAGAAAGCCGTCTGCAAGCGCGAGAAGCCTTGAGGACAGCTCACTGTCCTTTATAATGCTCGACCTTATGCGCGTGCTCTCGCGTACCGAATTGAATCTGTAGACGTGAGAAAAGGGGATGAGTATAACGCAGTCGTCCCCCTGCTCAGAGTGCATCTCGTACGAGTGTACGTCAAAGCAATCAATAAAGGCGACACTGCCGTCTGTCATCTCGTGGGTAATACCGTTTACGGTAAGCGAATAATTTCCGCGCTTTATTATAAAAAGCTCGATGCTTCTGTGAAAGTGCGAGGGGTAGGTATGGTTACCGTTACGCTTCGTATGTATCTCTGCCGCGTCGTCTCTGTGTGTTTCGTAAAATGCATTCATTTTCTTCACCTCATGACAATTATATCATATTTTGAGAGTAAATCAAGGTCTTTTTGTGTTTTTCTGAGTGTAGGCGTGTGATAAAATGAAAACAGGAAAAGGAGGATGTTCCTATGAAATTTGATATTAAAAAGCTTAGCATTGAAGAAAAGGTAACGCTTCTCACGGGAAAGGAATGGTGGAGACTCGACTCCCTTGACGGTAAGCTCCCCGAGCTCGAGATGCACGACGGACCTCACGGCTGCCGCCGCGTGATATATACAATGGAAAACGGAAAGATAGTATCGAGGGAGAGATTTTCGTCTACCGCGATGCCCTCGCTTGCCGTAGTCGCCAACACCTGGAATACCGAGCTTGCAAGGCTTGACGGTGAGACCATTGCCGACGAGTTCGTTGAGTACGGAAAGGACGTGCTCCTCGGCCCCGGCGTTAATATCAAGCGCACGCCCTTATGCGGAAGAAACTTCGAGTATTTTTCCGAGGACCCATATCTTTCGGGTACTATGGGCAGAGCCTTTATCGAGGGTGCCGAGAGCCGCGGCGTCAGCGCCTGCGTGAAGCACTATTGTGCGAACAACCGCGAGTACGACAGGGATTATCAGTCGAGCGAGGTAGATGAAAGAACACTGAGAGAAATATATCTGACACCGTTTGAGCTTGCGCTTGAGGGTAAGCCGGGCTGTCTTATGACCTCGTACAATCCCATAAACGGTATTTACGCATCCGAGAACGAGTATCTTATGAATATTCTTCGTAATGAGTTCGGCTTCGGCGGTGTGGTTATGTCCGACTGGTACGGTGTAAGAGAGAGCGGCAGAGCACACAGGGCGGGGCTGGACGTTGAGATGCCCTTCAGAACCGATGCCTACGGTCAGGTGATGCGCGCTTACGAGGCGGGAGAGCTCAGTATAGAAACCATTGATGCCGAGGTAACAAGACTTGTCGAGCTTATGGAAAAGGCTCGGGAGTCGAGAAGGAACGGAAGTGTCAAGAGGACGCACGAGCAAAGACACGAGATCGCGAGAGAGATAGCCGAGGAGGGTATAGTACTTCTCAAGAACGAGGACGGCATACTTCCTCTTAAATCGGGTAAGATACATGTAAGCGGCTCGGGCGCGAAGTCCCCCGCAATAGGCGGTGGCGGATCGTCGACCATACAGACGGATTACGAGATACGCCATCTCGGTGACGAGATAAAGGACATCCTCGGTGATGCGGTGACCATTCTTACAGAAAAGAGTATTTTCAGAACTAACGGCAAGGTGGTAGCGGGTAACCGAGTTCCCTATACGGCATACGATGCCGATACGGTAGTGCTGAGCTTCGGCACCGACGCAACGATAGAGTTCGAGGATGCGGACAGAACCTCGCTTAGACTCCCCAAGAGCATGGAGGATATTATCGTTGAAACGGCTGATGTGAACGAGAACGTTGTCATCGTGCTTTATTCGGGAAGTGCTATCGACGTTTCCCCGTGGATAGACAGGGTAAAGGCGCTTCTTTATATCGGATACGGCGGAGAGGGAATACAGGAGGCGACCGCACGCGTGCTTTGCGGTAAAGTCTCTCCCTCGGGTAAGCTTGCCGAGACCTTCCCTATGTGCCTCGAGGATACTCCTACGGGATCCTATCGCGGCAACGGCTTCGTGGACAGATACACCGAGGGTGTGTTCGTGGGATACAGGTACTACGACAGCTATAAAAAGAACGTAAGATTCCCGTTCGGATTCGGCCTTTCGTACGCCGAGTTCGAGTATAGCGATATGACGGTAAAGAAGCATAGCGAGACGGATTATACCGTATCCTTCACGGTAACGAACAAGTCGGATATAACCGCGAAGGAGGTAGCGGAGCTTTACGTCAAGGATGTATTCTCCGCGGTATCAAGACCCGAGAAGGAGCTTAAGGGCTTTGCGAAGATCGAGCTTGCACCCGGTGAGAGTAAGAGAGTTGAGCTCAAGCTCGCCGAGCGCGCATTTGCGTATTACAGCGTTTTCCAGAAAAAATGGTACGTTGAAAACGGTGCTTTCGAGATCCTTGTCGGCTCCTCGTCGCGTGATATCAGACTTAAGGCAAGAGTCGATATATCTCTCCCTGCGAGCGAGCAGGTGACATTCGTGGTACACTAAACCGAGCACCCGTGTCGGGTTTTCGCAGCTTTTTATAGATAAATTGCCGCTTTGGCAGAAAAAACGGAGATACCGCCCTTTGCGGTATCTCCGTTTTAATTAATAATAGAATAGCGGTTAGGCACGGGCATGTCGGACAGAGCATTATTTTGATCTGCCGTATGCGACACCCGAAAAATCATCGAAAAAGAACTGCGCGTTTTTATCAGCCTTGAGCGCTATCATACCGTCCTCACGGAAGGCAAATACCATGGTCATATTACCAACGTAAATGTCCTCTGCCCACACTCTTATGCGAAGCTTTTGCGGTTCCGTCCATTCTGCACTTACCGAGCACCTGTATCTTAGGCTCTCGCTTTTATCAAAGAGACGGTGTGCGTGATAGCCCTCGGGAAAGACGGTGAGGGATTCCTTGCCGACGGTGAAGGGGAGCGTGTAGGACTTGCCGCCTTTGGTGTAATTCAGTACTGATGCTCCGTTCTTATCCTCAAAGCTGATAGCTTCGATGTTCAGCGGATTATCGTTTAAAATATAAGTTTTGTTTACAATCTCGCTATATACGTTGCTGTTTACGGGCTTCGGAAGCATTTGCTCGTGCTCGGCTTCGTTTGTGATGGGGAAGTGCGGGAGCACTATTTCCTCGACTGTTCTGAATATATCATCGTATGCGTTGTGGTTACCCGAGGTGTCTGAGGTGCAGACGAAGACAAGGTCTCTTCCGGGATATCCGATAGCTATCTGTCCGCCCAGTCCCCTGAACGCAAAGGCACCGCCCGGGTGCGACCATATCTGATAGCCGTAACCGCAATCGTAGCGCGAGAATATTGCTCTGTCGGTGTTTGTGACCAGTGGTGATATTGCATCTATGGCAAAGTCCTCGGGGATAAGCTGCTTATCACCCCACTTGCCGCGCTTTAACATGAGGTAAGCAATTCTGCCGAGGTCCTCTGTCGTTGCTATGAAGCCCGAGGATGCCCACGCCTCACCGTCGGGACCCTCGAGGCAGTATATTCCCTCGCTCACGCCTATCTCGTCGAATTCTGGGCGCAGATATTCGATAAAGTCCATACCCGTGACGAGTTTTGTGATAGCACCGATGACATAGCTGCCGCAGCTGTCATAGTGCCAGAGAGTACCTGCGGGGTGCGTTGGCTCTGCTTTAAAATAAGATGCGAGCCACTCGCGCGTATTTGCGTCATAGGTGGGCTTCGAGTATACGGTCGTCATCGTCAGCATCTGCCTTACGGTCTGCTCCTTTAAGAGCGGATGCACGTCGGTCATATCGAAGCGGCTCTTAAAGATATCGGTCACCTTATCGTCAAGGGATATTCTCCCCTCACCGACAAGCTTGCCGATTGCTATTGCCGCGACCGATTTCGTTGTCGAGTAGAGCCTTGTTTTGGTATCTCTTGTATACGGGGGCAGATATATCTCGTCGACTACCTCGCCGCCTGATATAAGTGCCGCCCCGTGTAATCTTACGCAGTATTTTTTGAGCTCTTGAGAGAGCTTTTCAAGTATATTCATATCTTTGCTCCCTTCGGAAGAATTGGCAGCACTGATCGAGAAACGGGTCCGTGCTGCCTTCTTTGTTATTTACCGGGTGAGGCGGTGTCCGAGCCGTCGCCCACAAGACCGAGACGGGCTGCCGCATCCTCTCTCATCTTGTATTTGAGGATCTTACCCGCTGCGTTCATCGGGAAGCTTGTGACGAACTCGATATACTTAGGCACCTTATGGCGTGCCATGCTCGCCTTGATGTACTCGATCATCTCGCTCTCTGTGATACTGCCCGGCTCCTTTAAGATAATGCAAGCCATTATCTCCTCGCCGTACTTCTTATCGGGCACACCGATGACCTGCACGTCTTTTACTGCGGGGTGGGTGTAGATGAATTCCTCTATCTCCTTCGGGTAGATATTCTCACCGCCTCGGATGATCATATCCTTGAGTCTGCCGGTAATTCTGTAATTTCCGTCCTCGTCACGCGAGGCGAGGTCTCCCGAGTGGAGCCATCCGTCCTCGTCTATCGTGCCCTTGGTCGCCATAGGCATCTTGTAGTAGCCCTTCATGGTGTTGTAGCCCTTTGCACAGAACTCGCCGTTCACTCCGGGGCCGACCTCCTCGCCCGTCTCGGGGTCTACTATCTTGCAGCGCACGTGGGGGAAGGCGTAGCCGACGGTCTCTGTCCTTACCTCAAGAGAGTCGGTCCAGGAGCTCATGGTGTTACCCGGTGCACACTCGGTCTGACCGTATACGCTGACTATACCCGTCATATTCATCTCGTCGGGTCTTGCCGCACGGCGCATAAGCTCGGGAGGGCATCCCGCACCTGCCATGATACCGGTTCTCATATGCGAGAAGTCGGTCGAGCGGTAGTTCGGGTGGTTGAACATCGCGATGAACATCGTAGGTACACCGTTGAAGCAGGTTATCTTCTCCTGATTGATGCACGCGAGAGAGGATTTTGCCGAGAAGTAGGGCATCGGACACATAGTCGTTCCGTGGGTCATCGACGAGGTCATCGAAAGTGTCATTCCGAAGCAGTGGAACATAGGAACGTGTATCATCATACGGTCCGCGGTCGAAAGACCCATTCGGTCTCCGATACACTTTCCGTTATTCACTACGTTGTAGTGAGTGAGCATTACTCCCTTCGGGAAGCCTGTGGTACCCGAGGTGTACTGCATATTGCATACGTCGCTCGGGCGTACGGCTGCCGCCATTCTCGCGACCTGCTCCTTGCTGACGAGCTTGTATCTTGCCATAGCCTCGTCAAAGGTGAGGCATCCCGGCTGCTTGAAGCCGACGGTGATAACATTGCGTAAGAAGGGAAGTCTTTTCGAGTGCAGAGGCTCTCCCGGCTTCGTATCCTTTATCTCGGGGCAGAGAGTGTTGATTATCTCCTTATAGTTCGAGTCAAGGCAGCTGTCGATCATGACGAGCGTGTGAGTATCGGACTGACGGAGCAGGTATTCCGCCTCGTGTATCTTATACGCTGTGTTAACGGTTACGAGCACCGCACCGAGCTTCGTCGTAGCCCAGAACGTGATATACCACGCAGGCAGGTTGGTAGCCCATACAGCGACCTTTGAGCCCGCCTTGACACCGAGCGAAACGAGCGCTCTTGCGAAGCGGTCAACGTCCTCGCGGAATTCTGCATAGGTACGGGTGTAGTCGAGGGTCGTGTACTTGAAGCAGTACTGATCGGGGAACTCGTCTGCAACGCGGTCGAGCACCTCGGAGAAGGTCAGGTCGATAAGCTCATCCTTTTTCCAGACGTACTGTCCCGTGCCGTCATGGTTAAAGTAAAGCTTCTTTTTCATATCCCTTGTCGAGGTGAATCTCGACATATAGTTTACGAAGTAGGGAAAGATGATCTCGGGGTCCTTTAAGTCCTCGAGCCACTCGGGCTTCCACTCGAGTGAGATAAAATTATCGTAGTTTACGGATGAGAGTGCGCGCATAACGTCATCGATGGGCATAGTACCCTCACCGATAAGCTGGTAGGCACCCGTGTCGTCTGAATCGCGCATATGAACGTGCTTTACATAGCATCCGAGGTTCTTTATGGTATCGTCTCCCGACTCGCCCTTATCCCTGTAAGGGTGATGGACGTCCCAAAGCACGGCAAGGTTATCACTCGCAAAGCGGTCGAGCATATCCCTGAGCCTCGCGGTGTCGGAATATATTCCGCTCGTCTTTACAAGCACGCTCACGTCGAGCGACTCCGCTATCGGGAGAAGTGCCGAGAGGGTAGAATAGACTCTGTCCTCGTTATCCGAAAGAGCGCAGACTACAACGTAGGGAACGTGGGCGTTGTGCGCTATCTCGATAAGCCCGGATACAGTATCAACGCTGCCCTCTGCCGATGAAATATCGATCGAGGTATCAAAGCAGGGAATGGTGAGCTGCTTATCGCGGAGCGTACGCGCGGTAGCCGCGGTATTATATTTATGGAAGGGCGCGCCCTTGTCGGTAAGATCGGCAAAGGCGTGGAGATTATAGACCTCTACACCCGAGAAGCCCATGTCGATAGCCGTATCTATCATCTCGTCAAACGAGAGACCCGGCCATCCTCGTGTGGAAAAGGAGAGCTTCATTCTGCTTCCTCCTCATATATGATTTTGTTAAGCGCGCTCAGGTAAGCCTGTATTCCTGCACCTACGATGTCAGTGGAGATACCGCGACCCGAGTAAACTCTCGCGCCCGAGCGGAGCTTGACCACGGTCTGTCCCATGGCCTCTCTGCCCTCAGTGACCGCCTGGAGCTGGAAATCGTCGAGCTCGTAGTGGCAGCCCGTTATCTTTTCTATTGCCTGGAAGGCGGCATCTATGGAGCCGTCTCCGATATATACTCCCTCGACGGGCTTACCGTTCTTCGAGAGCTTGATATGTGCGGTAGCGGATATGGTATTACCCGAGGTAATAACGTAGGTGTCGAGCTTGTAGGTCGAGGGGACCTGCATCGCAGAGGATGCGACGATGGCGTCGAGCTCCTTAAGCCCTACGCGCTCTTTTTTTGCTGCTATCTCCAAGAATGCGTTATAAACCTTCAGGTTATCCTCTTCGGAAAGGTCGTAGCCAAGCTTGGTGACCGCCATAGCGACAGCCTCGGCATTATCGTGGGCGGTAAGGTATACACCGTCCTCGTTATCTGCCGCAGCGTAGGATGCATCTCTTTTTACGGGGTTACAGATGCGTTCAATTTTTCCGATCAGTCTGCCGAGCTCTGCCGTGTTGATCCTGCATCCTGCCGAGAGTGTGTCTGCCTTTGCCGCGAAAATGCGCGCAAGGTTAGCAACGGATGCGTGATCTATGGGATATGCCGCCGCCGTGATCTGTCCCGCGCCGCCGGTTACTGCTGCTATCGCACAGGCGTCTGCCATCGAGATGGCGTTCGAGGTACAGATTCCGAGCGTTACGCTCTTGAGCTCGGGGAGAGCATCATACTGTGCGCGTATGAACGCGGAGAGCTCGTCAGGGAACATCGTGCCCGCAGTATCCGAAAGCGTAACGGTGGATGCGCCCGCCTCGATAGCCGTCTTAAGCGCGAGAGTGAGGAAGCTCTGCTCGCTGCGAGTAGCATCGCCTGCGATGAACTCAACGTCGGGGCAGAGTGCCGCGCACCCGGATACGGCATCCTTTATTGCCGCGATGACTGCATCGGGCTTTTTATGAAAGAGATATTCTATCTGCACCGAGCTCGTGGGTGCTATAACCTGAAGTCTTGGGAGCTTCGCCTGCTTCAGCGCGCACCAGGTGCTCTCAATGCTCCCGTCGGTGAAGTCTACGGGAACGGCAACTATGCTTTCGCTGACTGCCTGCGCGATAGATTTGATGCGTAGAGAATCAATGCGAGCATTGCTTATTCCCTCGAGCTCGATCACGTCGACTCCGAGTCGGTCAAGTAGCTTCGCAAACTCGATCTTCTCCTTGAAGGACAGGCTGAAGTCCTCCGAGATCTGCTTCATGGTTGCATCGCTGATTCTGATCTCTCTCATTTTTTTCTTCCTTTCATTATAACAAATAAAAAGCCCCCGAGTCCGTCTGTACGGCTCAGGGACGAAAATTCAATTCGCGGTACCACCCTGATTATCCCCCAAAAGGGAAATCACTTTAAACCTCAAACAAGGTCGTACTCTGTAACGGGAGCACCCGTGTCTCATTACTCGCTCACGCTTTGACAAGACCGACTCGGGAAGAAGAACACCCAACCGTCCGCATCGGCTCGCACCAACCGCCGACTCTCTGCAGCATCCGAAAAGGGGGTAGTTTCCGTCATTGTCTTTGAAAATGGCTTTATTAATGAGTATATTAAAACACTAAAGCACTCGTTTGTCAAGATGGAAATTTAGAAAAAATGCGATATTTGTGCAAACTAATCAAAAATACGACCTCACATTTTATATCTTTGGGTAATTTGACGGCAAAAAAGTGTTTGACATTTAGAAAAAGTTGTGATAGAATAAGTTCATAAAAACTGTGACGAAGACGGTACGGTGAAGGAGCTTGCAGAGAGTCGGCGGTTGGTGTGAGCCGATAGCTTATAGCCATGTTACCCATCACTTCCGAGTTGAAGGTCCGAGCCTGAGCCAGGGCCTTTCGTTCCCCCGCGTTAAGGGGTAGGACTTGATAGAGTCTGAAGTGGCGCGTTGCGCAAATTGAGTGGTACCGCGGGTATATTTACTCGTCTCAAGAATTACTTTTCTTGAGGCGTTTTTTGTTTTTTATCGGGTCTTTCCCGTTTTTTAGAGATTTTACCGATCAAGGAGGAAACAATTATGACAAACCAAACCGACAACAACCAGCTCCAGCGTATAGCCTTACGAATTCGCGAGCTGCGCGAAATACTCGGATACACTACCGCCGAAATGGCGGCTCTTACCGAAATTACGGAAGAGACCTACGTATCCTACGAGTCGGGTAAGGTCGACCTTCCATTTACCTTCATGCATAAGTGCGCGAAGGTGTGCGGTATTGAGATCACAGATATTCTTGAGGGACACAGTGCGAAGCTGAGCGGATATACCGTGACACGCAAGGGGGAGGGTCTTACCACCGCGAGCGAGGACGGTATCACCATTCAGGATATGGCGCCGCTGTTCCGTAAAAAGCTTGCTACGCCCTATTGGGTAACCTATGAATATTCCGAGGAGCTCCAGAAGCTTCCTATCAGCACGGTAACGCACTCGGGACAGGAGTTTGACCTTGTTATCAAGGGCTCTATGCGTATCCGCGTCGGTGACCGCGAGGAGGTGCTCCGCGAGGGTGACAGCATCTTCTTCAAGTCCTCGACGCCTCACGGTATGATAGCCGTTGACGGTAAGGATTGCGTGTTCCTTGCTATGATCATGGCGAGCGACAGCACTGACCAGCCTATGTTTATCGGCTCTATGGAGCACAAGGTCGTTGAGGCACCCCTGCTTTGCGAGAAATTCGTCAAGCCGATTGAGGATGAGAACGGTGCGCTCGTCGACGTTGAGTTCAGCCACGAGGATGAATATAACTTCGCATTTGATACGGTCGATGCGATAGCGCGCAAGAATCCCGAGAAGCTCGCTATGGTCCACGTCGCGAACGATATGACCGAGCGCAGATTTACATTTAAGGATATGAAGGATGCGTCCTCGCAGAGCGCGAACTACTTCAAGTCGCTCGGCATCAGACGGGGCGACAGGGTAATGCTCGTTCTTAAGCGTCATTATCAGTTCTGGTTTGCTATCCTCGGATTACATAAGCTGGGTGCTATCGCTATCCCCGCGACAAATCAGCTCCTCGAGCACGATTTTACATACCGATTCGAGGCAGCCGGCGTCAGCGCGATACTTTGCACCGCTGACGGTGATACCGCCCGTCAGGTGGAGCTTGCCGAGAAAAAGAGCGGTCTTTCGCTAAAGAAGATACTCGTCGGCGGCGAGCGCGAGGGTTGGCACGATTATGACAATGAGTACGGTCTCTTCAGCCGCAGGTACGTTCGTGAGGCGGATGCTCCGTGCGGAAACGATCCTATGCTTATGCTCTTTACCTCGGGCACCACGGGATATCCCAAGATGGCGATGCACTCTTATAAGTATGCGCTTGGTCATTTTGTAACCGCAAAATACTGGCACCTTTGCCAGCAGGACGGACTCCACTTCACTATCTCCGAGACGGGATGGGGTAAGGCTCTGTGGGGTAAGCTCTACGGTCAGTGGCTGTGCGAGGGTGCTGTATTTACCTATGACTTCGACAGATTTGATTCGCAGAAGATACTTCCGATGTTCGCTAAGTACGGCATCACGACCTTCTGCGCTCCTCCCACTATGTACAGAATGCTTATCAAGCAGGATATAAGTCAGTACGACCTTTCCTCGATAAGACACGCGACCACCGCAGGCGAGGCGCTTAATCCCGAGGTGTTCTATCAGTTTGAGAAATCGACGGGACTGCGTATTGCAGAGGGCTTCGGTCAGACCGAGATGACACTCGGCATCGCCAACCTCGTCGGCACACAGCTTAAGCCCGGTGCTATGGGTAAGCCCGTTCCCGGATACGGCATAGACCTCGTCGATACCGACGGCAACCCCGTAGCAGACGGTGTGAACGGCGAGATCGTTATCAGAACCAGCCCGAGAACCTCACCCGGAGTGTTCCTCGGTTATTACCGTAACGATGAGGCTACCAAGAACGTATGGCACGACGGAATGTACCATACGGGAGACCTCGCGTGGCGCGATGAGGACGGATATTACTGGTACGTCGGCCGTGCGGATGACGTTATCAAGTCCTCGGGCTACCGTATAGGCCCGTTCGAGATAGAGTCGACTATCATGGAGCTGCCTTACGTCCTCGAGTGCGGTGTCTGCGCGGCACCCGATGAGGTAAGAGGTCAGGTGGTCAAGGCTTGTATCGTTCTCGTTCCCGGTACAGAGGGCACAGACGAGCTTAAGAAAGAGATTCAGAACTACGTCAAGGCACACACCGCACCTTACAAGTATCCGAGAATAGTCGAGTTCCGTAAGGATCTTCCCAAGACGATCAGCGGCAAGATTATGAGAAATAAGCTCTGATAAGGCTCGATATTTAGGAAAAAGGTCGAAATTCACCGTAGAATATTGACAAACGCAAGTAAAGTTTTATATAATAGTCTTTACTTAGTAAAATATAAAGAGGTATGCTGTGAAACCGGTTATTAATGAAATGGAAAACAAAATAAAGCAGATCGCCGCCCGTATCAAGGAGCTGCGTCTTGTCACGGGGCTGTCCGTCGAGGAGATGGCATCCCGTACCGGTACCAGTGTACACGAGTATGAGCAGTGCGAGGCGGGCAATCGCAATCTGAGCATCGCCTTCCTCTATCACTGCACCTTAAGCTTCGGTGTCGATATGGGTGACCTGCTTGAGGGTAAGAGCCCCAAGCTCCGATCATACGCCCTTACCCGTAAGGGTGACGGACAGAGGATCGAGGAAGCTCACAATATGATAGGCTTCAACCTTGCCTCGGGCTTCCGTAACCGTATCGCGCTTCCGCTTTATATGGAGCTCAACTATAACGGCAACGAGGATGACATCGATCTTGTTACTCACGAGGGACAGGAGTGCGATATCGTTATCAGCGGTCAGATGAAGATCCGTATAGGCGAGCACACCGAGATACTTAATCCCGGCGACTGTATCTATTACGATTCCGGCACACCGCACGGTATGATAGCGGTGAACGGGAAGGACTGCACCTTCTATGCCATCGTATTACGCAATCAGGCGGCAAGAGAGGGAGAGGCTGCGGCAGAGCTTTCGGTTGCTACGAGAAAGCACGGTGAGGATACCGAGCGCCGTATTTATCAGGACTTCATTATACCTACCGTTGAGAACGGTGTTCTTACGGGTATAGAATTTAAAAACGAGGAGAAGTTCAACTTCGCGTTCGACGTTGTTGACGCGCTCGGCAGACGCAAGCCGGATAAGCTTGCTATGCTCCACGTCAGCGAGGACGGTGTCGAAAGACGCTTTACCTTCCGTGATATGAAGAAGGAGTCAGCGAGGGCGGCTAACTATTTCAAGGCTCTCGGAATCAAGAGAGGCGACAGGGTAATGCTCGTGCTTAAGCGCCATTATCAGTTCTGGTTCGCTATCCTTGGTTTACATAAGCTTGGTGCAATTGCTATCCCCGCACCTAATCAGCTTCTTGAAAAGGACTTCAGATACCGCTTTGAGGCGGGACGCGTAAGGGCTATCCTCTGTACCGCTGACGGTGAGGTTGCGGCGTCGGTTGACGGTGCTGCAAAGGACTGTCCGGGGCTGGAATACAAGATCCTCGTGGGCGGTGAGCGTGAGGGCTGGCACAGCTTCGACGACGAGTACGGAATGTACAGCAGCCACTTTGCAAGATCCGAGGATACACCCTCCGGCAGCGATCCGATGCTGATGTTCTTCACCTCGGGTACTTCGGGATATCCGAAGATAGCCGCGCACAACTACAAGTATCCGCTCGGTCACTTCATAACCGCTAAATATTGGCATCAGGTCAACCCCGAGGGACTTCACTTCACCATATCCGATACCGGATGGGCTAAGGCTCTGTGGGGTAAGCTTTACGGTCAGTGGCTGTGCGAGGCGGCAAACTTCGTATACGATTTTGACAGGTTTAACCCCGAAAAAATACTACCTTTGTTTGCAAAATACGGCATAACTACCTTCTGCGCACCGCCTACTATGTACAGAATGCTTATCAAACAGGATCTTTCGAGATTCGATCTCTCATCGATAGAGCACGCATCTACTGCCGGCGAGGCGCTTAATCCCGAGGTATTCCGTCAGTTTGAAAAGCATACGGGTCTTAAGATAATGGAGGGCTTCGGTCAGTCCGAGAGCACGCTCATCATCGGTAACCTTTCGGGCGGAAGCCACAAGCTCGGATCTATGGGTAAGCCCGTGCCGCTTTACAAGGTGCATCTGCTTAATACCGAGGGCGAGGAGGTCGCGCGCGGTGAGAGCGGAGAGATCTGTATAGATATTTCGGAGGGTCTGCCCTGCGGTCTCGCGTATGCGTACGATGCTAACGAGGAGGTCACAGCCGAGACCTGGCGCGACGGCTTCTACCATACCGGTGACGTTGCGTGGATGGACGAGGACGGATTCCTCTGGTACGTCGGACGTGCGGATGACGTTATCAAGTCCTCGGGATACCGTATCGGTCCGTTTGAGATCGAGAACGTTATCATGGAGCTGCCCTACGTGCTTGAGTGCGGTGTATCTGCCGCGCCCGATGAGATCAGAGGTCAGGTCGTTAAGGCGAGCATAGTGCTCGTGAGTGACACCGAGGGCACCGATGAGCTTAAAAAAGAAATTCAGAATTACGTTAAATCAAAGACTGCGCCCTATAAGTATCCGAGGATCGTTGAATTCCGTGACAGTCTTCCCAAGACCACAAGCGGTAAGATCATAAGAAAGCAGCTTTAAGGCGCGTTCGGCTCTGCCGAATTTATAAAGAGAACATTATGGAACATAAGAGATTGACCCTGTTTGCAGGTCACTACGGCAGCGGAAAGACGAATATTGCCGTCAACTACGCGCTGTATCTTGCAAGAATGGGTAAAAAGGTCACGATCGCAGATTTAGACATAGTCAATCCCTATTTCCGCACCAAGGACAGCGAGAGGGAGCTTAACGAGGCGGGCATCCGCCTGATTTCCCCTCAGTATGCCAACAGTAACGTGGATCTTCCCGCATTGCCGGCAGAGAGCTATAGTCTGGTGCAGGATAAGTCGGGGTACGGTGTCATGGATATCGGCGGTGATGACAGAGGCGCCTACGCTCTCGGAAGATATGCGGGAGCAATAAAGGCGGAGAATAATTACCGTATGGCGTTCGTGGTGAATTGCCACCGTCCGCTTACTTCGACAGTAGAGGATACGGTCGAGATAATGAAAGAGATCGAGGCTGCCGCAGGCATAAGCTTTACCTGTATAGTCAACAACTCGAACCTCGGTCCCGAAACAACGCGCGACACGATTATTGAGTCGCTCGACTTTGTAGACCGTCTTTCAAAGACGACGGGGCTCGAGGTCTGGATGCACACGGCGGAGGAGTCGGTGGCGCGTGAGCTTGACGGGCTTCAGGTATTCCCGATGAAGCTTCAGAAGAAAATTTTCGACTTACCGGACACAAATGTCACGGCAGGCCTTAAATAAGGAGGAAACAAATGGCAAAGGTTACATTCAATACGGACATGTGTAAGGGCTGCGGACTCTGCGTCGATGCCTGCCCGAAGAAGTGTCTGGCAATTGCAGAGGATAAGCTCAATCAGAAGGGCTATTCTCCTGCTTATATGCAGGATGAGGAAAAGTGCATCGGCTGCGCGTTCTGCGCGACCATGTGTCCCGACTGCATTATCACGGTTGAGAAATAAGGAGGCAGTTATGGCAGAAAGAATATTGATGAAGGGCAACGAGGCTATTGCAGAGGCTGCGATCAGAGCAGGTTGCCGACACTACTTTGGTTATCCCATCACTCCTCAGACCGAGATTGCCGCTTATATGGCAAAGAAGATGCCCAAGATCGGCGGTGTGTTCCTTCAGGCTGAGAGCGAGATAGCTTCTATTAACATGGTCTACGGTGCGGCCGCAGCGGGTATGCGCGTTATGACCTCGTCCTCGAGCCCCGGAATATCTCTTAAGGCAGAGGGACTCAGCTACATAGCGGGCTCCGACGTTCCCGCACTCGTTGTAAACGTTCAGAGAGGCGGCCCCGGTCTCGGCGGTATCCAGCCCTCTCAGTCGGATTATTTCCAGGCTACCAAGGGCGGCGGACACGGCGACTACCGCATGATAGTTCTCGCACCCGCATCGGTACAGGAGATGGCGAGCCTTACTATCAAGGGCTTTGATCTTGCAGACAAGTACCGCATGACCTCTATGATCCTCGCTGACGGAACCATCGGTCAGATGATGGAGCCCATTACCTTTGAGGATGCGGAGATCACGACCTACGAGAAGCCCTGGGCGCTTACCGGAACAGAGTGCAAGCGCAAGCATAACGTAGTCAACTCGCTTTATCTTAAGCCCGACGAGCTTGAAAGAAAGAACTTCGAGCGCTACGAGAAGTACGCCGAGATCGAAAAGAATGAGGCTATGTGGGAGGATTACATGATGGACGATGCCGAGATCTGTGTCGTTGCATTCGGTATCGCATCCCGCGTTGCCAAGAACGCAGTAGCAATGGCGAGAGCCGAGGGCATCAAGGTCGGTCTTATCCGTCCCATTACTCTCTGGCCCTTCCCGAACGCAGCCTTTGAGGCTGCTGATAAGGCTAAGGCATTTATCTCCGTGGAGCTTAGCATGGGTCAGATGATCGAGGACGTTAAGCTCGCTACCAAGTGCCAGAAGCCCGTATATCTTTGCAACCGCACAGGCGGTATGATCCCGTCTCCCGACGAGATCCTTGCATCTATCCGTAATGCTATGAAAGGAGAGTAAGAATAATGGCTGTAGTATTTGAAAAACCCAAGTCCCTGACGGACGCACCCTTCCATTACTGTCCCGGATGCCCTCACGGTATTATTCACCGCCTCGTCGCTGAGGTCATGGATGAGCTTGGCATCGAGGGTAAGGCTATCGGTGTCGCACCCGTTGGCTGTGCCGTTATGGCGTACGATTACTTCTCCTGCGATATGATAGAGGCTCCTCACGGCAGAGCACCCGCTGTTGCAACGGGTATAAAGCGTTGCCGTCCCGACAACGTGGTATTCACCTATCAGGGTGACGGAGACCTTGCATCCATCGGTATGGCGGAGACCGTACACTCTGCCGCAAGAAACGAGAATATTACCGTAATTTTCGTAAACAACGCGATCTACGGTATGACGGGCGGTCAGATGGCTCCTACGAGCCTTCCCGGTCAGGTCACTCAGACCTCACCCTACGGCCGTGACGTAAACCATTGCGGTTGGCCCATCCGCGTCAGCGAGATGCTCGCTACTCTCGAGGGTCCCGAGTACGTCGCGCGCGTTGCGGTAAACAACGTAAAGAACGTAAAGAATGCGAAGAAGGCTATCAAGAAGGCGTTCGAGAACCAGATTGCGGGCAAGGGCTTCTCTCTTGTAGAGGTAGTATCCGCTTGTCCCACCAACTGGGGAATGACTCCTAAGGCGGCGCTCGAGTGGGTAGAGAGCGATATGCTTCCTTACTATCCTATCGGCGTATACAAGGACAGAAGTGCAGGGGAGGATAAGTGATATGAAAACGACACAGATCCTTATTGCAGGCTTCGGCGGACAGGGAATACTCTTCTCGGGTAAATTCCTTGCATATAAAGGACTTACCGAGGAGCTTCAGGTATCCTGGCTGCCCTCGTACGGCCCCGAGATGCGCGGCGGTACCGCAAACTGTAACGTTATCCTCTCGGATACTCCCGTAGGCTCACCTATTATAACCACGCCCGACGTTCTTATCGCGATGAACCTTCCTTCTCTTGAGAAGTATGTGAATTCGGTTGTAAGCGGCGGTCAGATCTACGTTGACTCCTCTCTTATAAGTGCTAAGGTGGAGCGCGATGACGTTGAGGTGTTCTACATCCCTGCGACTCAGATGGCGAAGGACGAGGGCATCAGCTCTCTTGCCAACATGATCATCGTGGGTCACCTTCTTGAAAACAACCCCGAGCTCTCCTTTGACGGTGTAGCCGAGGTGGTCGAGAAGCTCGTCCCCCCGAAGAAGGCGGCACTCAAGGAGCTTAATATGAAGGCTCTCTCACTCGGCAAGGATTACAAAAAATAAAATTTCATACCACCGCGGATGCTTCCGCGGTGGGCTTTATAAAATGGAGAAGATTATGGAAAAGAAAAATATTGATTGGGCATCGCTCGGCTTCGGATATATGGAGACCGACTTCAGCTTTGTTTCCAACTATAAGGACGGTAAGTGGGATGACGGTGCTCTCACCGCAGATCACACCGTAACTCTCAACGAGTGTGCGTGCGTATTCCAGTACGCGCAGACCTGCTTCGAGGGTCTTAAGGCGTATACCACCGAGGACGGCAGAATAGTCTGCTTCCGCCCCGACCTCAACGCGAAGCGTATGGCTGAGTCGGCAGAAAGACTTAAGATGCCCGTATATCCCGAGGATAAGTTCATCGAGGCGGTAAAGAAGGTAGTAAAGGCAAACGCCGCTTACGTCCCCCCCTTCGGCTCGGGTGCTACTCTTTATATCAGACCCTACATGATGGGTACGAATGCGGTTATAGGCGTTAAGCCCGCAACCGAGTATCAGTTCCGTATCCTCGTCACTCCCGTAGGTCCCTACTTCAAGGGCGGTGTCAGACCCCTTACCGTAAGACTTTCGGATCTTGACCGTGCGGCTCCTCACGGAACCGGTCATATCAAGGCGGGTCTTAACTACGCGATGAGCCTTTACAACATCGTTGAGGCGCACGAGCTCGGATATGATGAGAATATCTATCTCGATGCTGCAACTCACACCACCATAGAGGAGACGGGCGGAGCAAACGTGCTCTTCGTCACTAAGGACGGCGGTGTCGTTACTCCTAAGTCGGACAGCATCCTTCCTTCCATCACACGTCGCTCGCTCATGACCGTTGCGCGTGATTATCTCGGTCTTGATGCTGAAGAGAGAGTTATCCATAAGGATGAGCTCGACAGCTTTGCAGAGTGCGGACTCTGCGGTACTGCCGCAGTTATCTCTCCCGTCGGCAAGATCGTGGACCACGGCCGCGAAATCTGCTTCCCGGCGGGTATGACCGAGATGGGCCCCGTAACCAAGAAGCTCTACGATACTCTCACAGGTATTCAGATGGGTCGTCTCGAGGCACCCGAGGGCTGGATCGTGGAAATATAAGCATTTGCTTAGGCAAAAGCCCGGACATCATCCGATGAGATCGGAATTCATCACATCGTGACTTCATTCTGAAATTCATTTCAGGACTTCATTACAAGGATAAAAAAAGACCGATTATGTAACGAAAAGTTTACATAATCGGTCTTTTTTTTTTATTAAATTCCTAAAAGCCTCTTGATATTTTTGCTTAATATCATTTCTCTTTCTTTGTCGCTGAGAGGTATTTTATTAAACCTTTCGAGCTCGGTCTTGGCATCCCACATCGGGAAATCGGTAGCGAAGAAGAACCTGTCCGCACCGAACATATCGATAAGGCTCTTTGCGTGCTCGGGGGTGATGAAGGGGAGCGATGAGCAGGTATCGAAGTAAATATTGTCGAGCCCCTTGTAAAGAGGAGAATCCTCCCAGCACTTGTAACCACCGAAGTGCGCTGCGATAAAGTTGACACGGGGGTACTTCTTAGCCATATTTACAAGGCGGTAGGGCTTAGAGTATTCATATCTGTCGTCACCCATATGCAAGAGGATGGGGAGCTTACCCTCTGCCGCGCGGTAGAATTTTTCGGCAACCTCATCGTCTATATTGAACTTCTGAAAATCGGGATGCAGCTTTATGCCGTGCATTCCGTTTTCAATAGCAATATCGACCTCGTTTACTATCTCTTCGTAGCTGAGGTCCTGATGCAGCGTAATAAATCCGATAAACTCGGGATGAGCATCGACCTCACGCTTGATGAAATCGTTGATCGAGCGCACCTGGTGTGCGGTGGTTGCAACCGAGTGTACGACGTATCGGCTTATGCCTGCCCGTGTACCGTCCTCAATGAGTCTTTCTGCCGTGCCGGCAGGCATTTCCATCTCTATATCGTAAAAGACACCGATGGTGCTCGTTGCCTTTGCTGCTATTTTTTCCGGGTAAATGTGTGCGTGTGCGTCTATTATCTCCATGCTACTTGATGCCGGCGTTTGCCATGTCCTCGTTCGGTTTTCTGCGTCGGGGTATTCCTCTCTTTAAGGTTTATCCCCGTATTTGATAGAAATATACTAGCACATCAGATAATAAAAGTCAACTAAAAAGAAGCTCTTTTTTGTATTATCATTGCATTTTCTATATGACGATGATATAATAAAAATATCAGCGAATGAAGAAAAAACGGAGGTGTTGCCCGTGAATAAAATAAATATAAGCGAAGAGCAGAGCGCGATGCTTAATCTTATCGGGCATAACCTCTTCGGGATGCCCGTCGATGTACCCTCCGAGATCGACTGGAGCGAGGTGCTTAAGGAGAGCATATCACAGTCGATGCCTCTTATTGCTTTTCAGAATATTGACGAGCTGCCGATAGGCGTTGCAACAACGGCGGTGATAAAAAAGTATCTTAAGAGGTGCGAGGAGGTCAATCTCGCTTGCTATCGCGGACACAGCTACCTTCACCGACTTATGAGCGAAAACGGTATCTCCTATTCGGTTATCAAGGGCGTCGCATCCGCGCGCTACTATCCCGATCCGATTTTAAGGAGCATGGGTGACGTGGACTTCTATGTTGCTCCCGAGCATCTGGAGCGCGCACGCGAGGTGTTCAAGTCGGACGGCTTTACACTAGAGCACACCGACAGTGAGCATCACGACATTCTGGAGCGAGGAAAGCTGTATATGGAGCTGCACTTTGCTCCTATTGCGATCCCCGATGAAAAAATGAAGCCGATATTCCTCGAATATTGGTCGGATCTGTGTGAGAGTGCTACCACCGTCAAGGATGATTACGGTGAGTATAAGCTACCTTCTGATTTCCATCACGGCTTTATTATTCTGACGCACTTCCAGATGCATCTGATGCCGATAGGCGTCGGCTTACGCCACCTTTGCGACTGGGCGGTGTTCGTGAACTCGTTCTCGAATGAAGAATTTGTCGATACATTTGAAAAAAGACTTAAGAGAGTTGGACTCTGGCGCCTAGGTCAGGCGATCGCACTCGCTGCGGTGAAATATCTCGGCATGCCACACAAGGCATGGATGGGCGATGACTATGACGTAGCAGATGCTCTGCTCGAGGATATTGCGCGCGGAGGAAACTTCGGTCAGAGAGATAAGGAGCGCAGCTTCGAGACAGTATTCATTGCCGACTACAAGGCGACCGCGGGAGAAAAATCCCGTATAGTGCGCGCCTTCCGCTTCATTAACAACTATATAAGGCAGCATTGGCCGGCTGCAAAGTGGTGTATACTGCTATATCCCGTGGGCTGGATATTCTTCCCGCTTCGTTTCCTCTGGAGGCGCATAACGGGGCAGAGAAGTGCCAACGTTGTTGAGAGCTATAAGCAGAGCGGTAAAAGGCTGGCGATGTATAAGAGGCTTGAGCTCTACAAACCCCAGAAGTAGTTTTCGGGTCTGTCATATTTTGTGAGACCGAAAAAGTCGGGATGTATTTAAAATGCTTTGTAGAAAGCAAAGTTAATCGCATATCCTTGACACTGTATAAGCTAAGGTTGAAAACCTACGGTTTTCTTCTGATTTGATCGACTTTTTCTACCGCCGTTTCGGGGGCTCGACGTACCCTTGTACGCCTCACGCCTTGAAGAACGACGCTTCTCCCCGAAATCTGCCTATCCCCGAGATGTCATATTTGGCGAGACCGAAAAAGTCGGGTAGTTTTATAAGTGCTCTAAAGAAGGCATAACTATTAGCACACCTTTGACACTGTATAAGCTAAGGTTGAAAACCTACGGTTTTCTTCCAATTTGATCGACTTTTTCTACCGCCGTTTCGGGGGCTCGACGTACACCGCGCGCCAACAGCTACAAAGCGAGCACCTCGAAGCGCGGGGCAAACAAATGGCGAATTGGAGCCTTGATCCAATTCGATCCGAATAATCGGATTACCCATTAGTTTGTTCAGCTAATTACTAAATCTAAATGTACGCCTCACGCCTTGAAGAACGACGCTTCTCCCCGAAATCTGCCTATCCCCGGGATGTCATATTTGGTGAGACCTAGAAAACACCGGTGGTGTTTTCAATTAAATCCACCTAACGGAGGTACATGCGCTATCCTAGTGTGTAGTTATCCGGCTATCTGCTACGCGCAGTGCAACAGATGAGCGTTTTGAGGACAAAACGAATTTGCTTCGCAAAGCTCATCAGTTGCGTAAGAACTTAGGCGGATGAAATCGCTGCGGCGGTGGGTGGATTTAATTCTAACCGAAAACGAAGTTTTCGACTTCTTCCGCTGAAGGCGGATTTCTTCTGAACGCAGTGAAGATTTCTTCGCGCGACTGAAGGTCGCGGGATTTCATTATTTAAAGGCGACGCTTCTCCCTTGAATCTGCCTATTCAGGTGATGTCGCGTTTAAAAGTATCAATAGCAAAAAAAGACTGCCGGGTGCGAAAAAACGCACTCGGCAGTCTTTTTTGACAACCTTTATTTACTTAATTGGGGTTATTGATGCTTAATAGCAGATCTTTCCGGGGTTCAGAATGTTCTTTTCATCAAAGGCGCGCTTGATACCCTGCATCAGTGCTATCGGGGTCTCTCCGTACTGGCGCTTTAAGAATTCGCGCTTTGCGTATCCTATTCCGTGCTCACCTGAGACGAGTCCGCCAATCTCCTCTGCGGTCTTATACATTCTGTCAAAGGCTTCGGCGAGCTTCTTCTTCCAACTTTCCTCGTCGAGACCGTCACGGCATACGTAAATATGCAGGTTTCCGTCTCCCGCGTGGCCGAAGCTTGGGATGCGGATGCCGAGCTCATCGGCAAGAGCGTGCGTGAATTTGATGAAGTAGTCGACCTTGTTTACGGGTACTACGACGTCGCACTCGTCCATCTCGGTCGTCGATGCCTTGATCGCTTCGAGGAATGCGCCTCTTGCGCTCCATACCGACTTTTTTCTCTCCTCGGTGTCTACGATGTAGGCATCGAGAGCACCGATCTCGAGGCAGAGGTCTGCCACGATCTTCATATCCGCCTCTACCTGAGCGTCGGTTGCACCGTCAAAGGTCAGGAGGATGTATGCATCGTTTTTCGTGTCGGGAAATTTCTTACCGAGGTAGCTTTCCGAAAAGAGAATGGTATCGCGCGACATATATTCGATAGCCGTCGGGATAACCTTCGAGCGGATAATGTGAGGGACAGCCTCGATAGCCGACTTCATGTCGGGAAAGGGAACGAGAAGGCTGACTGATACCTTAGGAAGCGGAACGAGCTTCAGCACCGCTTCTGTAATGATGGCAAGCGTGCCCTCTGAACCTATTATAAGGTCTTTGAGGGAATAGCCCGAGCTGTTTTTGGCAACCTTCGCACCGAGGTTGAGTATTTCACCGTTCGGGAGAACTACCGTGAGCGCACGCACGTAGTCGCGCGTTACACCGTATTTTACTGCGCGCATACCGCCTGCGTTGGTGGATATGTTGCCACCGATTGTAGCGGATTTTTCACCGGGATCCGGGGGATAGAGAAAATCGTTCTCCTCGGCAAATGCAGCAAGCTCCATAAGGAGCACACCGGGCTGAACCGTGACTGTAAGATTCTCGCGGTCAAGCTCTAGTATCTTGTTCATTCTTCCGGTTTCGAGAAGTATACCGCCGTGCAGCGCAACGGCCGCACCGACAAGCCCCGTGCCGCTTCCTCTGACGGTGACCGGTATACATCTTGCATATGCATGCTTCATAATAGCGGAAATTTCCTCGGTGGAGGATGCACGCACCAAAACCTCGGGCATGCTTATGATTCCGCCGAGCTCGTCATGACCGTAGTCCTCGGATATCTCGTCACCGACCTGAACCATAAACTCACCGACTATTGCCTTAAGGGCGGCAATATCTGTATCGAGTACCTTATTATACATTTTTTGCCTCCTTGATGTTCTTGATAATACGGGGGAGGATCTCTGCGACGTCACCTACGACGCAATAGTGTGCAATGTCAAAGATGGGCGCGGAGCTATCGTTATTCACGGCAACGATGCAAGCGGAGGATTTCATTCCGGCGGCAAACTGTACCGCACCCGAGATTCCAAGACAAATGATGAACTTCGGCTTTACGGTTCTTCCCGAGAGACCTATCTGACGCTTAGGATCAAAAAGGTTGGATTCTACCAGCGGGCGGGTGCAGGCGACCATACCGCCGAGCAGGGAAGCAAGCTCCTCTGCCTGTGCGCGGAGCGCTTCGGTTTGTGCGCCTCTGCCGACTGCAACAATGACGTCAGCCTCGGAAATGTCAACATCTGTTTGCTTTTTGTTGGTTTCGAGCACCTCTATCTCGCTTTTCTTCATTTTCTCAGTGACTTCCATGCGAACGATTTCGCCCGATGGCTCGGATGCGCGAGGGGGCTCGTTGAATATCTTGTATCTGACTGTGCAGAACTGCGGTCTTGTCGCGGGCGAGATGATCTGCGCCATGATATTTCCACCGAAGGCGGGGCGTATCTGAATGAGATCGGTATTCTCCTTCATCTCGAGCACCGTGCAGTCTGCTGTGAGTCCCGAGCGGCATCTTGCCGCAACACGGGGTGCGAGCTGACGTCCGAGCTCGGTCGCTCCGACAAGAATAGACGAGGGCTTTATTTTCTCGATAAAATCGTAGAATGCTGCAGCATAGGGCTCGATCCTGAAATCGCGGAATGCCTCGTCATCGTAGACGAACACCTTATCGACTCCGTAGTAGAGCAGCTCCTTTGCCTGCTCGGCTGCATTTTCACCGATGAGCAGGGCATATACGGGGTGTCCCGTGACCTTGGCAAGCTCTCTTGCCTTGCCGCAGAGCTCGAGTGTGACCTTATGTATAGTACCGCCCTGGCAGTCTGCGTATACGAGGATGCCGCGCCAGAGAGATTTGTCTATCTCTGCTACTGCCTCCTCCTCGTAGGTGACGACTCCTCCGCTTTTTTTTGCGCAGAGCTTACACATTTTACAAGCCGCGGAGATCGAGAGAGCTCCGTTTTCGTAGGAGATTGCGCCAAAGGGGCAGAGCTTAGTGATGCTCTCGGCATTGCTTGCATTTACGAGTGACTGATTAATAACTAGTTTTCCCATGGTGACCTCCTTATATCAGCTTCAGCTTTGAGATAAGCGCACAAAGCTCGGCTGCCTGCTCGTCTGCATTTCCCGATACAGTGTGCTTTTCGGTGTTTTTCTCGGGTGGGAAGATGCGCTCAACCTGCGTTGCGGATCCATTCAGACCGTAGTGATTCGGATCCTGATCCGAAAAATCTGCAAACGAAAGGAAGGAAACAACGTCATCGGTAAGCGAACGCTTTACCTTGTACGAGGGAAGCCTCGGTGTGTTTATATCACCGTCGACCGAGATAAGGCAGGGGAGAGAAACGCTCTCTTTTACGGTCTTGTTATCGAGTGCGGCGGTCACGTATAGTCTGCCGTCCTTCACCTCGTCTACCGAGCAGACGTTGGATATGTTGGGCAGTCCAAGATATTCCGCGACCTCTGCTCCGACCTGTGCGGTATCACCGTCGGTCGTCTGCTTTCCGCAGATGATAAGGTCGTATTCTCCGCACTTTTTTATGCCCTGAGAAATGGTATATGCCGTAGCAAGCACGTCAGCGCCCGCGAACTTTCTGTCGGAAAGAACGGTTCCGCGATCGGCACCCATTGCAACGGCCTCGAGTATGACCGCCTTCGCAGGAGGGGGTCCCATGGTTATAAGCTCGACTTCTCCGCCGTATCTTTCCTTGAGCGTGAGAGCAACCTCTATACCGTAAAGATCGTAGGGATTCATCTTATTCTGAATGCCGCTGCGGATAAGAACACCGGTCACGGGGTCGACCTGAACGTTGCTCGATCCCGGCACCTGCTTGATACAAACGAGAATTTTCATTTTAATCTCCTTTCGGACGGACAAAAGGGAGGCGCAGACTTCGCCGCCTGTTTTTTGTCGAACATATACATTTTACAGTATTTTTCGGGTGTTGTCAATAGAGCGCATTAAGAGCTGAGTAGAGGCAATATACCGTACAAGCTTATTTCGGGAACGGATAGTATCGCAATACACCTGCACGCAGATTAAAAAAACCTACTGAATTTTGTTGATATCTGCTGTGAGCTATGTTATATTAGTAATATACAACGGTTCTTAGCGATAGGAAGATATACACTGATTATTCGCAGATTTTTCTAAGATCCCGCGACTAATTACAACGCAAACAGGAGCTTAAGTAATGAATGCCTTAAAGAAGCTATACGATAAAAGCAAAATATGGTTTGCCGTGACTTGGATCATCGCGTATTGCGTGCTGATGTCCGTAGGGGATGCACTCTCTCTGCTGATCGGCGTTGACAAATCGATAACCCTTGCCGTAGGGATCATTCTTTCGGCAGTGCTGCTCATATTCTTAAAGAAATTCGGACTTTTTGCCGAGCATGGTATTTGCTTACCCAAGGCGTCGGCAAGATCGATGCTCTACTACCTCCCTATCCTCGTTATGCTGAGTGCCAATCTTTGGTACGGTACAGCCTTGAATTATGGCGCACTAGAAACGGTTCTTTATATTTTGGCAATGCTTTGTGTAGGCTTTCTCGAGGAGGTCATCTTCCGCGGTCTTCTTTTTGATGCGATGCGAAAGGACAATGTGAGGGCTGCCGTCATCGTGTCGAGCCTGACGTTCGGTATCGGTCATATCATCAATCTGATAAACGGATCGGGAGCCGAATTGCTTCCGAATCTGTTGCAGGTGGTATACGCTACTGCTGCGGGCTTTATGTTCGTTCTGATGTATTACAAATCCGAGAGCCTGCTCGTGTGTATTGCCGCTCACGGCATATTCAACGCACTCAGCGCCTTTGCGAACGAGGCAAGCGCAACCGCCGAGATGCGTATACTTACAGCACTTTTACTCACCGTAATAACGGGCTCTTACGCGCTTTACCTCGCGCTTTCGATGAGAAAAAAAGACGAGTGACTTTGCACTCGCATGATAAGGCTCCGCATGAGCGCAAGATAACGCTCTTATGTCGCGAACAACTCGCAGATAGCCGATAGCGGTATAGCATATTCATCGAAATATGCTCGTTTGTATTACCGCAAATTCTTGAACCTTTGACCGATATTATCCCAATGGCGATTTTTATGTTTTTCTAGTGTCATCTAGTGCTTTTTATTACTATTCTGTCAACTAAACCGTACATTTTCGTGCTCTCGTGTACTACTGTTTTCATGTAGTCCACTCCGCACTATGGTCAAGAATGTGGTCAAAAATTAAGCCCTGTGCATCCGTTTTTAGAGATACGCAGGGCTTGCTTTTTTTATTTGCCGATCCCAAAATTTGGGGCGCAAAAACCGACGAAAAAGGTCGACGAAAAATGGAGATAATTTAATAGAATCTATTGACAGTAACTCTAATAACTGATATACTATCGTTAGTAACCGTTAGTAACAAAATTGGAGGTAAAATATGTTGGAAGATAAGAATACCGAGTTTAAAAGAGAATATGTTGAGGATATAAAAAAGACGCTTGTTGCTTTCGCAAATACCGATGGCGGAAATCTTTATATCGGAATTGACGATGACGGCAATGCTGTTGAGGTCAATAATATTGACGGAGTTATGCTACAGGTGTCAAACGTGATCCGAGATGCGATCAAGCCGGATCTTGCAATGTTTTGCGATGTTTCTGTAGAAACCGTTCAAGATAAGAAGGTTGTAAAAATCACCGTTAATCGTGGTACTGCCCGTCCTTATTATTTGGCGGCTAAAGGCATTCGTCCGGAAGGTGTATATGTGAGACATGGGGCCTCATCCGTTCCTGCTTCTGAGAGCGCAATTCTCTCAATGATACGTGAGACTGCCGGTGATAGCAATGAGGAGGCGCGCTCGCTTATTCAGGAATTAACCTTCAATGAAGCAAATATTGTTTTTGAAAATAAGCAAATTCCTTTCGGTGAAGCGCAGAAGAGAAGTCTTGGCTTGATTGGCGAGGACGGAACGTATACCAATCTTGCATTGTTACTTTCCGATCAGTGCACCCATACTGTAAAAATTGCAGTTTTTGAAGGCAAGCAAAAGACGGTATTTAAGGATAGGCGAGAATTTTGCGGTTCGTTGTTAAAGCAGCTTAACGACGCGTATCAGTTTATAGATCAATTCAATCACACGCATGCACATACGGAAGGTCTATACCGTGTTGAAAAAAGAGCATATCCGACAGAGGCTATCAGAGAGGCTTTGTTAAATGCCATTGTACACAGAGAATATAGCTTTTCCGCAAGCACACTGATCAGTATTTTTGATAACAGAATAGAATTTGTTTCTATAGGTGGACTTGCACGCGGCATTTCGCAAAGTGATATTTTGCTTGGTATTTCAATTGCTCGAAACAAAAAGCTTGCAGATGTGTTCTATCGTTTGCATTTGATTGAGGCTTACGGTACGGGTATGCCCAAAATTATGGAAGCTTACAAGGAATACGGTCTTGAGCCTCATATAGAAATATCCGATAACGCATTTAAGATTACGTTGCCTAATACAAACGCGGCGGTGAAGGAAACAAAGGTTGAGTTGACCGAAAACGAGCAAGGTGTGTTATCTGTGCTGAAAGAGGGAATTAAGTCTCGTCCTGAAATTCAAAAGGCGCTTGGCTTTTCACAAACAACCGCAATAGTTACGATTGCAGCACTACTCGATAAAGGCTTGATTATAAAGGTCGGAAACGGAAATAAAACGAAGTATAAATTAGTATAAAAAGATACGGGGGACTAAAATGGGGGTAGAAGTAACAAAAACTTTGATATATGAACAAGCAGATCAAATAATAAAAGGACTTTATGGTCCAAGCGCAAAGTTCCGAGATGGTCAATATGAAGCTATCGAAGCAACAATGACTCGAAAAAGAGTTCTTGTAGTTCAGCGTACGGGTTGGGGAAAAAGTCTTGTTTATTTTGTTTGTACTAAGTTGATGCGCAAAGAGAATAAGGGAGTTACTATGGTGGTTAGTCCTCTCCTTGTGCTAATGGAGAACCAAATTGAAGCGGCTACAAAAATGGGGTTGCGATGCGATGTTTTAAATAGCACCGTTAAAGATAGACGATCGGAGATTTTGGATTCTCTAGGAAACGATGAACTTGATCTTATTCTTGTAACACCAGAGACGCTCTTTAGTGATGAGGTTCAAAAAAGGCTGAAAAATATTAAAATAGGGCTTTTTGTTATTGATGAAGCGCACTGCATATCTGACTGGGGGCACGATTTTAGACTCGAGTATGGTAATTTGAAAAGTGTTATTTCTTCACTGCCTACTACAGTGCCGATATTAGCTACAACAGCTACAGCTAACGATAGGGTAGTAAGTGATCTTGAAAAACAACTAGGAAACAATGTATTTGTTTCAAGAGGACCTCTTACAAGAGAATCTCTGTCCATACAGGTTCTTGAGATGCCCGATAGAATTACGAGATATGCTTGGATACTTGAAAATATAAATAAGCTTCCCGGCAGTGGTATTATATATTGTTTAACACAGAGAGATTGCGATTATTTAAGTGATTTTTTGAAGAAGAACGGAATAAATGCAGAGGCATATTATTCAAGAGATGGTGAAGATGGAGCATTCTTAAACAAAGACATTGAGGAAAAATTCAGAAGAAACGAAATAAAAGCTATTGTTGCAACAATAAAACTTGGTATGGGGTATGACAAGGGGGATATTGCCTTTGTAATACATTATCAAATGCCCTCTAATATAGTTTCTTATTACCAGCAGATTGGACGTGCCGGAAGAAATATTGACAGGGCATATACGTTTTTGATGTTTGGCAAAGAGGATGAGGATATATTGAACTATTTCATAAATACGGCATTTCCCAGCGAAAGGGAAGCCGCAGATATCATGGAATACATTTCGAATAATGATGGGGTGAAGCTGTATCAAATCAATTCTGCCTTGAACATAAAAAAAGCTCGTTTGGATAAGGCAATTTCTTTTTTGATGCATGATGGGTTTATAAGAAAGGAAAAGCAGATGTATTATGCCACCCCGAAACCGTTCGTTTACGATAAAGAACATTATGATGCTGTTACTGCTACAAGAGTTAGAGAAATGGAGCAGATGAAGAAACTTGCAACAACTACTACTTGCTACAGTAAATTTGTTGTTGAATGCCTTGACGATCATAGTGCTTATGAGTGTGGACACTGTTCGAATTGTTTGGGACAAGATATCCTTCCTTCCTCGCCTTTGGCGGAATCAGTCCATATTGCTGAAACATACATAAACGGCTTGGTCCTTGATATTGAGCCTAGAAAGATGTGGGTATATTCTGAATATACCGGTAATAAAAAAATTCCTGTTCCTAATAAGCCCGGACTGTGTTTAGCTAAATATGGTGATCCCGGTTATGGAGAGCTTGTAAAGCGAGATAAGTATAGTCCTAAAAAACGTTTTTGCGATGAGCTTGTAGGAAAAAGTGCAAAGGTGTTGAGACCTCTTGTGAATGAAAAAGAAATTAAATACATAACGTGTGTGCCATCACTGCGTAGCGATATTGTTATTGATTTTTCAAAGCGGCTTGCAGAATCTCTTGGGCTGACATTTGTTGAGCTTTTGAAAAAAAGTAACACACGTCAACAAAAGGAAATGCAAAACAGTTCTTATCAATGTGGTAATGCGATGCATTCCTTTAGCTTGTTGGATGGAGTGGAAGTTCCTGACAGGGTGCTACTTGTTGATGATGTTGTGGACTCAAGGTGGACACTGACAGCTTGCGGCTATTATTTGAGTCAAGGCGGATGTGGAGAGATTTACCCATTTGCATTGGCAGACAGCAGTCAAAAGGAGGATTAAATATGAACTCAAATTCAAATGCAATTTTCACTCTGTGCAGTCATTTGTGTGTGGGAGATAACGTTGTTCCTTTGGAACCCAAAGAGTGGG
>JAFVZL010000026.1 GCA_017508195.1 Clostridia bacterium | reverse complement strand
CGAAGTTAAGGGCAAACTTAACTTCACTTGTGCGTAGCACAAACTTCACTGCATAGCAACTTCACTTTCGCGGTAGCGAAAACTTCACTAACAGAAAAAGAGATAACATTTCGGCTACTAACCGATTTGTTATCTCTTTCTCTCGTTATAAGAACCTGCCACGCAGAACCTTGTTATACGCTCTGCGCATAATAAGGGTTTGGGCTTAGCCCATAAAGCATTTGACTGGTCAAATGCGATGCTCGCACTTAACGGTGTTTTAAATAATTTTCGCTAAGAACCGCACCCATTCGCATGGCTTTTTCGTTTTTTGTTATGCCAAACTAATCATCAGTAAGGACTGATTTATTTTTGAACAAGGTGAATAGCGAAGCCGCATACCTCATCCTTGAAGTATACGAACTTGGGCTTACCGGTCTTGTCATCATAGGTGATGGAGCTCTCATCGAACTCGAAGCCCATTCTCTGGAAGTAAGCCATAGCGCGATCTACGAAGTGAGTCTTGATACCGATGTGGCCGTGGGTACCGGGAGCAGCCTTGCACATAAACTCGAATGCATCACCTGCGAAGATGGACTTGCTGGTGGTGCGGTTAGCCATACCGAACATGGTCTCGAAGAGCTTAGCACCACGGGATGCCTCAGCCTCGGAGCCTGCGTTAATGCCCATGTGAGTGAACTCGAGTCCGAGCATGATCTTCACTGCGTTCTTGGTGAGAGCGGTAATCTCGTCCCACTTCTTCTCCTTAACCAGCTCGTCCTTTACCATGAAGGAGCCGCCACAAGCAACGATCTTGTTAAACTTAAGATAATCGAGAAGGTTGTTCTCGTTTACACCGCCGGTAGGCATGAAGGTAAGCTGACCGTAGGGAGCAGCCATAGCCTTAAGCATCTTAAGACCGCCTGCAGCCTCTGCGGGGAAGAACTTTACGGTAGAAAGTCCAAGCTCGAGAGCCGCCTCGATATCAGAGGGATTGGAGCAGCCGGGGAGCATGGGAATACCCTTTGAAAGAGCATATGCGGTAACCTTGGGGTTAAGACCGGGGGAAACGAGGAACTTGGAGCCTGCGGCAATAGCAGCATCTACCTGCTCGGTGGTGAGCACGGTGCCTGCACCTACAAGCATCTCGGGATATGCCTCGGTGATATTCTTGATAGCCTCAGCAGCGCACTTGGTTCTGAAGGTGATCTCAGCTGCGGGAAGTCCGCCGTCGATAAGAGCCTTCGCAAGCGGTACTGCGTCATCAGGGTTCTCGATCTTGATTACGGGGATAAGACCGATAGCGGAAAGCTCGGCCATAACGTTGTTGTTCATTTGAAGATATCTCCTTGCTTTTTAGGATTTTACACCACTATTATACTATATCGTGCGCGTGTTTGAAATTGCAAATATTGCTATCTGACATTGCGTTTATTGCCATTATTACACATCCTTATCAGCTCCGTTAACACATGGGCTTTCGGTATTTTCCTATTGACATAATGCTCTTACCGTTATATAATTGAATTGTAATTCTAATAAATTAGAAACGGGCAGACCCGATACGGAGAAAAAATGAAGATCGACATACATAAAGCGGGAGGCGGTCCTGTATCCACCCCGAACGGAACGGAAAACCCAAAGGAGATGACCGTAGGTGTGATCTCGGACGATGCGGCTCTTGTGCGCAAGATCGCACTTGCACTTTACTCTGAAGCCGACATCGTTTCACTGAGCACTGATGATCCTACGGATTCGTGCGATACCGTACTGCTGGACGCGAGAAACGGCGCAATATCAGAGAGCCTCGGTTCTGCTGCGCGCCAGATATATATCACGCTGCGAGGAGGCACCGCGGGCAAAGATATCCTCCCCTACCCCTTTTCCTTTAACGAGCTCAGAGATGTGATATTCAGAATGGGTACCGACGGTGCCAAAAAGAGGCTGTCTCTTTTATCCGACGGCAGGCACGTACAGCTCGACGGCAAGGAAATCAGGCTGACCGAGAGCGAATATCGGCTGCTGCACGCAATAGTCGCGGGAGATGGTGAATTCGTCTCGCGTGAGAGCCTTGCCCCGGTTTTCGGCGGCTCCTGTGATAAGAGCATACTGAACGTTTACGTTCATTACCTGCGCGAAAAGCTTGAGCGAAACGGAGAAAAGATAATCATATCTTCACGCAAGGGCGGTTACAAGATAGACAAAAGGTACTTAGGGGGTGAATGATAATGCTGACTTTAATTGAAGGCGGTCTCTCTTCAGGGATAGAGCAGACCCTTACCGATAGTATCAAACGCTCCACAGAGGGCGGTCGAAGGGTGTATCTTATCGTCCCCGAGCAGCAGACCGTAGGCAAGGAATACGATATGGCAGAGGCTCTACCCCCCGACGCTCCGCTTCACTTTGAGGTGACAAACTTCACAAGATTCACAAATACCGCCTTCCGCGAGATAGGCGGAATATCGGGTGAATACTGCTCCCCCTCGGCGAAGTCGCTTATAATGTGGCGTGCCCTGACAGAGCTATCCCCCATGCTGACGCTTACGAACGGAAGAAAAAACGTGTCTGATGGCACGGTCAGAAAGGCTCTCGCGGCAGTAGGGGAGATGCAATCACTCGGAATCAGCCCCACGGCACTCTCGGATACCGTTGATGCTGACATAAGGGACAGACGGCTTTCGCAAAAGCTGAAAGACCTATCCCTCCTATACTCTCTCTATACGAAAATGCTGGGTGAGAGATACAACGATAGCACGCAAGACGCCGACGCTCTTGGAGAGGCTCTCGATAATGACCCGTCTTTTTTAAGTAATACAGAGATCTACGTCGACGGCTTCACCTCGTTTACCGAGCCACAGTACAAACTGCTCGGAGTTATCATGAAGCATGCTCCACTATCGGTGACTCTTAAGCTCGACCGCTCGGGTGAGGGATTCGAATATAAAGAGCTTTACGGTGCAAGGCGCAGGCTTCTCACTCTCGCAGACTCCGCAAGATGCGACAAAAAGCTCATTAAGGTACCGCCTCGCGACTTGGAAAGAACGCCTGTGCTCGGTGAAATATGCGAGCTTTTATGGCGTTCAGAGGGCGCGATTGACAATGATAGTTTACAATTTCTCGCTAAAAATGACGGCGCTTTAAGAATTTTCGAAGCCGAGACCGTGTACGATGAGTGCGACTTTTTGGCAGCTGATATCAAGCGAAGAATAATATCGGGTGATAGATTTTCGGATATTGCGGTAATAGCAAGGGATGCAGGCGGCTACGTTGGAATCATAGACTCGATCTTCGAGTCGGCTAACATTCCGTGCTTTATATCGAAGAACACGGATACGTCGGATATTCCGTTATTCAAGATGATATCCACGGCATATAAGATACTGACGTCCGGATACAGAAAAGAGGACGTTATAACCTATCTCAAATGCGGTCTTACAGGCGTAAGCCATGCTGAGGCAGACAGATTCGAGCTCTACGTTGAGAAATGGGGTATCGACTCGCGCCGCTTTACCGATGGGATAGTCTGGAACATGTCACCCGGTGGATACGATAGAAAAAGCGAGGGTGATGGAGAGCTTTTAGCCGAATTAGACCGCACCCGTGTCAAAATTATCGAGCCGATCGCGGAATTTGGAGAGCTTGTACGAGAGGCATCGACAGTGCGAGAGCATGCTGATGCACTCTTAAGGTTTTTATCGGGGCTCGAGATAGAGGAAAGGATGGCAAAGCGGGCGCTCGAGCTTAGAGGCTTGGGTGATACGGAGGGTGCCGAGACCTGCGGTAGGGCGTGGCAGCTTCTTTGTGATGCGCTCGATACCGTTGTTGATCTTCTCGGTGACGTATCTGCAGATGCCCTATCCTTCCACAACCAGCTGACCTCGGCACTCTCGGGTGAGGCTGTCGGTCATATTCCCTCTCTAACCGATGCCGTTACCGTAGGCTCGGCGGATATGATCAGACTTGGCGGTAAGAAGCACGTTTATCTAATTGGTGTTAATACCGGCGAATTCCCTGCGGGCGTAAATGACACGTCATACTTTGTCGAGAGCGAAAAGGCTTTACTTAAGGAGCTCGGTCTGCCGATAGAGCCGGACCTCGAGATAAAGGGAGCGAGAGAGCTCTATTCGTTCTCGCGCGCCTTTGCCGAGGGCAGACGGAGCGTGACTCTCATCTACTGTGCAAAAACCCCCATGCTCTCTCCTCTTCTCCCCTCTGACGTTATAGAAAGAATCAATGATATTACCCGTGGCAACGTACAGCCGATAAGGATATCAGCGCTCGATCCGCTTGACACTATATATTCCGAGGTGCGTGCGCTCGAGGCAATGCCGAGGCTCGACGATGAGCTGCGCTCTGAGGTAAGAAGTGCGCTTATTATATCAGGATACGGGGACAAGCTCGCACAGAGTGAGGGTGATATAAGGAACAACGCGATGACGGTTGATCACGACTCCCTCGCCCTTATCTACAAGAACGATCTCTATCTATCACAGACGAGAATAGACAAATTCCTCGGCTGCCCTATGAGTTATTTCTGCAAGTATAATCTGAGGCTCGGTGAAAACGACCCCGCAGAGCTTGGCACGAACGTTATAGGATCCTTCGTGCATGCTGTGATTGAGAACTTCTTCCGCACCCTCGAGGCATCGGGAATGTCGGTCACGGCAATAGACGACCTAGATCGCGAAAGAATAACACGCACCGCTGCAGAAAAATATGCCGAGGAGCTCCTCGGTAACGGTGCCGGCGGTGCAAGAACGAAGGCAGTTATATCGAGGCTCACCCGAGCAACGAAGCCCGTTGTGGACGGTCTTTGCGAGGAGCTTTCCGCATGTAAATACAAGCCAACCTTCTTCGAGCTCGAGACTAATAGCCGCGACCCCGATGCACCCGACCATCTCGTAATCAACCGTGACGGCGGCGGAAGAATTATCGTTCGCGGAACGATAGACAGAGTCGACACCTACAAGTCAGGTGACGATGTGTTCGTCAGAATAATTGACTACAAAACCGGAAGGACAGACTTCCAGCCGAGCAAGCTCGCCGATGGAGAATATCTTCAGATGTTCCTCTACCTTAAGGCAATAGCCGACACGAAATCCAAAGGATTTCTCGAAAAGCTCGGTGTCGGTGAGGGCGGAAGAGTTATCCCTGCGGGTGTAATATATGTTAAAACGAAGGTCAAGGATACCACCGTACGCAACTCGGATGACACCGAGGCAGAGAGTGCCGTAAAGAGTCTGCAGGAGCGCGACGGTATGCTGCTCGACAACCCCGAAAGCCTCGAGGCGATGAACCCCGACTTCATTCCGCCCGAGACAAAAAGGAAGGAATCGCTTCGCTACGACGAGGCGGGCTGGGCTGATATCGAGCGTACGCTCACCGAGGTGACAACGAGTGTTGCCGACGCGATGACCTCGGGCAATATCAAGGCTACCCCTGCAACAAAGGACGGCAGAAACTGCAAGTGGTGCAGATATAAGGAAATATGCCGCAGCGCAGTGATAAAGAACGATTTCTGATACCAAAGGACGAGGTTACAATGCCTCGTCCTTTTTTTAAAAAAAACGCCAAGCGTGCTTTTCACTATGGAATACACGCTCAGCGTCTATATTTACTCAGTTTAATCTATCAATACATTCCGTCCATCGCAGGTGCTGCGGGGGCAGCAGGAGCGGGCTCGCGCTTATCCGAAACTACCGCCTCGGTGGTGAGAACGGTTGCGGCGATGGATACCGCGTTCTGGAGTGCGGATCTCGTTACCTTTGCAGGGTCTACGATACCTGCCTCGAACATATCGCAATAGCTCTCGTTGTAGGCATCGAAGCCGTAGCCGATCTTGCCCGACTCGCGGATCTTTGCAACGATGACAGCACCGTCAAGACCTGCGTTATCAGCGATCTGCTTAAGGGGAGCGGTAAGAGCTTTTGCTACGATCTGAGCGCCGGTCTTTTCGTCGCCATCGAGGGTTGCGATAACCGCTTCAACCGCATCGATAACGTTAATGAGCGCGGTTCCGCCTCCGGCAACGATACCCTCCTCAACTGCCGCCTTGGTAGCGTTGAGAGCATCCTCGATGCGGAGCTTTTTCTCCTTCATCTCTACCTCGGTAGCAGCTCCGACCTTGATAACGGCAACGCCGCCCGCAAGCTTCGCAAGTCTTTCAAGGAGCTTTTCCTTGTCGAACTCAGAGGTCGTTACCTCTATAGCGTTCTTGATCTGGTTTACTCTGTCAGCGATAGCGCCCTTGTCGCCCTGACCGCCAACGATAATTGTGTTTTCCTTAGTAACCTTTACCTGTCTTGCACGGCCGAGCTGAGCAATGGACGCATCCTTAAGCTCGAGTCCGAGCTCGCTGGTAACTACCTCGCCGCCCGTGAGAGTAGCGATATCGCGGAGCATCTCCTTACGTCTGTCACCGAAGCCGGGAGCCTTAACCGCAACAACGGTAAAGGTGCCGCGGAGCTTGTTGAGAACGAGAGTTGTGAGAGCCTCGCCCTCTACGTCCTCCGCTACGATAAGGAGCTTCTTGCCCGACTGAACGATCTGCTCAAGAAGGGGGAGAAGATCCTGGATAGAGGAGATCTTCTTATCTGTGATAAGAATAAGACAGTCATCGAGAACAGCCTCCATCTTATCGGTATCGGTAACCATGTAGGGAGAGAGATATCCGCGGTCAAACTGCATGCCCTCGACGACCTCGCTGTAGGTCTCTGCGGACTTCGACTCCTCAACGGTGATAACACCGTCGGCGGTAACCTTTTCCATAGCGTCTGCGATGAGGTTTCCTATAGCCTCGTCACCTGCGGAAACGGCACCGACTCTTGCAATATCCTCGGTTCCGCTCACTGCCTTTGCGGTAGCGAGAAGCTCGTTTACTGCCGCCTCGGTAGCCTTGAACATACCCTTTCTGATAACCATGGGGTTAGCACCCGCGGTCACGTTCTTCATACCCTCGTGGATGAGAGCCTGTGCAAGAAGAGTAGCGGTGGTGGTACCGTCACCTGCGGCATCGTTGGTCTTGGTCGCTACCTCGCGAACAAGCTGTGCGCCCATGTTCTCGGCGGCACACTCGAGCTCGATCTCCTTTGCGATAGTAACACCGTCATTGGTGATAAGGGGTGCTCCGAACTTCTTCTCAAGAACAACGTTTCTACCCTTGGGTCCAAGGGTGATCTTTACGGTGTCGGCAAGCTTATCTACGCCGCGCAGAAGCGCTGCTCTTGCGTCCATGCCGTATGCAATTTCTTTAGCCATTGTAATTTCTTCCTTTCAATTCTGGGTTTAGTCCTCGACGACTGCGAGGATGTCCGACTGGCTCACGATGGTGTAATCAACACCGTCAAGCTTTACCTCGGTGCCGGAATATCTGCCGGTGATAACCTTCTCACCGACCTTAAGGGTCATTACGACCTCTTTACCGTCAATAACGCCGCCGGGTCCGACTGCTACTATCTCGGACACCTGAGGCTTCTCCTGCGCGGATCCGGGGAGAAGTATACCTGCCTTGGTAACCTCTACCGCCTCCACCTTCTTTAATACAACCTTATCAAGTAAGGGCTTAAGCTTCATAACGTATTCCTCCTTTTTTGTCTCGTTAGCACTCTAACGATGCGAGTGCTAATCATCACATGGTATATTCTATACTAATGTAACCCGAAAATCAATAGGTTTCTATAATCGTTCACAATTTATTAACACATTTTTCCATACATTACATAAATTGTTAAACGGTCTCAAGATCACGCTTGAGTTTCGCCATGATCTTCTTTTCCTCACGCGATACCTTGACCTGAGAGAGGCCGAGCGCTCTCGCCGTTTCGCTTTGCGAAAGATCCCGGAAATAGCGAAGTATTATAAGTCTTTTTTCAACCTCTCCGAGCTTCTCAATTGCAAGATGGAGCGCAAGCCTGTCGAAGCGTGCCTGTGCCTCCTCGTCGTCACCGAGGGTAGAGCCGAGCGTGACGGTATCGTCACCGTCATATATGCTCTCCTCGAGCGAGCGCACGGGTGCATCTGCAAACAGTGCGGACGCAGCATCCGACGGAGATACACCTACCGCGGCGGCAACGCTGACAAGGTCTGCCGGCTCGCCTCGGTTGAGCCTCTCTTCCCTCTCGCGGTTAAGTCTTGCCGAGAGCCTTCGCTCAACGCGCGAGACCTTTATTATCCCGTCATCGCGCAGAAAGCGGCGTATCTCACCGAATATAAGCGGCACCGCATAGGTCGAAAAGCAACAGCCCCTTTCACAGTCGAAGGTCTTTATCGCCTTTACAAGACCTATAGTGCCGCACTCTATAACGTCGCTCATATCCGGAGCACGCTCTCTGAAGCGTGCCGCAATTTTATAAACCAACGGTGTGTTCAGCCGTACGAGCTCCTCACCCGCCTCGGTATCCCCCGCCCGATATCTTTCGATGAGCTCGGGGTTTTTATCATAACCCACCTTTTCGTTCTGTACCTCTGCCACTTTTCTTCCCTTCAGACTAGGGCTTAAGATATTTTCTGAGCAGAACCGTCGTTCCCTTTCCCGGGCGCGACTTTACAGACATTGAGTCGGTGAAGTTCTCCATGACCAGAAAGCCCATGCCACATCTCTCGGATGGCTCACCCGTGGTGAAGGATGGGGTGCGCGCACGCGCAACGTCCTCGATACCACATCCCGTATCCGCCACCTCAACGGTGACCTCACGGTTATCGTATAGCCTCGCAGATATGTAAATGTAGCACGGTGTGCGAGCGTCTCTGTCGCGGTACGCGTGTACTATCGAATTTGTAACCGCCTCACTTACAGCGCATCTGATGTCACACAGCTCCTCAACGGTAGGGTCCAGCTCTGCAACAAACGCGGAGATACAGGCACGCGCAACCGCTTCGTTAGAGCTCGTAGCGTTAAGACGGAGCTTCATTTCGTTAAGTATTCTTTTCATTTCTGGCCTCCTTAATCCTCACCGGCACTCACGGTTAGATTTCTTATTCTCTCGAGCCCTGCAAGCCGCGCCAGCTTCATCAGCTGCGGGCTGAGCCCTACGAGCCTCACGGTCGCGCCGACTGCGGCGGCAACCTCGCATCTGCCGATAATCAGCGCAATGCCTGAGGAATCCATAAATCCGACCGATCCGAAATCAAGTATCAGACGGTCGGGTCTGACGTAAAACAGGCGCGAATCTATTGCCTCGCGTATACTGCCCGCCGTGTGGTGGTCGATTTCCTTACCTATTCGTGCTATAAGATTATTTTGCCTTTCAATGAAAACTACGTCGGCTGACATTTTTATTATATCCCCCTTATACTTCCCGTCAGGGCGCGACACCTGCGCCCGGCTTTCATAAGGGTATTATAACAGTGTATTACCGAAAAAAATGTCATACTCTGACGGAGAGAAAAAAATTAACCGACAAGATGCAGCTTTCTCGCTATATTTTTCTTTACCTCCTTTTTTTCAAGCTTATAGGTGCTTTCGGTAGCGGCGGTATGCTTCGTGTTGGCATATCCCGTCTTGCTTCCTATTTCATTTATATAGAGCTCGGCGTAGCCTGCTCCGACTACCTCGGCGGCACCCTCCCAGATGCGGTGGTTTATGTACTCGTATTCCATGCTGCATCTCGTTCCGACGCTTCCGTCGAGCACGCAGGATTTGCGCCTTTCGTAATCGGCACAGAAGGCAACGACAAGCTCATCCAGGGTATCCCTCTTACAGGGTCTCATCTTCCCAGTATCCATGCCGCATCCTCCAGCTCCGCCTTTAATATATCGAGGTTATCACGAAGGCATATAAGCACGCCCAGCGTATCCTCCGCCTCCTCGACAAGATTCTTAAGGGCAGGTATCCAGCACTCGGGCTCCTCACCCGCGTAAGCGCTCATAGCTTCGCCTAAAACGTTACGCACGTTGAGCATTGAATATACCTCACCGATCCTTTTTTTTATCTCTTTGATATCGCGCCCGATATCCTCAGTAGAGCGATATAAGCTCGGGCATTCTCCTTCATATGTACTGTAGCTTCTTGCGAATACAGATTGCAAAACGATCCTCCCTTTCTTATGTTTTTTTGATCAACAGATCAGCTTTCGTGCAAAACGTGCGACAGGGCAACGCACGCCTGGGTCCGGGATCAGGTCGGAGAATAACCGTCACCCGTTGCGTGACTATATTATCACAGAAAATTTGTCACTTGTCAAGTGACTTTTTTGAAGTTTTTTCGTTAATTTTTCGCATTTCTGTTGCAAATCGCGTGACTTTGTGTTAAAGTATACTTAAGTTGTGGCAGAGCTTCTGCCAAATTAAAAAATTTTTTTGATTATTTACAGATAGAATGCGCCCCTCGCGCGGGAAGGAATATTATATGGTAGCAAACAAGCTTAAGGAGCTGAGACACGAAAGAAGAATGACACTCGACTCTCTTGCACAAGCGATCGGTACTAGCAAGCAAACCATACACAGATACGAAAACGGAATTATAGCAAACATACCGCCCGCGAAGATCGAGCTGCTCGCAAGGGTGCTAGACACTACACCCGGAGCTCTGATGGGTTGGGAAAGTGAAAACAAAAAAAGCATCGGTAATCTGCCGATGCTGGGAGAAATATCCTGCGGAACGCCTCGCTTTGTAGTAGAGGAGCAGGACGGAAGCTACTCATCTCACACGGCAGATGCCGATTTCTGCCTCAGAGCACATGGAGACTCTATGATAGGAGCACGAATCTACGACGGGGATATAGTATTCATCCGCTCGCAGGAGAGTGTCAATGACGGAGAGATTGCTGCGGTTATAATTGACGACGAGGCAACCTTGAAGCGCGTTTACTATTACCCGAACGAGGGCAAGCTTGTTCTCTCGCCCGAGAACCCCAAATACGCTCCGCTTATTTACGAAGGCAAGGAGCTCGAGAGTATAAAGATCATAGGTAAGGCAGTAGCCTTCCAGAGTGCGATAAAGTAATCCGCTAGGAAAAAGAGATTTTCAACACCGTTTTTTTCTAAATTAAATCAATAAAAACACCGAGGTACTGCCTGAAGCAATACCTCGGTGTTTTTAATCGGTTATGCCAGAAGTGCATCACCGCTCTCGATCGTTATTGTCGCTTTCCGGCTCTATGGTGCCCTCGGTTTTCTCAAAGTCTTTGATAGCCTGCCTGATCAGGTACAGTATCTGACCGTTTGCAGATCTGCCGTAGTACTTTGAAATGTAATGCAGCTTATAATGGAGCTCGGGGTCTATCTCTATTCCCAGATGCTTGTTATTCTTATTTCTCATATAAACTCCTGAAATAATCTTAATTTAAGTATATTTTAAGATTATTTTGTGTTATAATGTTGCTAGTATACTTATTTTAAGTATACTGAATTTTCTAAAAGGAGTATATATGAAAATAGCAATAGTAGGATCGAGAAGCCTTGTTGTCGACAACATTGGCGCATATCTTCCAAATGACTGCACCGAGATCGTAACGGGAGGGGCGCGAGGAGTAGATACCTCTGCTATCGAATATGCAGAGCAAAAAAGAATACGGTTGACTGTCTTCAATCCCAAATACAAGCTTTACGGCAAGGCAGCCCCTTTGATCAGGAACAGAGATATTGTAGAATATGCCGACGAGATCATAGCCTTTTATGATGGCAATTCCCGTGGTACCCTCTATACCATCAATTATGCAAAAAAAATAGGCAAGCCTTGCACAATCATCATTCTGGATAAAAAATAACGTCTAGCGAGCGAACGAAGATAGTAAATGAAAACTAAGTTTAATTGGAGAAAAGCGGAGCTTTTCAACCTCATTATTCATAAGAAAAGTGCGAGGACAAGCCTCACCCTGTTTTCGTTTTCGGTTATGAGAAAAGCACGGTGTTCGACAGAGTCGCAAAACCGACGGCGAGAGAGTTTGGAGCAGAAATCTTTCGTTTCGCGAGCGTGAGGCGTACAAGAGTACGTCGAGCGAGCGAACGAAGATAGTAAATGAAAACTAAGTTTAATTAGAGAAAAGCGAAGCTTTTCATCCTTAATACCAGCAAAAGCAGGAGCGAGGCACAAATAATATGCACCTCGCTCTTTTTTCATTTACGGTTATGCCCGAAATCTCCGCCGGAAACAGGACGACGAGATTTGATGCAGAAATCCACGCTTTTTCTCCGAAGACGTACAACGGTACTTCGAGAGAGAAAAAACGGGGATAGAAAACGAAAACCTAAATAAAACGAAGAAAAGCGAAGCTTTTCAACCTCATTATTCACGAGAAAAGGGCGAGGACAAGCCTCACCCTGTTTTCGTTTTCGGTTATGCGCAAATATCTAAGTCCTACATTACCAGGGAAGGAAGTTAGCATCCCCCGCCAAAAGCTTGATAATAGCCTCGATGTAGAAGAAGTCACCATAGGTGATATTCGTATGAAGCTTAGCAACGGGACCGTCAACGGGGTACGAGGACGTACCGTATCCGAGCAGACCGTCGGTCTCGGGATTGAGATCGAGGAACTTCTCGCCCATAGCCTTAAGTATATTGATAGCGGCGTTCATATACATACCGCCCTCGTGCTCACCGACAGCCTTAGCTATCTCGATAAGTCCACACGCGGTGCAAGCACCTGCGGTAGCATCGTAGTAAACAGGCTCAGAGGGAGCGCGGAAGTCTACTCTCGGGAGCCAATCGTCGCAGCAGTTTGCGATGAAGTAATGCGCTACGCGCTTTGCGGTGTCGAGGTACTTCTCTTCTCCGGTGTGGATGTAAGAGAGAATAAAGCCGTATACTGCCCAGGACTGACCGCGGGACCAGGAGGATCCCTCGCAATAGCCCTGACCGCCATAGGTCTTTACCATCTCGCCGTTCGATCTGTCGTGCTCAACAATGTGATTGACAGAGCCGTCGGGACGAACGTGGTCGCGCATTGCCATATCTGCGTGATGAATAGCGATCTGCTTATATCTATCGTCACCGAGAGTCTCGGATGCCCAATAGAGAAGAGGTATATTCATCATACAGTCGATGATAGTGAGACCTTTGGTCTCAAGCCCGCGCCAGGTGCCGTTCCACGCACGGATAAGCTTAGCCGAGGGAATATAGCGCGCGGCAAGCATGCTAGCGGCCATAATATTACGGTACTTTGACTGCTCGTCACCCGTGATGCGGTAACCCGCACCGGAGCAAATATGCCACTGGAAGCCTACGTCATGGTGAAGACGCGGGAAGCCCGCAGGGCTGAATGCCGCATCCATAAGAACCTCGCAGTTCTTTGCGGTGGTGAGGTAGTCCTCGTTCTTCGTGTAATTGTAGAGCATATAGTTTATTCCGCCCCAGAAGCCCGAGGTCCAAGCGGTAGCACCGATCTTATTGTGTCTGCCGTTCTCGTCGACACCGTCGACAAGCATGTTCGCGGAACGGAGAGTGACCTTCGACATCTTTGCGTCTATCTTTGCAAACAGGTCGTCAAGCCACTGTTTATTTTCTTCAAGAAGCTCTTTGCAATTCTTCATTGTTAAAGCCTTTCTGTTTTAATCATAGCGTTGCCGAGGGGTATCGCCCCTCGGCGGTTTATTAAACATCAGAGCGCACCAGGCGCAATTTACCGACCAATTGTTAATCGGGGAAATTTTGATGAATGGTGCGTGAGTGCGAGCCGAAGCCGTAGAAACCTACGGCGAGCTTGCGAGCAGTCGCGCGTCAGGCGTAATTTACCGACCGATTGTTAATCGAGAAAATTTTGATGAATGACACACGAGTGCGAACCGAAGCCGTAGAAATCTACGGCGAGCTTGCGAGCAGTCGCGCGTCAGGCGTAATTTACCGACCGATTGTTAATCGAGAAAATTTTGATGAATGACACACGAGTGCGAGCCGAAGCCGTAGAAATCTACGGCGAGCATGTGAGCAGTCGCGCGTCAGGCGCAAAATACCGATTTCAATTTTAGCCGTGGTGTTTTCGAGGGGAAAACGTTGTTCCCGACGCGTAGCTGTAGAAACCTACTGCAAGCCGAGGGAGCAGCGTTTTACACCGAAAACAACCGGATAAAATCAAGGCTGCTTGCCGAAGTAAGCCTGTATACCACCATCAACGTAGAGTATCTGACCGTTTACGAAATCAGATGCGGTGGAGGCGAGGAATACGGCGGGACCTGCGAGGTCGGAGGGATCACCCCAGCGGCCTGCGGGAGTCTTGGTCTCGGTGATGAAGATATCGAAGGGGTGCTTCGAGCCGTCGGGCTGAGTCTCACGGAGAGGTGCGGTCTGAGGAGTAGCAATGTAGCCGGGGCCTATTGCGTTACACTGAATGTTGTACTGACCGTACTCGGATGCGATGTTTCTGGTGAGCATCTTAAGTCCGCCCTTAGCAGATGCGTAAGCGGAAACGGTCTCACGGCCGAACTCGGACATCATCGAGCATATGTTGATGATCTTGCCCGCGCCCTTCTTGATCATTGAGGGGATAACTGCCTTCGATACGATGAAGGGAGCGTTAAGGTCAACGTCGATAACCTGTCTGAACTCGGATGCCTTCATCTCGATCATGGGAATTCTCTTGATAATACCTGCGTTGTTAACAAGGATATCAATAACACCGATCTCCTTCTCGATCTTAGCAACCATTGCGTTTACCGCATCCTCGTCGGTAACGTCACATACGAAGCCGTAAGCCTTGATACCGTCTGCCTCATAGGAAGCAAGTCCGCGATCTACGAACTCCTGTTTGATGTCGTTGAAGACGATAGTAGCGCCTGCTGCTGCAAGGCCCTTTGCGATAGCGTAGCCGATGCCGTAGGACGCACCGGTGATAAGTGCAACCTTACCCTCAAGGTTGAAAATCTGTGTGTTTGCCATTTTATGTTCTCCTTATGTATATAATTCTTTACAAATTTGGTTATCTGAGTTCTTTTGTTTCGATATGGTCCATATCGGTGAACTCCTGGTTCTCACCGCACATAGCCCAGATGAAGGAGTAGTTCTTAGTGCCTACGCCGGAGTGGATGGACCAAGAGGGAGAGATAACAGCCTCCTCGTTGTGCATTACGATATGGCGGGTCTCCTTGGGCTCACCCATCATGTGGAATACCGCATCGTTTCTGCCCATATCGAGGTAAAGATAAACCTCCATGCGTCTGTCGTGAGTGTGGCTCGGCATGGTGTTCCAGTTAGAGCCTACCTCAAGCTGGGTAAGACCCATAGCAAGCTGACAGGACTTCATAACCTCGGGGTGTATGTACTGATTGATAACTCTCTTGTTGCAATCCTCGACCGATCCGCAAGGAACCTTACGCGCCTTGGTGATATCGATCTTGACGGTGGGATATGCAGTATGTGCGGGGCAGGAGGTCATATAGAACTTCGCAGGGTCGTTCTCATCGACCGACCTGAAGCTGAGCTCCTTGTTACCCATACCGACGTAGATGCCGTCACGGGGGTTCATCTCATACTCAACACCGTCGATGGTGATAACACCCTTACCGCCGATATTGATACAACCGAGCTCTCGGCGCTGAAGGAAGTAATCCGCAGCAAGCTCCTTACCCGCCTGAAGTCTGAGAACGGCCTTCACGGGCATCATGCCGATAACTATGATTCTATCGATATGGCTATATACCATTCTGATGTTATCCTTAGTGAAGAGGTTCGCGATGTGGAACTCCTCTCTGAGTCTGTCTGTTGTGTAATACTTAACGTCTTTTGCGTTGGCAGCGTCTCTGACTTCCATGCCTTCATTCTCCTTTTTAATATAATTACCGTAAATTTCGATCTGTGTAAGTGCAGCGAAGGAAAGCTTATCGCCCTCTACTCTCTGCTGACGGAAGCCCGTGAGCTTCACATATTCGGTCGTCTTCGGCTCGAAGGTGACCTTCTGTCCCTCGGCTACGCCCTCAAGCTTTGCAGGGACTCTCGTGCCGTCGGAAAACTCGACCTCGAGCTCCTTCCAATATGTATCGTGAGGAAAATCTGCACGAAGGAAGAGCGTGACGCCGTTTACGAGCACCTCGGTTCCGAATCTCACCTCAAACTCGAGATCCTCGCGAAGTCCGCCGCCCCAGGAATGATAGGGGTAGACACCGTGTGACGAGTTATCGATAACACCGTCAATGGCGTTGCGCTCGAAAAAGCTCGGATCCTCTCGGGTAACAAAGTTCGCAACCGCGTGGGGATAATATTTTGGAATGTTGTGTCTGTCGTGCGAGTTCAGCGAGATGAGTCTCTCACCGTATATCTCAGCCTCGGATGGCTCGGACACCGTGATGCGATGGCAATCTCCGTCGAACGCCTCGGGAGCATAGCCCGCTTTCCTCTCCTTACCAAAGGGCACGAGATACTCAAAAATGCCGTCAGGCACGTAAACGATGGATTCGGCAAGCGTCGGGTCGAGCTTGATCTTTACAAACTCACCGTCACAAAGCTCGATACGGAACTTGTCGCCCTCCTCGTACTCACCGTTATAGCACTCGTCGATGTCGACACCGTAAGCCTTGAATTTAACGTCGCCGTTTTCTCTAATCAGCTTCAAATTAATAATGATAATCACCCCCTAAGGATAATAATACCATATTTTATTTAATAAATCAATAGCTGCGCATGAATTTATTTTGCGCACAAGAAAACGCGTGTGAGCGTGGGCGGACCAGGACAGCAACTGTTGACAAGACGGCCACAGCCTTGTATAATAAAAGCAACGGCACATGAAAGTCGAAGTTAATAATGATAGGAAAGGGGGAGAGGCAATGAAATTCGCGAGTAAGTATATTTCACCTATATTCATAACCCTGTTCTGGTTTCTGCTCGGCGGTGCCTTTATATTGTTTTTTGATCTCGCGGTAGGTCTGGTATACGAGTCGCTCTCAATATGGAACCACGATCTCTTCCCTACCCCGAGCCCTATATCAGAGGTTGAGGCGTATCGTGCGCTGCAATCGGCACTGACGATAGTAACTATTATTTTTACTGTAATAACGTCTACCTCGTTTGCGAAAAGATTTGACAATAAACGCTTTGAATACCTGATAGTACAGACTGAGGGCTTCTACACCGTGCCGGAAAGAACGGTGCTTTATTTCAAGGAATTCTGGCTCAGTGACGTTATCGCATCGAGCATCTCTCCGATACTGCTAATACTCCCCGTATATCTTGTCCCCGAGGAGTACCTCGCACCCTTCTATCCCGTATTCTGGTGCGGAGCGAGGATGCTGCCGTACTTCGGACTTTTCGAGGCTCTGATTTACGTTATACTCATATCGATACTGTCGAGGTTCATCCTCATCCCCCCGACGCTTACCGCATGGCGCGCAAACTGGCTGACGGGATCGATAGAATAGGGGGTAGCTATGAAGTTTTTGGAGTTTATCATTTTCATCATAGTTGCTGCGGTATCAATCAGATTCGTTATATGGTTTTACAACAGAACCGAGCTCTTGATACGTATTTACTCGCTGAAAAGCGAATGTAATGCAAAGATAACGTTACTTTCCTTCCCATACAGACCTATGTGGCTTGCGCCCAAGGGCGGAGATATCAAGGTCGAAATTCTCGACACAGTATACTTTATCCGAATATATTCCGGCGGCGGTGCTGCGGCAAGCGTACACTTTGCTAACGAAGAATACTCAGCGGTATTCACCCGTCTTGCGGGCGCGAAAAAGTCACCAAAGGGTACAGGATCCAGCTCGCTTGCGATGTCTGCCGGAATAAACCTTTCCGCAAGGGTGATACATCTTGCTCCGCTGCAAATTCCCGAGGGTGACAGTACGCTTCAAGGGAAAAAGGTCGTGCGCGTGCTTATCCTTAACCCTGCCCCGGGTGTTCTCAGCTACGTTACCGAGGAAAAGACCTCAATTAAAATAGCCTTCACCGGTGACGAGATGCACGGAATGCTCGTCTTTACCTCGTCAACCTTTACCGCCTATGCCGACAGGATGAAGCGCGAGGAGGAGCGGCAGCGCGCCGAGGGTGAAAATATGGATTATGCAGATTTTTCGTACTTTAACGAATAGAAATAACAAAAGAGCGCAATGCACGAGGCATTGCGCTCTTTTTAATAGGTGAATAAAAATACCAAAATATAAAATTATAACACAAGCTTTTTTAGCTCGTCGATGCTCGATAGATAATAGTCACAATTCTTACGCATGAAGCTCTCGATCTCGGGCACGTGATACGCCCAGCCTGCGCAAGCAAAGTCGGCACCTGCAGCACGCGCCATATCATAGCCCGGCTTAAGGTCATCGACAACCAGCACTTCGGAAGGCTTGATGCCGTATTTCTCGCATATATCGAGCACGGTAAAGGGCGAGGGCTTACGCTTCTCGCGCGGCAGATCCCATCCGTAGATCACATTGGGGACAGGCAGAGAATTATGCTCATAATCGCGCCTGATATACATCTCGTAAGAGTGCGATGCTACGGCAACGATTCCGCCTCTATTCTGAAACTCGGATATAATCTCGGATATACCGTTATACGCCGTGGGAATTCTGGTTGCGACAAAGTCGCGCCAATATTTATCCTCCTCGGCAAGCTCGGCATCACTCAGCCCGATCTCCCCGTGAAAGAACTCAAGTACACCCGGGTCGAAGTTTTTGAGAATAAATTCCTCAAAGGAATACTTATCCTCGAGCTCGGGCTTATAATCGTGCAGGTAAGCTATAAAGGACGGATAATGTATTGCCTCGGTGCTCGCTACGACGGTATCGTCATGGTCGAGGCACAAGCATTTATATTTCATGAGAGGTTACCTCCGTTCTTTTTATTATCAAGATCGAGGATGCTCACCCTCGGTGTATGGCGGGAGAGATCGCTCGCAGTGACGGTTATTCCCTTACCGCCTGTAAGGAGCTGCCACTCAAATTCACTGCCGCCGAAGGATATCTCGCGAAGACTGTCGCAGCCACTGAAGATTTCGGGATCTTCGAGCTCCGTCATCGCCTTAGGTATAGCAATTCTCAGAAGAGATGAGCAATCAGCGAAGGCATCATAGCCCACGCTCTTTACTCCGACAGGAAGTATAAGAGAGATGAGCGACGTACATCCCTTAAAGGCTCTGCGACCGATTTTGACAAGCTTTGTTGGCAAATCAACGTCAACAAGAGATCTGCATCCCTCAAAGATGGAGTCGTCAAGAAGCGTCATATTGTTCGAAAGCTTAACACTTTCGAGAGAGAAGCAGGAGGAAAAAGCGGAAAATTCAACGAGCACACAGGAGTCGGGAATTGTTACGTGTGTCAGATTAAAGCAGTACGCAAAGGCGTTGGAGCCTATCATATAAACAGACTCGGAGAGCTTAAGATGCGTAAGGCTCGCACACGCCTCGAATGCACCCTCTCCTATTCTAGATACCGTATCGGGTATATTTATACCCGTGAGTGAGGGGCAGGAGGAAAACGCCTCATCGCCTATCTCGCATAAGCCGTTTGATAAAACGACACGACGCAGCGAGGTGCAACCTGCAAATGCTGCGGCAGATATTACTTTGACGCTGGAAGGAACGTAAATTTCTTCAAGGTTGACGAAGTCGCGGAAGGCATTCTCGCATATTTCTACCGTGCCCTCGGGTATATGAACAGTTTTATTCTCGGGAATATCCTCGTAGCTGCCAGAAAATATGACACGGGTATCGCTTTGACTATTATTTTCCATACTTTCACCTGTATTTTTGTCGGGCTGCCTCGGGTTAAAACCGAGACAGCCCAAACCTTTTATTTTATGATTTAACCGAGCTTTGCGAGAGCAGCGGTAAGGGCATCGCGAGTCTCAAGATATTTCTTAAGCTTAGCGCGCTCACCCTCGATAACGTTCGCGGGAGCCTTCGATACGAAGCCCTCGTTAGAAAGCTTCTTCTCGATCCTCTCGATCTCTCCGTCATTCTTCTTCATCTCGGCGGTTAGTCTTGCACGCTCCTTCTCGAAGTCGATTACCTCGGAAAGAGGAATATACATACTGCCCGCATCGGTAGCAATCATTACTGCGTCATCACCCGAATAGCTGTCGGTGATGATGACCTCGCTCGCGGATGCAAGCTTCGCAAGGATCTTTTCTGCACTCTTGAAGCTCTCCTCATACTTTGTAACAACGTAGAGCTTAGCCTTCTTCGAGGGAGGTACATTCATCTCAGCGCGGCGCGCACGGATGGCGGTAATGGCAGTGATGATCCTGTCAACGTCTGCCTCCTCTGACTTGAAGTTGAGGCTCTCGTCATAAGTGGGGTACTTCGCGAGCATAACGGTCTTTTCGGCATGGGGGATCGCGCTGAAGATCTCCTCGGTGATGAAGGGCATATAGGGATGGAGAAGCTTAAGGATATCGCCAAGCACGCGGACAAGCACGCGCTTTGCAGTGAGTGCGGTCTTTCCGCCCTCGAAGATTCGGCTCTTAACCATCTCGATATACCAGTCGCAATAGAGATCCCAAGTGAAGGAGTAGATCTCGGCAAGTGCGATACCAAGCTCGAAGTTCTCGAGGTTGGTGTTTATGCTCTTAGTAGCCTCGTTAAGCCTTGTGAGTATCCACTTATCCTCTAACTCGAGCTCGTCCTCGCTCGGGAATACGAGAAGCTCCTCGTCACTCTCTGTAAGATTCATGAGAACGAATCTCGATGCGTTCCAGAGCTTGTTAGCAAAGTTTCTCGCAGACTCTATCTTCTCATCCGAGAAGCGCATATCGTTACCGGGTGCGTTACCCGTTGCAAGAGCAAAGCGGAGCGCGTCTGCGCCGTACTTATCGATAATCTCGAGGGGATCGATACCGTTGCCGAGCGACTTCGACATCTTTCTGCCCTGTGCATCACGGACAAGTCCGTGAATGAAAACGGTGCTGAAGGGCTTCTTACCCGTATGCTCGAGAGAGGAGAATATCATTCTCGCAACCCAGAAGAAGATTATATCGTAGCCCGTTACAAGAACGTCGGTCGGGAAGTAACGCTCAAGATCCGCGGTCTTCTCAGGCCAGCCCATTGTTGAGAAGGGCCAGAGTGCCGAGGAGAACCAGGTGTCGAGAACGTCGCTCTCCTGTCTCATCTCTGCTCCGCACTTCGGACAGACGGTGACGTCGGTCTTGGATACCTCCATATGACCGCACTTATCGCAATAGAACGCAGGGATACGGTGACCCCACCAGAGCTGACGCGAGATGCACCAGTCATGGCAGTTCTCCATCCAGTTTGTATAGGTCTTCGCAAAACGCTCGGGCTCGAACTTTATATCACCGTTAACAACGGCATCGAGTGCGGGCTTTGCAAGAGGAGCCATCTTAACGAACCACTGGTCCGAGGTAAGAGGCTCAACGGTGGTCTTACAACGGTAGCAGGTGCCGACGTTGTGCGCGCAGGGCTCGATCTTGACAAGGTAACCCTCAGCCTCGAGGTCCTTGACCATAGCGCGGCGAGCCTCGTATCTGTCCATGCCGGCATAGCGTCCGCCATACTCCTGACTGATGGTGGCATCGTCATTCATCATCTTAATAATAGGAAGATCGTGGCGACCGCCTACCTCAAAGTCGTTGGGGTCGTGTGCGGGGGTGATCTTCACGCAGCCGGTACCGAAGTCGCGCTCAACGTACTCGTCTGCAATAACGGGGATCTCTCTTCCGACAAGGGGAAGGATAAGAGTCTTTCCGACAAGATGAGTATATCTTTCATCCTCGGGATGAACCGCAACGGCAGTATCACCAAGCATAGTCTCGGGACGGGTGGTCGCGATAACCACGTACTCGTCGCTGTCCTTTACAGGATAGCGGATATGCCAGAATGAGCCTGCCTGCTCGCTATACTCTACCTCTGCATCGGAGAGTGCGGTAAGACAGTGAGGGCACCAGTTGATAATCCTGTATCCGCGGTAGATAAGACCCTTATTATAGAGGTTAACGAACACCTCTCTTACCGCCTTCGAGCATCCCTCATCCATCGTGAAGCGTTCGCGCGACCAGTCACAGGACGAGCCAAGCTTCTTAAGCTGGCTGATTATACGGTTACCGTACTGATTCTTCCACGCCCAGACGCGCTCGAGGAACTTCTCGCGGCCGAGGTCATATCTTGTGAGACCCTCGTTCACACGAAGGTTCTCCTCTACCTTTATCTGAGTTGCAATACCCGCATGGTCGGTACCGGGTACCCAAAGGGTCGAGTAGCCCTGCATACGCTTCGAGCGGATGAGGATATCCTGGAGAGTCTGGTCAAGGGCGTGTCCCATGTGGAGCTGTCCCGTTACGTTGGGGGGAGGTATTACGATAGAAAACGCAGGCTTCTTAGGATCGGGGTCGGGAGCAAAATAATTGTTCTCGCACCACTCCGAATAGATGCGGTCCTCAAATTCCTTGGGATTGTAATTTTTCGCAAGTTCTTTTCTCATTTTTATATCCTTTCGCCCAAGATTTGGGCAGTTTTATAAACAATGTTTTACATTTCAGCGCGGTTTAACGCGTAAAAAAGTAAGCATACAACGCACGGCACGATCCGGATTGCGGCAAGCCAAACAGCAGTCAATCCCAGCCGTTGCAATATTAACGCCGCACCACGCGATTTTTACAGCAAAGAAAAACCCCGAGAAGTGCAAGAAACATCCACACTTCTCGGGGCGTAATAAACGCGGTACCACCCGATTTCGGGAGCATAGCTCCCCTCGTTTGTGCCTTAACGCGGCTATACGCAGGGGTCTAATGGGCTTGTTTGCCTTTCTTCCCTGTTAAAGCGAGGCTACCTTCATATCGTCTGCCGGGACACTTACACCAACCGCGTCCTCTCTATACGGCAAGGGGATATTACTCCTCCTCGGGTCAGCCTGTTTCTTCAGGCTACGCATTATTTTAACATATCTAAATAAGATTGTCAAGGATTAACTGGAGTTTTATAAAAATTGTAAAAACTTCAAGCTCTTACCTGTAATTTTCATACACCATCTTCGTCTCCGTGTACATCGAGGCATACGCCTCCTCAAAGAGTGCATCGAAGTCGAGCTTTGCGATTTCCGCCATTACGTCATCAATTTTGGGCTGTGTCTTAGGGTGACGGGGCGTGAATACGGTGCAGCAGTCCTCAAAGGGGAGTATCGAGGTCTCAAAGGTACCGTAGTGCCTAGCCGTGTCAATTATTTCGGTCTTATCGAGTCCGATGCAGGGACGGAATACGGGGATGTTGACAACCGAATCGGTGACTCCTATTGCAGAGAGGGTCTGCGAGGCCACCTGACCGAGCGACTCTCCCGTGATGAGTGCGCCACACTTATAGTCGCGTGCGCATCTTTCAGCAAGTCGCATCATAAACACGCGGAGAATAAGGGTGAAGTAATCCTCGCTGCATCTGTCGCGGATCTCCTCTTGTACGTGGGTAAGCGAGATCACGTGAACGTGGATCTTCGCGCAATATTCACACATTTCCTCAGCAAGCTTCATTACCTTCTCTCTCGCTCTTTCCGAGGTATAAGGGAATGACTCGAAGTGAAGTGCCTCGATCTCCATACCGCGCTTCGCCATCATGCAGCCCGCAACAGGAGAGTCGATACCACCCGAAAGCAGAAGAAGTCCTCTGCCCGCAGATCTGAGGGGCAAACCGCCTGCACCCGGCTCCTGTCCGGCCCTAATGTATGCGTGATCGTCACGCACCTCAACCGTAACGGTAACGTCGGGGTTATGAACGTCAACCTTAATGCCTCTGACGGTGGAGAGTATGACTCCGCCTATCTCACGGGAAATATCGGGAGACTTAAGCGGAAACTTTTTGTCCGAGCGCTTCGCATCCACCTTGAAGGTACGCTTACCGCGAAGCTTTTCGGGCAGGTAAATTCTCGCCATCTCGGATATGGACTCCATATTCTTTTCGCAAACGGCAGCACGGTTGACACCGACGATACCAAACACTTTTTTGGCTGTCGCGTACATTCCGTCTATGTCGCACTCATCGTCCTGCGGCTCGATATATATCGTGCTCTGCTTAACGTATATCTTAAAGGTTCCGTGGGGTGAGGCTCTGCGGCGCATCTCCTTCAGAAGTCCCGACTCGAAGTTCTGTCTGTTCGCGCCCTTAAGCACGACCTCGCCAAACTTGCAGAGTATTACCTCGTCATATTTCTTTTCTTTATTTGCTTCGGTAAAACTAAGAAAATCCATGATTTCTCCATTGTATGTAATTAATTATTTGCAATAAAAGCTTATTTGTATCCAAGCGAGCGTTCTCTGTCGAGATAGTTCTGAAGAATGATCTCAGCCGAAAGGGTGTCAACAACGCCTTTTCGCTTCTTTCCGAAAGTACCTGACTCGGTTAAGAATCTATACGCCACCATGGTAGTCATGCGCTCATCGTAAAGCTCAACGGGGATGTCGCACATTGACTTCACCATGTCGCTGAAGATACGGATAGTATCCGCGCGCTCACCCTCGCTTCCGTCCATGTTCTTCGGCAATCCGATTATTATTTTTTTACATGAGCGGGACTTTGCCTCGCTGACAACGCGCTCGGCAGTCTTTGTCATTCCGCCCTCGGATATAGTTCCGATGCCTGACGCTATCATTCCCGACGGGTCGCAGTCGGCAAGTCCGGTTCGCTTATCACCGTAATCTACGGCAAGGTATTTTCCGTGTGAAAGATCCATATTATCTCCGTATATCAGTTGTGCTAATTCTTTTCGTATGCAAGTATTCTGAAGGCGACCTCGGTGGATAGGCTATCATTCGAAAGAAGCCTCTCGCGGTCATAAGACGAGGTTCTGTATGCATATGGGGTCATCATAAATAACTCGCGTATCTGTTCGGTAGTGTCCAAGCTTATCTCGTAGGACAACGCTATATCCGAAAGAAGCGAAAAGCCTTCGAGCTCAGTCGGCTCGGGTGTATTTTTATAAGGCGTCTTATATATCGCGCTCTTTAAGCCGTACAGGTGCATTTCATCGGGGAAAACCATTAAAAACTTAGCACGGGGCTTTAGTGTTCGGAGTATTTCCTCGCGCGCAAGAGGCGAAAAAATCAGCATGGCAAGATCAACCGACGAGTCCGAAAGCGGCACATTATAGGATGATGCGACCGCGGTGCTAACGCGAGAATTTAACCTCGAAAGTCTCTTTACCGCATCCTTTGAAATATCAAATGCAAGCATGTTCGAGCTGCCGTCACGCTCGTAGAGAGCGCGCTCCACCGCATCTGTGTAATAGCCCTCACCTGCACCGATATCGAGAACGGTGCCGCGTTTTGGTGTCAAAGACAAAGCAATCTCTACTACCTTTTGGCGCAGTGGCTCATAATGCCCTCGTGATAGAAACGCACGGCGTGCAAGTACCATCTCGGCATTATCTCCGTGGGTACCGCCACTTTTGCCGATGAGAAGATTGTAGTACCCCTCCTTTGATCGGTCGAAGCTGTGTCCAACGGGACAACGCTTAATCTTGTTATCTCCGAGCACAAGCTTGCCCCCACATATAGGACAGCAAAAATCCATTGTCATTCCTTTCCGCACCGATCTATTCAAAGCTCGGTAAGCTCACCTGCAATATCAGTTTCCATAAGCCTTTTTATCTCATCCTTTGAGATACCGAGGCTGAAGAGATGATAAAGCTTCGCAACGCTTGCTTCCGTCGTCATGTCGAAGCCGCTGACAGCACCCGCTTGCTTTAAAAGCGCGCTCGCGTGGTATGCTCCGAGTGTGACCGTTCCCGACGGGCACTGCGAGCAGACGGTGATAACCGAACCCGATGCAAACGCTTTCTTTATTATCGGCAAAAGCTCGCTGCCGCCGCCGGGAATGTTACCCGCACCGAAGGTCTCGAGAACGATGCCCGAGAGCTTCTCTGCCATGATCTCCTCAAAGAGCCCGAACTGAATACCCGGGAACACTTTTATAACTCCTATCGGAACCTCGGAGAAGGGGCAGAAGGATATAGCTTTTTTCTTGGTTCTGTAAAGAGCCGGCGCATTGTACTTCACATTAATGCCGACCTCGGCAAGATGAGGATAGTTCGGAGAATCGAACGCGACAAGCCCGTCCGCACTCATTTTCATAGCGCGGTTACCGCGCAAGAGCTTTCCGCTGAAATAGAGCGCGACCTCGCGCACAACACACTCTGCAGCAATCATTACCGAGGTGACGAGATTATCGCGGCCGTCACTCCTCAGCTCGGAGAGCGGAATCTGCGAGCCAGTCAGAATCACGGGCTTATCAAGGCCGTCAAGTATAAAGGAAAGCGCTGAGGCGGTGTACGCCATCGTGTCGGTACCGTGCAACACAACAAAGCCCGCGTAATCGTTATAGTTCTCGTATATCACCGATGCTATCTTGTTCCATTCGCGGTACGCCATATCAGACGAATCAAGAAGCGGATCAAGCTCTACAAGCTCCCACGCAGGAAAGTCGGGGCGCGACATATCGTATATCGCTTCGACCGCCTCCTTTAAAAAGCCCGGCGCAGGCTTGTATCCCATCGATGTGTTTTTCATTCCGATGGTGCCACCCGTGTAGATTATAAGTACCTTTTTTGTATTATCCATAGTTATCTCCAAAAGAGAGAAATTGAAATAAAAAGCCCGATGGCGTAGTTGCCTACTGCGAGCCAGGCGCGTCAGCCGACAACGAAGTATGTTTGTCGTCAACCCACGCACTGCTGATTAGTAGAAACTTCGCAAGACAAGGCGCACCGAGCACCGCAGTCTAAGCTGTAGTTACCTACTGCGAGACGAGGAGTCACAGGAGCAACGCAGTATTTCAAGAATTTATGCATCAGCAGTATGCTGATTAGTAGAAATCGTCACAGACGAGGCGTAAGGATGCAAGGGTGGCGACGGTGTAGTTACCTACTCCGAGCCAGGCGCGTCAGCCGACAACGAAGTATGTTTTCCGTCAACCCGCGCACTGCTGATTGGTAGAAATTTCGCAAGACAAGGCGCACCGAGCACCGCAGTCGAAGCTGTAGTTACCTACTGCGAAACGAGGCGTCACAGGAGCAACGCAGTATTTCAAGAATTTATGCATCAGCAGTATGCTGATTAGTAGAAATTTCGCAAGACAAGGCGCACCGAGCACCGCAGTCGAAGCTGTAGTTACCTACTGTGAGACGAGGAGTCACAGGAGCAACGCAGTATTTCAAGAATTTATGAATCAGCAGTAT
>JAFVZL010000025.1 GCA_017508195.1 Clostridia bacterium | reverse complement strand
TCGCCAAAGCGCTGATAGTGGACTATTTCGCGCTGGCGAAGGAATTTTATAACGTCGTTTACGTCGGGATCGTCGGACAGACGAAGGATATTATCGTAGGTGACGCGCGCCTTCTGCTCTGCGGCAAGATCCTCGTTAAGGTCGGAGATGGGATCTCCCTTGCTGCTCATAGCCATTGTGGTATAGGGCTCACCCGATGCCGCCGCGGGGAAAATACCGTCACCATGACCGGTGAAGTACTTATCAAGACCTCCCGCCTTTATCTCCTCGGGTGTAAGACCTCTTGTGAGCTGATAAAGGAGCGAGGATACGATCTCCATGTGCCCGAGCTCCTCGCTACCTACATCGGTAAGAATACCTATTATTTTACCGTTCGGCATGATATAACGCTGACTGAGGTAACGCATTGCCGCACCCACCTCCCCGTCGGGACCGCCGAGCGCATCTACTATGATGCTCGCAAGCCTTGCGTTAGGTTTAGCTATTTTTACGGGATACTGCAGCTTTTTCTCATATACCCACATACTTATTTACCGCCTCTCTTTCCGTCTTCGTAGTAGCACTTCTGCCAGGGCCATGCGCCCTCTATCCAATTCCAGCTTTCAGTCGATGATGCATCGGCTGTCAGGGGACCGTAGGTGTTATTATACTCAGCAACAGCCGCCTCGAGCTCGGAAAGGATTCTATGGTAGTAATCCAGTGCCTGTCGGCAGTCGGGATGCGTGTCGAGAAAAAGCTCGGTTTCGACCTTCATAAAGCCGAGACGCTGCACCCGTGTCATAAGATCGTTGCGACTTGTATTATTCACGGCCGTAAACCTCCATCGGCTTATCAAGCTCCTCAAACATCGTTCCGCGGGAGAGTGCGTCCTCTACCGAATAGAGCTTCCTCCATCTCTGGATAGGCACGTAGGCATAGGCGAGCAATCTCTCGTCAAGAGGGGTCATATCGGTGCCTCCGCAGCCACCGTTATCAGCGGTGGTGTGAGGATATCCGTTCTGATTTCTTTCCATTCTTCTTTCAGTGTCCTTTGTCTGAATTTTAAGGCAAAGCCTCGGTTTCAGTATATGCTTTGGCGGTGTTTTTCGACATATCGCGCAGTTTTTTAGCTTAGTGTTGATTTTATACCAAGCTTGGTGTATAATTACTATTAAGAAGAAAGGGGGATACCCATGAAAATATATAACAGTGTAAGCGAGCTTGTCGGCAGAACACCGCTGCTCAGGCTTCGTAATATTGAGGCAGAGCTGGGTCTCGGCGCCGCTCTTGTAGTAAAGATAGAATCGGCAAACCCTGCCGGAAGTGCGAAGGACAGAGTCGCAAAGAACATTATCGAGGACGCGGAGCGCAAGGGAAAGCTTGTACCCGGGTCGGTAATTATCGAGCCCACGTCGGGAAACACGGGCATAGGTCTTGCCGCTATTGCGGCATCGCGAGGATACAGGACGATAGTAGTTATGCCCTCGAATATGTCAAACGAGCGCAAGATGCTTATCCGCGCATACGGAGCTGAGCTTATAGAGACCCCCGCAGAGCTTGGAATGACGGGTGCTATAAAGGAAGCCGAGAGGATAAACAGCACAATGCCAAATTCAATAATAGCAGGTCAGTTCGTTAACCCTGCAAATCCCGAGGCTCACAAGCTCTCGACAGCACCCGAGATATGGCAGGATACTGATGGTAAAGTAGATATATTCGTAGCCGGCATAGGCACGGGCGGAACGGCTACGGGAATCGGAGAGTACCTTAAGGAAAGAAAACCCGGGATAAGAGTTGTCGGCGTCGAGCCGAGTGACTCCCCCGTGCTCACCGAGGGAAGGTCGGGTAAGCACGGAATTCAGGGCATCGGAGCCGGATTTATACCCGAAATACTTAACACGGGTGTCATCGATGAGGTGATTGCCGTCACTCTTGAGGACTCTGTAGAAACGATGAAGCTGCTGGCAAAAAAAGAGGGCGTACTCGCAGGAATATCCTCGGGAGCAGCGCTTTATGCAGGCATCAGCGAAGCCAAGAAGGAAGAAAACAAGGGAAAGACGATAGTAGTTCTTCTGCCCGACTCGGGTGAGAGATATCTTTCTGCGGGAGTATTCTGAGATGGGTGCGGTACATGATTTTGAAGAAGAGAAGCTGATCGTCGGTGTAATATACAACGACCTCGAAATCTACGAGCGCGCTATCCAGATGCTGACCGAAGCATTCGGCCCTATTGAGTCAGAGTCCGAGCGTTTTTCCTTCTCTGAGGAGTTCTCATCATACTATGATGAAGAGATAGGCGGTGAGGGTATGAGAGTTATACTCAGCTTCCGCGACACCGTAAAGCCCGACCGTCAAGCCGAGATAAAGAAAACGACCAACGAATTTGAGAGGATACTCTCGCGTGAGGGGAAGAGACTGATAAACCTCGACCCCGGCTTTATCAATCACGGAAGGCTCATGCTCGCAACGACTAAAGAGGCGGGCTTCCGTATACCTCTCTCTGACGGTATTTATACCGAGCTGACACTTTTCTGGGCTCGCGGCGGCTGGCAGAAGCTGCCCTGGAGCTACCGCGACTATCAGTCAGAGCGCGTACAAAGTTTCATAACCGAGGTCAGAGAAAGCTATATGAAGGAGCGCCGTGAAAAGCTTAAGAAAAAGTAAAAAAAGAGAGGTAGAGAACCTCTCTTTTCTTTCTTGAATTTACGCATTTTTGCTCGATAAATAATAACTGTTTACATTTTCTGCTATTTCTCGATAATATCTGTATTGATAAATGTCGTACTGTTTTTACTGTTTTAGAAGAGAAAAATAAAAAACACGACCAGCAGGGGTCGTGTTTTTTATTTATGAGAGAGGTGAAATTACTTAACTTCAACTTCTGCGCCAGCTGCCTTAAGCTGCTCAGCGATCTTCTCTGCCTCATCCTTAGCAACTGCTTCCTTGATGGTCTTGGGAGCTGCCTCAACGAGGTCCTTAGCATCCTTAAGTCCAAGGCCGGTGATCTCACGAACAACCTTGATAACGTTGAGCTTGCTTGCGCCAGCTGCCTTAAGAATAACGTCGAACTCAGTCTTCTCCTCAGCTGCGGGAGCTGCTGCGCCACCTGCTACGGGAGCTGCTGCAACGGGAGCTGCAGATACGCCGAACTCCTCCTCAAGAGCCTTAACGAGGTCAGCGAGTTCAAGAATGGTAAGACCCTTAACAAGGTCAAGAATCTGTGTAGTCTTTTCGTTCATTTTAATATCCTCCGAAAATTTTTAATCTGTTTTAGTTTTTGCAGAAATTAAGCCTCTGCGGGAGCCTCGGTAGCTTCCTCGCCACCGTTTTCCTTATCGATCTTAGCCTGAAGAACGTAAGCAAAGCTGTAAAGAGACGACATAAGGGATCCCATCATCTTAGCAACGAGAACCTCCTTAGAAGGAGTAGCTGCAAGAGCCTCTACGCCTGCCTTGTCGATTACGCCACCGTCAACGAAACCTGCCTTGATCTCGAAGGACTCAACCTTATCCTGATACTCCTTCATGATACGAGCGGGAGCGATAGGATCGTCCTGAGAAATAGCGATAGCAGTCATACCCTCAAGGTACTGCTTCATCTCGCCGTAGCCAACCTTCTCGCAAGCCTGACCCGTAAGAGTGTTCTTCATTACGGTATACTCAACGCCTGCCTTACGAAGTGCGGCACGGAGAGCGGTGTCGTCTGCAACAGTGATACCCTCGTACTTTACGAGAACGCCTGCCTGAGCAGTCTGGAGCTTAGCTGCAAGGTTCTCTACGATCTGCTTCTTGGCTTCAAGAATCTTATTACTAGGCATCTGTTTTCCACCTCCATAAAAAAATCAAATAAAAAATCCTCTCCCGGAAAATCAAGCTTACCGAAGAAAGGACAACTCATGGCGCGCGAAAAGGCACGCAATTATTAAGTTAGTCTCACCTCGGCAGGAAAGCTTTCACTTTTACCGGAACCTGCTGTCTTAGGATTACTGATGTATTATACACCCTTTTTCACTGTTTGTCAAGGGGTTTTCACAAAGTTTTTTTAGTTCAGTTAAAATTTATTTAAAAGAGCATTATTATTTTGGTATTATGTTCAAATTAGTACTTTACAACCTCACTATCGGGTGCTATAATACGTTTGAATAATGATTTTGGAGGGATAATATGCCCTATTTAGTTATACTTTTAGCATCGACTACGCACTTTTTAGAGAGCGTGATGCTGAAAAAGAGCAACAAGAAAACACCGAACGGCGGATTCTTGTTCATGGGAATGATCTCGCTCTTCGCGATGCTGTTCGCTGTTGCGATGTACGTTTTCACAGACGCCGAGAAGGGTGACTTCACCCCAGAGGTCATACCCTACGCGCTTATCGCAGGTGCGCTCTATTGCGCATCATCCTTCCTCACTTACATAGCCGTTGCGTGCGGTCCGTTTGCAATAACGATGCTCATCCTCTCATACTCCATCGTTATCACCTGCGGATACGGCATTATCTTCCTTAACGAGCCGGCATCCATACTCACTATCATTGGCTTTATCATCATTGCAGTCTCGCTCTTCCTCGTCCGCGGTAAGGACGATGAGAAAAAAGAGGGCGAGGAAAAACCGAAGATATCCTTCAAGTGGATAATCTGTACAGCTCTTTCTGTTGTTTTATCCGCCCTTTACGGCATTGTTATCCGTGAACAGCAGATCCGATTCAACGACACGGTCTCAAGAGAGTGCATGATCATCTGCCTCGGCTTCTCTGCGCTCATCCTTTTCGTTGTCGGAATAGTACGCTCAAAGAAAGAATCGCTTACCATACTCAAAAATTGTGCGCCCTACGCAGTAGCGGCAGGTGCCGCAAACGGTGCTACCAACCTGCTCAGCATAGTTCTTAACACGATGATGGCTATATCGATATCCTCACCGACAAGGTCTGTCGTCAAGACCGCTATCACCTTCGCGTACTCCTACTTTATATTAAAGGAAAAGTTCTTGCCGCGTCAGGTGGTCGGAATCGTGCTCGGAGTTATCGCAACGGTGCTGCTGAATATCTGAGTATTATTTAATTTGAATAAATGGATAAAAACGGTCTGTCCCGACACAAAAGTGGACAGACCGTTTTTGATATGAAATTGAGAAAGCCCGAGCTTTGATACCGCAAGGCTATCTAAATGCTGTACGGCTAAGCTGATATCGCAAGGCTATGAGGATACCGCAGATACTGCAAGAATTCGTTACACAGAAATCAAGTGTATTTGTTTTTGTTTTTCAAAACTCTGTATATAGAACGGTAGGATTCAAGGCGCGATTCGGGGATCGCTCCGTCGAGAACAGCACGCGCTACGGCGCACTCGTCAGCACCCTCTCCAACGTGGGCGCAGTCTGCATATCTGCACTTGCCGATATATGGCACAAACTCACGGAAGGCGGGCAGAAGATCCTCGAGCGATAAAAAGTCGAAGCGCTCGAAGTCTATCAATGAAAAGCCCGGCGTGTCAGCCAAAAAACCGGCTTCGGCACCCTCGCCTATCGCGAATATCTCGACGTGGCGCGTGGTATGCTTTCCGCGCTCTATCTTGTGGGATATATCACCCGTTGCGAGCTTCAGCGAAGGGAAAAGAGCATTCATCAGCGTTGATTTTCCAACGCCCGATGCACCTGCAAAGGCAGCGGTGGCACCGCTCACTATATGCGTTCTTATGTACTCGGTAAGCTCAGAAAGGCCTATATCGCTGAGTGAAGAGGTAACGAAGGTATCTATACCAACCTTATTATAAGTTGCGGCAAGCTCTCTCGAAAATTCGGGGTCGAGCTCACACTTGGTCACAACTATGACGGGAATGACCGAATTGTGCTCGGCAATAGCGACGAGCTTATCCACGGTTTCTAACACGGGGGCGGGCTTCTTTGCGGAAAAGACCATAAAAAGGTAATCGAGATTCGCCATCGGGGGGCGGATAAACGCATTCTTTCTTTGAAGGATCTCCGAGATAACGATACCGTCGGGAGTCGACTCATCGACCGTAATTTTCACGTTATCGCCGATAAGCACCTTTGCCTCGCCTCGCTTAAGAGTACCCTTTGCGCGAGAAGAAACGGTCCTGATCTCACCATCCTCGTTTACTCTCGTTTCGTAAAGTCCTCCAAGGCCCTTCACGACCTTGCCGTAAAGCTCCTTAATCAAGTGTCTCGACCTCCGTTTCAGACTTTTCGCAAGCGGCTGAGCGCCTGAGCTGACCGCATGCGGCATTGATATCCGAGCCAAGCCTTCTTCTGACCGTCGCAACCACACCCAGCGCCTCAAGACGATTTGCAAATCTGTTCGCACTATCGGTGCTTCCCTGCTTGAACTCGGTTTCCTCAACCTCGTTGACACGGATGAGATTTACGTGTATCGGAGCACCCGTACCGCGGAAGGCTCCACGCAGAAGTGCGGCAAGCTCGCGAGCATCCTCCTCGGTATCATTCTTGCCTGAAATGAGTGTATATTCAAACGAAATTCTTCGCTCGGTCTTCTTGTAATAATCGACGCAAGCGGTGAGAAGCTCATCAATATGCCACCTTTTGTTTACAGGCATGATGCTTGTACGCTTCTCATCGTTGGATGCGTGGAGCGATATAGATAGAGTAATCGGCAGGTCAACCTCGGCAAGCTTATATATTCCCGGCACGACTCCGCAGGTCGAAAGAGAGATATGTCGGTAGCCGATATTCAAACCGTTCGGGTGGTTGACGAGCTTAAGAAATTTCACTACGTTATCGAAGTTATCGAGAGGCTCACCGATACCCATCATGACGATGTTTGATACGCGCTCACCCGTATCAAGGTTAGCGGCAATAACCTGTCCGAGAAGCTCCGATGGGAGAAGGTCGCGAACCTTGCCGCCGAGTGTTGATGCACAGAATTTACAGCCCATAAGGCAGCCGACCTGGCTAGATATGCAGAGGGTGTTGCCGTGCTTATAGCGCATGAATACACTCTCAATGCACTCTCCGTCATGGAGTCTGAAAAGATACTTTATAGTACCGTCAATTTTCGACGTGAGCTTGCGCTCGACTTTAGGGAGCGTGTCGAGGGTCATCTCTTCGAGTCTTTCGCGAAGCTGCTTCGAGAGATTCGTCATCTCAGATATATGAATTCCGCGGTGCAGATTCGGAAAGACCTGCTTCGCTCTGAATTTTTGCTCACCGATCGACAAGAAGAATTCAACAAGTTCATCCTCCGTCATCGAATATAGGTCAATTTTATTCATCACGGGTACCCCCTTTCACGTTATTTTATCCGTTTTATCTTCGCTATAAAGAATCCGTCTGTCGCGTGGATATGAGGCCAGAGCGTAAGCATACCGCCCGAGCTCTTTAGCTCTCCTATCTCAAATTCAACCGAGGCAAAATCGGGATGATTTCCGAGGAATCTTCTTACAACATCCTCGTTTTCCATGGGGTTCAGCGTACAGGTCGAATACACAAGATATCCACCGACCTTAAGATAATTCTTCGATGCGTTAAGTATTTCATACTGAAGCTCGGGAAGCTCCTTAATGCCATCCTCGGAGCGATAGCGCATATCCGGCTTTTTGCCGAGGACTCCAAGCCCCGAGCAGGGACAGTCGCATATCACTCTGTCAAAGCGGGAAAAGAGCGCAGTATCAGGCTTTGTCGCATCCATGACACCTACACCGATATTATCAAGCCCGAGTCTTTTTGCGCCCGAGGTTATGAGCGAGAGCTTGCTCTCGTGGATGTCGAACGAGCTAACCTCTGCATCCTTACCTGCGAGAATAGCAGCGGCAAAGCTCTTACCGCCCGGGCAGGCACAGACGTCAATTATCCTGTCTTTCGTTTCGGGTGCAAGCACGAGCGCGTCGAGCGCTGAGGCGGTATCCTGAACGAAAAAGTGACCCTCGTCAAATCCGCGAAGCCTTCTCGGATCGACAGAGCCGTTAATTCTAACGGTTATAAGTGATAGCTCGGATGCCCTGGCATCTATGCCGTCGGCTTTGAGTGTAGCTATGAGCTCATCGCGCGTTACTTTCGCGGTATTGACCGTAATATCGGTAGAGGTATGAGTATTGAAGTGCTCGAATATTCTCTCGGTATTCTCCTCTCCGACAAGGGCTATGAAATGCTTCGTCAGCCAAAGCGGAAACGAGTGTTTAACGGAGAGGTATCTCGCGTAATTTTTGTTTTTGTCGGGCATCGGGAGTGCACCCTCAGCCTTAAGTCCTGCAATCTTGCGAAGTATTGCGTTAACGAAGGCTCTCTCTCCCTTACCCCGTGCAAGCTTTACGGTCTCGTTTACCGCAGCGAAGTCGGGTATAGAGTCCATCGCGACTATCTGACATACACCGAGTCTCAGTATGTTCAGGGTGTGTATATCCATCTCGGCAGTCTGTCTTTTCGCGACCGACGAGATATAGTAATCATAGGTGTGCTTTCGCTCGGTTACGGTATAAAGAAGCGCCGTAAGACTCGCACGCTCCTCTCTTTTCAGACTGTCGGCGCTGTGCGAGGTAAGCAAAAGATTTACGTATTTACCCTCGAGCTCATACTGATCGAGCATACCGAGGGCAAGCTCGCGAAGCGTCATAGCCTACCGTCCTTTTATTCTAGAATATCCCCTTTTGAGATCTTTCTGCCGCGGATATAGTCGCCCGCAGTCATTCTGCCCTTTCCCTCGGGTATAACGCCTCTTATGAGAAGCGCCCCCTCACCGCAGGCAACTGTAAACGAGCCCTCGCCCTTCGGGTCAATGTCGATGACCTCACCCGGCTTACCCGAGCCGCGGGTCACCGAGGGCTTGAAGAGCTTAAGCATCTTGCCGTCCTTGAAGCAAAACGCACCGGGTATCGGTGTGGTTCCCCTTATGCGACAGGAGAGCACATGTGCAGGAAGAGTGAAATCGACCCTCGCGTCCTCTTTTTCTATCTTTGCGGCATAGCACGCGAGCGAGTCATCCTGCTTGATGCGGACCGCAGTGCCTGCTTCTATATCACGGATGGTCCGCACAAGAAGATCAGAGCCGATCTCGGCAGATTCATCGTGTATCGTCTCGAACGTATCGTCGTCGAATATCGGGAACTCGACCTGAGAAATGATATCACCCGTGTCAAGACCTACGTCCATATGCATAATAGTAACACCCGTCGCCTTTTCCCCCTCCATTATCGCACGCTGCATAGGTGCGGCACCGCGGTACTTCGGAAGAAGCGAAACGTGAACGTTTATACATCCGTATTTCGGGTAATTGATTACCGACTCGGGGAGTATTTTGCCGTAGGCAACTACTACGATAAGCTCAGGGTCAATCTCCTTAAGCACTTTGTCAAATTCGCCGTCGCGCAGTGTTTTCGGCGTATAGACGGGAATGCCGTGCTCGAGCGCAAGGCTCTTTGTGGGAGTGGGGGTCATTACGTTTCCCCTTCCCCTCGGCTTGTCCACACCCGTAACAACGGCTATGACGTTCTCACCCTCGGCTATAAGCGTACGAAGGCAGGTCGCCGATATCTCAGGCGTACCCATAAACATTATTTTCATCAGATCTCTCCTTTTGTGTCATCCGACACCGGACAAAATGACTTACCTCGACTTAGGACGAACCTCGCGAAGCTGAACGTCCGTATAAAGCTTTCCGTCAAGGTGATCGCACTCGTGACAAATAGCGCGAGCAAGAAGCCCTGAGCCGTTAAGGTCATAGGTCTCACCGTTGCGGTTCATGGCGCGCACGGTGACGTGCATCGGACGCTTGGTGATGCCGTATCTGCCGGGGTTGGAAAGACAGCCCTCCGACTCCTCCTGCTCACCCGAGAATGCAATTATCTTGGGATTGATGAGCTCGTAAACAGTACCCGGCTCAACCTCGATAACAACAATCCGCCTGAGAACTCCGACCTGAGGTGCTGCAAGTCCGCAGCCCTCCGCATCACGCATCGTCTCGATCATATCATCGAGGAGCATACGAATTCTCGGGGTGATCTCCTCTACGGGTCTCGCGATCTTTCTGAGTGTAGGATCACCAAACTTAAGTATTCTGAGCTTTGCCATAATATTTCCTTTCATAAAAGGCGAAAATCTGCCTTTTGCAAACAATTATTGATATTAAGCGATGCTTTTACACCGATAGCGGGTTTAGGTCGATAGCCAACGTGACATCCCTCTCGAGCGCAAATTCACTGAGCAGTTCCTTGTACAGGCGGCGCGAGGCGGCGTTAAGCTTGCACTTTATCACCATTCTCATGCGGTATTTTTCGTTGAGCTTATACACCTGTGCCTCGAAGGGGCCGAACACAACGAAAGGAAGCCTTCCGTACTCACCGCGCAGCTTCTCGAGTATCGAGTCCGAGAGTTTCTTTGATGCCTTCATAAGAGTCACCTCATCCGAGGCGGTCAGAGTCATCTGTGCCATATCGCAAAACGGCGGATAGGACAGCTCGCGGCGTAGCGCGATCTCCCCCTCATAGAAGCTCTCATAGTCCTGCTTGCAGGCAAGGCGTATTATCTCGTTCTGCGGTGAGAAGGTCTGGATAACGGCAACACCGCCGTCACTCGCTCTGCCCGCTCTGCCTATTACCTGAGTCAGAAGCGAGAAGGTCCTCTCAGCCGCACGGAAATCACTCACATAGAGCGAGGTATCCGCAAGCGCGACGCCAACAAGCGTGACTCGCGGAAAATCGTGCCCCTTTGCTACCATCTGCGTGCCGAGAAGAATATCCGCGTTACCCCCTCTGAAGTCCTCAAGCATACGGTCGTATGCGAGCTTTCCCTGAGTGGTATCAGCATCCATTCTCATAACCGGCATATCTGGTAAATACTTTTCAAGCTCGCCCTCGAGCTTCTGTGTGCCGTAGCCGAGGAAGGAGAGCTGATCGCTTCCGCATTCACAGGTCTTAGGCACGGGTGCAGTATAACCGCATAGATGGCAAAGAAGCTTGCCGCCGCGTGCGCCCGAGTGATAGGTCAATGATACCGAGCAGCGGGGACAGGTAATGACCTCTCCGCACTCCTTACAGCTTATCTGACTCGAATAGCCGCGTCTGTTCAGGAATATGATCGCCTGCTCGTCACGCTCCTTGACCCCCAAGAGAGAGTCGTGAAGCCTTTTACTGAGGGGCGAGGTGTTTCCAAGCCTGAGCTCCTCGCGCATATCGACTATGATAGCCTCGGGAAGCCTTACTCCGCCGTATCTTTCACGAAGCGGTACGAGCGTATAGATACCGCTCTTCGCCTTATAGAAGCTCTCGAGTGACGGCGTTGCCGATGCGAGCAGCATCAGCGCACCGTGCTTTGCACACCTGTACGCGGCTATGTCGCGCGCGTGGTACTTGGGATCCTGCTCGGATTTATAGGTATGCTCGTGCTCCTCATCGATTACTATCATACCGATATTGTCGAGCGGTGCGAATATTGCCGAGCGCGTACCGATGACAAGATCAACGTCACCGCGCCTTATGCGCCTGTATGCGTCGAGACGCTCGCCCTGCGAGAGCGAGGAATGAATGACCGCAACGCGCTCACCGTATCTCGAGCAGAAGATGCTCACGGTCTGCGGTGTGAGTGATATCTCGGGGACGAGCATTATCACGCGCTTTCCCTCTGCGACCGTGCGGTCTATCGCCTTCATTATTACTTTGGTCTTACCGCTTCCCGTTATGCCGAAAAGAAGGGCTGCACGGGCGGTCGGCTCAATGTATAGCGACTCTATCGTGTCAAATGCCTTTTCTTGCGCTGGGCTGAGGACTATCTCGGATCTATCCACGTTTTTCGCGTACTGTGCGTAAGGATTCCTTATATCCTCATCCTCTGTGACGGTGATAATTCCCTTCTCGGCGAGTGCTCTTATATGCGCAGACGTGACACCCGGCTGAAGCCTTACGAGCTCGGCATCGGCAGAGCCAATATCGAGAAGGTAGCGGATGACGGCCCTCTGCCCATCGCTGCGTATGCCTGCTCTGCCCTCGGCAAGAAGCAGCGTCACTGCCGCCTCACGCGAGAGATTAAGCTTACAGGTCTTACGCACTCTTACGTTAAGAGTGTCAGAAAGAGCGCCGGGCGGAAGTATTGCCTTAAACGCCTCGCCAAAGGTGCATAGCGTATGCTCCTTCATAAACAAGCACAGCCCGAGCATTTCCTCGGAGAGCGAGAACATCTCATGCGTCACCGAGTGCACGGGCTTGATATTGATATCCTCGCCGCCCGTCATGGTCGGTGCATCCTTAATGGCACTGACAACTCCGAAGCGCAGTCGGTTGGCGCGGCCGAAAGGCACGCGTACTATACTGCCGACCTTGATATCCGAGGACTCGGTAAAATAGTCAAACGGTCTGTCAAGGTGGTACGGCAGGTCAAGGAGATATACTTCACAAAACACTCCGTATCACCTCCAAACCGATATTAATTTCAGTTACTGCTCTGCACGGGTGAGCACGAAGTCACCGCGCTCGAGCTTCGCGATAGCAATCTTTACCGCCTTCTGATCCTTGTACTCGGGATCGATAAGAGCCGCAAGGGGCTTCTCGGTCTCGTGATTCTCGATCATCTTCTGAGCCTTTGCTCTCATCTCAACGTACTCGTCGGTTACTATACGAGCACCCTTTGCGACGCCGATAACAAGCTCGTAGCGGTTAAACTCTCCTTTGGAGAGCTGGTCAATGGTAGGGTAGATCATTGTTCTTTATCCTTTCGTTACCGTAATAACGGTCATTTACTGTTTGATTCTTTGGCTCGGAGCCCGATTATAAGCGACATATCCGGATATTCCGAATCGGTTAAAAAGCAGTCGGTATTCCGAGCACCGTCAAAGACGGATGCATTATTCCTCCTCGGGATCCTCCACGTCAACCTCATCGCTTGCAAGACGGTTGGTGATGGTCTCGGCTGCGATTGCCGAGAGAATGATGTGATCCGAGTCGGTGATAACTACCGCACGGGTGCGGCGGCCGCAGGAAACGTCTATGACTCTGCCGTCATCCTTGGCATCCTGTACAAGGCGCTTTACGGGGGCGGAATCGGGACATGCGATTGCAACGATTCTGCCCGCAGAAACCATATTACCGAAGCCAACGTTTATAAACCTCATAGCCCCTCCTTACTCAATATTCTGGACCTGCTCGCGTATCTTTTCAAGCTCGCCCTTGATGTTTACCACAATGCGTGCAATTCTCGCGTTGTTCGCCTTAGATCCGATCGTGTTCGTCTCTCTGTTCATCTCCTGCATAAGGAAATCGAGCTTTCTGCCCGAGGGCTCGGGAGTAGATGCGATCTCAAAGAAAGCACCGAAGTGAGATCGAAGCCTTACAAGCTCCTCGTCTATCGCGATCTTATCCGCCCAAACGGCACACTCCGTGAGAAGTCTCTGCTCGTCGACGGGAACGGATGCATCGCCGAGTATCTGCCTTATTCTCGCCTCAAGCTTGTCGCGATAGCCGACAGTATCGGAAAGAGATATCTCCTCAACCTCGTTAACGTACGTCTTGATAAGCTCTATCTTGGCAGTGAGATCCATGAAGGCGCGCTCACCCTCTTTTTTACGCATCGCATCATAATCCGCTATTGCAAGATCCAACACGGGTGCTAACATAAGCCACTCGGCCTCAAGATCGCACTCCTGTCTTTTCTGACGGAAAATATCCTGATTTCTGGCAACTGTCATAACGCTGATATCATCGGAAAGACCGAAGCTATCACGCAGCGCGCGCAGTGCCTCAACGTAGCTCTCGGCATAGCCGAGGTCGAGATCTACCCTCGCCGACGAGGACTGATGCTCCTCTACGGTAATATAGACATCGACCTTCGCACGGGAGACTGCGTTTTTCTGAACGTATGCCTTGATGCGCTCCTCGAGGAACATATACGCACGGGGCATCTTTACGGTGCAGTCGAAAAAGCGCGAATTGACGCTCTTTATCTCTACCGTTATATCCTTTGTTTCACCCTCGACCTTTGCTCTGCCGAAGGCAGTCATGCTCTTTATCATTTCTGCTCCTCACCCTCTGCCTTGGCGCCGCGGCGCTTCTTCTTGGCAAGGCTCTTTATAACCTCCATGAAGGAGTCTATATCCTTGAACTCTCGATATACCGATGCAAATCTGATATAAGAGACGATATCGATATCTTTAAGGTGCGAGAGAACAAGCTCACCGATCTCCTTTGAGGATATTTCGGTGACGAGCGAATTCTGAAGCTCGGTCTCGATAGCCGTTGCAACGTCATCAGCGTTGACGGGTCTTTTCTGACAAGCGCGCTCTATACCTAGCATGAGCTTATGTCTATCAAAGAACTCGCGTCTGCCGTCACGCTTCACTACCGCGATGGATACCGAATCAATAACCTCGTAGGTGGTGAATCTCTTACCGCACACGGGGCACTCACGACGGCGCTTTATGCTAGTACCGTCCTCAACGGGGCGCGAATCAAGAACTCTCGAATCCTGGCTGTTACATGCCGGACATTTCATATATAGTACCTCTTTCTTACGCGTGCTATGCGCTCGCGTAATATAAATATTCAATATATTTTAACACATACCTTGAAAAAAGTAAAGCGTTTTTAAAGAAAATTTTTACAATCCTCGAAAGTGCTGCACCTTATCCGATATCAAGTGCGTGAACAAGAATCACACTCTTGTCGCAGCGAAGCAGCTTTCCAAAAGAAAAAACCGCCGCAAAGCGACGGTTTATAATAAGTTTAGTTGTCATTTTCGACGTTTTCTCCGCTATCGTCACCGATGCAAGCAGTTGCCGCGGCTTCGGAGTCCGTGCGAATTTTCAGCACACGGAGCACCCACGAGGTGAATTTCTCCATGAAGGGTATCTTAAGCTTTGAGAAGAACTTAAAGGTAAGAGGCCATACCGCACCGGCGAACACGACGATAAGGAAATAGCGCGCTGCTCTCGCAACGTATACGGGGTCCTCGAGGAAGAGCCCGAATATCAGTTCAAAGAGCGACTGCGTGCTCTTGATAAGAAGTACACCTCCGAGACCGCCGGCAAGCTTGATTACCTGAGAGTACCAGTTTGCATGAGTCTCAAACTTCGTTATAAGGGTGTCAAGAGGGTATACCACGAGAAGTCCGAGCAGACATCCGAACAGGGTCGCGGCATTCTTACGCCCGCTCTCGAGATTGCGTGCTACATACTCTGCATCGGGAAGAAGGTTAACCCAGATGAGGAAGCCAAGGGTAAGAACGACAGATATGCCGATAACGAAAGGCATACACTTACAGAAGCGCTCCTCATTCGAAAAAATGGGATAAAGACCGACAACAAGGATAGCCGCTATAACGAGCGACACGCCTACATCGAGCGGAGTATGAACACCGAGATACATTCTCGAAAATGCAACAAGAACTATTATTACGATAGAGGTTATTCTGAGCCAATTGCGCTTGAAGAACGCTCCGATAGAGCCGAAAGTGCCTGCAATATTCTGTGTGTGACCCGAGGGGAAGGAGTAGCCCGTCGCCTCCTCATAAGCCGATTCAACGTAGGTAAGATCGGTGCCAACCCACGGACGGGGGATGCGGAATATCAGCTTCAGCCACTGATTGATCACCGTGCCGATAAGACCCGTTGTGAGAACGTAATAACCGCCGCGCTTATCAACGCACCAAAACACAAAAATAGCGACTACAAGGAACACCGTTTCCTCACCGAGGTGAGTTATCAAAGAGAAGATAAAATCGAACACGGGGTTACGAATACTCTCAAGAAAATATAAAAGTTCCATACCTTTCTCCGTTATATGAGATTTGATACCGCATAGCTTAAGATGCAATATAAAAGACTTTTTTACTTCAGGTTATGCGATTTTCTTAATTATACTATGATAGGAAGAATTTGTCAAGGCGGTACTCGCACCAAGCCCGCGGAAACACTAAAACGGGTGTTTAAGTATGGTGAAAAAAAGCACGGTGCGTGGGAACACCTAAAAACCACGCACCGTGCTCTATCTGACTATGTCGGATTCCCGATTACTTAAGAAGCTTCTTTACGCACTCGGCGATTCTGTCGCACTTGCAGTTAGCGAAGAAGTACTCCTCGAACTTAGGACCTGCAATAGCGCCCTTAACAAGGTCGCGGTCGAGATTCTCGAGTATGTAAACGATATCGTTGTGGGTAACCTTCTTCACCTCGTCGAGGATCTTCTTGTTTCTCTGCTCGGGAACAGCCCTCTCACGGGGATAGCCGAGACCCCACTCGGAAACGAAGAGCTTCTCGAATACGTACTGAAGGTTGAGCTCACAGCCCCAGCCCCAGCCCTTTGCGAAGGGCATAGAGATAGCGTTACCGTTATTTACCTGAGTGAACTGATAAGCATCGGTAGGATCGACAACGTGACCGCAAAGAACACCGGGGAACGCATTACATGCAAGCATAGCACCCTCGCCCGTACCGCAACCCGTGATAACGAGGTCACACGCGCCCGAGTTAAGAAGGATGGCAGAGAGGATACCGATCTGTACATAGGTGAGCTGAGCCTCATCCTCAGCGGAGTACATACCGTAGTTGAATACCTCGTGACCCATGGGCTCAACGACCTCTTTCAGGGTCTTTTCGATAAGGGCATTTTTAGCAGCCTGGCTGTTCTCGTTTATAAGTGCAATTTTCATTTTTAAGTATTCCTTTTTCTGGTAAAAATTATGTTTTTTGTTGCAATAGCAGACTAAATGACAACTATTATTTACGGAGTAAGGCGGTTGGGACCGCGGAAGAGGAACTGGACCTCCTTGATCGGAATGTCAAGGAAGAGCATAGTAAGACGGTCGATACCAAGTCCGAAGCCGCCGTGAGGGGGACATCCGTACTTGAAAAATTCAAGATAGAATTTAACGTCCTCTGCGAGTCCCTTCTCCTCTGCCTGTGCCTTAAGCACGTCATATCTGTGCTCACGCTGAGCACCGGTAGTGATCTCGACTCCGCGCCATATAAGATCATAGCCCTGAGGTACACCCTTCTCGTCTCTCATGTGATAGAATGCGCGCTCCTCCTTCGCATAATCGGTAACGAAGAGGAACTCGTGTCCGAACATATCATGACAGAGCTGCTTGGTCATTCTCTCAGCCTCGGTGGTGAGATCGCCCTTAAGCTCATCAGGTACCTTGTAGCCGTATCTTGCCTCAAGCTCGGCATAAACGTCTGCAAGCTTCATTCTCGGGAAAGGAAGAGTCGGGATCTCAAGATCCATACCAAAAAGCTCCTTAAGCTTGTCTCCGTGAGCCTCTTTTACCTTAGTGATTGCGTAGGTGAGAAGCTCCTCCTCGATCTGCATAACGTCCTCGAAGGAATCGATGTAAGAGAACTCAAGATCGAATCCCGAGAACTCGGTCGCGTGCTTGTTAGTATAGGACTTCTCTGCCCTGAATACGGGACCGGTCTCGAAAATCCTCTCAAGGCCCGAAGCCATAGCCATCTGCTTATAGAACTGAGGTGACTGTGCAAGGTATGCATTTCCCTCGAAATACTTCACCTCAAAAACGTCCGAGCCCGACTCACTTGCTGCAGCGATGAGCTTTGGAGTGTGGATCTCAACGAAGTTTCTCTTAAGAAGAAACTCGCGCATCGCATTAGTAAGAGTAGTCTGAAGGGCGAGCATAAGGTGATTCTTCTCGCGGCGAAGATCGATCCATCTGTAATCCATACGAACGTCAATGTCAGAGTCATCCTTTATCGGAAGCGCATCTGCAACCGACTCGATCTTCATCGAGGTGGGATACATCTCAATGCCTCCGAGCTTAACGTACTCGCTCGCGACGACCTCACCCTCGAAGGTGACGACCGAGTGGGGAGTAAGAGTATCGAGCATCTCGAGCATCTCGGGGTGCTCGTCCTTGATAACGGTGACCTGCATCTTGCCTGTGATATCGCGGACAACGATGAACGCCATGCTCTTCTTGTTTCTGAAGTTCTCGACAAAGCCCGAGATCCTGTGCGTACCGGGCGTAATGTCCTTTATGTAGGTTCTTTTCATATTTTCCTCCAAAACGGGATATTTTTTCACTTAAAACATTATATAATATTTCAACCTAAAAGTCAATAGATTTAAAAAACTCGCGCGTAGCTTGCGTTGACACGCGCCACCTATTAGCGAACTGAACATTTTTACGTCTTTAATGATCAACACTGGCAGTTGAAGGATAGCAAGGTGTTACGAGCTTGGAAAGAGAAAGTGCCGAAAATGTACCCATGATGTGCCAAATATCTTTATTTTCTACCATTTTCGGCACCCATTTTTCAAAAAGCGAAAGCCATCACGCCGCCAAAACTACGTTCAGAATCAAGCATAGCAGAAAATGCGCTCATGAAGCCCACGAGAGATGAGCGGCTCCGTTTTCGAGCGCTAGATTTGATCCTTACCGTAATAAAGCTCGCGCTTTTCCTCCTCGGTGAGCGCATCAATGTCAAGTCCTGCCCTCATCGCAGTCCATGCTCTGTTTGGCACCGGGGGATTAAACGCAGGAAGTGAGATCTCGGGAGAATTGATCCCGGGAGTGGAATTGGTCTCATATCCCTTATCGTATCTGTCGGTAGGGGGTGAGTCCTTTTTGTTCATAAAATTCTTTTGCTTCGACATAAAGAAAACTACCTTTCCGAGGAACAGGTCCTCATCGGGTAGTTTTCTATTTTTTCATTGTTTTATCCCTGACAATATTTTATTAGTTGAATCTTTCCATCATCCCTTAAAATACTTAACCATAGATCTGAACATCTTGATATCGTATTCGCCGGGAACGTTTTTATAAAGTCCGTCGCCGATTCTCTCGGAGTGACCCATCTTACCGAGAACTCTGCCGTCGGGTGAGGTGATACCCTCGATAGCATAGGTCGAGCCGTTGGGGTTAAAATCGATATCGTAGGTCGCGTTTGCGTTCATATCGACGTACTGAGTCGCGATCTGGCCGTTCTTTATAAGCTCTTTTACGGTTTTATCATCTGCTAAGAACTTACCCTCACCGTGAGAGATCGGTACGTTATAGATCTCTCCCACCTCAGTAAATGCGAGCCACGGGGACATATTCGATGCAATTCTCGTTCTGACTATCTTAGACTGATGACGCGCAATATTGTTAAATGTAAGGGTGGGGCAGCTCTCATCGGTGTCGATGATCTTTCCGTAGGGAACGAGTCCGAGCTTAACAAGTGCCTGGAATCCGTTGCAGATACCGAGGATAAGTCCGTCACGCCTGTCAAGAAGCTCGGTTACAGCGTTTTTAACGGTCTCGCCTCTCATAAACGCAGTGATGAATTTACCCGATCCGTCAGGCTCGTCACCGCCCGAGAAGCCGCCGGGAATAAAGAGCGCCTCGGAGCCCGAAAGCTTCTCTGCGAAGCTCTCGGCAGAGCGTCTGATACCGTCCTTCGAGAGGTTGTTGATAACGAATATCTCGGCATCGGCACCTGCGTCCATGACCGCCTTCGCGGAGTCGTACTCGCAGTTCGTGCCGGGGAATACGGGGATGAGCACCCTGGGCTTCGCGGTGAACACACTCGGTGCTCTGCGCTCGGTTGCGGTATAGCTTACGTTCTCAACCTTTTCATCGGGGCTCTTTACGTTACAGGAGTAAACGCTCTCGAGCTTGTCCTCATATGCCTTATACACTTTGCTTGCCTCAACGCTTTCATCACCATAGGTGAATATCTCCTCCTCGGTGGTATATCCGAGAAGCTCACCGATATTCTCATCGGATGCAAGCTCTATGATAAACGAGCCGTAGGAATAGCCGAAAATGGTCTTTAAATCTACACCCGTGTCAAATTTAAAGCCAAAGCCGTTACCCATAGCCATCTTTACGACAGCCTCTATAACACCTCCCGAGGTGGGGGTGTACATAGAAAGAATCTTGCCCTCGTTTCTGAGCGAGGAGATCTTGTCAAAGAGCGAAATCAGCGAGTCCTTATCGGGAAGTCCGTCAACATTATACTTGGGAGATAGAATAACTACCCTGCTGCCCGCTCTCTTGAACTCGGGGGACACAACCTTATTAACGGGGTCGGTGGTGACTGCGAAGGAGATAAGAGTCGGGGGAACGTCGAGAGACTCAAAGGATCCGCTCATGGAGTCCTTACCGCCGATAGCGGCAACTCCGAGATCCATCTGTGCGCGGAAGGCACCGAGGAGTGCAGCCATGGGCTGACCCCATCTGTCGCTATCCTTACCGAGCTTCTTGAAATACTCTTGGAAGGTGAGGTAAACGTCCTTGAAATCTGCGCCCGTGCTGACAAGCTTAGCAACCGACTCAACAACCGCGAGATACGCTCCGTGATAGGGGCTCTTCTCTGAAATATAGGGGTTGTAGCCCCAGGACATAAAGGATGCAAGATCGGTGTGCTTCTTCTCAACCGAAAGCTTCTGTACCATCGCCTGAATGGGTGTGCGCTGGCGCGCACCGCCGAAGGGCATAAGCACCGTGCCCGCACCTATCGTACTGTCGAAGCGCTCAGAGAGACCTCTCTTAGAGCAGCAGTTGAGGTCGGAGAGTGTCTTTATCACGCCCTCGCTGAAGCTCTCGGGGAGCTCACGGGTGAAGCTCTCAGCCTTTGCGGTATTGATGCTTATATGCTTTTCAGCACCGTTTGAATTAAGGAACTCGCGGCTGATATCGCAAATGACCTTGCCGCGCCACGTCATCGTAAGTCTTGCATCTGCCTTAACGGCAGCAACAACGGTAGCCTCTAGGTTCTCACCTTCTGCAAGCTCGAGGAAGCGCTCACGGCTCTCCTTCTCGATAACCACCGCCATTCTCTCCTGCGACTCGCTTATCGCAAGCTCGGTTCCGTCAAGTCCCTCATACTTCTTAGGCACTGCATCGAGGTTGATATCAAGTCCGTCGGCAAGCTCGCCTATCGCAACGGATACACCGCCCGCACCGAAGTCATTGCATCGCTTTATCATACGCGATACCTCGGGATTTCTGAATAGGCGCTGAAGCTTTCTTTCCTCCGGTGCGTTACCCTTCTGAACCTCTGCTCCGCAGCTCTCGAGCGACTTTACATTATGGGACTTTGACGAACCGGTAGCACCGCCGCAGCCATCGCGACCCGTTCTTCCGCCAAGGAGCACGATGAGGTCACCGGGAAGAGGACACTCGCGCCTTACGTTCTCGGCAGGGGTAGCGGCAATTACCGCACCTACCTCCATATGCTTTGCGGCATAGCCGTCGTGATATATCTCGTCAACGATGCCCGTAGCAAGACCGATCTGATTGCCGTACGAGGAATAGCCGTGTGCTGCGGTCGTAACAATCTTTCTCTGCGGAAGCTTACCCTCGAGGGTATCCTCAATAGCAGAGAGAGGATCTGCCGCACCCGTCAGTCGCATAGCACCGTAGACGTAGGATCTGCCCGAGAGGGGGTCTCTTATCGCACCGCCTATACAGGTAGCGGCACCGCCGAAGGGCTCTATCTCGGTCGGGTGGTTGTGTGTCTCGTTCTTGAAAAGAAGAAGCCAGGGCTCAACAACACCGTCAACCGTAACGTCGACCTTTACAGTGCAGGCGTTTATCTCCTCGGACTCATCGAGCTTATCGAGCTTGCCTGCCTTTTTAAGGCATTTTGCGGCAAGAGTACCGATATCCATAAGGGTCACGGGCTTCGTTCTGCCGAGCGACTCTCTCGATGCGATATACTCGTTATATGCCCGCTCGAGGGTGGGATCCTCAAAGCTGACACTGTCGATGATCGTATTAAACGTGGTGTGACGGCAGTGGTCTGACCAATAGGTATCGATCATCCTTATCTCGGTTATAGTCGGGCATCTGCCCTCGGATATGAAGTACTGCTGACAGAAGGCAATATCGCCCTCGTCCATAGCAAGGCCGTACTCTCCTATAAACTCGCGGAGCTCTTCGGCATCGAGCTCGGTGAAGCCCTCCAGCACGCGTACGTCGGCGGGAACGGTGTACTCGGTTTTTAAGGTATCGCGAACAGAAAGCTCCGCCTCTCTTGCCTCTACGGGGTTGATAACGTGCTTTTTGATGCGGGAGATCTCGTCAGCCGTAAGCTTGCCGTAGAGCATATAGATTCTCGCAGATGCGACAGTGGGTCTTTCTCCCTGGGAGATAAGCTGAATACACTGTGCAGCAGAATCAGCGCGCTGATCGAACTGACCGGGCAGGTACTCTACCGCAAAGACAGTGGCACCGTGGGGGTCAAGCTCTGTATAAGTGTCATCGAGCTGAGGCTCCGAAAAAACGGTTTTCGTCGCGTAATCGAACAGCTCAGCGGTGATATTTTCTGCATCGTAGCGATTCAGAATTCTTACTCTCTCGACGTTCTTTATGCCGAGAAAGGCGGATATTTCCGAGCGAAGCGCTCTCGCCTCGTTATCGAGTCCCGCCTTCTTTTCTACGTAAATGCGATATACCATTCCTTTATCCTTTCTTCAAGCCAAGAGCGCGCTTGCCAATGTCATGTCTGTAATATGCTCCTTCAAAATCGACACGTCCGACTCTCTCGTAAGCCGTCTTAAGTGCATCCTCTAGCGTAGGCGCGGTAGCAGTCACACCGAGGACTCGTCCGCCCGCGGTGAGAAGCTCATTGCCCTCGAGTCTTGCACCCGCAACGTAAACATGATCGGATACAGACTCGTCCATTCTGATGGGGTATCCTGACTTGTAGCTCTCAGGATATCCGCCGGATGCCATAATGACACAAGCGGCTGCTCCGTCACTGAATTTTACCTCGCACTCGGAGAGTCTGCCCTCCGTAGTAGCCATCATTATCTCGAGAAGATCCGACTCAAGAAGAGGTAGTACGACCTGCGTCTCAGGATCGCCGAAGCGACAGTTATACTCAATGACCCTGGGCCCGTCCTTCGTGATCATAAGTCCGAAATAAAGGCAACCGCGGAATTCCCTTCCCTCGTTTTTCATAGCGTTTATCGTGGGAACGAATATATTTTGCATACAATTGTTTGCAATATCCTCGGTATAGAAGGGGTTGGGAGCTATCGTTCCCATGCCTCCCGTGTTTAGACCTGTATCACCGTCACCTATTCTCTTATGATCCATAGATGATACCATGGGACACACGGTAGTGCCATCTGTAAATGCGAGAACAGAAACCTCAGGGCCTTCAAGGAATTCCTCGATAACGATACGGCTGCCACTCTTACCGAATCTGCCCTCCTCCATTATGGATCGGACCGCGGCAAGCGCCTCATCCCTCTCGGTTGCAATGATAACTCCCTTGCCGAGAGCTAGACCGTCAGCCTTTATTACCGTCGGTATAGGTGCATCCTTCAGGTATTCGTAAGCATCATCCGCAGACTCAAACACTCTGTATTCCGCAGTCGGGATGCCGTATTTTTTCATAAGATTTTTCGAGAAGACCTTGCTTCCCTCTATTATTGCGGCAGATGCTCTCGGACCGAAGCAGGGTACGCCTATCTCCTCGAGTCTGTCAACGCAGCCGAGCACCAAGGGATCATCGGGCGCTACGACCGCATAGTCGATAGCATTGTTTTTCGCAAACTCTACTATCGCATCGAGATCCTTTGCACCGATCGGTACGAGGGTGGCATCATTTGCCATGCCGCCGTTGCCGGGAAGGGCGAAGATCTCTTCAACCTTTTTATTTTCCTTAAGCTTTTTTATGATGGCGTGCTCTCTGCCGCCACCGCCAACGACCATAATCCTCATCGTTAACTCTCCTTAGTGGTGGAACAGACGCATACCGGTAAACGCAACTACCATTCCGTATTTATCGGCACATTCTATAACGATATCGTCGCGGACAGAGCCACCGGGCTCGGCTACGTAGCTGACTCCGCTTCTCTTGGCTCTCTCGATGTTATCGTCAAACGGGAAGAACGCATCCGAGCCGAGTGCAACGCCCTTGATGGTATCAAGATATGCTCTCGCCTCCTCGTCGGTGAGGGGCTCGGGGCGCGTGGTGAAGTACTTCTGCCAATTTCCCTCTGCACAGACGTCCTCCTCGTTCTTGTTTATATAGCCGTCAATTACGTTATCTCTGTCGGGACGGGAGAGAGTCGGAAGGAAGGGCAGATCGAGCACCTTCTTATACTGACGAAGCTGCCACGTGTCAGCCTTAGTACCGGCAAGACGGGTGCAGTGAATTCTCGACTGCTGTCCGGCACCTACACCGATAGCCTGACCGCCGTATGCATAGCATACCGAATTCGACTGAGTGTATTTAAGGGTGATAAGCGCTATGATAAGATCGCGTGCAGCGTCCTCGGGAAGCTCCTTATTTACGGTTACTATATTTGAAAGAAGCTCGCGGTTTATCTCGAAGTTGTTTCTTCCCTGCTCGAATGTGATACCGTATACCTGCTTATGCTCGATGGGATCGGGCGTGTAATCGGGGTCTATCTCGATAATATTGTAATTTCCCTTCTTTTTGGTCTTCAGTATTTCAAGAGCCTCGGGCTCGTAGCCGGGAGCAATGATACCGTCGGATATCTCACGCTTGATAAGGGTTGCCGTGGTAACGTCGCAAACGTCGGAGAGTGCTATCCAGTCACCGAACGAGGACATTCTGTCGGTTCCGCGTGCTCTTGCGTAGGCACAAGCGAGAGGCGAGTCATCAAGCCCCTTGATATCGTCTACGAAGCAGGCTCTCTTAAGAGCATCGGAGAGGGGCAGGCCAACCGCAGCAGAGGTAGGGCTGACGTGCTTGAACGATGTCGCAGAGGGCATACCCGTTGCCTCCTTCAGCTCCTTGACAAGCTGCCAGGAGTTGAACGCATCGAGGAAATTAATGTATCCGGGTCTTCCCGAAAGGATCTTTATCGGAAGCTCGCTTCCGTCATGCATAAAGATCTTTGCGGGCTTCTGATTGGGGTTACAACCGTATTTAAGCTCAAACTCTTTCATATTTACCTCACTTATGCTTGTTGATAAGGCGGACATCCGATGCGCCGCTCTTTGGGTCGGTGTATCTAACATAGAGGGATATCTTGTTCTCCTCGTTGAGGTTATCCCAGATAGCCTTTGTAAATCTGTCGATATCAGTGGGTATACTGACGCGTTCGGGCTCTCCAACAAAGGTGGGGAGCGGATTTCCGTCGGTAACGTAGGTATGTATAAAATGACCGAGTCCTGACACGGGAGTGTACTCATAGAAGTATCTGTTACAGACCGTACCGTCGGGAGTGCCGCTCTTCAGGATACTCATCTCATAGGTGAAGTCACCGCGCCCCATCGTGATAACACCGCTGATACGGGGGGTGAGGTTAGGAGCGTCGGGCTCGAACTCTCTTGTTCTGAGGCCCTCTCGCATATCCCCGCCTGCCTTGATAGCATCATATATGGTATCGGTCTGATCTCCGTTTGTGACGATGATCTTATTCTCTATCTCACGGATCGCGGAATAGATTATAAGCGAGGGATCGGAAACCTTTGCAAAATCGTAAGGCTCGGTAAATACCGCACCGTCACGCTCTACGAAAACTCTGTTGCGCGAGTTCTCGCTTCTACCCATAATGAAGTATGCAAATACTGCGGCTCCGTCATCGCTCTTTCCGATAACGATCCCGCGACCCGGGTAGGGGTTATTTGCGAGAAGCTCTTCAATGGAATCGGTCTTATATACGTTCATTTTGTTCTCCTTATTTATTCTCGAGGATATTTTTACAAACCTGCTCACAGGAAAGGGGGAGTATCCTCCACTCCGCCTCCTCCATTATCCTTTTCTGAAGGGTCTCGGGAGTATCTCCATCCTTGACCTCAACAGCCTTTTGCATGATTATTTTACCGCCGTCGGGTATCTCGTTCACAAAGTGAACGGTCGCTCCGCTGACCTTCACGCCGTAAGCTAAAGCCGCCTCGTGAACGCGCAGACCGTAGAAGCCCTGACCGCAAAACGAGGGAATGAGCGAGGGGTGTACGTTTATAATTCTGTCGCGGTAGTAGCTCGTGAAGCCCTCGGAGAGTATCGACATAAATCCTGCAAGCACGATGAGCTCGCAGCCCGCACCGTCGATCAAGGATATTATCCGACTCTCGAACTCAGAAGAATCGGCACATTCCTTACGCAAGACGGTAGCCGTGTCAATTTTTGCCGCCTTCGCGCGTTCGAGAGCATAGGCATCCTTTTTGTTCGAAATAACGAGAGCTATCTCACCCGAGGTGATAATACCACTCTTTTGTGCGTCGATAAGTGCTTGTAAATTTGTTCCGCCGCCCGAAACCAGAACGGCTATTTTTACCTTTTTCATCACGGGAACACCACTCCGTCATCACCCTCGATGATCTCACCGATAACGTAGGCATCCTCACCGCAATCACGGAGCACCTCAAGTGCCTTTTCTACGTCGGCAGGACTTACGGTAATGCTCATGCCGACACCCATGTTATAGGTGTTGTACATATCCCTCTCGGGAATATTTCCGCGCTCTCTGATGAGCTCGAAGATGGGGAGCACCTTTATCGCACTCTTGTCAATTTTAGCCGACATGCCCTTAGGAATAGAGCGAGGAATATTTTCATAGAAGCCGCCGCCCGTTATATGGCTTACACCCTTGACCTCGACCTTGTCGAGAAGCGCGAGAACGCTCTTAACGTAAATCTTTGTTGGCGTAAGAAGGGTATTTGCTATGCTTTCACCACCGAGAGCCTCACAAGGCTCGTAAAGCTCTCCCGGATTATTGTCGATGTCAAACACCTTACGCACAAGCGAAAAGCCGTTAGAATGAACACCGCTCGACGCAAGTGCTATAATGACGTCACCGACAGCGACCTTATCCTTATCTATTATCTTTTTCTTATCAACGATACCAACCGCGAAGCCTGCGAGATCGTAGTCCTCCGCGGGCATGAGGCCGGGGTGCTCCGCGGTCTCGCCGCCGATAAGTGCGGCACCCGACTGAACACAGCCCTCCGCAACACCGCTTACTATCTCGGCAATCTTCTCGGGAATATTCTTTCCGCAAGCGATATAATCGAGGAAGAAGAGGGGTCTTGCACCCGAGCAGATAATATCGTTGACGCACATAGCAACGGCATCAATGCCGATAGTATCGTGCTTATCCGCAAGTATAGCCATTTTAACCTTGGTACCGCAACCGTCAGTACCGGAAACCAAAACGGGCTCGTCCATACCCGAAAGCGGAAGTCCGAACATGCCGCCGAAGCCACCCACGTCATCAAGACAGCCCGCATTTTTCGTTCTCGCAATATGCGATTTCATAAGCTCAACCGCCTTATAGCCTGCGGTGATGTCTACGCCTGCCTTAGCATAGCTTTCAGATCTTGAATTCTTCACTGCTCTTTCTCACTTTCGGAAATTTTATTGTCATATTTACTGGTATATTTTACAGGCGCATCCGTGGGATATTCACCGTCGAAGCACGCCGTGCAGAAGCCCTTTACACCTGCATCCTCGGCAATCTTTCTCACATCCTCGAGGAGTAAGAAGCCAAGCGAATCCGCACCGACTATCTTAGCTATCTCCTCGGTCGAATATTTGCACGCGATAAGCATCTCGCGAGAATCTATATCGGTACCGTAATAGCAGGGGTTAAGGAATTTTGGCGCAGAAGAGCGAAGATGAACCTCTGTTGCGCCGGCGTTTCTGAGCAGTCGAACTATACGAGCTGATGTAGTTCCCCTTACTATTGAGTCGTCAACGAGCACGACTCTCTTTCCCTTTACTGCAGAAGAAACCGGGTTAAGCTTTATTCTTACCTTATCCTCGCGGTTATTCTGACCCGGCGAGATAAAGGTTCTGCCTATATATTTGTTTTTTATAAGACCGATGCCGTAGGGGATGCCCGACTGCTCGGAATATCCTAGTGCTGCGTCAAGTCCCGAATCCGGAACGCCCACGACGACGTCAGCCTCGACGGGATGTGCCATAGCAAGAAGCGCTCCCGCTCTTCTTCTCGCCGTCTGCACCGAGCAGCCCGATATCATCGAATCGGGACGCGCGGTGTAAATGTACTCGAAAATGCAAAGCCTCTCGGGTACGCTATCGCAGTGATCGCGGAGCGATGTCACCTCTCCGTTTTTGAATACTATTATCTCACCGGGCAGCAGCTCTCTTTCAAGCACTGCACCAACGGCATCAAGAGCACAGCTTTCCGACGCAACGACGTATCTGCCGTCTGCGCGCCTACCAAAGCAGACCGAATGAATACCGTGCGGATCTCTCGCAACGACCATCTTCGACGGAGACATAAGAAGGACTGTATATCCGCCTTTAAGGCGCGACATTGCAGCGCTGACCGCCGCCTCTATCGACGGAGCCTTAAGTCTTTCCTGAATAATGACGCAGGATATTATCTCCGCATCCGAGCTCGTATGGAATATCATACCGCCAAGCTCGAGCTCCTTACGGAGCGGCCCGGCGTTAACAAGTGCTCCCTCAGTCGCAAGCGCGAGACGTCCTTTGATATGATTAACCACTATGGGCTCAGCGTTCACAATGCCTCGGGTACCGAGAGTGCCGTAGCGCGTGTGGCCTATCGCCATATTGCCCTCACCGAGACGCGCGAGCACCTCGGAGGTAAAGACGTCTCCGACAAGTCCCGTATCCTTATGAACAGAAAACACTCCGTCGTCGTTGACCGCAATTCCCGCACTCTCCTGACCTCTGTGCTGAAGTGCGTAAAGACCGTAATAAGTTATTGAGGCAAGATCGCCTCTTTCATTTCCCGTAATACCGAAAATTCCCATTCTTCCTCCGAGCAAAAGGCTTAGCCGTTAAAGCGCTCTTCAATAGCGCGATTCTTTTCAAGAACCTTTCCGTAGCCCGCCGCGCGAGCATCCTTTACCTTGCGTGAGAGCTCCTTATCCGAAAGAGCGAGTATCTCGGCAGCAAGGTGTGCAGCGTTCGCCGCACCGTCAATAGCGACCGTAGCTACCGGGATGCCCGATGGCATCTGAACGGTAGAAAGGAGCGCATCGATGCCTCCGGTATTCTTCGATGAGATAGGAATACCTATGACAGGGAGTGTCGTGTTTGCCGCGATAGCACCTGCGAGGTGGGCAGCCATTCCCGCCGCCGCGATAATAACGCCAAAGCCCTCATCCTCGGCACTCTTTACGAACTCCGCACATTCAAGAGGCGTTCTGTGAGCCGAATAAACGTGTACCTCAAACGGGATACCGTATTCCCGAAGAACGGCTATTCCCTTTTCCACGATCGGAAGGTCGCTGTCGCTACCCATGATTACTGCTACTTTTTTCATAAGCTTTCCTTTCTCTTAATAAAATTTTGCCAAGAAAACAAATAAGGGCAGTTCTACCCCATAACGGTAGAACTGCCCAGACGGTCGACACAAATATAAGCTTCCGTTTCTTCGCGGTCTGTTCCGCCGGCATACGCCTTTCCGTCAGTCGCAGAAGCCCTTACCGCGTATATTGTAACATACGCGCGAGAATGTGTCAAGATATTTTGTTGAATTACGATGGGATTTTTATCGGCATTACGGGTTTGAAAGAGTGATGAGATATATCTCACATCTGCCAACCTTCAAGGTCAGTGATCCTATGCCGAGCGGAAGATTTTCCTGTGCGGTCGAGTACCCTACACCGCGCTTGCCGCCGCCGAGCATACCCTTTATCGAGTATCTTGTGAAGGGTGAGCCCTTTATGGCAATCTTGAGCGTGCCGGAATAATTTGCGGTGGCAACCATGATAGCCGCACCGGAATCGGATGCGGTTGCGAGAGAGTAGATCTCACGGCGGAAGTTATCGCTCGTGGATACGACGCTGCCATGCTTCATGAGTGTACCGAAGGCGGATAGAACGGCATACGCACCGTACTTATGCTTATTCTCGCAATCGTCGACGGTAATAACCGCGTTGTCGGGAGAATACGGGTGAAGGCTCGAATAGAACATCATATCAATATTAGCATCGGATGCCACAATAAGAGCCGTGGCAAGCCTTGCCGGATAGTCACGGGACAGCCTTGGATTCGTCTCACACTCGAGCTTCAGAGAGGATACGATGCTGAGCGTTTTTTTCAGCTTATACTGCAAAAGGTAGTTCTTCGCATAGTTGCTGTGCAAAGATAGCTCCTCAGCTGAGTCTGCACGGCACTCCCACGAGAGGAAGTCGAGAGGAGCAGACGTATCCTTATCAGTAATATATGCAAGAAAATGCTCAAGGAAGTCAACGTATCCGCGCTCCTCGTCCGAGGCGTCATAGCGATTGAGCGAGGCGAAGCCGCCGGAGGAATAGCCTCCGACCTTCAAAGTAGGAAAAGCACCCTTCAGGTGAGTAGCAACCGTGCGGTAAAACTCGAAGTAGTCCTCGCGAGAGGTGAACGCCCCGGGCTTATCCGCGCCCGGCCATATCTCAACGTACTTGACGGAATACTTCGCGCCCCTTCCCCATCCCTTGTTATAATGGAGTATGATCTTCTCGGCAATCCTTGCCCATTTTTCATAGCTGACGTGGGGGCGTGTAGGATTATGCGAGTATTTATCCCTGCTCTCACCGAGTCTTAAGTAGATATCGGCTCCGACATTTTTAATCGATGCCATATACTCGTCGGCAAGCTTAAAGTCGTATGACTCGGGGAAACGCTCGTCAAGAGCTGCGTCGGGAAAAATGTTGTGGATATCGAGAAAGCACACCGAGCCTGCCGGAGCATCGTACATACCCGTACGAACAATGGGTATTGCAAGCTCGCTGTATTCTTCGGATAGATCAATTCTCGGCTCTGTATCGAATAGTGGCCCGAGGCAAACACCCGACAGTGGCTTTACCTTAACGCCTTTTTTGGAAAGGTCTATCGTTATAGAACGCTCGATCATCGGTTATTCGCCTCCATTTCATCATTTTTTCGACACGGGGTCATGCTTTACTGATTATTTTCGCCGGTTTCGCTCTCGGCACCGACTGTGGTGTCCGGCTGCATATTTGCGATAGCATCGCGCTCTATCGAGCAATATTCGTCTTCAATATTATAAGTCCATCCATCACCCGAGATCTCGTGAGCGCGGTGAACGGTTACAAACGCCTTTTTATCAAGCGAAGAAACGATGGAGAGAAACACACTGTACTGGCTCATAGCAAAGGTGGTCATCAGCAGCTTCTTCTCACCGTGAGAATATCCGCCCTCAACGGTGCTTATCGTGGTAGTTCTGTTCATCTGTCTTATGATCTGTGCGCTTATCTCTTCATATCTGTCCGATACTACCTGTGCTATAAGCGCGCTCTGTCCGCCGAGGAATATCTTATCTACGGCTATCGCACAGATAAATGCGGCGACGATACCGAGCAGGGTAATAACGAGATTGCCCGAGACCAGCATACCGAGAACAACGATAGAAGCATCTGTTACGAATATCATAACCGAGCTTTTAAGCTTCGGAAAGAATTTACATATGACAAGAGGAATAATATCCGATCCGCCGGTAGAGCCGCCACCGAGGAAAGTAAGCGCCGAGCCCGCGCCGAAGCAGGCACCGCCAAAGAGGGTAGCAAGTATTATAGTCACACCCCCGTACTCAGCATACATAGCGGAATTCAGATTGAAAAAGCCACCGAGTATATCGCTGTTCGAAAGCCAGCTCGCAAATGTCAGGACAATGGGATACACTATCGTAGACACGAGTGTCTGAACTGCGAACATTTTACCTAGGAATAGCAGACCTACGAAAAAGAGCACCCACACCAGCACGCTTGCATACATATCAGCGGTTATGTCGGTTACAACCGGAACAGCATCAAATGCCTGCTCCAAAACGATACCTATACCCGACACTCCGCCCGTTACAAGATCGAACGGGATAATAAAGAGACCCGCACCGAGTGCGAGTATGGCAGTACCGAGAATTACATATACAGTATCTCTTACAACGCGCAGCTGCCTTTTTCTTTTTATAGCGTCAATTTCAGACATACACCCTCCATATTCTAACTTTTGTTGACATATTGAGCTGTTTGCGGATAAATTCCTGCATTTTCCGAAAGTAGGGTCGGCAACACGATTATCGTGGTAAATTCTCCGCGGCTGTCAGTCTTCCTCGTAATAAATCGGGAGATCCTTTTCAGCAGATTCAATTTCCGAGAAAGCAAGCTCCATTGATTCACGGACCGACTCGACCGAGATAAGCTCACAAGGCTTGCCATCAATGACCCACTCCACGAAGGATCGCATCTCATTCATATAGCAGCTAACACCGCTGAGTATCGGAACGATCGGCTCACCGTCCCTGTGCACGATAAGCTTTCCGTCAAGGACGGTAACTGTGGCGTGCTCGAAATTGATGATGGTTCTCGCCTCGAAGGGGAAGCTCGCGCACATTGACCAATCGGCAGATGTGGTTACAAACAGATCCTCGTAGAAATACTGTGTGAACATGCTCTCGCGCTTTGTCTTCTTCGACGTAGAAACGGAACGAAGGCAATCGGGTGTACCAAATAGCCAATTTACAAGATCAACGTCATGAACGTGCAGATCTATCGCTGCTCCGCCACTCTTCTCGGGGTCGAGTATCCAATTATTCCACGTCCACGTAGGAGTCGCACTATATCTCGAAAACTCAGCACGGTATGGCTTGCCGAAGGTCTCGTTGTCGATATACTCCTTTATTTTGATATAAATAGGATCAAATCTCAGTGCGTGACCGATCATAAGCTTTCCGCCCTTTTTCCCAGCCTCGATCATTCTGTCGCAGGACTCGAGAGTGAGAGCCATGGGCTTCTCAGAGAAAACGTGTACTCCACGCTCGAGGGCGTAAATTGCTACCTCCTCGTGAAGGTAGGTCGGAAGTGTAGAAATTATAAAGTCAGGCTTTTCCTTATCGATGAGCTCGCGGTAATCCTGATAGAACGCGCACTCCGAAAAATCTACGTTCGAGATGTCGATATTTCCGATATTGATCTTTACGTTTGACTTGAAGCTGTTGGGGTCTGCTCCGCAAAGGGCGCATAGCTTCATATCCCCCCTCTCTGCCTCGAGCTCAAGAAGGTTTCCAAGCTGAAGCTTTCCAAGACCGCCGAAGCCGATTATCGCGTACTTATACATAGTATAAACTCCTCTATTATATTTTCACGAGTATATTATATCATTCATTTTTTCGCTTGTCAATGGAGTCGGCAAAGAGAAAAACGGCTATCCCTCATTTCGGGATAGCCGTTAAAAATGCGAAGTGTTGTTTTATCGAATATAAGAATCCGTGGTTTGGTATTCTCACCAAATATGGCATCCGGGGATAGGCAGATTTCGGGGAGAAGCGCCGCTCTTTCAAAATGAAATCACGCGACCTTCAGTCGCGCGAAGAAATCTTCACTGCGTTCAGAAGAAATCCGCCTTCAGCGGAAGAAGTCGAAAACTTTGTTTTCGGTTAGAATTAAATCCACCCACCGCCGCAGCGATTTCATCCGAGCCTTGGCGAGGAT
>JAFVZL010000005.1 GCA_017508195.1 Clostridia bacterium | reverse complement strand
TTACTCAAGAGCAGTTATCTGAAAAGTTGGGGATTTCTCGTTCTGCAGTTGCTAAGTGGGAAACTGACAATGGAATACCAGATATATCCAATTTGATAGCACTTAGCGATGAGTTTGGATTGAGTTTAGACGAGTTGATTATCGTTTCACAAAGTGTTGCACCAAATTTGCACCAAAATCACACCAACATTGTACTGCTCGACAAATTGGAATTTATTAAGTACAGTCTGCTATTTTATCAATGTCAACTGCTCTAATGTTTTGAATTAATCCGCATTTTTTGCAACAATAGCATACAGTTTTGCTGTACTTTGGTTTCATTTTTTTTAATTCTCCATTAGGGTAAAAGCAAGAAGCGTGCATTCCGGCAAGTTTTCCTTCTATCAATTCTCCTCCGCATTCAATGCATTTTTTGTCCATTTTGTGCCCCCTCATAAAATTCAAGTTTATCGATTAGTTAGATTATACTATAAAAACGGTGAAAAGTAAATAGGACGGCGGGGTTATTTACAAATTGAACCGCCACATTTGTTAAAGCAAATACTCTCGCGAGTTACCCCTCTTGCGAGGTGGTGCTACGCACTTCGTTTTGCTATTCGCAAAACACTCGCAGGAGCAATCTGCACTCGCTCGCTTACAAGCAAGCTTGCAGACTCGCTTTGTTTGATTATCGTGTTCGATAGATTAGAGGCTCTTGGCTTTGTATTCTTTGAAGATGTGAACGCAAGATTTAGAGGTGATTTCGTTACCTGTGTCCTGCGTGCTTGGAAAGTGCGGTGAAGAGTTTATAGTTATGAGTTCACATCATGAACGTTATGATTTTGCTTCGCAAAAGTTATGAGTGCCTATGGCACGTTATGATATGATTGCCTTTGTTACGTAAAACTGCCCGATAGGGCATCATCACGAGGCGGAGCCTCTCATAACTGCTCGCTTTGCGAGCATCATAACTTGCCGTAAGGCAATCATAGTTTGCACCTCGGTTCATCGAAGAGATAACAAAAAATGCTCCGAAAAATCGGAGCATTTTTTCGTATTTTGTCTGTGACAAAATTATCTCTTTGAGAACTGAGGTGCACGACGAGCAGCCTTGAGTCCGTACTTCTTTCTCTCCTTCATACGAGGGTCACGAGTAAGAAGTCCTGCCTTCTTGAGAAGGGGCTTGTAAGCCTCGTCAGCGGTAAGAAGAGCACGAGCAACGCCGTGACGGATAGCGCCTGCCTGACCGGAGAAGCCGCCGCCTCTTACGTTAGCAACGATATCGAACTTACCAACAGTCTCGGTAACACCGAAGGGCTGGTTAACGATGAGCTTAAGGGTATCAAGACCGAAGTAATCGTCGATATCTCTGCCGTTGATGGTGATAACACCCGAACCGGGATAAAGACGAACTCTCGCAACAGACTTCTTTCTTCTGCCTGTGCCGTAGAAATAGGGCTTTGCACTAGTATACATTATTATCTATCCTCCCTTATTAGTCAAGTACGATAGGCTTCTGAGCAGCCTGCTCGTGGCTTTCGCCTGCGTAAACGTGAAGACGGGTGAACGCCTTAGCGCCAAGAGTGTTGTGAGGGAGCATTCCCTTAACAGCGAGCTCCATAGCGAACTCGGGGCGTGTTGCCATAAGCTTCTTGTACTGGATCTCCTTGAGACCGCCGATGTAACCGGAGTGGTGACGGTAATACTTCTGCTCAAGCTTTCTACCTGTGAGAACGGCCTTGGAAGCGTTGATTATGATTACGTACTCACCGCAGTCTGCGTGGGGAGTGAACTCGGGTCTGTGCTTACCGCGAAGAATGTTGGCAGCCTTAACAGCAGTTCTGCCAAGAGGCTGACCTGCAGCATCGATAACGAACCATCTGCGCTCGATGGTCTCTGCCTTTGCCATGAAAGTGGACATTTTGTTTTCCTCCATAAATTTTCAAGTCTTTTTACAAGCTCGTTAATTATAACATAAGGCATAAAGTTTGTCAATAGGTTTTGAGAACTTTTTTCGTTCCAAATCAATTTAGAAAACGAGAGCTCGTAAAAGCTCTCGTTTTCTCTCGTTTTCTCTCGTTTTCTCGTTTGCGAAAAACAAAAAAATGTAAAAATTTTTTGTTGAAAATGCCGATTTTGTCACTAGATCTGCTTGTGAACGCTCTTATACTCGTCATAGAAGCGGTAGTACTTGCAATCGCGGGTATATCCCGAAACGTAGTCTGCCATCTCGTCCTCATCGAGGGAGAGCGAGCATGAGTAGCTGTCCGTATACTCGTCGTAATCATAGAATTCGCAGCTCTCGCAGTTTGACGGGCGCTTGCCCATGTATTTAGAAAAGTCCAACGCCATATTCTACCTCTTCCGGCATCGCGCCTGATAAATTATAGCAGCTTTGAAAGTACTACCGCGAGAACTAAGAGAACGATTATTCCGACCGTTCCTATGATAGCGAGCTTGAGGTCCTTTTTGATAGCCTTCTCGTTCTTTGCTGCCTCCTCGGCATAAACACGCTCGAGCTCCTCGTCTACCTCCTTGCCCATGAGAACGAGCGTAGCGAGCTTATCCTCAGCTTGGGAAAGTCTCTCGTATGCCTCGAGAGCGCGGGCATCAAACTTAGCTATTGCCTCATCGAGTGCCTCCTCGCTTACCTCGCCCGCATCAACACGAGCCTCTATGGAGAGATAGTAGGTGTCATCCTCGGTCAGCCCCTCTCCTGTCAGCGCGAGCGATCCTATGATGTAAAGAGTTTCGCTCTCGCACTCGGAGATCTGATTCTCGGTGACCTCGAGCTCCCTTGTTACAGTGATGCCAAGACCTGCGAGCTTCTCCTCGGCGGTGCCGAGAGCCGCATCTATTTTCTTTTTTGCTTCGTTAAAATTCATTTACAACTCCAATTATAGTATTTTTGTATCGATAACGTATTTGTCGCCGTGTTTCTTCACGCCGTACTGACACTCGCATGCGAGCTTGAATATCATATCGGCATTTATACCGATGCAATTGTCGATTCCCTCGAGAAAGCTCCTTGCCGATGGGTGAAAGTCCGAGGTCGTAGCGAATATACCCCTTGAGCCCTGTGCCGCACATACCGCGCCGTAAAAGCTCCTGACCGCAGTCTCGCTCGTCAGCTCGAGCCTGTTCTTTGCCTGTATCATGTGATTCTCGCGGAAGCCGAGAGAGTCGGTAGTCTTGATTATGCCGTCGATTCCGCCGTCAGAGCTGCCGCCGGTAACGTATCCCTCGGTGACAGTTTTGCCGTGCTTGATAAAGTGCTTTGAGAGCAGGGTGAGGACAAAGTGCTCGAAGAACTCACCGCCCTTTGAGTGTATCCTTGCCATAAGCTCGCTCTTCAAAGCCGCGTATTCTGTTATATCGTTGAGCCTCGCCGCCTTCTCGGGCGCTATCTTGTAGTCGCCATCTTCTATTACGATGAGCCCAAAGCCAACAAGCCGCTTTAGCACCTGACCGATAAGGGTGAAAAGTATATTATCATCATGCTTGGACGAGGTCTTGTCAGTGCCGAAGTGGCGTACCAGTCTATCGCGTATCTCGCGCTTAGACATAGCTTTTTCCGAGAGCAGGGAAATGATCTCCTTTTCACAGCTTTCCGCGCGCAGCGCGATAGGCTTTGAGGATGCAAGAGCGAGGATCTCGCCCTCGGAGATTACCACACCCGTGTCGAGCATTTCGGTTATAACCGCACCCGTTGCGCCTCGCGCCTCGCTTACCTTTCCGACAGGGCAGGTGCCGCCTGTGCAGGCACCGAGCAGCTGTTCGGTAACAGAACTGAGCAGCTTCTCGCGGGTCATATCCCGCTTTGCAAGAGCATTCAGCACTAATTTGTATATTTTCTTACGGTTAGTCATTTTTATTCCTCCGTGGGGAACCGACTTTTGTAAAGGTGCGCGTAGAAGCCGTCACGCTCGATGAGCTCCCCGTGTCTGCCGTGCTCGACTATATGACCGTCACGCATAACGAGGATGAGGTCGGCTTCTTTGATAGTAGAGAGTCTGTGAGCGACGATGAAGCTCGTTCTTCCCGACATCATCTCGGCAAACGCCTTTTGTATCCTTATCTCGGTTCTGGTATCGATAGATGAGGTAGCCTCGTCGAGAATAAGTATCGGAGGAAGTGCCAGCATGACTCTCGTGATACAAAGCAGCTGCTTCTGTCCTTGGGAAAGCCCCTCACCGCCTTCGCCGATGACTGTGTCATATCCGTTCTTCAGCCTTTTTATGAAGCTGTGCGAGTGCGCCGCCTTTGCCGCCGCTATTATTTCTTCGTCGGTAGCATCAAGCTTACCCATAATGATATTCTCGCGGATAGTGCCGCTCTTCAGCCATGTGTCCTGGAGCACCATGCCGTAATTATTTCGCAGTGAATGGCGTGTCAGCTCGCGGATGTCATCTCCGTCAACACGGATAGCACCATCCGATACGTCATAGAAGCGCATAAGCAGGTTGATGAGCGTTGTTTTACCGCATCCCGTTGGACCGACGATAGCGACCCTCTGACCGGGAACGATAGAAAGAGAAATATTTTCGATAAGCGGCTTCTCGGGAGTGTAGGAGAAGGATACGTTATCAAAGGCTACGTTACCCTCCGCCTCACCAATGACGCGGTTACCCTCGTCGGATATCTCCGCATCCTCTTCAATAAGCTCAAACACGCGCGATGCACACGCAAGAGCATTCTGGAACTCGGCAATAACACCCGATATTTCGTTAAAGGGCTTGGTGTATTGATTAGTATACGCGAGCAGGCAGGATAACTCACCTATGGTGAACGCAACCGCCGAATCTTTGGTGCTCAGTGCCAGGAGCGCGCCTGTGAAAGCCACCGCTGCGTATACTACGCTGTTGATGAATCTTGTCGTAGGATTAACCAAGGAAGAGAAGAAAATTGCACTGAGAGTGTTCTTTTGCAAACGAGAGTTTACATTCTCGAACCTCTTGATAGCATCATCTTCATACGCGAACGCCTTTACCAGCTTCTGATTGCCGATCATCTCACCGATAAGTGCGGTCGTTTCTGCCTCTGTTTCCGAGCGCGCCTTGAACATGGAGTGTGTTCTTGAAGCGATAAATCTTGCGATAAGGAGTGACATGGGAGTAAGCACCACAACGACCACAGCAACTATCCAGTTGATGTAGAACATAAAGAAGAGAGTGCCGATTATGGTGAGTATTCCCGTAAAGAGCTGAGTAAAGCCGAGAAGAAGTCCCTCGGTAAACTGATCCGCATCATTAATGACTCGGTTCACGGTATCACCGTGCGCGTGGGTGTCGAGATAGGATAAGGGGAGCTTAGTCACCTTCTTGAAGGCATCGTTTCTTATATCCCTTACCACTTGATATGCGATTCTGTTGTTTATCGTGCTCATAAGCCAGTTGGCAACCGCCGTAATGCCTATGAGTATCGCTGCGAGAAGCAGCTGCTTTGCAATATAGACGAAGTCTATCTCGCCCGTACCTATATTGTCGATGATATCACCGATGATTATCGGAATGTAGAGCGTCAGCGCGACCGTGATCAGCGCAAAGAGAAGCGAGAGGGGGAGAAGCAGCTTATATCTTCCGATGTAGCGTAGTACCTTGCCGAGAGTACCGGGCTTAGCCTTTTCCATCTTTTTAGCCATTGACCGCACCTCCTCCGAACTGCGACTCGTGTATCTCGCGGTACACCTCGCAGGTATTAAGGAGCTCGCCGTGCGTGCCCATGCCGATAGCCTCGCCATCCTCGAGAACGAGTATCTTGTCTGCGTGCATTATCGATGAGGTACGCTGAGAAACGATGAATACCGTTGCCTCACCCTGCATCTCGCGTATAGCGCGCCTGAGTGCGGCATCGGTTGCGTAGTCGAGCGCGGATGCCGAATCGTCGAGTATAAGAATGCTCGGCTTGCCGACCAGCGCACGCGCTATGGTGAGTCTTTGCTTCTGACCGCCCGAGAGGTTCTGTCCGCCCTCCTCGATCTCGGCATCGAGTCCGCCCTTGTCCATGACGACGTCGTACACCTGCGCGGTCTTAAGTGCCTCGATGACATCCTCATCGCTCGCATCCGGATGACCGAGCTTCATGTTATCGCGCACACTTCCGCGGAAGAGCACCGCCTTCTGAGGCACCACACCGATGCGCTCACGCAGAGCCTCGGTGGAATAATCTCCTACGGGTGTGCCGTCGATGAGCACGGCACCCTCTGTAGCAGGATAAAAGCCGGGGATAAGATTGATGAGCGAGGTCTTGCCCGAGCCCGTACTGCCTATGATGCCGACAGTCTCACCGTGTCTTACGGACAGGTCTATGCCCGACACCGACGGAGCACCGGCACCCGAATAGGTGAGAGATACACCGCGCATCTCGACCGAGTACTCGGAATCACTGCCATCTGTGACATTTCCCGAAACCTCGGTTGACTCTATATCCAGCACGTCGGCAATTCTGCTTGCTGAGGCGAGCGCACGCGTGATAGATATAATAAGGTTGGCAAGCTTTATTAGCTCGACGAGTATCTGCGACATATAGTTGTAGAGCGCGAGAACCTCACCCGCCGTGAGATTTCCCGAATCTACCTGTATAGCACCGAGCTCCATGAGCCATAAAATTGCCAGGTTGATAATTACGTAGGTAAGAGGGTTGAGAAGCGAGGATATCATTCCAACACGCTTCTGTATACCCGTGAGAGCATCGTTCCTCGCGGAGAAGCTCTCGGTTTCCGCATTTTCCATGCAGAAGGCGCGAATAACTCTCGCACCCGCAAGATTCTCACGGGTCTTTAAGAGAATTCCGTCAGTCGCAGCCTGCGACCTTTTGTATAAGGGCATCGATATCAGCATAATGCCGAACACTACGACAGAGAGCACGGGGATAACCACCGCAAAGGACGTAGCCGAGGTAGGATCGACCACGAACGCCATTATCATAGCACCGAATACGACGAACGGTGAGCGCAGAAGCAGCCTTAATGCAAGGTTCAGACCGTTCTGCACCTTAGATGCATCACCGGTCATTCTCGTTATCATCGTTGACGTACCTATGCGGTCAATATCGGTATAAGACAGTGTCTGTATCTTCCCAAAGAGCGCACTGCGCACTCTCGCAACGAAGCCGACTGACGCCTTGGCACAGAAATACTGCGCGGTAACCGAGAAGGCAAGGCCGATAGCGCCGAAGAGGACGAGAAGGAGCGACATCCATATAACGTACGAGCTTCCGCCATCTCCCATTATGCCATAGTCCACGATCATAGCAATTATCAGGGGGACGATAAGCTCGAGCGTTGCCTCCAGAAGCTTGAGGAGCGGTCCGAGAATGCTCTCCTTGGTGTAGCCCTTAAGATATTTAAGTAATCTTGTCAATTATGAGCCTCCGAAAATAGCACCGACATCGCACGGTTTATCAGAAAGAAAATCGGTATGTCGGTGTATTTTAAACTGTCAATTCGCGTTAAAAGTCGATAATTATTTGCATTTAACGGTATATTCAAAGGTTTCGCTATCTCCGCTTGCAAGCGTGATGTTAAGACGCTTCTCGAGATCCTCGGGCGTAACACCGTCGCCGGGCAGACCAGACCAGGGCTCGATGCAGAGGTAGCGCGCCTCGGTCTTGGGCCACTTCCAGATAGCGAGATAGGGAAGATTATCCGACCAGGTGACCTCGATCGATCTCTCCGACTCGGGAGATCTCATTGTAACCTTGCCCTCGGTGTCCGAGAAGATGAGAGTATCCTGAGAGTAGATCTCCTCCTCGGAAAGGGTGTAGATACCGTCCTTAAGAGGATATGCCGCAACCGCGCCCGAGATATACTTCGTCTCTGTGCAAAGATGCTGAGTCAGACCGTCTGTCTCACCGAAATCGAGCGTGAAGCTCTCAATAGGCTCCTCTCCCCAAAGGGTGAAGCCGGGGTGCCAGCCGAACATGAAGGGCATAGCCTTCTCGTCATCGTTGTATACGGTGAAGTTAGCCTTAAGAACCGAGCCCTCGAGAAGGAATTCAGCAATGAGCTTGAACTCAAAGGGGTAGCTCTCATAGGTATCGGCGTTGTCCTCGAGAACGAGCACAAGACGGTTCTCGGAATGTTCGAGTAGCTCAAACTCGCTCTTGAATGCGAAGCCGTGCTTACCCATAGTGTATTCCTTGCCGCGGTAGGTGTAGGTGTTGTTTACTATTCTTCCGCAGGCGGGGAAGAGCACGGGAGCGTGCTCCTTCCAAATATCGCCCTGCCAGATATATTCGAGCTCGCGCGATGCGAGAGAAATAAGCTGTGCGCCGAGGCTGTCGATCTGTGCAGTAAGCCTGTCGTTTTTGATTGTGTAGATCATACTGCCCCCTTAGTGCTTCTTGGTTGCGATCTCGAGAACGAGCTTGTTTACGAACTCATCGAGTGTGAACTTACCGCCCTCGCCCTCAACGCGCGCACGAACGGTAACACTGTTCGAGTTCATCTCGTCCTCTCCGACTACTACCATATAGGGTATCTTTGTGATCTGAGCCTCGCGGATACGGTAACCGAGCTTCTCGTTTCTGTCATCGAGCTCCGCACGGATGCCGTGAGCCTCGAGTGCCTCGACGACCTTTTTGCCGTAGCCGTTGAAGTCAGCAACTACGGGGATGACCTTTACCTGAGTGGGAGCGAGCCAGAGGGGGAGCGCACCCGCATACTTTTCAAGTATGAGAGCGAGAGTTCTCTCGTAGCAGCCCATAGAGGTACGGTGGATGATATAGGGGGTCTTCATGGTGTTGTCGCTGTCGACGTACTCCATGCCGAACTTCTTCGCAAGAAGCATATCTACCTGAATGGTAACGATGGTGTCCTCCTTGCCGAATACGTTCTTGCACTGGATATCGAGCTTAGGACCGTAGAATGCCGCCTCGTCGATACCGATAACGTAGTTCTCGCGTCCAAGGTAAGTGTCGAGAAGCTCACCCATTATAGCCTGCGCCTCGTTCCACTGCTCGGGAGTACCCTCGTACTTGTCGGTTCTGTTGGGATCCCACTGCGAGAATCTGAATGAGCAGTCCTCCCAAAGACCAAGCGTCTCAAGACAGTACTTAGCGAGGTCAAGACAGCCCTTGAATTCCTCTGCGAGCTGATCGGGACGAAGGATAAGGTGACCCTCGGAAATCGTGAACTGACGAACGCGGATAAGACCGTGCATCTCTCCCGAGTCCTCGTTTCTGAAGAGGGTAGAGGTCTCGCCAAGACGCATGGGGAGCTCTCTGTAAGAGCGCTTCTTGTTAAGGAATACCTGATACTGGAAGGGACAGGTCATAGGACGCAGAGCGAAGCACTCCTTGGTATAGTCATCGGGATCGCCCATGACGAACATACCGTCGAGATAGTGATCCCAGTGACCCGAGATCTTGTAGAGCTCTCTCTTAGCCATAAGAGGAGTCTTGGTAAGAAGGTAGCCCCTCTTCTCCTCCTCGTCCTCGATCCATCTCTGAAGGCGCTGAATGGTTCTCGCACCCTTGGGAAGAAGGATAGGAAGACCCTGACCGATAGCATCAACGGTGGTGAAGTACTCGAGCTCACGGCCAATCTTGTTATGGTCGCGCTTGAGAGCCTCCTCCTGCTGAGTAACATATGCGTTGAGCTCGTCCTTCGAGGGGAATGCGATTCCGTACACTCTCTGGAGCATCTTGTTGTTCTGGTCGCCCTTGTAGTACGCACCGGTGCACTGCGTGAGCTTGAACGCCTTTACCATACCGGTAGAACGGAGGTGAGGACCTGCGCAGAGGTCAACGTACTCACCCTGGCGGTAGAAGGAGAGGGTAGCATCGTCACCGAGCTCCTCAATTCTCTCGACCTTGTAGGGCTCGTCGAGCTCCTTCATAAGCTTTATAGCCTCGTCCTTAGGAAGAACGAATCTCTCGATAAGAAGATTTTCCTTAACGATCTTCTTCATCTCAGCCTCGATAGCGCGGAGCGCATCGGGAGTAAAGGTGACCTCGGAGTCAAAGTCCTGGAAGAAGCCCGTCTCGGTAGCGGGACCTATGGTCTGCTTTGTGGAGGGGTAGAGCCTTTTTACCGCCTGAGCCATGATATGAGCTGCAGTGTGACGGAATACGTGTGCGCCCTCGGGGTCACGGAAGGTGAGAAGGGTAACGTCTGCCTCTCCCTCGATAACGGTGGAGAGCTCGGTGAGCTCACCGTTCACCTTACAGGTAATGATATCTCTTGATATTATCTCAAGAGCCTTTGCTGCTTCGTATACGGATACGGCACCCTCGCCCTCGTACACGTGTCCTGATGAAAACTTGATTTTTGCCATTTTTTCTCCTTTGCCGAAGTATCGGCTATATCTCGAATTTTAATAAAAAACAAAAAAACCTCAACCCAAAAGACGACTGCTGTCTTCGGGGTGAGGACTAAAGTCCCGCACGGTTCCACCCGAGCGATTAACTCATTGATATAGATTGTGCAGCCGCTATCACGCATTTTTGCGACAGACTGCCGTGGGCGGTACCCCGTGGGCATATCACACTGCGCTTTCAGCCTCTGACGCAGCTCTCTTTGGTGTATGTAGACCCGGGACTTGTTCCACTAGGTTTATATTATCACATAAAAAGGTAAAAGTCAACAAAAAATCGAAAAATATTTTGTAACTCCTGCATACACGCACCGTGCGCGCACGCGGCATGAATTTTTATTAATTCGCTTGACAAAGTATACCGCGTTTGTTATAATGGGTATTGGAAACAGAAATAGTGCAACACGCACTATTTCAAAGCCAAATCTTGGATTTGGCAACAAATTTTCGTCAGGATCGCCACGAAATCCCAGCGAAAATTTACCGATTCCCATTTCGATGATATAGAACATGATTCATTTAGTACGAATGAATCGTAAACGAGTCGATCGTATCGACTCGTAGAAACGCTTTTACGCGTTTCTACATTCTATGATCATTATAATGGGTATCGGAAACAGAAATAGTGCAACTCGAACTATTATCATTATAATCTATTTGAAAACGAAGAACTTTCATTAAGGAGGTAATAAAAATGCAGAAGACAAGTATCACCCTCGGCAGCGTTCAGTCTGTCAGAGATTTTGTTCAGCAGGTGATCCTTCTTGACTACGAGGTAGACCTTATTCAGGGAAGATACATAGTTGACGCAAAGTCCATCATGGGTATTTTCGCTCTTGACACACTCTCGCCCATCGAGGTCATAGCACACACCGATGATGCTACCGACTTCTTCAAGAAGATCGACAATTTCATCGTTAAGTAATTGAAAAAACGAAAACAAGCCCTGCAAACGTGCAGGGCTTGTTTTGTGTATAAGATGTATCACGACCACTCAGCCTCAAGATTGTCAAGATCTTTTTGATAAATATCCATATAGTACCTTGCTTCCTTGCGTTGCTTTCTGAGATCAAACAAGTATTTGATCGTAAAGAATGGCGCGATAAGGATGATAAGCCCGAAAAGAAGAAGATAAAGTATCAGTGACACCCAGTTACATTCATTTTGCTCATCTACCTTCAGGGATTTGAAGAATCCGATGACCGCACTGACGGTAGGAACGATGCCGGTAAGTATATAACCTCCGTAAATCATGTCTTCTTCGAAAATACCGGATAATAACGATACTACTATTCCAAATGTTGTTAATGCAAGACCGATAACAAGAAGGGCAATAATAAGTATTGACATATTCCTTGCCTTTCGGTATTCCTTCTTAAAGTCCTCAATGTCGTCTTGAATGTAAAACTTGTAGCAGTCTATACATAAAACGCCTTTATCGGTTTTCCATAGCTCGGTTCTGTCTGCACATTCGGCGCAAACGCCGGCACCGCACAACCTGCAGGAAGCAACCGCTTCTTTCTCCGGATGCTTGTCACAATTCATACCAAAAATCTCCTATTTATCAAAATGATTACCAAAAAATTGGTATGGGTATATTATAAATGAATAATTTTGGTATGTCAAGAGTATTTACTAAAATTGTGGTAAAATTGAAAAAAAGTCGAAGAGGTAAATTATCTTGGCTAACAGAATTAAGGACCTGCGCGAGGATAGAGATATGAGACAGAGCGATCTTGCCGCCGCGGTAGGTATCGATCAGAGGACAATATCGAATTACGAAACGGGGAAGACCAATCCCGACAGTGATGCGCTCATAAGACTTGCGAACTTTTTCGGGGTCTCTATCGACTATCTCGTATGCAGAATACCGATAGATTATTCCGATACAAATGGGCGCGATGCGCTTATAGAGAAAATAAAAAAAGAGCTTGACAGGCTCAAATAATGAGAGAAAAGTGGCTGCCCCGAATGTGTTTTGTACTCGGGGCAGCCACTTTGAATTTAAATATAAAACAGATTTATCTCACCACAAGATCCTTGATATCCTCGAACACAAGCGGCTCTCTTATGTCGGGGCGCTCGGTCTCGACTCTGAAGTTCTCGACAGTCAGACCGTCGATGTGACGGAAGTAGATACCCTTAGCGGGGAGTATCTTTCCGTAGCAGTATACCTCGGGGTACTTGCCGTTTGCATCGGGAACGTCGGGGTTGAAGGATTGGCATCCGCCGTCGAGCGAGAAGTAGAAGTTGCGCAGGGTGATATTCTCTAGCGGAATACCGGGCAGACCGCAGCAGTTAGATGTCATCTGCCAGTCTACGTATCTGTTGAGCTTGACTTCGTCAAAGTCGGGGCGGGGGATGAGACTGAGTGAATTCTCGGGCTGCATTTTTCCGAGGAACACCCACGGATACTGAATGTGATCCTGCATCTTGTAGGTTCTGTAATAGGTCTCGATTATCTCATACTCGTGATAAGGACCTCTTGCCACAACATTCTCGATAAGGATATTTCTTATTCTTCCGATCTCTCTGCCGGCAGGGCCTCTCATTCTCTGACCGATATGGATGAAGAGGGGCGCGTTTACGTTCTCCATCGTAACGTTTCTGATGGTAACTCCATCAATTATAGCACCGTCTACCGACTCGATTGCAATACCCGTGATACGGGTGTCGGTGATGGTTATATTCTCTATGAGAATATTCTCGAAGCCGCCGTTGGTCTCCGTGCCGAACTTGAGAGACGAGCAGCGGCTGCGGAGCTTGCAGTTCCATACGTGGATATTGCGGCACACGTCTATCTTATTCTGGTTGTAAGAGGATTTGAATACGATGGCATCGTCACCTGCCTCTATCTCGCAGTCATGTATCTTTACGTTCTTCGAGTTGTCGGGGCTGACACCGTCTATGTATACGCGCATCTTAAGACCGTAGATCTCAACCTCCTCACACGCGGTGAAGTAGACCGCGAGGTCGGTCGCATTGTAGATCTCGAGATTGCAAACCGTGACGTTGTTGCACCTCAAAAGAGCGATGCAGCGAGGACCTCTGTTTACGATATTACGCACGTTGTCCTCATCCCATACCGAGCGCATATCGATGACACCGCCGCCGAGTATTGCAATATTATCGCAGTCACGTCCCACGAACAGGGAGCAGTTGAAGAAGCTGTGCGACACGTCCTGATAAAGGGGATAGTCAACCTTCTCCTCGGGCTCGAAATCGTAGAAGTTGAGAGAGCCGAGGATTTTCGTTCCTCTCGGTATCTCTATCGTGACGTTGCTCTTTAAGAAAACGGTCGAGAGAACGTAATCTCCCTCGGGGAAATATACCGTGCCGCCCCCCGCCTCGGAGCAGGCATCGACAGCTGCCTGAACAGCCTTAGAGTTGAGGGTCACACCGTCTGCGACCGCACCGAAATCCTTAACGTTGTAGATCATAATATGTAGTCTCCTGTACCGTCGGAGCTATGCTCCGATCTATTATTATTATTATTTTAACATCTATGTTAAATTCGAGAGTCAGTCCTCGATCAGTAGCTTATATAACTCCGACTTCGACATACCCCTGTCCTTTGCCGCTGCCTTTATAGCCGCCATTCTCGGCATGCCACGGTCCTCATAGTGCCTTACGTGCTCGTCGGGGGAGAGCAGAGCCAGAGCATCGCCCTCGGTTACCGATGAAGCTCCGTCACCGCCCTCGATAATGAGAACGTACTCACCCCTCGGGTCGGTCTCGGTATATAGCTTGACAGCACCGCCGAGCGTTGTTCGTATTACTTCCTCGTTGAGCTTCGTCAGCTCTCGCGAGAGGGATATCCTTCGATTTTCACCGAATATCTCCGCCATATCCTTAAGCGTTGCGAGAAGCTTGTGCGGAGCCTCGTAGAATATGAGAGTGTGAGTATCGTGTGCAACCTCGTTAAGCCTCGCGCGCCTCTCTCCCGCCTTCGGCGGTAAGAAGCCCTCAAAGGCAAATCTCGAGGTCGGAAGCCCCGCCAGTGCAAGCGCGCTGACAGCCGCACACGCACCCGGTACTATCCTTACAGTCACACCCGAGTCGGCACACAGTCTGACGATATCCTCACCGGGGTCGCTTATCGCGGGCATACCCGCATCGGTAACGAGCGCGCAGCTCTCTCCGCCAAGCAGTCTCGCGACTATCCTCTCACCGCTCTCGCGCTTGTTGTGCTCGTAGTAGCTGACGAGCTCCTTGCGTATGCCGTAGCAGCCGAGAAGCTTCGCGGTGTTGCGCGTGTCCTCTGCTGCTATAAAGTCCACCTCGGAGAGCACCTTTTTTGCTCTTTCCGTGATATCGGCAAGGTTGCCTATCGGCGTTGCGACGAGATATAAGGTAGCCGCCTCGGTCTTATTCTTTTCCTCTGTCATCATTTTGCCACCTCTGCCCCTCGTGGGCAAATTTTTATTTTACGGCAAAGTCCTCTTTGAACTCACCGTGCTCGAGGATGTATTTCATATCCTCACTGTATTCCTTGTGCGATGGGTCTGAATAAATAAACAACGGCATCGTCACCCTCAGCCCGACACCGCCGCCCCGTCTGCCCTCGATAAGAAACATCGACGGGGGAGAAATGGTATCCGCATGAACTGTGGTGAGCCGCTTCGGCTCTATACCCGAAAGACGCATCTCCGATATCATATCGGTAAGCCTGTCGGTGCGGTACACCGCGTAAAAATCACCGCCCCAGCGTAATAGGCGCTTGGCAGCACCGAGGAAATCCGATAGCCCTCCGTGTATCTCGTGCCGAGCGATATTCTTTTTGGAGATCTTATTCTGCCTTCCCGTGTCCGCCCTCATATATGGGGGATTCGTAAAGACGAGATCGCACTCTGCCGCTGTGTATTCGCGTATATCCGAGAGAACGCACCCGACCTTGTCGTCTAAGCCGTTGTGGGAGATATTTCTGCCGATAAGCTCGGCATATTCCTCTTGTATCTCGACACAGCTTATCCTTTTTGCCTTACCCCTCGATGCTAGAAGCATCGAAATAATGCCCGTGCCGCCGCCGAGCTCGGTGGCGGTGCCATAGCCCGAGCGGATATAGCCTGCGAGCAGGAGAGCATCCGTGCCGAAGGTCAGCCCCTCGGTATTCTGTATGAGCGAAAGAGAATCGTTGACGTAGTCGAGCCTCTCGTTGTCCTTAAGCTCCATTTATCGTAACGTGGCATAGCCACACTTTCTTAATTATTATAGAATAACCGCATTTTCGGTTGGACCCTATCGCCTTTATGGGGTGACGGAAAAGCCGAAAATGCGGTTAATAAGTATCTCCGGGAAAAATTACTCCTCGGAGGGTGCACCTACGGGGCAGGCGTCTGCACAGCTACCGCAGCTAACGCAAGCGTCAGCATCGATAACGTACTTGTCGTCACCCTCGGTGATGCAGCCGGTGGGGCAAGCATCAGCGCAAGCGCCGCAAGAGATGCAATCATCAGAAATCTTGTATGCCATTGATAGATACCTCCATATAAGATGTGCTTGCCGAGGAATTACCTCAACAACAATATTCTAACATATTAAAATGAAAAATCAAGAGCATTTCGGAAAAAACTGAAAAAATCCTCGAATAATCTTGCGCCGGGGAGCTATCACTCCTCGTCCTCCGCATCTTCGTCATCGGCACGCTTGTCGCTCTGCCTCTTGCCCATCCTGAGCACCTTCACGTCCTTGTAGTTATAGAGCTTCGGCTGATCCTTCTCGTTATCCGAGAGCTTGACGCGGATCTCGCCCGAAAGAGGCTTGATCTCGATTACCGTACCCTCGCCGTCATCGGTTGATACGAGAGAGCCGTGAGTTGGCATACGGCGGATAGCTTCCTCGTACACCTCGTGCTCGTACTTAAGACAGCACATAAGTCTGCCGCAAGCACCCGATACCTTTGCCGAGTTGAGCGAGAAGTTCTGCTCCTTCGCCATCTTTATCGACACTTGAACGAAATCGGTGAGGAAGCCAGCACAGCAGTACTTTCTGCCGCAGACACCGAGGCCGCCCATCATCTTTGCCTCGTCGCGGATACCGATCTGCCTGAGCTCGATCCTTGTGTGGAAGGTCGATGCCAGATCCTTGACCAGCTCGCGGAAGTCAACGCGTGACTCGCAGGTGAAGTAGAACACCAGCTTCGAGTTATCAAAGGTATATTCTACTGCAACCAGACTCATCTCGAGTCCGTGCTTTGCTATCTTCTTTTTGCAGATCTGAGCCGCGTCCATCTCGAGCTCGCGGTTTCTCATATCCCTTTCGTTGTCCTCTTTCGTAGCTATTCTTGTGATAGCCTTGAGGGGTGGAACGATATCGGTCTCGGGAACCTTTCTGTTCGCCACCTTTACCGTGCCTATCTCCACACCGCGTGCGGTCTCGACTATGACTCTGTCACCGACCTTGCACTCAATGCCCGCGGGAGCAAAGTAGTATATCTTTCCCGCCTCGCGGAAGTTGATGCCGACTATATCGACTGCCGCAACACCCTCGGGTATCTCGGGCGCCTCGGGTGCTACCTCGCACTCGTCTATTACGTTCTCGACCTCGCGTATCTCGACCGACTCTTCCAAGGTCTGTTGTGCGACCTGTGCCTCACGGGGCGCACCGCTATGGTGACCCTTACCGTGCCGTCTGCCGTGTCTTGAGCGTCTTTTTTTGTTTTCCTTATTTTCTGCCATTTTTCACCTGTCTCGCTACGCCATTCTGAGCTCTGCTGAGAGAGTCGAGAGAAGCGCTGCGGTATTTGCATTTTTTGAATTATCATCGTAAGCTCGGCTCACGATATCGTATAGCTTGAATAGCTTTGCACGGCTGATGCTCTCACCGACCGTCTCCGCTTCCTCTGTCGAGCGGAAGAAGGATAGGCTGACACCATCACCCGAGTATCCCACCTTTATAAGCTCCGCAACCGCTTGCATGAGCCTCTCGAGCGCCACCGCAAGCTCGGTTCTTTTCTTAGGAAGATCACCCACCGCGGCATAGATATCGCGATAGCTCTTACCGCGGCCGAGCGAGTTTATGATAGCGAGCGTTTCCGCTCTCTCCTCGGCTATCCTCTCACGGCTCTCGGGCGTGATAAGCTCCTTTGCGAGTCCTATTCTTCCGTCTGCCGATGCTATCGCAATATCGAAGCCCTCGGGGTCGACATTACGGACCCTTTCTGCCTCTTTATCTGTTTTTAACAGATACTCTCCGATCTCCCCGTTCGAGAAACGGGCCATCGGTATATACTGTGTTCGGCTTTTTATAGTGGTGAGTATCTTGTCCGTACCCGATGCTAGAAGCATTATAAGCACACCCTCGGGCGGCTCCTCGAGCACTATGAGCAGAGCGTTCTGTGCCTCGGTCGTCAGCTTCTCCGCATCTCTCACGATGTAGACCTTGCAGTCTGCCTCGGTCGCGGATAAGAACATATCGCGCCTCATCTCCTTGACGGGATCGACGCCTATCGTCGCGCGCGACTCATCTCGCTCAAGGGTATGAAGATCGACAAAGCCGCCGCCGAATATTCTCTTACACCGCGGACACCCGTGGCAGGGCAGAGAAGCGGTAGGATCGCCTCGCCTCTCGCAGTTGATCGCTGCCGCGATCTCGAGTGCTAGCGTATACTTGCCCGAGCCCTCTTGACCGTCGATCAGGAGCGCATGGGGTAATCGCGATGAAAGGATAGCATCACCGATACGCGACTTCGTCGCCTCGTTGCCAAAAAGCGCAGGGAATATCTCTCTCATCCCATCTCTCCGATCCTCGTTATTTGCGGCAAAGCTACTATTCCGCCAAGATATATTCTATCATCAAAAGGCATGAAAGTCAATATTTTTTTATATTTAGTGCGCCCTACGCACCAAATTCTCCCGCATACCTATAAAACTTTCCGAAAATACTTGTATTTTCTTTCCTCTTGTGCTAAAATGTTATACTAGAATAATGTACGCACCGCGGTAGCCCGACTCATTTGTCGATAATGATTATAGAATGTCGAAAAGGCGAAAAAGCCTTTTCGCGGCTGAACCATCAGCCGAACAAAAAGCACAAGGAGGCTTTTTGCATCTATATCATTGAAACAGAAATCGACAAATTTCCTTCGCGAAATTTGCTTGCAAATCTCAGATTTGCGGTCGAAATTTGTTAATTTCGACTTTCGATTGTCGTTATAATGATTATGGAATATCGGAAAAGGCGGAAAGCCTTTTCACGGCTGAACCATCAGCCGAACAAAAAGCCGTTTTTTGGCTTTTTGAATCCATATCATTTCAACAGAAATCGACAAATTTCCTTCGCGAAATTTGCTTGCAAATCTCAGATTTGCGGTCGAAATTTGTTAATTTCGACTTTCGATTGTCGTTATAAGCACCTCGGAGCAAAAGGAGTAAAAATGGAAAAGTTTTACCTTACAACAGCTATTGCCTACGCATCGCGTAAGCCCCACTTCGGCAACACCTACGAGATCATCATGTCCGACGCATTCGCGAGATTTCAGAAGAGAATGGGTAAGGACGTCTTCCTCTGCACGGGTACCGATGAGCACGGCCAGAAGATAGAGAACCTTGCAAACGAGGCGGGCATCTCACCGAAGGCATACGTAGATAACGTTGCATCCGAGATACGCGGTATCTGGGATCTTATGGGCGTTGAGTACGATCACTTCATCCGTACTACGGATGATTACCACACCGCCGCGGTTCGCAAGATCTTCAAAAAGTTCTACGAGCAGGGCGATATATACAAGGGCTTCTACGAGGGCTGGTACTGCACTCCCTGCGAGTCCTTCTTCACTGCTACGCAGGTAGTAGACGGAAAGTGTCCCGACTGCGGCCGCCCCGTCGCACAGGCGAAGGAGGAGGCATACTTCTTCAAGATGTCGAACTACACCGACCGCCTTATCAAGCACATTGAGGACAACCCCGGCTTCATCGAGCCCGAGAGCCGTAAAAAGGAGATGGTGAACAACTTCCTTAATGCGGGTCTTCAGGACCTTTGCGTATCGCGCACCTCGTTCAAGTGGGGCATCCCCGTAGACTTCGACGATAAGCACGTAACCTACGTTTGGCTCGATGCGCTCACCAACTACATCACCGCTATCGGCTACGACCCCGACAAGAGCTTTGAGGAGCAGTCCGAGAAGTTTAAGAAGTGGTGGCCCGCCGACGTTCACATCATCGGTAAGGATATCCTCAGATTCCACACCATCTATTGGCCCATCTTCCTTATGGCGCTCGGTCTGCCCCTGCCTAAGAAGGTGTTCGGTCACCCTTGGTTCAACTTCGGTAACGACAAGATGTCGAAGTCGAAGGGCAACGTAGTGTATGCAGACGAGCTCGCAGAGATATTCGGCGTTGACGCAGTGCGCTATTACGCACTATCCGAGATGCCCTACAACTCCGACGGCTCCATCACCTACGAGAGCGTTATCACAAGATATAACGTAGACCTTGCGAACAACCTCGGCAACCTCGTCAGCCGTACACACGCGATGACGAAGAAGTACTTCGACGGCATCATCCCCGCACCCGATGTAAAGGATGCGCTTGACGAGGAGCTTTACACAGCAGTCAAGGAAGCAATAGAGAAATCTGTCAGCGATATGAACGCATACCACGTTGCAGACTCTCTCGAGCATATCTTCGCTATGCTCCGCCGCGCGAATAAGTATATAGACGAGACCATGCCCTGGGTGCTTGCTAAGTCCGAAGAGACGAAGCCGAGACTCGCGACTGTTATCTACAACCTTCTCGAGGTCATCCGTACCGCGGCAGTGCTTCTCGTTCCCTATATTCCCACCACCGCGAACAACATCTTCAGTCAGCTCGGCACAGACAAGACCGATTTTGCATCTGTATCCGAGTTCGGTGCGCTCGAGGCAGGTAAGCCTCTCGGTGAGGCATTCACTCTCTTTGCGAGAATCGACGAGGCAAAGTTCCTTGCCGATATGGAGGCTAAGAGAATAGCTGCCGAGGAAGCGCTAAAGGCTACCGAGGAGCCCCCTCACGAGGCTGAGATAGGCATCGAGAGCTTCTCTGCGGTAGAGCTCCGCTGTGCCGAGATCCTCACCTGCGAGCCTATCCCGAAGGCTAAGAAGCTGCTTAAGCTCACAGTCGACCTCGGCTATGAGAAAAGACAGGTGGTTTCGGGTATTGCAAAGTACTATAAGCCTGAGGAGCTAGTCGGCAAAAAGGTCGTTCTCGTATGCAACCTTAAGCCCTGCAAGCTCTGCGGAGTAGACAGCTTCGGCATGATCCTCGCATCGGGCGAGGAGGATGTAAGAGTTATCTTCCTCGACAAGGCGACAAGGAACGGAGACAGAATAAGATAATGAGATACTTCGATTCTCACGCTCACTATTATGACGAGCGCTTCGAGAGCGAGTGCGAGGGGAGCGTCGATGAGCTTATCGGCGCTCTTCTTTCGGATAGCGTTTCGTATATCGTGAACGTTGGCACGATGCCCTCGACCTCGCGCCTTGCGATAGAGCAGGCAAAAAAATTCCAGAATATGTATTCTACAGTCGGTATCCACCCGGGCGATACGCGCTTTCTCTCGGATCTTGACTCAGAGCTCGCAGAGTGCGAGTCCATGCTCCGCGATCCCGCATCGAAGTGCGTCTGCCTCGGTGAGATAGGGCTTGACTACCACTACGATGGCACCGATAAGGAAAAGCAGATGCGCTACTTCAGAGCCCAGATGGAGCTCGCGCGCTCGCTTGATATCCCCATTTCAATCCACGACAGAGAAGCGCACGAGGACATAATGACAGTCCTAAGGGACTACCCGACCGTGAAAGGCGTTATGCATTCCTTCTCGGGCAGTGCCGAGATGGCTAAGGAGCTTGTCCGCATGGGCTATATGATCTCCTTCTCGGGAACTCTCACCTTTACCAACGCCCGTAAGCCGAAGGAGGCAGCGGCGGTAGTACCGCCCGAGTATCTCCTTATCGAGACCGATGCCCCCTATCTCGCACCGCATCCGCTTCGCGGCTCGCTTAACCACTCGGGCAATCTTAAATACACGAACGCCACCCTCGCATCGATACTCCGTATCAGCGAGGAAGAATGTGCCGCCCTCACCGAAGAAAACGCGAAGCGCTTTTATCGCATACCGCGCTGAGTTAAGTGGGCTGAATCATTTTCAAATAAAAAAAGAGCGAAGATACCGTGAAAAAGGCATCTTCGCTCTAAAATTTTGCCACTTTTTGAGGCTGAAAAATCTAAAATAACTCAGCCCCCTAACGTTCTCCTTAGGAGAACATATCGAGTTTCGCGCAGCGAAACATATCGATCCGTCACAGACGGAATATCGAGTTATCGAAGATAACATATCGACCTTCGCATCGCGAAGCATATCGCTCCGCCTATGGCGGAATATCACGCTATCATGGATAGCATATCGCGTCACCTACGGTGACATCCCCCCTAACCGCGCATAGCGCGACTTCATCCAAGGCACGCCTTGGACTTCATCTGTCAAAGGCAGATTTCATCACGCCTTGCTTTCAAGGCATATCGCGTCACCTACGGTGACATATCGCTCCGCCTATGGCGGAATATCACGCTATCATGGATAGCATATCGCGTCACCTACGGTGACACATCCCCCCTCATCCCTATCCCATCGGAGAACATCACGCGGAACATTAACAGATCATATATCGGCGCCCTCGCGATATCGAAGCTTATGCCGTAATAGCCGAGCTCGGATAAAAGCTCGAGCTTTTTTCTCGTGTTTTTCATCGTTTCCCAGATGTAGAGCCGTTCGCGCCGCCCCTTTCCTACGGATGCCACGGCATAGCTCTCGCAGCCGCTCTCGTGAATACTTCCGCCGCCGCGTAAGACGGCATATCTCGCCTCGTCTTTAGTAATATACTTTCCGGATATCAGCGCAAATGGGGACAGATCAATAAAGGCTCTCACCGCGTCGTGTCTCTCGGCAAAGCGCGTAAACTCGACACGCTCCCCCTCGTCAAAGCCCGGTATCTTCTCGAAGTGTATTTTATCGTACGTCAGCACCGTCACGTCGGGGATATCCACGCCATCTCTGACCCTCGATACGTCACACTCACCGAAAAGCGAAAGACCGCATTCCGCGCTCGCTTCCTTCGCCATAGAGAGTGTCGCCTTTGATTCTTCGCCTGTACCGACCTCACCTGCGAGAGTGAGACCGTGATAGCCACGAGCACTTGCTATAAGCAGCGCGCTCTTGATAGTTGCCTCCCTATGGGAGGCATCCTCATCACCGAGCCAAAGTCTTAGCATCGGCAGCTTTCCCGCCGCCCGCGCGAGAGAGACTACCTCGGTGTCGTCAAATAGCATATTGACTCTGCCGCCTCTGCCGACCGCTCCCGACACCGTAACGTAGTTGAGGTAGGGAAGAGCGCGCATAAGAGCCTCGCGACTGCACCCTCTGTAATAGTATCCGTTACCGATGCCGAGACCGTATAACGGCTGACCGTACTTTACGGCTATGGGCTGCCCCGCGTAGAGTCTGCCGCTTCCGCACAGCTCGGGATTGATCCCGAGGAGCGTACTCTCCCTTACCCCGAAACGCCTTGCAATATCGTCGAGGCTCTCTCCGACTTTTGCATTTGTGCTTCTCGTTGGCTGGAGTATAAGCAGCTCCTCACCCTCTATGAGGGCTGATTTCTGAGATAGACCGTTGTTTTCGGCAAGCTTGATAGGGGAAATTCCGTAGCACGCTGCCACATCCGTCAGTGTCTCGCCTGACTTTACGTTATGTATTATCATAAAATCACCTCGCTTCATTTTATGCGATGATCTCTATTGATGATATCATAGCATCCCCGCAAAAAAGCGCGAAACGTAACTCCTTTCTCAAACTCAGAAATAATTTACCCGAAAAAACTTGAAAAGCAACCGCTACTATGATAAAATAAGGGTAAGAAATCAAACGGGGGTAACCTTTTATGAAAATCAAAGACGGCTTTGTTGTTGAGCGCGTAGGCTCTCAGTATCTTGCAGTCGCTGTCGGAGAGCGCGCCGACGAGTTCAACGCGCTCGTGCGCATGAATGAAACGGGTGCGTTTATCTTCGGACTTCTCGAAAAAAAGGAGCTTAACGAGGACGGTATAGTAGCCGCTATGCTCGATGAATATGACGTTCCTCGTGCGCTTGCCGAGAAGGACGTCAGTGCCTTCGTTGAAAAGCTTCGTAAAGCAGGGCTTCTCGATGAGTGATATCGGCTATCCCGAGGGAATAGTTGAAAGAGAGCTCCGCGAGCACGGTGTCTACGCCTCGAACACCGTAGGCTACAGCATGAGCCCCCTCTTAAGACACCACAAGGACGTGGCCATAATCGAGCCGCCATCCGGCATTCTCAAAAAATACGACGTTGCCCTCTATCCCGACGGGAAGGGTAACTACATACTTCATAGAGTAATTGCCGTCCGCGATGGAGAGTATATCATCCGCGGCGACAACACCTTCGTAAAGGAGCACGTGCCTCACTCTGCCGTTGTCGGAGTGCTCGTCGCATACAACCGAGGCGGAAAAAGGCATGATTGCAAGGAGCTCGGATATAGGATGTATTCCCGATTCTGGTGCTTTATATATCCGCTTCGCAGCCTGTGGAGAAAAGTGAAATTTGCCCTTGCAAGACTCAAAAACAAGCTTTTCGGTAAGCGTAAAAGGGACAGTTAAGTGAAAGGGGGAGATACCTGTGGAAAAAGAACAGATAATAGCTGCCGCACGGCATCTCGCCCGTGTAATTAACGTACTTAACATAGGTGGGGAGATTCCGCCTCTGCCCGATGGAATTACCTATCGCGACGTATTCATAATAGCGAAAAGGCACTCTCTCGCGGGTGCGCTTTGCTATGCCATCGAGGATATTGTCAAGGATAGCGACCCCGAGCTTACCACAAGACTCAGGAAGGAGCGCGACCTCGAGTGTGCGAAGAACATAACTCAGACGCGTGAGTTCTCTGCCGTCACCTCGGCATTTACAGAGGGCGGTGTGAGATTCCTTCCGATGAAGGGCTTCATCTTCAAGGATCTTTGGGCGCGCCCCGAATACCGCACGATGAGCGATATGGACATATACGTTGGACGTGAGGAGATAGACCGCGCGACCGAAATTCTTTGCGGCATGGGCTACACCCTCGATCACGGTGATGATGTTCATAATTCGCTCTTTAAGCAGATATATGTAAACATTGAGTTACATAAACTGCTTGAAGTTGGCGTTGAAGGCGATTTTTCGAGATGGACACCGAAACCCGATAACGAATATTGGTACGTTATGAGTGACGAGGATCTTCTTGCCTTTGTCATCTCGCATATGTATAAACATCACGTCACGGGCGGCAACGGTATGCGCTCGGTATACGACGTTTATCTCTTCCTCGGAGCGAAGCGCGACACCCTCGATTTAGAGAGGGTCAGGGAAGTGCTTAAAGAGCGCGATATACTCGATTTCTTTGATAAAACTCTCGCTCTTGCCGACTTCTGGTTCGCATCGGGTGAGGGAAGTGAGGAGCTATTTGAGTTAGAGTACTACACCGTCACGGGCGGCACCTACGGCACGGTCGAAAATAAGGTGGAGCTCGCCATGAAGAAAAAGAGCAAGCTGTCATACCTGCTCTCGCGCATATTCCTGCCTTACTCTTCGATGAAAAAGCTTTATAAGTGGCTCGTTCCGCTTCCGTTTTTACTGCCCTTCGCGTGGATAGCGCGCATATTCAAGGCACTCTTTGACGGTAGACTGCGCCGTGAGCTGATGGCGGTCGATGCCGCAGAGCGACGCGCGAGTGAAAAAGAGGCGGACACCATACCGCCAAAGGAGTAAAACATGAAAAAAAGACTGACACTGCTTCTTGCCGTGTTGCTTTCTCTTGTATTCGTTTTTGCGGGCTGCACGCCCTCTGACGCTTATAAGACACATACAGTCACCTTCGTTCTCGGAGACGGCAGAGATGCCGTTGTGACCGAGGTATCCACCTATTCCGAGCTTTATGTACCCGACCCCATAAGCGATGAGTACGTCTTTGGCGGTTGGTTTACCGATGAAGGGCTGACAAGGCCTCACCTCTCGGGAAAAGTTGACACGGATATGACCCTCTACGCCCGATTTGTGAAAAAGGGAGAGAAGGTTGTCAGCTTCCTTTACGGCAACGGTGAGCCCGATACCACGCTCGTTATAAGCGGTGCGATAACAAGGCCAAGGGACCCCACGAAGGAGGGCTACGTTTTCGCAGGCTGGTACGATGCCGAAACGGGCAAGGAATTTGTCTTTGGCAAAGCGCCCGATGCCGCACATACCGTGATATCCGCATCCTGGAGACCCACGAGTGAGGGCGTTAAGCTTATAATCCATCCCGAAAACGGCACCGATATAAAAGAGGTGACCTATCCCTATTCCGCGAAGCCGAGTGAGCCGAAGGCTCCGCTCGCAACCTCGGGCAGCACCGCGGGCTTTAGCGGATGGTATGCCGACCCCGCTTGCAGAATTCCCTTTGATTTTTCGGCACCTCTGACGAGTGATACTCACATCTACGCCTCGTGGAGCATTGATTTTAACGAGCTCGGCAACAGGATAGCGCTCGAGGCGCTTACCTCGACCGTTGAGATCATTACCACAAGGCGCAGTATGACCTACGGCATGACCTCGACGGGCAGCGGTGTGATATATACCGATATCGATGGCTATTACTATGTAATAACCAACGAGCACGTTGTAAAACCCTTTGACGGATATCCGAGCACGACCTATTCCGTCCACGATGCCTACGGCAATAGCTATACTGCCGAGTGCCTTGCTTACAGTGCAGAATACGATCTCGGTGTTATCCGCTTCAGAAGGGGAGAGACCGAGCTTAGCGTAGCGAAATTCGCGGGCTGCGACCCCGATGTAGGTGACACGCTTATTTCGGTAGGCTCACCCGGTGGTCTTAACAACTCGGTTACCTACGGTACCGTGACAAAATACGACAACACCGTGGTCGCGGGCGGCAGTGTCAGCTTCGTTGTAGGTCAGCATAACTGTCCTCTTGCGAACGGCTCGTCGGGCGGCCCCGTGTTCAACGTTGATCTGAGACTCGTCGGCATCAACTTTGCCGCCGCAACCGACAGTGGCGGAAACTTCGCCTTCGGCGCATTCATTCAGCACGACAAAGTCGTAGAATTTCTCACAAACGTGAACCTCACTCCAGAGCTTATCGGTTGATGACGAGGACGCATCGTACTATACTATGGCTTTAATCTAATCAACTAACAACTAAAAACAGACATACAAGTTAATTCGTGTTATCCTTAGCGGAATAACGCGCAAAACCTTGCGTGTCTGTTTTTTCATAATCCCATATAAACACCGCACAGAAAAATGCATAAAAAGCTATTGACAACTAGTATAGAGTAGAGTATAATAACAGTAGACAGTTAAACAGTTGTTTAATCGTTTAACAAACTAAAGGAGCGGACAATGAAAAATAGCTATACCGACGTAGCACCCTCGTGTGAGTGCGAGGAGATCCATAGCGACGTCAATGAAATAAGAGATAGAGTTCTTCCCGACGATGAGACCGCGTGCGGTCTGTCCGATCTTTTTAAGGTGTTCGGAGATTCGACGAGGCTTAAGATCCTCTTCGCTCTCGAGCATAGACCCATGTGCGGATGCGATCTGTCGGCAGTCCTCGGCATTACCAAGCCCGCGATATCCTATCAGCTGAAGATGTTAAGACAGCACGATCTTGTCAGATACAAAAGAGAGGGTAAAAACGTAGTATACTACCTCTCGGATGATCACGTCAGAGCCATTATCGACTGCGCAATGGACCATATTAAGGAATAATTTAAAAGGAGAAAAACACTATGAAATTCAAGTTTAAAATTACGGGCCTTGATTGCCCGAACTGTGCGGCAAAGCTCGCAGGGATAATCGACGGTAAGGAAGGCATCGATTCCGCGAAGATCAACTTCATGACCGAGAAGCTCACTATCGAATCCTCGCTTTCCGAGAGCGAGGTATTGGCGATAGCTACCGCCTCGGCAAAGACGTTTGAGGACGGCATCGTAATCGAAAAATAAGATGCTCACCCTGCTTAATAAATTTATGAAAAGCGAGCTCCTGCGTATCATAACGGGAGCAGTGCTATTTGCTCTTGCATTGACACTCGACCTCTTGAAAATCGAGATTTTGCCAACAGTAATTTACATTATAACGCTTATTTTGACGGGTTTCCCTGTTTTCAGGGATGCTATTCGCGGACTGTTAAGGCGAGATTTTCTCGATGAAAAGTTCCTTATGTGCATAGCCTCGATAGGTGCTATGATAATAGGCGAGATGACCGAGGGAGTAGCGGTAATGCTGTTCTTCCTCGTTGGTGAATACTTTGAGCATAAGGCAACGCGCGCGGCAAGAAATTCTATCCGTTCTCTTATGGAGATAAAGCCCGATACCGCACGCGTTATCATAGACGGCGAGGAGTGCGAGAGTGATGCCGAGGACGTTGAGATAGGCTCTGTCATCCTGATCAGACCGGGTGAGCGCGTACCTCTCGATTCTGTCATTCTCTCGGGTGAGGCTGAGATCGATTCCTCGATGCTGACGGGTGAATCTGTGCCTGTTGCGGTTGGTGTCGGTGATACTATCGAGAGCGGTGTTATACTGCTCGGCTCTGTGGTTACCGCAAGAACTATAAGAAGCTGCGAGGACTCGCGTGCATCTCGTATACTTGAGCTTGTCGAGGAGGCATCCGATAGAAAATCGCGTGAGGAGAGCTTTATCACCTCGTTCTCGAGATACTACACACCCACTGTCATAGTATTGGCTCTGCTCATGGCTACCGTTCCCGCCCTCACGGGACTGCTTGAATGGAATGATTCCATCTATCGCGCACTTTCTTTCCTTGTTGTATCATGCCCGTGCGCGCTCGTCATCTCGGTTCCGATGGCATTCTTCGGCGGTATCGGCGGCGGTGCTAAGGTCGGAGTGCTCTACAAGGGCGGAAATATCTTCTCCGCAGTTGCGGCAATGAAGAGTATCGTATTCGACAAGACGGGAACGCTTACAAGCGGTGAGTTTGCTCTTACAGAGCTTAATCCCGAGAACGTAGACGAGAAATACTTCCTAAAACTCATAGCATCCTGTGAGCGAAACTCAAATCACCCGATAGCAAAGGGCATCGCTTCTGCGGTAAGTGATTACTTTGAGGTCACCGAGCAGGATGAGATAGCGGGCAAGGGCGTTGTTGCGAGCGTGGACGGCAAAAGGGTTGCCGTCGGAAACTCTTCACTTATGAAGGAAATGGGTATAGACGTACCCGAGGTGCGAGGCGAGGGCGTTGTATTTGTGTCGATAGACGGAAAATACAGAGGCTACGTCATACTCAGAGATAAAATAAAGCCCGAAGCAAAGGCTATGATCGAGAGGCTGAGACGGCTCGGTGTAAAGCACACCTGTATTCTTTCGGGTGACCGTGAGGACAGTGTCAGGGCTGTCGCTGAGGAGCTTGGTATCGATGAATACCATTCCGAGATGCTCCCCGAGGACAAATATAAGAAGCTCGAGGAGCTTATTGAAGCCAACAAACGCGGTACGGCATACGTTGGAGACGGTATTAACGATGCGCCCTGCCTTGCGCGCGCCGACGTCGGTATCGCTATGGGAGAGCGCGGATCCGACAGTGCCATCGAGTCATCCGACGTTGTAATTATGTCTGATAAGCTCGATAAGATACCCCTTATGATAAGCTCGGCAAGAAAAACTGTAAGGATCGCAAAAGAGAATATCGTCTTTGCGATAGGTGTAAAGCTTCTTGCTCTCGTGCTCGTCGCTCTTAACGTTTTTGGAATGTGGCTTGCCGTCGTTGCCGACGTTGGAGTTGCAGTTGTTGCGATACTCAATTCGATGAGGACTCTGCGTGTACCATCACGGTACTAATCTTTGTTTTATCACATTTCTCGACATTTCCACACATACCCTTTTGTGGTTTTGTCATATTTTCTGAAAAACAAAAAAGTCGGGCTTGTTCCCGACTTTTTTCATTTCTTGATAATTAGTATAAACGAACCCGGTCGTATTTGGAAAAACGCGTCTGAGTGTATCGACAATGTTCCGATGCACCTCGCGTCAGTGTGTTTTCATAGCGCGCTCGATATCTCTGTCCGCATCTCGCTTTGCGATGGAGTCGCGCTTGTCATAGAGCTTTTTACCCTTGCATAGACCTACCGCCATTTTAACCCTCGAGCCCTTGAAGTAGAGCGAGAGAGGAACGAGGGTATATCCCTCGCGCGACACAAGACCCGTGAGCTTCATTATCTCTCTTTTATGCATAAGAAGCTTCTTCGGGCGCAGCGGCTCTCGGTTGAATATGTTGCCCTGCTCATAGGGGCTTATATGTACCCCGAGGGCAAACATCTCGCCCTCGTCTATCTCGCAGTATGAATCCTTGAGATTGACACCGCCTGCTCTTATCGATTTGACCTCGGTGCCGAAAAGTTCGATGCCTGCCTCATACGTTTCTATGACGAAGTAATCGTGCCGCGCCTTACGGTTGTCGGCTATCAGCTTCGTCCCCTTTTTATCTTCTGCCATAATTTCTCCGAAAAACTGTTTTTATCTATTTTACCATAAAAGCGGTTTAAAATCAAGGATTAAATAACCGCCTCTCTACGTGATAGTAAAGAGCTTAAAGCTTAGGCTCGTGCCATAGGAAAACTCATCCGGGTAGTGCCGACTAGCTCCTATTCTTCCCACCCGAAAAGAGCTCCGATGCTATCTCGAGTAGCTTGAATCTGACCGTGTAGCGGCCGCTTGTTATAAGCGTTGCGGTTTCGTTGTTGTACCCCAAAAGCGCATCGTCTGCCGGTGCATCCTCCGTTGCAATATCGAGGCATAGCGGCGGATACATCACGCACCACCAATTTTGTCCATCCGCTTCACCGAGCTTGATTTGGAGCGAGGTATAGTAGCCCTCGGGCAGAGCGAATCCGTCATACTCGCGTCTGTCGTACCACTCGGTAAGGAGCTCGATACGGCTCTCATACGAATACCCGGCTTCCTTTATCCAGCTGTCAACGTCATTCTTTATCGCGCCCGAAAGAGCCATGATCTCCGCCTTTGCTTCATCCTTGCTATGCGCGCTTTTAAGCTCGTCAGAATATTTTGCGAGCAGCTTGTCACGAACGGTTAATTTGAGAGCCTGATCCTCTGTTTTGTCGGAATTTGCCAATATATGTAGACGTATTGTGTCATTATATACTGCCGCATCCCTATCCGTAGGCACTACCGTAATAACAAGAATGAGTGCTAATATCACCGCGGCTATCTTTGCCGCGCTTTTACAATTTTCCATTTTGAACCTCCAAAAGCTTTCTTGGGGGTAATAGTTCCCCTAAACGCAGCTTTTATTCAGTCCTTAATGAAAAAAACAATAATTTGAGTTATATCCGACTTGCCGATAATTTGCTATATTTGCCTTCTTGGTAATAGAGTATAGAAGGGGAGTGTAAGTTAAAACATCTTCAAAAAAGCTTAAAACTCAACACGCCCCCATGCTTTTGCGTCTTTAGTGCTGATTATTTTGTTTAAATCATCCGCTCGAGTTGGCTTAAACCTTACCCGAGCATCTTCCGACAGTCTCGCTCACTCTCTCGGGATCGACCTTCAGAACCTTTCTGTCATAGGTAAGGAATCCGTTTGTCTCATCCTCAACGTCGGACACCTGAGTATATACGAATGCAGATGCCCCCGCTTTAACAAGCGGCAGTACCTCGTTCGCATAGAGCATGATGATCGCATCCTCGAATTTTTCCTTATCCGGGAATAGCTTGTAGCCGTAATTCGCGTCACCGAAAAGATGTCCCTCGACACGGTACGAATAGCCGCCAAACTCGCTTATTACAAGAGGACGGCCGTCAAGACCCTTGGGCTTAAGCGCTTTGAAATAAATATGCCTTGAGTCCACGTCGCTCTTTTTTCTTCTGAACCAGCCCGAGGTCGAGTCGATTATCCTCGAGGGATCGTGCTTTTTCAGCTTTTCATACATTTCATCCGATGCAAACTGACCCCAGCCCTCGTTGAAGATGGTGTAATATACAACGGAGGGGTGATTGTATAACAGATCCGCCGTTTCATACATCGTCTTTTCAAATATTTTTCGCGTTTCGGGGTCCTTGTGCATTTTCTCGTCGTTCAGCTTCTGTATTCCGACCGTAGGCAGAGCAGTATCTCTTAAGAATGAATAGGAAGAGTTGTTTATCATATCCTGAAAGACCGCGATACCCTCTCTGTCGCAGAGATAGTAGAATATCTCTGGCTCGATCTTTATATGCTTGCGCAGCATATTGAAGCCGAGCGACTTTGTCGCGCGGATATCATCGAGATATCCCTCCTCGGTAGCAGGCATAAATATGCCGTCGGGGTAGTATCCCTGATCTAAAAGACCGTTGAATACGTAAGGCTCACCGTTTAAGCAGATGCGCTCGACACCGTCAATATTACGGATATCCACCTGCCTTATCGCAAAATAGCTCCGAACCGTGTCCTCGCCCGATGTAACGGTTATCCCGTAGAGCTTCGGTGTCTCGGGAGTCCATAATACAGCCCCCTCGGGAATGATATCTATGCCGTCACCGTCGAAGCCTATTCCTACGCCCCCATCAAGAGTGACGACTTTGTGAGTAGCGCCGCCAAGCACCTCGAGATGCACTCCACCATCAATTTGTGTAAACCTAAGCTTACAAATATAGTCTTTTGGCACGCTTTCGAGCCAAACCGACTGCCATATTCCGCTGACAGGCGTGTACCACATTCCGCCTCTTTTATAGGTCTGCTTGCCGTAAGGATACTTGGTATCGAGAGAATCGCGGACGATGACCGAGATCTCAAATTCCTCTCCCTCGATGTAATCGGTTATATCTATCTCAAAGGGGATATATCCGCCGAGCCTTTCATATACGGGCTTGCCGTTTATATATACCCACGCCTCCTGATCGATAGCACCAAAATGGAGAATTATACGTTCCTTTATAAAGCCATCAGGGAGTACGACAGCTTTGCGGTAGTGCATATATTCATCGGGCTTGATCATTCTTTCGATTCCGCTAAGATGCGACTCGGGGCAGAAGGGAACCAGGATTTTCTCGTTATATATAGGCTCATCCTTGCTTCCGGATACACCGAACTCCCACTCACCGTTGAGTGAAAGGAAGGAGTCGCGAACCATAGACGGGCGGGGATAGTATCCGTGCGGACAAACTCTGTCCATCATTTTTATATAATCGGTTTTGAGTACTGTATTAGCCATAGCCAACTCCTTTGGGTTGTTCTTACTATATTTTAGCACCATATCGGGAAAATTACAAGAGGCGAGACTCGGAGCAAAAATATTTTTTTAAATTATCTTTTTGACTTGAAAAAGAGTGTCTTATATGCTAAAATACTTCTGTATTTTATTTTGGGGGTGAATAGAATGTTTAGACGCGGATTTGACAACGAGCAATATCTTAAGCTGCAGTCCCAGAAGATCAAGGAGAGGATATCCTACTTCGGTGAAAAGCTTTACCTTGAGTTTGGCGGAAAGCTTTTCGATGACTTCCACGCAGCGCGCGTTATGCCCGGATTTGAGCCTGACAGTAAGATAAGGATGCTCTCGGAGCTTAAGGATGATGCTGAGGTAGTAATAGTTATAAACTCCGAGGATATCGAGAAGAACAAGGTTCGCGGAGATCTCGGTATTACCTACGATCTTGACGTTCTGAGGCTCATAGATGCATTTGTCGGCTACGGCCTTACCGTCGGATCTGTCGTAATGACACGCTATCGCTCCACCCCCGTATCCGATGCCTTCAAGCTTAAGCTTGAAAAGCTCGGTATAACCGTCTATAAGCATTATGAGATAAACGGCTACCCCCACAACATACCGCTTATTGCATCAGATGAGGGCTTTGGTAAGAACGAGTACGTTGTCACCACCCGCCCCGTCGTTATCGTCACCGCACCCGGCCCGGGCTCGGGCAAGATGGCGACCTGCCTTTCTCAGATCTATCACGAGAATAAAAGGGGAATAAAGGCGGGATATGCGAAGTTCGAGACCTTCCCGGTCTGGAATCTGCCGCTCAGCCACCCCGTAAATATTGCATACGAGGCTGCTACCGCTGACCTCGCAGACGTAAATATGCTCGATCCCTTCCATCTCGAGGCATACGGAGCCACCGCGGTAAACTACAACCGTGACGTAGAGGTATTTCCCGTTCTCTCGGCAATACTCAAGGAGATCCTCGGTGACTGCCCCTACAAGTCTCCCACAGATATGGGTGTTAATATGGCGGGCTTCTGCATCTATGATGATGAGGCCGTATCCGCTGCAGCAAAGCAAGAGATTATCCGCCGCTATTATACAGCCCTTTGCGGTGTCAGAAAGGGCAACGGTAACGAGCCCGAGGTTGAGAAGATAGAGCTTCTTTTGCGTAAGCTCGGCACAGATGCCGTCAAGGACCGCGCGCCCGTAGCTCAGGCACTCGCTAAGAGCGAGGAGACGGGAGCGCCCGCAGTAGCTATCGAGCTTAACGATGGCAGAGTAGTGACGGGTAAGACGAGCCCGCTGCTCGGTGCATCTGCTGCCGCACTTCTTAACGCGCTTAAGGCAGAGGCAGGCATCGATAAGGATATAGATATCATATCCCCCGAAATACTTGCTCCCATACAGAGGCTTAAGACCGAGAATCTCGGTAACCATAATCCGAGGCTTCATACCGATGAGGTGCTTATCGCACTTGCCGTATCCGCTAAGGATAACGTTCATTCGAGGCGCGCTATGAGCGCACTCCCCGCGCTCAGACATGCGGAGGCACATTCCACGGTTATACTCTCACAGGTAGACGTAACTACCTTCCGCAAGCTTGGAGTAAACCTTTCCTGTGAGCCTAAGTATCAGACTAAGAAGCTTTACCACAATTGATAAATATTGAGAGCGCCCGACGTTAATGCGGGCGCCCATCTTATACGGCATCTTCCATGCCCGTGCTTCGCCCTTTGAGATCTTCTATGATCGAATTATTACGGGTATCACCGTGTGATTCCTTGAAAAAGGTTGAATCATCAAGAAATACTTGAAATTCTGATTAAAGGGTGCTATAATGACTATATAATGTCGAAAAGGCGAAGTAGCCTTTTCGAGGCTGATAGATCAGCCGATCAAAAAGCCAAAGGGTGGCTTTTTGTATCTATATTATTGGAACAGAAATCGATAAATTTTCCTTCAGAAATTTGTTTGCAAATCTCGGATTTGCGGTCGAAATTCATTAATTTCGACTTTCGATTGTCGTTATAATGATCCATACAGAAGAATAAGACCGGAGTATTGTGCCATGGCACATTGTCGAGCGCGAAAGCGCAAGGGGATAAGGGAATGCGGTGTGAATCCGCAGCAACAGCCATTACCGTGACGGAGAGATCCGAAGTCGGGATGCTTATCACTCCGTGTATGTAAAAGCCTCTTGGGCAATTGGGGAGTGCGGCATGGTGTAGGAAATGGGATATTTCTGTGTCAGCGCCTCATGAAGGGCGCTTTTATTTTATCCTTTTGTAATTTTTAATAATGAAAAAGGAGAACAAAATGAAAAAGACACTCGCATTGTCACTGCTCACCGTGCTTATCTTAGCACTAACGCTCACCGCTTGCACACAAGCACCCACAGGACTCTGGAAGGATGCGACCTATACCGAGGATGTAACGCTCGGTGAAGGCTCGAAGACTGCCACCGTAGTTATCGAGGCAGAGGAAAAGAGCATAACTCTAACTCTTAAGACCGACGAGGAATTTCTCGGTCCCGCCCTCTATGCGGAAGGACTTGTAAACGATCCTTCCTTCTTCAATACCGTAAACGGTATGCAGCTAGTCTGGGAGGATACACATAGTTATTGGGAGCTTCGCATTGACGGCAGCTATGCAACCGTAGGAGCCGCAGAAACTCCTATAACAGAGGGCGTAACGTATAGTTTAGTTTGCACAAAGGGCTGATTTTATGAGAAATACCGCTTCGAAGCAGATTCGGGAAATGGTCATATTCGCGATGCTCGGCACACTTATGTTCGTGTCGAAGATCGTCATGGAGATACTCCCGAATATGCATCTTCTCGGTACTCTTACAGTCCTTTATACCGTAGTATTCCGAAAAAAAGCGCTTATACCGATCTACATATACGTTATGATGAACGGTGTCTACTCGGGCTTTTCCATGTGGTGGATACCCTATCTCTACGTCTGGGCAGTGCTTTGGGGAGCAGTTATGCTGATTCCGAAAAGCATACCCGACAAAGCGGCTGTGATAGTCTATCCATTGATAAGTGCTGTGCACGGCTTTTTGTTCGGTGTACTGTACGCACCGCTCCAGGCGGCGATGTTCGGTCTTGACTTTAACGGCATGATTGCGTGGATAGCCGCAGGTTTCCCATTTGACCTCATCCACGGAATAAGTAATTTTGCACTTGGATTTCTTATCCTTCCGCTTGTGAAGCTGCTTCGCAGGCTTATGGGCGGTGAATATTTGAAAACAGAACCTAAGGAGACCGAAAATGGAGCCGAAGAATTACACGGTAGTGAAAATTGACGGTGAGTACGCAACGCTCAGGGACGATATCAGCGGTGAGGAGCTGTTCATAGCAATGGCACTCCTTCCCGCAAACGTTGATATCGGTACGAGGCTAAGCTACGAATTCCCCGATTTTACCGTAATTTAAAGAAAATGAAGAGGACTGCCTCGGGTGCAAGCTTGCACCCGAGGCAGTCCTCTTTATTCTTTTATGCTTTTATCGAAGTATAGCTCGGAAGCATATTACGGAGTCAGCGCTCTTGTATGCTGATATCTCACCGCGATGTCTTTCGACAATTGCCTTTGCTATTGATAGACCGATTCCGAAGCCGCCTGAGGTGCTTCTCGATTTGTCCGAGCGATAAAATCTGTCAAAGAGCTTGCCAAGCTCGATGCACTCCACGTCGGAGAAGGAGTTTTCTACCCGAAGAACAACTCCGTGCTTTTCCTCGAGCGATACCGATATCGTGCCGCCTTCATCACAGTATTTCAGCGCATTGTCAAGCAGGACGGAAAGGAGTCTGCGCATCAGCGCCTCATCGGATGTATATTTTATACCCTGCCGGATTTCAGAAGTAAGAGTCAAGCCTCTTGAGGCTGCAGAGCTTTGAAATTCAGATACGGTGTCGCATACGATCTCGCTGAGTAAAAGCTCGGTGTCAGATGTATTCCCGGTATTTTCATCCAGCCTTGAAAGCGCTACCAGCTCGTTGACAAGCTTCGACATGCGCTCACCCTCGTCGCGTATATCGTCGATCCATTCGTTTTTTCCGGTATCCGCCTCGAGTATATCCAGATTTGCGAGAATAAGAGTCAGTGGGGTCTTTAATTCGTGGTTTGCATCGGTTATAAATTGCCGTTGCTTGTCATAAGCAGCCGCGATAGGCTCAACGACTCTTTTAGAGAGCAGAATTATCAAAATGAGCACCAGTGCCGCTGATGCGAGAAGAACGGCACCCATAATAGTCAGAGACTGAGTCAGTGTTGCCGTATGAAGCGATCCGTCAATAAACACGGCACAGCATCCATTTTCCGTTCTCAGAATTTTGTAACGGTAACTGTCAGCCCAGCCGCGCTCGTTACCGCTTTTTAACGCTCCCTTTGCGTACTCTATCGCATTCTCATCCGAGATGAGGTATATGCTCTCCGTATTTACGCGCTCCACCGTTCCGTCAGAATTCAGCCATACCGAGAAATGCCTGGTCGAAAAAGGAGTTTCGGGTGTAATGAAGCCAAAGGCTTCTCCGCCTGCTCCATTTGGCATAAGCTCGGGCTTTACCTCGGGAGATGGTTCGTTGGGAGATGGCTCGCCATGAGACGGAGCGCCGGGAAGCGGCTTCTCGGGTGAGTTTTCAAACCTTCCGCCGCCTTCCGCAACCCTGTCGGCAAGAATGTCAAGCGTCTTATTTACTGAGGATACGTTGAATGCAGCCGTGAGGGCAAACATGAGCACGATGACAGAAAGCACCGATACCGCGCTTATCAGAATGAATTTCTTTTGCAGCTTATAGATCATCGATAGCCTCCAGAACGTAGCCCGCGCTTCTTATAAATCTGATGCAAATGGGGGCGCCGAGAGCCTCTATCTTCTTTCTGATATTAGAAATGTGTACCCACACCACGCTGGTGTCAACGCTGGTGTCCCATCCCCAGATATGGGTGATGAAATGCTCTGTTGTAATAACCGCGCCGGGGCTTTGCATCAGCATCTGCATGACTTGATATTCTTTACCGCTGAGAGAGCGTGAGGCGTTTCGGTACCCGAGCTCGAAGGTCGCGCTGTTGAGGCTTACTCCCGCGAACTCCAGCATGTCAGGGGTGAAGTTGTCGCGCCTTCTGAGCATTGCTCTTACTCTTGCAAGCAGCTCTGCCGTAGAGAAGGGCTTGGGCAGATAATCGTCGGCACCCGCATCGAGTCCCTCTATCCTTTGGTAAACCTCGGTTCTTGCACTGAGAAACAGAGTGGGCGTAGTGATTCCGTACTCTCGGAGCCTTCGTATTACCTCGAGTCCGTCAAGACCGGGCATCATTATATCCAGCACCAATCCGTCATACTCTCCGCTCAAGGCATAGTCGTATGCATCGGTGCCGTTTGTAACGCCGTCTGCGGCGTAGTTGTTCAGTTCAAATAATCGAAGAAGAGTTTTCAGTAGCTTAGGGTCATCCTCGGCAACAAGCAAACGCATATGTTATCCCCTCTTTGTATAATTTTCAAGTCACAGATTTGGCGTTGAAATAGCGCATAGTGGTTCTGTTTTAACTTCCGATAAGCATTATCATTGTACCACTATTTGTTGTTTTCTACAATAGTTTTTTGAATTATTCGAAAGCAACTCCGTTCGCGTCGGGGGTACCCGAGCAGCTATTCGCCTGAGATATGCTCGCGTTTGATGAACCTAGCACGATGACTGTTGCAGAGAGGGAATAAGGCATTTTTACCGATACGGCAGAGCCTGTATCAACTCGAAGATAATCCCCCTCATTCAGCGAGAGCTGAGCTGTCGTTGCAATGGATGAAAAGCTTGCGCAGTGAGTAGCTTCGTTGCTCATTCCGCCGCGCGGCATAAGTGCAATGACCGTGCCTGCCGTAAATTCATATCCCGCCTCTGTATCGATAGCTGAATTACCACCCGAGCTCGAGAGAATCACAGCCGTACCGCCCGAGAAGGAAATACCCTTATAGGAGCTTCTGCTGTTTGAGTCGATTCCGTCACCCGAGCATGATATATATAGATATCCTCCCTCGATCGATACACCCGTACCCGAGGTTGCGGTAGAATTGATACCGTCATCCCTTGAATAAATCGAAAGGACACCGCCCACAAGACGCACGTTAAGGCCCTCGGCACCCTCATAGCTGCCCGTTATGCTTATTTCGCCACCGCTGATTAGCAGAGTGCCGTCTGCGTGCAGACCGTCATCGTTGGTATACAGAGTCAGCTTGCCGCCGCTCACTGTAACGTTGCCCTTGGGTATGGATCCGTTTTCGGGAGTAACGTCGGAGTTTGCGTGGATAGCATCATCGTAGGATTTGATATTGACTGTGCCTCCCGAAACGAAGATCTCGTTGGCAGCCTTGATACCCTTTGTTGAATAATCTCCCTTTTCTGTGTTTCCGTCGCTCATTCCGCCACCCATTCCGCCGGGACCGTCGGTCCTTCCGTAGTCGGTCCACGAATATCCGAGGCTGCCACCTCTTGATGAGAGCGCGAAGGTATCGTACATGGTGTTGGGAGTCAGGTAATCGGACGCGGCAACGTATTCCTCGTCTTGTCCGAGCTGGTCCTCGCCGGAATAGATAAAGAACTGCATTTTTGAATACTCTGCCATTTTGGGGAAGGAGTAGTAATAGTACGTGTTTCTTCCAGCGAAAAGACTCGAATGGTATTCGGCATTGACCCATTCGTAATCATCGTCGGAATTGTAGTATTTTACCGAATAGCAGTATGCCTTACTTGAAAAACGTATATAATAAATGTCTTCTGTAACCGTCGTTACCGTGTCCGAATAGTTAGAATATTTGTCGGTATATATATTGAGAAGCGTGCTCTCGTCTTCAACTATTACGTTATATGCGGCGTCGATGCCGTCACATGCTGCGTAAACCGAAACCTCTCCGCCGAGAATGGATACGTTTCCGCGTTGGTTACCCTTTTCGGAAATATCACTGTTGGTTGTTTTAATGCCGTCACCAACGGTGGATATCAGCGTGAGGCTGCCGCTCTCGATTTCAACGCTGTCATTCCCCTTAAGGGAATTATCCTTTGCGCAGACGAGCAGTGTGAGATTTTTCACGGATAGATCATCCTTGGTGTGAATACCGTTGTTATTATCAGATATCACCGTAAGAGCGCCTTTTCCGCCTATTTCGAGGTCGATCTCGGAATGGATCGCACCCGAGTAGAGGGACTCGTCGCTCTCATCAATTGCTTCTCTTTTGTCATAGATATAGTTTTCATAGCCATTCTTGGCGGTGAGCTTAAGCTCGTCACCCGAAAGAGCGGTGATAGCGTTGGTTTTCTCGGATATCAGAGACAGACCGCAGAGCTCAAGCTCGAGCTTGTATTCTTCGGGTATATCCACGACGATAGAGCCTTTATGATTTCCCGATAAAGAATATACCGAATTCTCGCTTATACCCGAGAACGTTAATACTCCGTCATTTACGCTGAAGCCGCCCTCGGTACCTGATACATATGTCACCTTCAGCGAGCTGCTATCACCATCGAAAATTCCATCGTAAGCACCTATATCCTCGAGCTTATCTCCATAGGCAGTATCATCTGTGCCAAGATCCGATGGCGGGGGAGCGGCGCCGTTAATTGTCGGGGGTGTGGGTGAGCAGGATACCAGAAGCAATGCCGTGAGTAAAAGAACGGTAATTATTTTTATCTTCATGCTGCCTCTCCTTATAGCGCCCCGGAGTCGGTTTCCTGACGCGAGAGCAATATCTCGAGATTTCCGTTTCTTGTTCGTATCCTATCGATAAGCTCCTTTTCCTCTCGGGGCGACTTAAGCGTTATATCGTAGGTAAGGCGGAACATGCTGCCCATGTTGGTGGTTTTCACCTTTATGAGCTCGTGCTCGCTTGTCAGATCTTCAAAAATATCGTCAAATGCCGAGGTGTAGTCAAGATCCTCGGGTATCGTGATCTTTAAGGTTCTCGCACCGCTGACAGTACCGCGCTTTCCGCTTGTAAAGCGACTGTAAACGATAAGGGCAAGGCACATTATAAGAGTGAACAGAGAAGCGAATGCAAGATAACCCATTCCCGTCACGATTCCCGTTCCCATAGCTAAGAAGAGAGCTACGATCTCCCTGGCAGATCCGGGAGCTGAGCGGAAGCGAACGAGGCTGAATGCACCCGCTACTGCAACGCCTGCGCCGATGTTGCCGTTGACCATCAGTATAACTACGCATACTACAGCGGGCAGGAGAGCGAGGGTAATAAGGAAGCTTTTCGTATATTTTGATTTATAGGTATATGCAAGCGAAGTAATGAGTCCGAGAATAAGTGATACGGCTATGCAAAGAAGAAAATCTCCAATGTCGATGACCGATGAGCCTATTCCGTCAAATAATCCGGTAAAAATTGTCTCAGGCATGTGTAAGTATCTCCTTGATATTTTCGTTTTCTTGATTGAGGCGCGGCAGTATCAGCTTCTCATATGCACTGCCGTATTTTGAAAAACGGTGCTTATATATTTTTTCCGTACTGAGCACCTTTACGAGCCATAGCGGTATACCTCCCGAGCACTTTATCTCCATCAGCACCTCTCCATCCGGGAGAATGGGCTCGCCGTATACGTCCGACCTCAGTGAGACATCCGAGCAACGGGCAAGAATGCTTCTGTCAAAGGTGATGCGAAGGTCTCCGTTATCCTTGGCAAAAAATGCCTCACGCTCATAGGAAAGAAAAACGGTTGGCATGAGATTTTCGTAAAATGATCTGAAATAATCTATCTCTTTCGAGATCTGGGTGTCGATCGGACATTCGGAGGCTCCTGACAACCACTCCACGGCATCACGCTCGGCAAGAGCAATTCTGCGCTTATAAACGACGGAGTCGTATTTTTTCTTAAGCTCTACGAACACAGGAGAGCTTGCATCCGCCTTTTCGTAGGAGCGCAAGCGAAGCTTTTCCTTGTAAAACGGTCTTTCAATCGATCGGCGTATAAGTCTGTAGTTATCGGTGTCGTAGTATACGTTTCTTACGGTTGAGCGACCGTAGGCATCCGGTGTGACGAACCGTTCGGCAGCATCGAGCACAACTCTTGATTGCTCTTCGGTAAGCAGATATTTTATTTCATATCGGTTGAAAACGGTTTTGTCCGTCATACTATCCTCCCGTTTTTATTCTATATGCTACGATTATATCCCCGACGGCTAAAGTTTGCCTAAAGAAATTGGGCTGACTCAAATTTTGCTTTTGAGTCAGCCCAAAACCCGGTATGTGTATATGTAATTGTTCGGTCTTATCGAATATGGCAGCTTATTACGGCTTGCAAACCTTACACGCCTCGTAACCGTCTTGTATAAGCTCATCCTCGGTCCCGTAATATTCACGGGCATTATTACCCGTTGCGTGCTGACAGGTCGGAAGATGATATTTCTTAGTGCTTATATTGATTATGTAATCGGGACCGTCGCTGTCGGGCAGCTCCACAGGCTCATCGTCGGGGTAGGGAACACCGTCGTTCAGCTTGGACTCTCCCGTTCTGTAGTTGATGCTGATACCGGGCTGATTATTGTATGCGAAAATGCAGAAGCTGATCTCCTCTCCCTCGTCCTCAACCGAGTACATCTCCATAAGCACTCCGCGTGCCACAAGGTCATTATCCTCGAATATCGGGGTAACGCGGTACATAACGTGGTTACCCGTCTCCTTCACGTAGTCGGCTATCATATTTTCGTATTTGAGCATGCCGTCAATATTCATAAAGCGGGTGCCGGTGATGAGGTTGTACTTGTTCGCGTTCTCTCCCGTGAGCTGCCAGCCGATGAGGTGACAGCGATTGTAGAGAAATCCGCCGTCTACGATATCGTACTCCTTATTAATGAAGCCCGTCGGTGTTACCGAGCTCAGTGAGCCCTCTCTCTTATCCGTCGGCATAATATCGGTACCGACACACGCAAACGCCTCACCGCATCTGCCGAGCGGGTCGAGCGGAGCATACCTTTCAAAGGACTCGAGCGTGATCTCACTCTCGGTAAATAAGGGCTTATTATCGTTTACCGATATCCACGCCTTACCGCTGAAGGCGGGTATCTCACCGATACCCTCGATATATATCGGCTCCTCGTTATAGCTCTCGGTATCGTCACCGGGAAGAGTGCACGCGGCGAAGCCGAATACAAGCGAAAGAAGAAGCAGGAGGGCAGTCAGATTTTTAAGCAAGGCTTTCATACTCTCTTATCTCCTCTTTGTCATAATTATTTTGGTGATTCGCTCGTGAGAGCTGCCGACGAAATCCTTCCTCGACTCGACTCTGAAGCCGTCGAAGCTTATATCTATCTTCACGTCCGACGGATAGAGCCTGTTCCATTTATACAGTATCACAGTGCCGATATCATCTATATGAGGCAACAGCGGAAGATTTTCAATAAACGCAACACCCCCATCGGGACAGTCCCCGAGCGGGTCATCCGAAATATGAACGCGATCCGCCCTGTCGCGGAAAAGGAAGGACGAAAACGTATTTACGTAGATCGGAGCCGAAACGCTCTCGCACAGCTCCTCGATGAGAACCCTGTCGCGGCTCTGCCTCTTGCCGAACACCGTCATTCCGCCCTCGTCATCAAGACAGATAACTACCGTTATGCTTTTACCCATAGCCCCTCCATAATATTTACTGATTATATTATACAACCTTTCAGCTTGAAAATCAAGAGAGCGAAGCGAATGAGCCGAACTAAAAGCAGTCTTTCTACCTTTTTTCGCGAACCTATTTACAAAAGTATTTTTTTATGATAAAATGTGTTCGAACAAATCCGAAGGAGCCTATTATGCTTACAAGAGAAGATTATATCAAATATACCGCTGAGGCGGCAAAGTATTTTGAGAAGGCGGGCATAGCTATCACCGAAGAGGAGAGAGCACGTATCGAGGTTGCCGAGTATGAGCTTGGTTGCATTGATAAGGTCGGTCTCGAGCTTCTCGTTTATGTGAATACCGACCGCTGCTGTGCAAAGGAGCTCGTTCTCCTTCCCGGTCAGACCTGCCCCGAGCACAGGCACCCCGAGGTAAACGGCAAGGTGGGTAAGGAAGAGACCTTCCGTTGCCGCTACGGCGAGGTATACCTCTACGTTGACGGAGAGGGAGATGGCGTTACCAAGGCAAAGATACCCGAGGGAATGGAGAAGTACTTCACATGCAAGAAGGAGATAATCCTTAAGCCGGGTGAGCAGTACACCATCATGCCCGATACCTTCCACTGGTTCCAGGCAGGACCCGACGGTGCGGTAGTATCCGAGTTTTCGACCAAGAGCCGTGATGAGTACGATATCTACACAGACCCGAGAATCGATGCCGCAGGAAAGAGACACGCGGATTAAGAATAGCTTACACCTAAAAAAGCAAGGCTGACCGCTTTGCTTTTTTATTTTCTAGATAGTACGCACCAGAAAAGGTGCGGTGCTTGCTTTTTATCCCGAAATATGCTATACTAAGATATCCTTATGAAAGGACGGACGTATATGTTAAAGTACACGATTGCAGCATATCACAGAATAGTAAAGGATCTCGGGATCCTTGCGAATATTACCACCATCGTCACGCAGAGCTTTATGATACTATATCTTGCCTACGCTCTTATAATAGGGCAGGGCAACCGTATCATCAACGCGATACTGCTCGTGATGACTGCACTGAACCTTGTTATTCATCTTATCACCAACGGTAAGAGGGATAAGAAATCAAAGACGACCAAAAAGATCAGCCGAACGGCATACATAGTGACGAAGCTTACGCTCAACGCGGTCTCGCTCGCATCCGTCGTTTACTCGATCTACGTAAATTCTGCCGACGTTACCGCTTTTGCGATGCTTACGACACCGCTGATGATACTCCTCTGGATAGCGCAGGTTGCATTCGAGCTCATTAAGCTCTACGTTACCAACCGTGCCGCCCTCTTCCTCGACGGACTTAAGATGGACTTCGAGTTTGTCCTTAAGCCAATTGTCAAAACGAAGAACTTCTTTAAGGATCTTTTTGGTGAGGAGCGCGAGGATACCGAGATCGTGGGAGAGAAAAACAGACGAATACTCACCGAGCAGGCGGGAATCGAGATGGAAGAGAAGCGCGAGGAAAATAAAGCGTTCTGGGGTAAGCTCTGGGATGTGGTAAAGCGCAAATTCTTCAGCAAAAAGAAAAAGAAGGAAGACCCTGATAAGCTAGAGGCTCCCGAGGTGACTGACGAAAGACCTAAGGTGACCGCAGGCGTGCTTAAGGCGAAGCCTCAGAACACCGACGAGATCGACGGTGACGGCACCGAGGCGCTTCCGCCCCATAAATAATAAGAGGTATTGGTATGATTGGAGTATCCTTACCATATTCATGGCTTTTAAGAGGTGAGGGAGTACCTCACCTCGATAGAAACAAAACACTCACCGAGCTGAAAAGAAGCGGTGTAACGAGCATCGAGATACGCACGGTTTTACGCGAGGCAACGAGCGAGGATGTGCTTACGATAGCGAACAGACTCTGGAACTTCGGCTTTCAGATAACCGTTCATTCGAGAATGTACTCTGCCGAAACCGCGATACGCGACATATTCGCGCCTCTCGAGGGCGTGCTTCGAGGGCTCAGGCAGGAAAAGCTCGTTCTCGTGCTTCACCCCATAGTCGCGGATAACACCGCAATACTAAAGTCGCTCTCGGCTTACGCCACAGAAAATGGCTATCCCGTCACTATCGCGCTCGAGAATAACCGTCTTATGCCCGATGACACGGAAGGGAACAGCCTTGAATACGTACTCAAAACCGTAAAAGAGGTAAATGCCGAGAACGTCGGACTCTGCTTCGATCTCGGTCATTATATGTACTACCTTGGTAAGCATAAGCCCGGTGAGGGCTTGATACTTCCGCCCACGGAATTCATAGACCGCATCGTTCATACGCATATTCACGCGCTTAACGGCTTGAAAACGCACTATCCGCTCGGCAACTATTATCTGCCGCTGGAGGAGCTGCTGTCTGCAATTGCATGGCGCTATTTTGGGGTATATAATCTCGAGCTTGATTTTCCGAGGCTTGAAGGGGTTGTCGATCCCCACGATGCACTTATCTCGTCCGTCAGGGTGCTCGGTGATGCACTCCCGCCCTGTGCGCGCCTGTACGACGAGATCCGCACCGGCTTCGAGTCGAAGTTTATCAGAGCGACAGATGTTTTAAGGGGTACGGAAAACGAGGGTACTACCCTCGCGTTAGCTAATTCAACCTTCTATTTATTTAACACGGGTGGCTACTTGTGGGCTATGGATCCTGCCTTCCGCTTCGCGAACAAGCTCTCGCGTGCGCCTTCACGGTGTGCCGAGCTTCTCTCGGGAGTGAAGCTGATGATCATAACGCACGGACACGTAGACCACTTTGAGGAAGAAACCGTAAGAAATCTTGCACAGTGTGATATGATGTGGGTGATCCCTGACTTCATTTATGACGAAGCTCTGTCATGGGGTATCAAGCCCGAAAGGATACTCGTGGCTCACGAAAATCAGCCAATTTGTATAGATAAGTTGACAATATTGCCGTTTAAGGGCAGACATTTCCGCCCGATAACGCACAAGGGCGTTGACGAATACGGCTACTACATCACCGCCTATGGCGCTCCGTCAATGGCTTTCCCGGCGGACGTGCGTGACTACGCGCTCGATGGGCTGCCCGAGCTTCCGAAGGCTGACGTTTGCTTTGCGCACGTTTTCCTCGGTGACGGTAACTCCTATGCCGAGGATTATACCACTCTTGCGGATGAGTTTGCGCGGTTTATGTGTCACTTCTCGGATAAGCATTTTATCCTCACACATCTATATGAGAACGGCAGAAGGTTTGTCGATATGTGGCGCGAGGAGCATGCCGACGTGATTGCAGAGCATCTGAAGAGGTTAAACCCGGATGCACGCATAACGACCCCGAAAATAGGCGAGCATATCAAGCTTTGATTGTTGATGTCATTGTAGTTTGGTAACAATAGAGAAAAGCCAAGTCAATCAGGATTGACTTGGCTTTAATATTTAAGAATGTTGTTACTTATCCGCCTTGTATAGAAAGCACTCTTTTCCATGCGAATAGATCACGCCTATTGCCTGAAGATATGAGTAGATTGTTACCGATCCTACGAAGGTCATGCCGCGTTTAACGAGATCTCTTGAAATTGCATCGGACAGCTCGCTCGTTGTTTTGTCGACCTCTATTATAGTTTTACCGCCGGTAAAGCCGGATAAATACTCATAAAATGATCCGTATTCCTTAATTATATTGAGAAAAAACTTGCTGTTTTTTATGCTTGCACTTATTTTGCGTCTGTTTCTTATTATCGACTTATTCTCTGACAGCTCGCGCTCCTTTTCCTCACCGTACCGAGCGACCTTTTCGATATCAAAGCCGTCGTACGCCACGCGGAATGCCTCGCGCTTATTCAGTACGCACTCCCAGGATAGCCCCGCTTGAAATGACTCCAGAATAAGCATTTCATATAAGTATCCGTCATCGAATCTCGGTACGCCCCACTCGCTATCGTGGTATTCTATATAAAGCTCGTTTTTCAGGTTGCACCATTTGCATCTTTTTCTACCGCCCATGCTCTAAAACCTCGAAATATCCTTGTTGTTTTGATTATATCATATCTTAAAATTTTAATCAACAAGTTGCGGTCAATTGGGCTTATAACGACAATCGAAAGTCGAAATTAATAAATTTCGACCGCAAATCTGAGATTTGCAAGCAAATTTCGCGAAGGAAATTTGTCGATTTCTGTTGAAATGATATGGATTCAAAAAGCCCAAAAACGGCTTTTTTGTTCGGCTGATGTTTCAGCCGTGAAAAGGCTTTCCGCCTTTTCCGATATTCCATAATCATTATAACGACAATCGAAAGTCGAAATTAATAAATTTCGACCGCAAATCTGAGATTTGCGAACAAATTTCGCGATGGAAATTTGTCGATTTCTGTTTCAATGATATAGATGCAAAAAGCCACTTTTGGCTTTTTGAACGGCTGA
>JAFVZL010000024.1 GCA_017508195.1 Clostridia bacterium | reverse complement strand
GCGTTCTTCTATGGTAAAATGGGTATAGCTCATATTGTTCTCCTTGTTGTTTTGGTGTGTGGTAACTTCATTATAACACAGGATTCAATATGAGTGTTCTTTTTTCTTAAAAGTGTTGCACTTGATAGTATAATTCACCAACGTATAAAAAGGCTGTCTCATAACCCGAGACAGCCTCATAGTATTTAAATTTTAAGCCTTGGTAAGATATCCCTCTCTGTAAAGCAGCTCGGCGATAAGCACAGCACCGCCCGCAGCGCCGCGCAGAGTATTGTGAGACAGACCCACGAACTTGTAGTCGTAAAGAGCATCCTCGCGAAGTCTTCCACAGGATACGCCCATGCCGCCAAAGAGGTCGCGGTCAAGACCCGTCTGAGGACGGTTATCTTCCTCAAAGTAGGTTATGAACTGCTCGGGAGCAGAGGGCAGACCGAGAGTCTGGGGCTTGCCCTTGAAGGTGCGCCAGGACTCGAGGATCTCATCCTTGGTGGGCTTGTTCTCAAATTTAACGAATACCGCTGCCATATGGCCGTCGGTTACGGGAACTCGGAGGCACTGAGCGGTAATAACGGGAGACGTAGCGGGAACGACTGCGCCGTCCTTTACCTCGCCCCACACGCGCATGGGCTCTCTTTCGCTCTTCTCCTCCTCACCGCCGATGTAAGGAATAAGGTTATCTATCATCTCCGGCCACTCGTTGAAGGTCTTACCCGCACCGCTTATAGCCTGATATGTAGTTACGACTATCTCCTTGATACCGTACTTAAGGAGCGGAGTGAGTGCTCCGACATAGGACTGTATCGAGCAATTAGGCTTTACCGCAATGAAGCCGCGCTTGGTACCGAGTCTCTTTCTCTGTGCATCGATGACCGCAAGGTGTGCATCGTTGACCTCGGGAATGACCATGGGAACGTCGGGCGTCCATCTGTTTGCCGAGTTGTTGGAAACGACGGGGATCTCGGCTCTGGCATATCTCTCCTCGAGCTCGAGGGTCTCAGCCTTCGACATATTGACAGCGCAGAATACGAAGTCAACGAGGGACTTGACCTTATCTATCTCCTCGGATGAGATGACCTCCATGTCACCTATCCACTCGGGACACTCTGCCGCGAGCTTCCATCTGCCCGCAACCGCCTCGCTGTACTTACGGCCTGCGGATCTCGGGCCTGCGATAAGCGCCTTTATTTCAAAATAGGGATGATCGGCAAGAAGGGTGATAAATCTCTGACCTACCATGCCCGTAGCACCGATTATACCGACTTTAAGCTTTTCCATTTTTTTCTCCCTAAATAAGTATTTTTGAAAATATGCTTATATTCTAGCATAAACACGTCACTAAGTCAACAACCGCGGGACACAAAATTAAATAAAATGTGACGATATTTGCGCCCGTTTTGAAATGTGCCTTTGTAAAAAATGCGTAATTCGCCGAAAAAACCACAAATAAGACGCATTTTTGCTCTAAATCAACCGTTCATCCTTCACCATAGATACACAAAACGCAAAAAAGCGGAGCAGGATACCGAAGCCATAACGCGGTTCCCTGCTCCTGCCGTCCTTAGCACGGCTCTTTTATGCCTTGTTTACGATGCTGATGTTCTCGGGGTCAATGCCGGTGGTATCGTAGACTATCGAGAATATCTGAGCCGCCTCGGATGCAAGAAGGCTCTCGGCTCCGACTATAACGCTTACCGCACCGTCGGATATGATGGCTATGCAATCCTCGAAGCCCTTCGCCTTGACGAGCGTTTCGATGTTGGTCTCGTTCTGGATATCCACCGCGATCTTGGATATAGCGGCATTTGCCTCGGCCTTTGCCTCCTCGCTTGCCTCCTCGGACTCGGTCACAAGCTTGAGAACGTCGATAGCCTCGTCGCGCGATTGCTGACGGTTGAGGGCTGTGGTGGTGAAGTAATCCTCATCCTCTGCACCGCCGCCGGTCTGTAAGGACGAATCCGAACCGTCCATGTTGTTGTCACCGTATCCCATATTTCCGACGGGATCGTAGAAGAGTCGGTAATTCACGTACACCGCGACTCCTATGAGCAGTACCGCGAGAAATACCGCCACGGTCTTGGTTGCCTTCGACGAGAAGAACTTTTTGAGCTTTTCAAATTTCATTTTATCCGTTTCTCCTTTTGGTTTTGCTTATGGTAAAATCTATGAGCGATATTCCTGACTTATGACTGATTTTTCATCATTTGCGGCGTACATCTTCGTTTGCCGCTTTTTGAAATATCAACCGTCATTACTTCATTTTCGAGATATGTATTCTGCTCGACCGTATTCCGAACAGGGCGCAGAGCATAGACGTGAGCTCAGCTCGTACCTCGCTCTTGTCTGCACCCTTGCAGACGACCGCAACGCTCTCTACGACGCCCACCGACTGAGATGAGCCGAACCTCGACTGACTTTCCTTGTACGTTACCATCACGCGACATTCGCCTACACCCCGTACCCTCGAGCATAGCTCGGTCAGCTTCTCCTCCGTGCTGTCGTACTCACCCGTCACCGTATTACCCGAGCCGCCCGACCCCATCGCGATAAGTGCAACCCCGAGAAGTATAATAAGCACTATTATGATCAGCCGTGAGTGCTTTTTAACAAATCCCACGGTCCTTTCCGCCATGCCCTCAAGCCTTTTGTCACCCAAAATTCATCACCACCTCACAGCCGCCGCCCTCAGCGACAAAGCTCCTTAAAATATCATCGCGCATTGCGTGCAGGTTCGCGAACACGCCCGCACCCGAGAGTGAAACGCGGATATAATCTGCACGCATCGTGTAAAAGTCGAAATTCTCAGCATATACCGTAATATCCTCAGCCGAGACCGAATATTCGTCTGAAAGATAGCTTGCCACACCCTCGAGCCACGCCCCCTCTCCTATCTCGGTTATTCCGCCAAAGTGTTCCGCGTAAGAGCCGTCGGGCAGCTCGGGGATAACCGAAGGGTTACCTACGAGGCTAAGAACGGGGCTTGCCATCGCAAAAAGGCAGAGCACACCAACCGCCATCTCGGTCTCTTTTGAAAACGAAGGGTGCGACAAAGCACAGATGAGCCCGAGCGATGCCGAGAGTCCGAGAGCAAGAAGCATATATCCGCTAATTCCATCCATACACCGCACCCCCTCCGCATATTACGAGAACAACCTCGAAAATATAGATTATAACCGTCACCGAATAAACGGCAATAAGCGCGTCAAGAGCGCCTGAAAACGCAGAAATACAGGATGTACCCCCGCCCCGTGTCGAATAATCGAGAAAAAGCGAGCACAAAAACAGAGCAAGCTTATAGAGTAACAGGATAACGAAGGGAGATAATGCCATTGCCACTATCACCGCCACCGACGAGGCACCTATTATACCGCCTAGCGAGGAGAGCCCCCCGATAAGCGTTGCGAGAGCGCCCGAGACCGTATTTCCGACGACGGGCACGAGACCGCCTGCTGCGAACTTTGCAGCCCTCAGACTTAATCCGTCAGCCGTAGTACCTATGTAGGTCTGTAACGCAAAGAGAGCCGCGACACCCACCCCCACGAAGCCGATAGCCCGTATATAGGTTTTCTTTATACCGTCCGCAAGCCGTGACAAGGCTCCACCGTACGCACCCGACACCACGGAGGCAGCAAAAACAGCAGATACTATCGGCAAAAGAAGCTCGCTCGAGAGCATTCCTATAAGCCAGGCGGTGAGCGTCATACCGCCACCGAGAGATAATGCGCTCCCCTCGGCTCCGCCAAGTGCTAAAAAGGATGACAGTATCGGCACGAGTGCCGAGAAAAACGCACTTATAGACCCAAGCGCCTCGCCAACCGATAAGAACAGAGGATAAAGAGCACCGAATATAGCAACCGAGGATATGCAGGATACGCCGCCCTCCGCTATCTTTGAAAAACCGTGCGAGAGTGTCCCCGACAGCCATATGAGCACCGATGCGCCAAAAGCCAGAAGAAAGAAGGAGAGTATCTCCCCGCCCCTCGCGGAAAATATGGATAGCAGCTCTCCGAGAAGCGCATCCGGACCGAGCTTCGACAGCGATACAACGTCGCCGAATGTATCATATCCCTCAGGCAGGACATCAAAAAATCCCTGCTCAAGCTCGGAAATTGCATCGTTATTATAACAATTGTTTACTTTATACATACTATATAAGCTCCACCGCAAGCTTCACAACCTCGGTCACATACGGCGTAATAACGAGAAGCATCTCGACTCTCCCCAACATCATCACCGCACTTGCAAGTCCTTTTGAGCCCATATCAAGAGCTACGTCGTACGAGATGCCCGACACGTATCCGATGCCCAAAATGCGCATGGCACACCCGACCGTATCACCGATACCTGTGCTTTCAGAGATGATTTCTACAGACGAGATAAGCTGGGGCACAGCCGATATAGCAAGGACGAAAAGCATTACCGTAGCCGTAACAGTCAGTAATCTTGCGCCGCGGTATCCCATAGCATCAAGCAAAATATACATAACGAGCGCGGAGAGTGCAAGCCCCGCACCGAAAATAATACCGCTCACAGACCGAACACCTCGATGAGCGTGTTTATGAGCAGAGATATCTGCTCAACGAGAAGTAAAAGCACTATCACTATACCGCCGATAGATACGAGGGTTGCCTGCTCGTCCCTTCCTGCTTTGGAAAGGATCTGACACAGCACCGTGACTATCATGCCGACACCCGCTATTTTCAGTATCAACTCAATTCCCATTTTCACCTCAGAAGAGCAGCTAGATGACGATTATTATACCGCCCGCAAGCACGAGAAAGGCGATAACCGATGCCACGGTACCGCTCTCTCCGCTCCTTTTCTTTTCCCTTTCGAGAAGAGAGACGAGTCTTTCCTCGCCCTTTAGTATCTCACGCCTCTCGCTCGCTATCGAATCGCTCCCGAGCCTCGAGAAAAACCCACTCAGAAGCTCCTTTATTTCAACAGGCAGCGATATCCCGCAAAAAGCGTTGTTGAACGCAGCAACGGTTGAGCTGCCGCCTCTTATCTCATTCAGCATTTTTTCCACCTCGGGGATATCCGAGACAAAGGACTTTGCCCACACGGTGGGCGGCTCGAGATAATCCGACACCCTCGCTCGTATATGAGTAACAAGTCTTCTGAGCTCCTCGGCAATAACAGCTCTGTGCGAAAGGGCTGATCTGTAAAGCAAAACTGCAAGGAGCGTGCCGAGTGTCGCAAAGAAAATACCTACATATTTCATACTTATATATCAAAAAAACCGAAGCCGTATCTGCCGTGTGACGAGCTTATCTCGGCAACGCAGCCGAATACACCGCACTCGAGAAGCGGAGTAAGACATTTTCTCTTTAATATATCCTCTACGGATTGCGCGTGTGCCGAGCATATGAGCTTCACTCCTGCACCGTGCGCACCGAGCAGAGCCTCAGCCTCGGAAATATCCGCCACCTCGTCGGTAATTATCACCTCGGCAGACATCGTTCTGTACGCGACCTCGATACCCACCGAGCGGCGGTACCCCCTTAGAATATCAACCCCCGACTCCTTATAATCGTTAGGATCAAATTCGCAGCGCTCATCGACCGCCACAACGCGCATGGGAGAACGCCCACGGCCTATGTATCCGGCAAGAGACCTTAACGCCGTGGTCTTTCCGCCCATCGGAGGTGCAATCACGAGCATGCTCGGCATGCCCCGTCCCCGCCAGGCGCGGAACAGCTCCTGACCGAAGCCGCACTCGGCACTACCTACTCTGAAAACGAGCGAGGAGATCTCACCTACCCCTACGCTCTCACCGTCATACCTTGCAACGCCCGAGACGCCAACCCGCATCCCCGACACCACTATGTAGCCCCTTGCAATACTGTCGCGGTGAGCGTATACCGCACCGCCCGTGAGCCTCGAGAGCGTGTCCTCGAGCTCGGCATAGGTGGCACGGTAAAACAGCGGATACCCCACCCCGTGTACAATAACGGAGGATACTCCGTCGGCTCTTAAGCGAATCTCGCTGATACCGCTCTCAATATTACGGACACTCCTTGATATCTCGGATATCTCGAGAGCCACACCCCTCGGTAAATACGAAAGTGCCATCTTAAGACGGCTCGTTTTTGTTGTTTGTTCTGTTCTTTCCTTAATCATATATAACTCCTTGCTCTCGGCAATTATTTCCACATCTTGACAAATATTATGATATTATGGTAAAATATAGAAAAAACGAAAGGAGAAGAAAAATGAAGTCCAGCGGAATATCGCGTTGTGTTGACGAGCTCGGCAGAATCGTCATCCCCAAGGAAATGCGCAGAAAGATGGATATCACCACAGAAACACCTCTAGAGATACATCTTGAGGGAGATGCCATCGTCATGAAGAAGGATACCTCTGTGTGTGTATTCTGCGGAAGTTCTGACACCGTAAGGGAGTTCAAGGGCAAGATGCTCTGCGAGCAATGCCATAACGAGCTCAGAGCTTAATTTTTCCTCAATTGTTAACTAAAAAATTTTGTGCTCTATTGATTTTGAGCAATACCTATGCTACAATATAACCGTATGCAACAAAAATAAAAATTATTATACCGAAAGGACAAACAAAAATGAAAGTTGTTACCTTTGGCGAGCTTATGCTCCGTCTTCAGCCCTACAACTACGAGAGATTTGTACAGTGCGATCACGTAGAATTCACCTTTGGTGGCGGTGAGGCAAACGTTGCCGTTTCCCTTGCTAACTACGGCATTGATGCAACCTACGTTACCAAGCTCCCCGCTCACGCAATCGGTCAGGCAGCTGTTAACAGCCTTCGCCGCTACGGCGTTGATACCACCAAGATCGTTCGCGGCGGTGACAGAGTAGGCATCTACTTCAATGAGAAGGGCGCATCGCAGCGTGGCTCCGTATGTATCTACGACCGTGCTAACTCCGCTATCTCCAAGGCATCCCGCGAGGACTTCAACTGGGATGAGATCTTCGAGGGCGTTGATTGGTTCCACTTCACCGGTATCACTCCCGCACTTGGTGCAAACGTAGTTGAGATCTGTAAGGATGCTTGCGTTGCAGCTAAGGCAAAGGGCGTTAAGATCTCCTGCGACCTTAACTACCGCGGTAAGCTCTGGACCAGAGATCAGGCTCGCGCAGCTATGACCGAGCTTTGCAAGTACGTTGACGTATGCATCTCCAACGAAGAGGACGCTAAGGACGTATTCGGCATCGAGGCAGAGGCTACCGATATCTACGGCGGTAAGCTCAACCACGACGGATACAAGTCGGTTGCTAAGCAGCTCGCTGACAAGTTCGGCTTCGAGTACGTTGCTATCACTCTCCGTGAGAGCCGTTCCGCATTCGACAACGGTTGGTCTGCTATGCTCTACGACGTTAAGGCTGACGAGTACTGCTTCTCCAAGAAGTACGATCTCCACATCATCGACCGTGTAGGCGGCGGCGACAGCTTCGGCGGCGGCCTTATCTACTCGCTTCTTTCCGGCAAGAGCTCTCAGGCTGCTGTTGAGTTCGCAGTTGCTGCATCCGCTCTCAAGCACTCTATCGAGGGTGACTATAATATGGTTACCGTTGCTGAGGTTGAGAAGCTTGCGGGGGGCGATGGATCCGGACGTATCCAGCGCTAAGTTTGAGCTGATATTTTTGGGATAACCGAAAATGAAAATAGTAATTGCGGGGCACAAATTGTGCCTCGCTTTTGCTTTTTAAGTAGACTTAAAAAGGTTGAAAACCTATGGTTTTCCCCGTTTTTATCGTTTTTCATTTTCTATTTCCGTTTTCTCCCTCTCGCTGTACACTCGTACAGCTTCGGGTCGAAGAACGAAAATTTCTCACCAAAACTCCCTAGCTCAAACCGCTGCCTCTATCCAAACTCTGTGCAGATTCGGGTCGAATAACGAGTATTTCCACTCCGAATTCTCTCACCGAGCACGGCGATTTTTGGGATAACCGAAAATGAAAATATTATGGGTGAGGTATTTTTGCCTCACCCTATTCTTTTACACACAATAATGTTGAAAGCTTCGCTTTCTTCCAATTAGCTTTTATTTTCATTTTCTATTTTCTTTTCCCATCCGCGCATTATTCTTATCTTGATTTCCTGCGATGAATAGAGTAAAATAGAAATATAAGGATAATTTTCACAATAACCATTACTCTTTTATAGGACGATATATTTATGGAAGAAAAGATCAAAGCCGAAGAAATCGATAACGCAGATGGCGGCAAGATCGCTGTCGCGTGCGAAAATGCGGCAGGCGATGTGGATGAGAGCGCTGCGGCAGATGAAAATAACAAAAAAAGCCTTTGGCAAGGCTTTAAGGATAGCAAATTCGCGAGGTTTTTCGTCGGCGCGTGGCGCGGCTTCGAGGGTAAGCACCCGAAGGCGGCTAAGCTTATCGCGCAGTTCTGCAGCTTTATCGTGTTCAGCACAAGCGTGACCGTGTGGCAATTCCTCGTTATGCTCTTTCTCCCCTACGCATTCGAGTCCCTGGCTTCGGTCCCCTTCGTGTGGCCCGAGGTAACGCTCTGGACGTGGGCAGACGGAACTAAAGCAATATTCGGTATCTTCAACGAGCCTGTACTGTATAACGAGGTGGGCGAGGTCATTGTCGGCGGCGGTCTTGGTAACTTCATAGCCTTCGAGATCGCGGTCTTTACCGCGCAGTGCATAAACTTTCCGCTTCAGAGAAACATAACCTTCAAGTCACACGGAAACCCGTGGTATCAGGCACTCTGGTACTTCATCGGCTGGATACTCGTGTCGATCTTCGTGAACGCGGTCTGGGGCTTCCTCAACATCTTCTGTATATACTGGCGCTTCCCCACTCCCTTAACCGCTTTCATAAAGACGAACCTCACGGGCTTTATCTCCATGGCGGTATTCTTCTTCGTGTTTAAAATTATCTTCGAGGACCCGAAAAAGGCAGAAAACTAATAGTTTTGTAAATAATTATTAACAACAAACTATATATAGGAGAGAATGATAAAATGAAAAAGGCAATCAAGATTATCGCGATATCCCTTCTTATAGCAGTTGGCGTAGCGCTTCTCGGAGCTCTATGCTTCATCGGCGCGGGTCATATCTACCGCACCACCTATAACTATGACGTACCCGAAAGGATCGAGCGCGTGTACGCTGACGGTGACTTAAAAACCATCGTTGCCGACGGCAAGGCTCTTTACGATGAGGATGGAAACCTCTTTGAGATAAAGGGAATCAACTTCGGCAATCTCCTTATCTCCGAGGGCTGGATGACGGTCAACTCTCTCGGCGCGCTCTATAACGATGACGGAAGCTTCAAAAAGGTCAACGAGCAGGGCATCGTCGAGGAGTATGAGGAAATATACCAAGAGGAGCTCGATGCCGTGCTTGCGAGCCGCTTTACCGAGGAGCAGGTCGAGGCACTTAACGATGCTTACTTCTATTCCTACTGCACCGAGGCAGACTTTATCCATATAAAGAACCTCGGTCTTAACACAATAAGACTCCCGATGTATTACCGCAACTTCATGGAAGGTGCTGACGAGGCACTCGTCATGCGCGAGGATGCCTTTGAAAAGGTCGATTACTTCCTCGAGCTTGCAAAGAAGCACGATCTCCGAGTCATTCTCGATATGCACGGTGTTGTCGGCGGACAGAGCGGCTACGAGCACTGCGGAACGAGGGATATGGACTTCTGGGAGAATGAAACCTATATCGCATCCATGTGCGAGCTGTGGCAAAACATTGCCGAGCATTACGTTACCGAGAGAGCCGATCTCGCGTCCACCATCCTCGCATACGACCTTGTGAACGAGCCCACGAAGCGCACCGAGGTCGGCACGGGAGAGCTTCAGTGGCAGGTGATGGACAGACTCTACGACTCCATCCGCGAGGTAGATAAATATCATACCGTATCCATCGAGGGCGTATGGTACTTCAATTCTCTTCCCGACCCCGCCCGCTACGGCTGGGATAACGTGCTCTATCAGTACCATTTCTATAACTGGTCGTCGGATACTCTTCCTAACTGGCTCTTTTACGATTTCATGTACGCGCTTCGCATCTCGTCGGACTACAACGTGCCGAAGCTCGTCGGTGAGTTCAACTTCTTCAACGATAAGGACGCATGGCTCGAGTACCTCGATATGTACGAGAATACAGGCCTCGGCTGGACTGTATGGAGCTACAAGATAGTATCCGTCGGCTGGTGGGATAACTCCTGGGGCGTTGCGGTTTATAAGATGAACCTCGAGAACGATAAGGACACTCCCGTCGAGGACTACGTGCTGAAGCTCGATCTGCGCACCGCCACCTATGAGGAGATAATGGCAGAGTGGAGCACTCAAAAGACCGATGACGGAACGAACGGCGGAAAATACAAGCTCGACGGCATACTTGTCGAGGTTATAAAAGAGCACCTTAAAGGAGATGCTTCATGATGAAAAGCACAGACGAGCTCTTAAAGGAGCTCACCCTCGAGGAAAAGGCATCGCTTCTTAGCGGTCATAAATCATGGCATACGGTAGCGATACCGAGGCTCGGCATACCGTCGATATTTCTTACCGACGGGCCTCACGGCTTAAGAAAAAAGAGAGCCGACTCAAAGGACGTGGGCCTCGGCTCGACCGAGCTTTCCACAGCATTCCCCACCGCCGCCTCGACAGCCTGCTCATTCAATACCGAGCTGCTTTATGAGATGGGCGTTGCAATGGGCAAGGAATGTAATCACTACGGAGTCGACCTGATTCTTGGCCCCGCAGTCAATATAAAGCGCAATCCCCTGTGCGGCAGAAGCTTCGAGTACTTCTCCGAGGACCCTCTCCTCACGGGAGAGATGGGTGCCGCGCTCGCAGGTGGCATCGAGAGCCGCGGTGTCGGCACATCGGTGAAGCACTACGCCTGCAACAACAACGAAACGAACAGATACTTCGGCAACTCCATAGTTGACGAGCGCGCTATGCGCGAAATATACCTTCGCGGCTTCGAGCGCATTGTCAAAAAGGCAAAACCCGCCACGCTTATGTGTGCATATAACAAGGTCGCGGGTGAGTACGCGAGCGAGAACCGCAAGCTCCTTACCGATATACCGCGAGGCGAGTGGGGCTTCGAGGGCCTTATAATGTCCGACTGGGGCGCAGTCAACGACCGTGTCAAGGGACTTAAGGCAGGACTCGACCTCGAGATGCCGGGAGATATCGGCTACAACAGACAGGCAATCATCGATGCCGTGAGATCGGGCGAGCTCGAGGAGAGCGTAGTCGATACGGCGGTGTCGCGAGTGCTTGCCATTGTCAGACGAGCGCTCGAAAACAGGCGGGACTGCACCGCCCCATTCGAGGAAAACGCGCGTTTAGCGAAAAAGGCGGCTATCGAAAGCGCCGTGCTCTTAAAGAACGAGAGTAATACTCTGCCATTACGGAAGGACGGAGAATATCTCGTCATCGGTGAGATGTTCGAGAATATGCGCTATCAGGGCGCAGGCTCGTCACTGCTCAACCCCTATAAGCTCACCTCACCCAAGTCGGCTTTCGATGACGCAGGAGTAAAATACACCTATCTTAAGGGCTTTGTCGCGAATGACAGCACCCCAAGCCAGAAGCTTGAAAACGAAGCACTCGCAAGGGCGGAGAGCTTCGACACTCTGCTCTTCTTCGGCGGCCTTTCTGAGAATGCGGAGTCCGAGGGCTTCGACCGCAAGGATATGCTCTTACCCGAGAATCAGCGCTCGCTTTTAAGGAAGCTGACCGAGCTCGGCAAGAGGGTGATATTCGTTATGTACGGCGGCAGCCCCGTCGAGCTCGACGATGCCGAGGGTTGTGCGGCGATACTCAATATGTATCTTCCCGGCGAGTCCGGCGGTGATGCAACTTACGCGCTTCTCTTCGGTGACGAGTCACCCTCGGGCAGACTTGCCGAGAGCTGGCCGTATAAGTATTCCGACGTTCCTTTTGCCGAAGAATACACAAAAACGACAAATGATGTTTACAAAGAGAGCCTTTTCGTTGGCTATCGTTACTATTCAAGCTTCGGTGTGCCGGTTAGATATCCATTCGGATACGGCCTCTCCTATTCACGCTTTTCCTATCGCGATCTCACTGTCAGTGACGATGGAGATGCCGTTAGTGCAAGGGTCAAGGTAAAAAATGACGGCACCGTCAGCGCATCCGAGGTCACCGAGCTCTACGTTGATGCACCCCTGACAGAGCTCGTAAAGCCCGTGCGCGAGCTTCGCGCCTTTACGAAGGTAAGGCTTGCACCGGGTGAGGAGCGTGAGATAACCCTCACCGTACCCAAGTACGACCTATGCCGCTACGTATCGGGCGAGTGGTCGCTCGAGGGCGGCAGATATACTTTTCTTATCGCAAGCGACGTAAACACGCCTATTCTCGAGGCAGAACTCGAGATAGAGGGCAAGGAGCTTTCATCCGACCATCATACCCGTGAGTGCTATTCCACCCGTGAGCGTATGCTTGCCATCACCGATACCGATTACTCGAAAATATTTGGTGATGAGATTGTGCTCGAGGAGACGAAACGCCCCTATAATCTTAACACGCCCCTGCGTGATTACCGCACTCTCGGCGGAAAATTCCTGAAGGGTCTTATCGGCTTCGGGGTCGGTGTTATGCGCTTCTTCTTAAAGATGAAGAAGGACTCACCGGAAAAGACGACCGCAATAAAGAACCTCGATTTTTCCTATGCAACGATACTCTCGATAAGCTTAAGAGCCCTATCCAACACCAGTGAGGGAATGCTGTCGCACAGACGCGCAGAGGGGCTTCTCGCCATAGCGAACAACAACCCGTTCAAGGGCATATGGCTCCTTATCACCCCCGAGAAATGCACCAAGCTCCCAAAGCAGGAATAAAAAGCACAAATTAAAGAGAGGAAAACCGCAGCACCCTGACGGTTTTCCTCTTATTATTACGGCACGGATACTACTATGGAGCAGTACCCGTGCCGTTTTTATTCACTTGTGCCCGAATCACGCCTTGAGAGTTGCCCAATCCTTATTGAACTTCTCTATTCCCCTATCGGTGAGGGGATGACCTATCATCTGCTTGATGGTCTTATAAGGCACGGTCGCGATATCTGCTCCCGCCTTTGCAGCTCTTACAACGTCCTGCGGACCTCTGATGCTTGCCGCAATTATCTCACACTCGATACCGTAAATTGCGAATATATCAGCGATCTCCTCGACAAGCTCCGAGCCATCGTCGGATATATCGTCGAGCCTGCCTATAAACGGGCTGACGTAGGATGCGCCCGCGCGCGCCGCGAGCAGTGCCTGAGTGGGGCTGAAAATCAGCGTCACGTTGGTCCTGATGCCGAGCTTGCTCATCTCGTAGACCGCGACGAGCCCTTCCTCACAGATCGGGACCTTGATAACGATATTCTTGTGAATGGCGGCGAGAGCCTTAGCCTCCTTTACCATTCCCTCGGCATCGGGAGAAACCACCTCCGCGCTGATAGGACCGTCGACGATCTCTACTATCTCGGCAATAACGTCCTCGAAGCGTCTGCCCTCCTTCGCAATAAGCGATGGATTTGTTGTAACGCCCGAAATGACACCGAGCCTTGCCGCTGCCCTTATCTCATCCACATTCGCAGTGTCGATAAAAAATTTCATACAAAAAACTCCTTTGCATATGTTATGCGTGCGCTCTTTCACCGCACTCGTCCTTCACCCCAATTATAGCACGCCAAATCATCGATTTAAAGTAGTTTTGAAGATTTTTTAATCAAAAAAATATTACTACGCACGCATACGTTCATCCGATTTACGCTTCCTAGACACCCCGTTTTTTAAAATCTATTGATTTTCCCTTCACTTTATGCTAAGATTAGAAGTGCCAAACAAACTAAATATACAGTATATGGGTGTATTTTTCTTTATGGGATACTTATACCCTTTTTTGCCTATACTCTTTTGTGATATGAATTTGATAAAATGCAAATTCCGTACATGAAAGAGTATGCAATATGCCCGATCTGTATATAGTTTGTTTGGCGACGACTGGAATTTGCGTTTTTGTGCGCTGATCTCGGTCGGCGCACTTTTTATTTGGCGGGAGGGGTGCGCGAAGAGAATTGACAGCAAAAGAAAGGATGTTGAAATGGAATTTGTATTTGTTTTACTTGCGATAGCAATTGTGGTTCTGATTGTAATCATCATCAAAAAGAACAACGAAAAAAAGAAAGCAAAAGCTTTGGAAGAGGCAAAAAAGCAAGCTGAAATTAAAAGGTCAAAAGAAGTCGATGAATGGCTAGCTAAATTTGGTGAAAAGCCCATAATGATAGAATGGCTCTCGTATGCAAAGGGTATATGCAAGGATTTGATTGAAAAGAATCCGTATGATGACCAAACCTTCGACTTCTTTGCTTACGAGTCGAGAATGGAGCTTGGAAGGGAGCTGGGCGAAGTATATAGCATGGCTATTAATAATTGGAGAAATCTCGGAGACCCCGTTTATTATAGCGTTCTATATTTTGATGAGAACAATTTACCAATTATAAAAGGAACTTCAAGGCAAAACACTTTCGCATTGGCATGTGCAACTATGGTTAAACACCTTCTCGAGAGTGATGGTATTACAGTCAGTATTGCAAAAACGCCCCGTTTATTGCAGTACAACTATGACCAAGACGAGGAAAAGAGCGGCTACATTTATCGCTTAGTATTCACCCACACCGCAGAGAAGCCCACTTGGTAAGCTTGAAGAAAAGAGCTTTCCCCGCCAAAGCTGCTTTGCTCTCTAGCCATCGCTCCAAGCATAATGAAAAAGCGCGCCTCGGCGCGCTTTTTGTTCTTATATGTTATACTCTACCTTTTCTTATATATAAGCTTTTATGTTTTATTACATATTGCTCTCCGAAGAAGTTTTTTAAAATTATGCCCGATAGCGGGCTTGGTTATCCTACGATGATATATCCCGTACCGTGCTTAAACTCATCGCGCCACTCTCCCCACGTCATATCCTCGGGAGAGGAGCCGAGATAGAGCGCGCGTCTGACTGTATCGATATCAACGAGCTGAATACCCGTCTTAACGGCACGGAGCGAGCTGTTTGCAATGAGTATTTCACCATTTTCGGTGTATCCCACCGCCATCACCCAGTGCTCACCCGTAGAGAATGGGTTACCCGGGAAATCCTCGGTAGGATGCGACTCGAATATTACCGTCTTTCCCTCTCTTAATGCCGAGTCTATATGAGATGCCGCCTCATCGCGGTCGGCAACGCCATAGCACTGGGCTGGCACACCGAATCGGGTGAGTATCTTGACGATACCTACTATCGACTGGAAGTTTCCCTGTCTGTGCTCCCCCTCCTTCTCGGGCTCGCCCCAAAGACTGCGGCAAAGAGAGTACTCAGCGTGCGGATCAATATCCACACCAAAAAGGCGGAGCGCCATAGCGCAGCAGCAGTGTCCGCAGCCGTTTCTGACAATAAACTCTGCCCACTCTCCCTCGTCCCATAGCTGCTGCATCCAGACGGGAGTCTCCCTATCCCCGATGCTCACCACGGCGGGTATTCTTTCATCGCCCGTAAGGCGGTAGCTTGCGTATTTCATGGTATCCTCTTGACTTACGATCATACAACGGTAACAGTTCTGTTTTTGCAAATGAAAGCCGAAATTCCGCTGCCGCCAAAGCTGTTTACCACCGCAGCCTGCATCTCGATCTTCACACTACCAACAGTTATGTAGTAGGTCATCGTGGTTTCGGTCAGCGGTCCGAGAGGAAAGTTTAATCCAAAATAGACGTGCATTCCAACCGTGCTTTCAAACTCAACACCGTTTGAAAAATCTATGCCGAGAGTTTGCTCAACGTTCGCGATAGAGTCAGAAAGCTTGTTGACGTCGCTTCTGTATGATGGATGCATAAGGCTGAGTGCCTTTTCGTAATCCTCATTTGCGATTGCATCGGTAAAATCCTTTACCGTTACATCGGCAGCGGAGCTCATTTCCGAACAGCCGGTCAGCATCGTCGTACATATTAAGGTGAGGATGAGAAGTATCGCTGTAATTGTCTTTTTCGTTCTTTTCATGATGTAATTCTCCTTTCAGAAACAAGTGAATTGTTAACAGACCCGAGGTGATAGCGGTTCAAAGATTTTTATTCAAGTGGTATATGCTTTTATTCTTCACACCTGCCGATACGCGCGTTAAGCTCCGAAAGAAGCTCATCCATACCGACAACGCTGATATCGGTAACGTCGAAGCTGCCATACTTGATATGCAGGTGCGGCATAGCACATTTAAGCGACATAATCGCCTCGGAATAAAATCGCCTTTCCTTCGTGACCTCTCTTATCTTCTCATAGGGTATTTCCCTTTTCATAATAAGTCCGTACTTAATAAAGAGCGACCTCTCACCGAGCTCGGCATAGCCGAAAAGGGGTGATACAAGAAAGTAAATAACGAGCGCATCGGTGAAAAGTATCACGCAAATCGCGATAATATCGGGGAAAATGCAAACAATTGTAGTCGCGGCAGCAAGTATCGCCACGGTCGGCAGTACGATAAACAGATAGAGCTTATCAAAATACGGCTTATATCTTTTGTTATCCATATACCCTCTGACCCCCTTCTTTTGTAAAAACACAGCCTCTGCTTTATTCCATTATACCATAAGCGCGTGCGCAATTCAATAAGCGCGTGTCTGTTATAAGAGTTTTTAATAAAATGTCCCGAGGCGAACCCGGCTCGGCTTGCATAGCGAATTATCGAGCACGGGAGTGCTCTTTTTTATAGACCTTGACAACGCCGCGTATACTCGGTATAATACTTATGTAAGACTCTTAAACACTTAACAACAAGGAGAATTTTTATGGCAGCTGCAACCGTCGATAAAGACAGGCGCGACCAATACCTCGAGCGAGCACGCACACTACTCTCCGAGGAACGCTACGAGGAGGCAAAGGGTGCACTTCTCACGGCGCTCGACGAGGACCCCGAGTGCGGAATGGCTTACCAGGGACTATTCCTCGTAAGCGTCAGAACTCCAACCTTTGAGCGTCTTACCGCCGACTTTCTTATCCCGACAGAGGATACGATCTGCGGCTACACGCTCTCAGAGGATCCCGCCGGGATGTATGAAGATATCGAGAAGTGTTACGCCAAGTACGAGGTCGAGCATTTCCTTACGAAAAAGGATATAGATCAAGCCGTCGGCATCGGCTCTCGCAGTATTGAGAGCACTTACAGAGAGTTTATTAAGAAGGAGAAAGAGCGCTTCATCAAAATATGGGAAGAGGACTCCAACATCCAAAAAGCATACGAATACTGTACGCTCGAGGAGCAATTCAATCTGTCAACATACTATGAGAGATTAATAGAAAAATTTGACAACTCGATCTTTTATTACGAAACGCAGAGAAAACTGCAGTGTTTCAAAGCAATGGAGGAGGCGAAGGTTAAGCTCGACAAGAGCCACAGTCGCGCTACCGAGCTTGTATCAACGCTTGACAGTACTGTCGAACGCGCGGAAAAAGAGATTGCACGCGGCAAGTGCTGCGAGGCGTATTGCTTGCTCTATAACTACAAGTGCCATCCGAAGGCACGCCGCACAATGGATAAGGCTGTTGCTAAAAAGCAGAGAATGACCGATTTTCTCAGCACGGGTGTAGCTATACTGTTTGCGGCAATGTATCTCATCGCAGCATGGCTGTTCTCAGGTGTAGAGCTTGATTATTGGATATTCTATCCATTCTTCAATATCCTGATGTTCGCTGTCGGGTATGCAGGCATATTCCTTTTCGAGAAGCTTTACACCAAAGCAGCATTACAGTGCTTCTCGGCCGAAGAGATACTCAAAGTAAAGACATTCCCGAAGATGATCTACACCGTCCTGTCAGCCGCGGGGGCGGTATACTTCTTAAACATCTCTAGCTTTACCTACCTCAGTTGGGACGATCCCGAGCTTTATGCTACAATGCTCACGGTATCACTGCCCATTTTCTTTATGACAGTCGCAACGCTGATTAATGCAGACGAGTTTGGAAAGCTTGCCGTATCTTGTGCAATGCTTCTGGCGATCCTCGTATTTACGGGCTTCCCGTTCGTTCTCGAATTTGACGAGCTCGACGTCTACGGCTTCGCCGGCAGTGAGGAATTCTACGGAAATACAGTTATGCCTCTTCTCGTAGCATTGATCTACGCCATTGCCGTATGTATTGCCAACGCCTTTGATAAGAAGCTTACAGTTCTGTCACAGATAGCGATCCTCGCCTTTGAAATCACCGCAACAACGCTTATGGTCATGAGCGATGGATACCCCGGAACATTCATTTTCTGCATTTTATGCACTATTGGCGGAGCAATCTTTTCCTTCATATTCTTCATGGCAAGAAAAGACTCTCCGCCTGCTCCGCAATCATCACGCCCATCGATACTTTACTGCCGAATTGTCCAGAGCTTCGACTACAAGTCAGCACCAAGACGCCCGTCAGGTGTAAGCAATAACAACGATGGCTACAACGAGAGCTATGGCGGCGGATACAGTGGCGGCGGGTACAGCAGCGGAGGATACTGTAACGATGATGACGATGACAGCTACTCATCATCCTCGGGATACGATTACGGATCCGCATTCTCCCCGAGCAGTGACGATAACGACACCAGTTACGATTCAGCAGACTACAACGCACGCAGTTTAGGCTTCAACGATGCAGACAGTGCCGCTGATGCCTACGGAATCAGCCGAAACGATCTGTATTGGTAACGGGGAATAAGCCCGAATCCGTCACAATTACTACAAAAATACAAAATACATATACTATACTTCTTACAACGAGAAAAGGCACCCGAGTGGGTGCCTTTTCTAATTCACTTTAAAAGTGTTGCACTTCTATTGACAATTCACTACTTTAAAAGTGTTGCACTTCTATTGACAATTCACTACTTGTAGGCGAAGTCTGCTCGCGCAAACGCCGCCCTCTCACCAATAAAGCTCCCAATCGGGCTCGAGCATTCTGTGTAAAGCCTCCATGAAGAAGTAGTCACCCCATATATTCATCTCGTCCACACCTGTGCCGCCCGGCTTTGAATACGTTCCGTGGAGCAGAAGCCCGTTCGCCTCGGGTAGGGATGCCGCGAGATAGTTGTCTATAAGCGAATTCATGATATTTTTCGCAGCGGCGGTATATACCGCGCGGTCGGGGTCGCCCTCATCAAGATGCTTTATTCCCTCGAGGATGGCGCAGAGCGCAATAGACGCGCTCGATGAATCGCGGGGCTCATCCCCCGTTGTGAATGACAGATCCCAATAAGCAACGTAGTCCTCGGGCAGATGTGCAAGATAATAGTTGAGAGTAGACTTAAAGGTGGCTATCACCGACTCATCCTCAACGTATATGTAGGTGAGCAGAGGGCCGTACATTCCCCAGGACTGACCCCTCGACCAGGTCGACTCGTCACCGGCACCCTGAGCGGTAACACCCCTTAATGGCTCACCCGTTTCCTTGTTAAAGTAGTAGGTGTGGTAGGTGCTGCCATCCTCGCGGTAGCAGGTGCTCACCGTAGTCTTGAAGTGGTTGTAGGCGATCTCCTGATACCTGCCGTCACCCGTCACCTCGCTCGCCCAATAGAGCAGCGGTATATTCATAAGGCAATCTATGATAAGTCGGTAATTATCATCAGCTCCAACGTCACCCCACGCCTGAATGAAGCCCGCGCCCTCGTGATATCTCGTTATGAGATGGTCTGCCGCCATCAGCGCAGCCTCTTTTGCCGTCTCGTCACCCGTGATTTTGTATGCCGCAACGCACGAAGGAACGTAAACGAAGCCCATATCGTGATGATTTACACCTATCTTGTTTTCTATTCTGCGGTGATATGACTCTATCTGCGAAAGAGCAACGTCCTTATACCTTTCGTCCCCCGTCAGCTCATATGCGTGCCAGAGCATTCCCGTCCAGAAGCCTGTATTCCATCCGCTCGTATTCTCTACCGCACTGTATACGTTATTCTTGCTCGCGTGCGAGGGAAACTTATCGGTAAAGGTCGGGAGCGCTCCGTCAATTTTCTTTATAGCCTCGGATAAAGCGAACTCTAACTTCTCCCGCGAAAGCTCCTCTCCGTAATACGGGTTAACGTAAGGCTCGGGGCTCTCAGGCTGGCAAGACGAGAGGAAAAGACCGAGAAATGTAACTAAAAGTAGGCATATTGCTGTTATTTTCGTTTTCATATTTCCTTCCCTCTCATCTTTCATTCTTATTCCGCGAGTATTCTGTCGCTGAAGTATCTTCCTATTGCCGAGATGAGCTTAAGGACCTCGCCCCTCACCTCTTTCGGCATAATTCTCACACTCTTGAAGGTCTCGAAGCAGAGCGCGCCTCTGTATCCGATATCCCTTAGTGCCTCTATGATACCGTCCCAGTCGCATACGAGATTGTTGCCTGTTGTGAGACAGGTATAGGGCATAAGATGAAGGTCGTCAAGACCGTTGTTATCGTGTATATGAAGGTTTGTCAGTCTGTGACCGAGCGTTCTTATGAAGGCGGGTATATCCTGGCAGGTAATAATGGCGTGTCCTACGTCGAAGCAGAAGCCGAACGCATCAAAACCTGCCTCAGCGGTAAGGGTGTCGAAGTACTTGCAGGCGAGCTCGGGGCTCGAAACTCTGCCCTGTATAAATCTGCCCTTGTATCTGCCGAAGATATTTTCGAGAAGTATCTTCACACCGTATTTCTTGGCGGCGGGGATGAGCCTTCTGTAAAGCCACATATTAGCCTCCCACTCGTCATCGGTGCCGTGAACGGGATGCACGACGATACCGGGGCAGTCGAGAAATGCACATATAGCCATACACTTCTCGAGCACGGATACGATGTATTCGTTAAGCTCGGGCTGACCCGAAAGCCAGGTCGGGAAGGGCGCGTGTATCTGCGCTATCTCTACGTCATGCTTCTTGCACGCCTCTTTAAGGGGGCGGAAGTATTCGTAGAGCTCCTCGAGGCTCTTATCGTAAAACGAAGTATAGGGCGGTCCTTTCTTCTCGAGCTCACCGATGGGTATATAGCAATGGAGATTGAAATCCACCGCATCAAATCCGCAGGACTTGTAATAAACGATCGAGCCCTCAGGATCGCTGTCCGAATACCATTGATCAGACTGTGTGCCAACTCTCAGCATATTATCCTCCATTCCGCCTTAATCCAGGCATCCGTTATTTTCTAAAAGTATTTTCTGAACGTCCTTTACGTTTACGCGGTTTACGTCACCGCCTACTCCTAAGGCAAGTGCCGATGTCACTCCGACCGCCTCACCCATAGCGAAGCAGGGGGGCATAACTCTCACCGCCGCGAGAGCGAATCTGTCTGCCGAGAGGCATCTGCCCGCCACGAGAAGATTCGAGAAGCCCTTTACTATAAGGCATGACAGGGGTATGTAGTAGCTCTTCTCGCTCTTTCGAGTCTGGTAATTGACACGGTCCTTGCAATGAACGTCAATAGAATTCGCACAGCTGACGACCTTATCGGGGAAGTCTGTGGAATTGCTTACGTCATCGACCGTGAGAATATAGTTGCCGACAACGCGTCTGCTCTCTCTTATACCGAGAGCCGCTGCCGAGCTTACCATTTTTATATCCCTCAGCGAGGGAATGTACTTGCGCAAGAACTTGATTATCTCAACCAGCTGAGCTCTTTGCGATATCTCAGCCTCGGTAATTACTTCACCGTCAAGCACGTCAATATTCTCATCGACCTGCGCCATATTTACGTTCCAATATCCGTTAAGACCCTCGAAAAAGCGGAGCTTATAGGTTCCGCAGGGGAACTCTCCCCTCTCGCGCCCCTCTTCGATAAGGTCCATATAGAACCTCTCTCTCGGGTTCTTACTGTTTCTGACGTACTCGTCGAGCATCGGCTTATCAACGCCGCTTATCGTGCAGAAAAGAGTAGGATTCTGTATAGTTCCGTCCTCGTCACCGTACATGGTCTGTGCCCCTGCAAGATAAGAGAGTGCGCCGTCACCCGTGGTGTCGATAAAGACGTCTGCATCTATCTTATAAATGCCGTCCTTTAATGCAAGATATGCGCTCCTGACTCTCCCGTCAGAGGCATCCGCCTTTACGAGAGTCGCGTGGTAAAGGAGCTTGACTCCCGCCTCGAGGCACATCCTCTCCGCTACTCGCTTGAACGCCTCGAAGTCATAGGGCGTAACGCCTATATGACCCGTCTCGCGGTAGCCGCTGTAACTGTCCGAGCCGGGGCAGCTTGTGTGATAGATAGCACCGTTCTCCTTTAAAAGCTCAAGAACGAACTCCTCAAAAAAGCCCTTGATTATCTGCTTCTCTCCCTTGGTGTCCATACAGGTCATGAAGGTGCCTACCATACCTGCGGTTGCAGAGCCGCCGAGATAACCGTTGTTATCCGCGAGAATTACGTTAGCACCGCCTCTTGCTGCGGAGATAGCCGCCGCGATACCCGCGACACCGCCGCCCGCTACAAAAACATTGCATCCAAAGCTCTTTTTGATATCAAACAAAACACTGCTCATACAATTCTCCCGTCTTTGTTTATCTTTTCCGTTCGAGAGCCGAACCCATCAATAAGGAAAAGAAATACGGCATAGACCGTTCAGCCGACAATTTGCTATACTTAGCAAATTCAGTATAACATATTTTATTAATATATGCAAGTGCCAAAGTCACCCTTTTCCCATTGCCGCCCGACGCAAAAGCTTCATGGAAAACCGAAGGGAATTAATAAAATCCACAATAAACGTCTGAAGGAGCGAGGTACACTCGCACGCCTTATAAAAAGCGAGGCATCACCGCCGGGGTGACGCCTTTGTTGTGCTCATTGATACGTATTTGGTAAAGTCATATTTACATTATCACCAAGATTGTCGTATTTGCCAGAGTAATAGCTTGAGAATTCGTGAGCTGTCATACCGTCTTCACCGAAGGTCATGACCGTACATCCGCGCTGGTATCCCGCCCATCCCGCATAAGCCGAATAATCGATACTGAGACCGTAGGACATAAGCACACCGTCGCGCTCGAGCTTAAGAGCGTTGAGGTGATCGTGACCGAAGAAGATGCCCTTCGTACTGCCGAGCTCTACGACAGTCTCGAAAAGGTTATCGGGATAGTCAGAGGAATACACCACCTGTCCACCCTCGCCCGCAAATCCGTATTTACCAGCGTCGGTGGGCTTTCCCTTCAGCTTTTCGTTATAGGTCTTCAGCATCTCCTCGGGCGGAATATGCATATACATATAGCTTTTCACCGCACCCGTGTCAAATTCTTTGGGGCGCAGGCTCTCGGGAAGCGAGTTGTAGACCTCGAGATTCTTTGCCGTGTAGTACTCGATATTCTCTCTGTACCACTCTATCTGATCGTCGTGTACGTTGTCGTAATCCCACCCAAGACCGAATATATCGTTCTCGGTATAGGCGTTTGAATCTATCATAACGAACGAGCTCGTTACAAGCCCGAGACTGTTCTTCACGGTTATAACGTGGTTACACTCACCGAAAACGTCGTCGGGACCGGATGAAAACAGGCAATACTTAAGGCTCTCGTCCTCATACATCGCGGCAACAGCCGCCCTGTCATAAGGGTTATACTTCTCGGCATCGTGGTTGCCGAAGTTAACTGTCCAATAAACGCCGAGGTTCTCCATCAGCCTCTTGAAGAAGCCGTGGCATATCGAGTTGTCGAGATTTGCCGCCATCGGCACGGCAAAGGATATGTCGCCCGTCACTATAACGAGGTCGGGCTTTTCTTCCTTTATCATGGATGCCACCGCGTGAATAGCTCTCTTATCTCCGTCACCGTACAGAAATCCGCCGCCGATATGCACGTCGGTCAGCTGCACGACCTTGAACTCCTCATCGGTAGTAAATGAATAGTTGCCGCGCTCGTCGAGCGTCGGTTTGAGCTGTTCTTCATAGATTACCCTGTCGTATCCGTCTATGTACTTCTCCATCTCATCAATGTAAGACGCGTTGAGTATAGCACAAACTCCGAATATTATTCCCACAAGCAGAGCTATCGCTCCGATAATTATAAGTAGGGTCAACAGTTTCTTTTTGGATTTACTCACCGTAATATCCTCCTTCATCTTCATGGCGGGCACGCGGCTCACCCATCTACATTATACCATCTCTCCCGAAATATTGCAACAGAATACTTTTTACGGGTAATAAAGCAGATAATCCGTGTCAAGGTCGATATTATAGGCACGCTTATTCAGTCCGGAGGAAAAGGAAATGCCTCGGGCAGAATAAATCACGCACCGAGGCTTTAGTATTTCACTTTTATTTTTAAGCTATATGCCGTGTCGGCTTTTGGAGCGGATATCGCGACGGTCGCACGGAAGGCTTACGCCTTCAGCTGAATATCGTATCTCTCGTAATGACAGCTCTCCGCATCCGCGACAAGCTCAAGACCCAGCGCATCCGCGGGGGGATATACCGTCGAGGTCATGGCTCTGCCGTCCTCGAATATCTCTAAAGAGAATTCGTCCATAACGACAGTCAGTGTCACGTCCTTCTTACCCGAGAATGGCATACGTCTTATTCCGTTTAGGGTATCGGAATCCTTTTCTACACCCACGATAGCCTCGCCAGACACGGAGCGGTCAAAGACCCACTCGCCGTCGGAAAGCGTAAGATAGGTGTAATTCTCACCGCCCACGCGCATTTTAAGCCCGAGCTCACGAAGCTCGGTCGCCTTGATAACGACCACACCGACCTTTACCCGATCGGTCATGCTTCCCTTGACATCACAGCTATACGCGCTCTCACAGCTTACGATAGGCTCCTGGCAGAGTCTTTTATCCTCGATGGACACCTTTCTCGGCACGGTAAGCATACCTGCAAAGCCGTACTTCTCGGACGGAACGTTCCTGTCCCACATGTTAAGCCAGCCCATAACCGCGGATTTGTAAGCAAATGTTTGCGGCGCGTAGATATCAAAGCCGTAGTCGACTATTCCGCGCGACTCCTCACAGAATAAGCCCGTAGAATAATCTATCCTTCCGACAGCGTATCGGCAGGTATGCACGTTGAGGTGAATTTTCCCCTCGTTCGGCTGGAACTGCTCGCACCAGAGAAGGTAGCCCTCATCCTCGTTATAGTCGGGGCACTCTATCATTATGCCCGCACTGTCGACTCCGAAAACATCGTTTACGAACTCCCATTTAAAGAGATCCTTCGATTTGAAGAGAAGAATTCTTCCTCTTCCCTCTTTTCTTCTCGCTGCGATAAGACACCAGAAGATGCCATCGTGGAGCCATACCTTCGGGTCGCGGAAATCGGCAGGTGCATACTCATCGGGTAATACGTCCTCTCCGATCACGATACCGTGCTTTTTAAAGTTTATTCCGTCCGAGCTCTCTGCGAGACACTGCAGCTGTCTTATGCTCTCACCGCCCTCGTTCTCGGTAAATCCGGTATACAAGAGCCACAGCTTCCCGTCGTGAACGATGGCACTGCCCGAAAAGCAGCCGTTCTTATCACCGTCACCGCCGGGTGCGAGAGCTATCGGAAGATATTCCCAATTTGTCATATCGTCGCTGACAACGTGTCCCCAGTGCATTGGACCCCACTTTGTATCAGCGGGATTATGCTGGAAAAACGCGTGGTATTTACCTTTATAGTATATAAGACCGTTCGGATCATTTATCCAGCCCACCTCGCCCGTTACGTGAAAGGCGGGTGCTTTAGTTTTGGTTATTGCCATATTTTTTGTTTCTCGCTTTTGTCTCCCCTGCCGCGATGGGCAGGGGAGCATTGTTTAATTTTGTTAATAGTAACGTCTTTACTGAATAGCGGGGATGAAGCCCTCGGGAGCCTCATCGAGATTTACTCTGAAATCGTCAACTACGAAGCATCCGTAGTCACCCGTGGAGTTATCCACTACTCTGAAGAAGCACTCTGCCAACTCTGCCGTGTACTGGTAATAGTAAGCGTTCATTCTTGTGTTGACCTTACCCTCAGCATCGTTATAGAAGGTTGCGATAACCGTTCCGTCAGCGAGGCAAAGCTGAACGTGCACGTCATGGTTGACCGCTGCGCCTGCGCCGCCAAACCTGAAGGCTACGTAGGAGTTCTTTTCAAGAACGAAGGTAGAGCTTGAAAGAGTTCCCTTGGTGTTCTCACAGTTGACGTCACCGGTAGTAACGAAGGTGAAGAGGAAGCTTCCGTCCTTAGTACCGTCGTTCTTGGCGTACCACTCTGCATCGATCTCGGTATCGGCTACCCAACCAAGTGTGTTGTGAGCGCCTGCCTCGGTGATGTTCATGGTCCAGCCGTTAAGATTTCCGTCCTCGAAGCTGCCGTTAACGAGCTCGCCCTTTACGTCGATAGCGCTAAGGCCCTCGGGGATAGTGTCATAATAGGTCACTACGTTATCGAAGGATACGCAGCCCCAATCGCTCGTTGCCTTATCAACGACCTGAATTCTGAGAGTTTTTCCGATATACTCGGTAAGATCTGCAACGTAGGTTACGAGAACCGCATCGTTTCTCACCTGCTGACGGTATCTTGCAAGGATCTCGCCCGTTACAGCGTCGATGACCTGAACGTAGCAAAGTGCGTTACCGCCACCGAGCATATAGGTGATATAGCCGTTTCCGCCAAGCTCGAATACGGAGCTCGTAAGCACGCCCATATTTCCTTCGAGTAATACACCCGATCCGAAGTCCTCAACACCGCTGTAAAGGAAGTTGCCGTCCTTGCCGTACGCGACTCCGCTGAAGAACGCCTCTGCACCCGTTACCTTACCGGGCACACCGTTGTTCCACCAGCCCTGTACGTCGCCGTACTCGAAGCCGCCGTTGAAGAGATCGTAAATAGTACCCGAAACCTCGTAATTTACGGGGGTTGCATCATTGAAGCCCTCGGGCTCGGTTACGTAGTAGGTGTTGAAGCTGTCAGCGAAGAAGAGACCGTAGCCGCTGTCTGCGTTATCGCTGATGCGGAAGAATACCTCTTTACCCATAAATTCGGAGAGGTCAGCCTTGTAAGCAACGAGGGTACATCCGCTCTTCAGTCCGTCGGTGGTATCTGCCCAAAGACCGTTGTAGTAGCGAGCGAGAATTTCCTTAGTTTCTGCGTCAACAACGTCTACGTAAACGTAGTTGCCGTCCTTCATAGCACCGAGCTTGAAGGTTACGAAGCCAGAGCCGCCAACGGTGAAGGTGGAGCTCGTAAGAGTACCTACCGCACTCTCGAGAGCACCGGGAGCGTAAGCGGAGAACATATACTCTCCGTCCATACCGAACTCGTATCCAAGTCCGTTATTCTCCCACTCCTCTACCCAATAATTCTTATCTGTGCTTACATCTCCGATATTGCCGACCTTATCCCAGCCGTCAAGGCCGTTCTCAAAGCCGCCGTTCGCGAGTCTGTATGCGGTGCTGTCGGTCATTTTAAGAATGTAGGTATAGGTGATCGACTGTGCGACACTGTTTGCCGTGTAGGAAACGGTTACGGTAATTACCTCGTTTGTAGTCTTATCGTTATACTCACCGAGGTTAAAGGTGTACTCGGAGCCGTCAAGATTGACGCTGCTTCCGCCGTAGCTTACCGAGTAGCTGAGTGCAAGGCTGCCCGTGCTGTAAACATTCTTTGAGAGGTCGAGCAGGATGCTCTCCTTGTTACCGAGCTCGTATACGTCGTACTCGCTGACTATCTCGTCCTCGAGCAGAACGGGGATCTCGTCGTTGGTCACCTTGAACGTAAGCGTTACGGTAAGAGCAAGACTGTTATCGTAATAAACGCCGATAGTCAGTGTGACATCGGCAGCCTCGTCTACGTCAGCCGCAGTAACGGTGAATTTACCGTCCGAGACTGTGCCTATGATGAGCGCAGCCTTATCTGCAAGAAGCTCGTAGGTGATCTTGCTTAAGCCGTTAGCGTTGATATAATCCGCGAGGATGATCTCAAGCGAGTCGCCCGAGATAAGTCTATGGCTATTGTTATCGTTCTCTACCGCAAGAACGGGTCTGAGTGCGAGCGCCTTGCGGAGCGCGGTGAGTGCCTCGAGTGCCGCATCGACCTCTGCCTCGGTAGCCGCAACGTTAGCTGCAACAAGCTTAGCCTCAGCAAGCTTTTCCGAGTAAGCGGCGTAGCTATCAGCGGTGTAGTCACCCTGCTCGGTGACACCGAGAGCGATCTCGGCAAGGAGCTCGGTCTTGTCAGCGAGAAGATTCTCAGCGAGAACTGCGTTCTCGGGAACAGACTCGGAGTCGGAATAGTAGGTGACGAGCTCGTCGAAGAACACAACTCCCCAACCGGAGGATGCGTGATCGTGGATAACGAATCTTACTTCCTCTCCCTCGAATTCGGAGATGCTTACCTTATAGGTTACGAGGTTGCAGACGAATACCGTCGCGCCAACCATAGCGAACTGCTCATCGAGAGTGAACTCACCCGCGGGCAGATCTCTGAACTTGGTATTGCGGTAAAGTGCGAGCACCTCACCCGCCTTGTTTTCAATAGTGATATAAACGTTAGGGTTACCTGCTCCGCCGAGCATATAGGTAGCGTAATCACCCTTTGCAACGAAGTAAGGAGATGCGAGCGTACCCATCGATGCCTCGTGAGCGCCCTCTGCGTATGCAGAGAAGTAATTACCTACGTTATTCATAGCGAAGCCCTGATCCCAGAAGGTATCCTTGTTATCGATACCGCCGAAGGGAGCATCGTCGTCGGACGTGTAGGTCCATCCGTCAAGTCCGTTTTCAAAGCCGCCGTTCTGAACACCGTACGCACGCGTATCTCTTACACCGAGCTTATAGGTGTACTCGAGAGTGCCCGAGACACCGTTTGCAGTGTAAGCAACCGTTACAGAGAAGGTTTCATAAGCATACTCGGTGGTATAGCTGCCGAAGCTGTATACGTAACGAGAGCCGTCAAGCTCGAGAGCCTCGTCACCGCGCTTTACGGTGTAGATAAGCTCGAGGGAGCTGGGGTTATTTACGTTTTCCGCGAAGTCAATAGTGACCTCATCCTTGTTTTCATAAGTAAGTAAGTCATACTCCTTAACGATCTCCTCACCCTTAAGAGTGGGTGCTACGTCATCGGAGATATGAACAGTAAGCTCGACCTTTGCCTTTTCCACACCGTCATAGAGTGCCGCGATGGATAAAGTAAGATCGGTAGGCTTATTTACGGAACCTGCCGTAATAGCAAATTTGCCGTTTGCAACCTCACCCACGGATACGACCGCGTTACTTGCCTTTATCGTATAGGTGATCTTGCTTAAGCCGTTTGTATTGATGTAATCGGCAATAACGATCTCGCGCGGGGTATCGGGAATGATCGTGATCTCCTTTTTTCCGCCCTCCACTGTCTCGACGGTTCTTACCGCGAGAGCGAGTCTTGCCTCAGAGAGTGCCGCCAGAGCCTTGTCAACGGCATCCTGGGTAGCCGCCGCATCGTCAGCGATGTCCTTTGCCTCGCCGAGCTTTGCCACATAGGCGTTATAAGAAGCGGCTGTGTAATCGCCCTGCTCGGTTATCTCGAGAGCGATCTCTGCCATAAGAGCTTCCTTGTTTGCCGAAGAGTCTGCGGGATTATTACCGCAGCTGACAGCCGAAAGCACGACCGTAAGAACGATCAGTGCTGCAATTAAAGCTTTTGTTATAAATGATCTTTTCATTATTGTTTCTTCCCTAATTATTTATTAGAGCTGCTGGATCTTTTTGCGCTTACATTTAAGCGCGTCTATATAGAGTTATTTGCTTCTCCCCCACCCCACGGCGGGGGATAAGCCTTATCCCGTGGGCGCTCGGTTAACCGCAGCACCCACCGTAGCTGTTTATCTTACCCTCTCCCCTTGTCGGGTGAGAGCATATTCAGTATTACTGAATAGCGGGGATGAAGCCCTCGGGAGCCTCTTCGAGATTTACTCTGAAATCGTCAACTACGAAGCATCCGTAGTCACCAGTGGAGTTATCCACTACTCTGAAGAAGCACTCTGCAGCCTCTGCCGTATACTGGTAGAAGTAAGCGTTCATTCTGGTGTTGACCTTACCCTCAGCATCGTTATAGAAGGTTGCGATAACCGTTCCGTCAGCGAGGCAAAGCTGAACGTGCACGTCATGGTTGACCGATCCGCCCGCGCCGCCGAACTTGAAGGCAACGTAGGAGTTCTGATTAAGAACGAAGGTCGAGCTCGAAAGAGTTCCCTTGGTGTTCTCACAGTTGACGTCACCAGGTCTTGCGAAGGTGAAGAGGAAGTTTCCATCCTTAGTATCATCGTTCTTAGCGTACCACTCTGCATCGATCTCGGTATCAGCTACCCAACCAACGGTGTTGTGAGCGCCTGCCTCGGTGATGTTCATTGTCCAGCCGTTAAGATTTCCGTCCTCGAAGCTGCCGTTAACGAGCTCGCCCTTTACGTCGATAGCGCTAAGGCCCTCGGGGATAGTGTCGTAATAGGTCACTACGTTATCGAAGGATACGCAGCCCCAATCGCTCGTCGCCTTATCAACGACCTGAATTCTGAGAGTTCTTCCGATATACTCGGTAAGATCTGCAACGTAGGTTACGAGAACCGCATCGTTTCTCGCCTGCTGACGGTATCTTGCAAGGATCTCACCCGTTGCAGCGTCGATGACCTGAACGTAGCAAAGTGCGTTACCGCCGCCGAGCATATAGGTGATATAGCCGTTTCCGCCAAGCTCGAATACAGAGCTCGTAAGCACACCGGTGTTACCCTCTCTGCCGTTACCTGCGCCGTGATCCTCAACTCCGCTGTAAAGGAAGTTGCCGTCCTTGCCGTACGCGACTCCGCTGAAGAACGCGTCTGCACCCGTTACCTTACCGGGCTCACCGTTGTTCCACCAGCCCTGTACGTCACCGTACTCGAAGCCGCCGTTAAACAGATCGTAGATAGTACCCGAAACCTCGTAATTTACAGGGGTTGCATCATTGAAGCCCTCGGGCTCGGTTACATAGTAGGTGTTGAAGCTGTCAGCGAAGAAGAGGCCGTAGCCGCTGTCTGCGTTATCGCTGATGCGGAAGAATACGTTTCTGCCGAGGAAGGCGGAGAGGTCAGCCTTGTAAGCAACGAGAGTGCATCCGCTCTTCATTCCGTCGGTGGTATCTGCCCAAAGACCGTTGTAGTAGCGAGCGAGTATTTCCTTAGTTTCTGCGTCAACAACGTCTACGTAAACGTAGTTGCCGTCCTTCATAGCACCGAGCTTAAAGGTTACGAAGCCCGAGCCGCCAACGGTGAAGCTTGAACTTGTGAGAGTACCTACCGCACCCTCGGAAGCACCGGGAGCATAAGCGGAGAACATATACTCTCCGTCCTTACCGAATGCATAGCCGTTACCGTCATTCTCGTTAGTCCAATAGCTTGCGTCAGCACTTACGTTACCGATATTGCCGACGAGAGTCCAGCCCTCAAGACCGTACTCGAAGCCGCCGTTAGCAAGGATGAAGGGGGTGGGATCAAGCTCAGCGTATACGGGGCTTACGACCTCAACTACACCCGAAGCGGTGAAGCCGAGCTCAACAGCCTTCTCGACACCGTTATCAATGATGTTCCATCCGCAGAGCTCAGAGCCTAAAGGAATGTTACCGTTCCATACGGGAACGATCTCAGCATCAGCTGCGGGAGCGAAAACGTAGCTGCCTGTGCCGAGTTTAACCTCAGCGTTCTTGGTGAATACAATGGTGGAATCGGTTACAAGCGCATCAGCGTTCTTATCAAGAGCGATCTGTGCAGCCTCACCGTATGCAAGAAGAGCCTCGTAGAGATTTCTGTACTCATCGGATATCTCTTTTCCGGTGTAGAGCATTCTGTAAAGGAACTGCGCCACGCTGTACGTGCGGCCGGACTCTACCTGAGTTTCGCCTATGTAGGAATCAAAGCTGACAACCTCGGCAAGATCGTATGCCGCGATGCCCTCGGTCATTACCCATACGGTACCGTTCTCATCGGTTTCCTTATAGGTAGCGTTCTTGGTTTCGCCGTTAAGTGTGTAGGATACGGTGATGTCGCCGTTCTCAATTTCTTCCTTGGTCGCATCTACCGCAACGCGGATAGCAACCTTGTCGCCGTATGCAACGGAGATGCTTCCGAACTCAGCGGTCGATACATCTGCCGCCATCGCGGTGACTGCCATAGCACACACAAGGAGAATTGCGATAGAAAGCACAAGAACTGATATTCTTGCAAAATTTGTCTTTTTCATATCTTTCCCTTTCAAAATGTTTTTTGTTTCAGATAATTACCATTCGTCGTCTACGTTGTCATCCGACACGTATCCGTCAGACCCGCCGCCGGACGCAGTCAGTATATCCGCTCGCTCCAGCCTGATAACCTCGAGCTCCGGTGAAGCATATGGGGTATTTTTAAGGTTTATCATGTCTTCTCCTTTCTTAAGAAATTTTGTATTTATGCTTTGATTGATCGATTATATTTTGCTCTCGATAAGAGCAGCCTCGGGAAGATCGTCGGCCGACTCATAGTAGGTGATGAAGCTGTCAACGGCAAGGCATCCCCAAGCCTCAGAAGCGTTATCCACTACTCTTATGTAAACATTTTTTCCCATAAACTCGGATAGATCAGCCTTGAAGAGGAACATTCTTCCCTCGTAGCTGTCCGCGTTATCGTTGTGATATTTTGCTATTGCCACGTCGGTTGCGGCATCGACTATCTCAATATAGCACTCGTCGTTATAGCCGCCGCCGAGCTTGAAGGTGATATAGCCCGAGCCGCCAACGGTGAACTCGGAGCTTGTGAGAGTGCCGTGAGCCGCTTCCATATTACCGTTGACGTCCTCAATACCGCTGAAGAGGAATTTACCGTCCTTGCCGTAGAGCTTTTCGCTCGCTCTCCAGAATACGTCCTGCAAGGATACGTAGCCTATCTCACCGTCATCACCCACAGAGCTGAGTGTCCAACCCGTGAGATCGCCCGACTCAAAGTCACCGTTGAGGACCTGGTACACGTTATCCTCACCGAGTATGCCGCGAGGCATATCGATAGCGAGGTTTGCCTTCTCGGGTACACCGGCAGCATCCTTATAATAGGTGACGAAGCTGTCTGCGGTAAACAGTCCCCAATTGCTCTCGGAGTTATCTACTAAGCGGATCTTTAAGCTTCTGCCCATGTACTCGGAAAGGTCAGCCTTGTACATCACCATGTTCGCGAGGTTGCTTCCGTTGTTGATTATGCCTGTGCCTCTATCAGAGAAGAGTCTGTTCGAGAAGCGGAGAAGCTCCTCCTCGCTCTCGGCATCAATAATGGAAATATAACATTCAAGGGGATTACCGCCGCCGCCGAGCATATAGGTGATATAGCCCGAGCCGCCGACGATAAACGCGGAGCTCGTAAGAGTTCCCTTATTCGACTCGAGGATACCCGCGCCCTCGTCTACGATACCCGAGAAGAGGTAGGTGCCCTTCTTGTTGTAGGGGAAGTTCTCTCTCCACCAGCCGTATGCGTTCGTTACCTTACCTATATTACCGCCCTCGAGGGTCCAGCCGGTAAGGTCACCCGTCTCAAATCCGCCGTTCTCTACCTGATACTCGCTCTTGATTATAACGTCGGATTCGTATCTTGCGAGGAAGGACTCGCTGTCTATCCAGAGGGGCTTTTCCTTCCAATAGGTCTTGACGCTATCGAGCACGATACAGCCGAGCTCGTCGGGTGAGGTGTTGTTATCGATAACCTCGATGTACATCGTCTCACCGATGTATGCGGAAAGATCCGCGTAATACTGAACAAGATTCAGAAGGCGCATACCATTCTGTACGTAGGGGAACTGGAAATTCCAATACTTGAAGTTGGAGTATCTCGCAACCTCGACTGCCTCCTCACCGCGCTTTACCATAAATCTTATATAGGTAGCGTTGTTATCGGAGCAGCCGCCGAGCTTGTAGCTGACGTAGCCCGAGCCGCCGAGGACAAACTCCGAGGAGCGCATGACGCCCGTTGCCGAGGGCATATATTTTCCGTAATGATAGTCACCGTCGCGCGAGTAGGTGATATTCTCGTTCCACCAAACGCTCTCGGTGTTTACTCCCTCGTTCGAGAAGGCGTCACCCTCAACGACCGTCCAGCCCGCAAGCGAGCCGGTCTCAAAGCTGCCGTTCTTGATCTCGTTTACGGAAGGAGCATCGATATCATCGACGTAGTCGGTGACCTTGGTGAAGAACTCACCCTCGACCTGAGGCTCGGCATCGCTACCTATTCTGATATCGTCTACCGCGATATATCCGTAGTAGTAGCTCTCATCGTTATCAACTACTCTGATGTATACCTCTTTTCCGACATATTCGGAGAGATCGAGGTAATATTCATAGAAGTTATCGGTGTTATATACGCCCGATGCGTATCTTTCGGGGATAATGTAGCTTTCGGTATGCTCGTGGAAGTACTCGTTGGTCTGCATAGCGATAAGCTTATCGTTCTCCTTAAGATAGAAGCCGACGAAGCAAAGTCTTTCCCTTGCCTTCTCGGGTGCTCCCGTGCCCTTTCCTACGGTCAGAGCACCGCCCGCAAGCTTAAGGCTTACCGAACCGTCGTCGGGTACGGTGAACGCCACAGAACGGATAGCGCCCGTTCTCGCGCCCGAATACTTACCGTGATAACCCTTACCCGTGAGATACCAATTGCCGGTATGGTTGATCGAAATAACGTTGTTATTCGCATCGTCAGCGAAGGTGAAGCTCTCCTTTGAGGATATGCAATCGTCGTCGAAGGCATCTCCGTACTCTATGGTCCATCCCGAGAGATCGGCAGACTCAAATCCGCCGTTAATTATCTGACCGTCGTCCACGGCGGGCGGTGTCTCGGGTGGCGTCTCGGTACAAGCCGAGAGACCGAAGGATAGCAGTAACAAGCATAAAATGCTTAAAAATGTAATTAATACTTTACGCATACTCCCTCCTTATTCACCTAAGTTGCCCATGTTGCCGTAGTAAGGAGGTGTAACCTCGTCACTGTAAGCACTGCCCATGCGATAGATCGCGAGCTCGGTAAACTTGATATTTGCATTGTTGTCGTAGACCTTCAGATAATCAGAATCACCGTACTTCGGATATATTCTCATCGTGAAGCTGATAGCTCCGTCGATGTATACCTCCACCATAGAGCGGTCAAGCAGTATGGTTATTTCATACTCCCTCTTCACGTTACCCCACGTGTGGCTCGGCTGACGGTTAACGTAATCGAGCATAGAGGACTGAATTCTTTCTAACAGGACGCCGCCCTCGAAGAATCTGAGCTCACTTCTCTCAGTCCTGCCGTCAACGACGTTGGGATTGTATCTGAAGAACAGACCCGCAGAATACTCGGGGCTCGTGGGATCGAGCTCTATCTTTGCTCTGATCTCAAGCATATCGCCGCGGATATCTGCTATGTCCTTGTTGATCTCGTCTGCGGTCTTACCCGCACCGTCGTAGTAATAAAGCGTTTCTTTTCTTAAGCACTCGATCTCCTTTATGGGCTCGCGGATAACGTCCTTACCGTCATCGGTGAGCCAGAGCTCGAGCGGAATTGCGAAGTTGTGCGCCCAGCCTGCGGTGTAGTTCTGTGCAGTACCCGCATCCTTACCCTGAGCTATGGCGTAGAGGATGGTCCTTCCGTCCTCGTAATCGGTCTTACCTGCCGCTCTATCCTCATCGGTGAGGTAGCAGAAGCCGTTCTGACCGGTATATACGCCTCTGCCAAGGTCAAAGAGCCTCGGCTTATCGTCGTCTGCAATAAATCTGCAGCTTTCCTTATCAAAGGTTCCTATCCAGTAGTAGCACTCAACGGTGTAGCCGTCTACCGTGTACTGAGGACAGTCGAAGAGAATGTACTTGGTTTGCGAGCCGTCCTTGGTGCTGATGGGAAGCATTACAACGCACTCCCAGTGCGCACCCTGCTCGGGATATCTGCCGTAATCACACTGATAAAGATATCCGCGATGCTCCCACTCTCTCATATTCGGCGAGGTATAGATAACCGCCGAGCCGCCCGCACCGGGAATAGAGGTGGAGACCATCATATAATATGTACCGCCATCGTACCAGACGAAGGGATCGCGGAACTGCTCCCTCTCGCCCTGAGTGTCATCGCTCGGCTGAGTGATAACGAGCTTATCCTCGACCACCCATTCAACGAGATAGGGATCGTCGGGATCCTTTGCGTGTGCGAAGGCAACGTTCTGACCCGTCCAGGTCGTCGTGTTGGTGCCTGCCGTGATAGCGAGCCACGGCGTGCCGTCAGGTCCTATGCAAGCGCCGCCCGTCCAGATACCCTCGGGACAGATGCCCTTGGTCGGAACTACGGCATCCTTGACGTACTTCCAATGGACCATATCCTCGCTGACTATGTGAGCCCAGCGTATCTGAGACCAATAGGGTCCTGCGGGGTTATGCTGATAGAATACGTGATACATTCCCTTGTAGTAGAAGGGCGAGTGAGGCTCGTTCATCCATACCGCGGGGGGAATTGCGTGATACTGAGGACGGTAGCGGTCACCCTCGTAGACCGTGGGGTCGAGAGCGATGTCCTTCCAATCGAGATAGGGGTGAGCCTCATCTCTGTCTGTGTCGTTGTAGATCTCACCGATATCCTTCGGAGTAAGTGCCGAGGAGTAGATCGAAACCTCGTCAAGAAGACCCGATACCATCTGTCTTCTGATACCGAACTCTATCTGAGGGCTTACGTAGCAGCCCACGCGAAGGGGCTCCTCTGTGGAGATGATGCTCGTCGAAACGAGCTCGGGGATAAGTGCCTCGTAGGACTTCTCTCCGTTATAGAACAGACCGATATAACCGGTAGCACCGTCAAAGGTGACCGCAACGTGAGACCACTCGTAAAGAGGAAGCGCGTTTATCGGATCGTAGAAGCCGATCACGAAGTCCTCGCCCGTCTCCTCGTTGTGGAGTGCCATCTGTATACCCCACAAACCGAGACGGCCGTATCCGAGAAGGAAGCCCTCGCACATCTCGATATCACCCTTATTAATAATAGAGGTAAGACGGGTGTGTCCCGCGGCATCCGATGCACCGTCGTAATAAACGATGTTCTCAAATACTCTCGGTGCTACCCACGCAGACATCGTGATAGCCGACGAGGGAGCGACGAAGTCCTTGTTTACAATATTGTTGGAGAATCCGTCCATATAAAGGGCGTTACCCTTTACTCCGGGTCTTCTCAGAGGGTCATTCGGCTCCTTGAAAAGATCGTCTCTGTTCTGAGCGTTAAAGACGTAATTGATAAGATAATCCGTACCGCTGACCGATTCCTTCGTAAGACTTCCGCTCGACTCATCGAGCGAATAATTCAGAACGAGGCTGCTCTTACCATCCTCGGGGTCCGTGCCGGGTCCCGGATCGGGAGTCTCACCGCATCCCGCCATGCCGACGATCAGCATTGCAGAAAGCATTATTAATGCCAGAAGTTTCTTAAAATTCATATTATCCTCACATTTTAAGCCCGGACGTGCCAAAGCCTTGTACAATGTATTTTTGTGCCGCAACGTATATCACGAAGATAGGAATACTCGTGATCACGAGCGAAGCCATTATCTCACCCGTAGTAATGCTTTCGATACTCTTGATGGTGATAAGCGCTGTCTGTATCGGTAGGAGCGGCCACGAGCCGTCATCTGCCGACGGAAGTATCATGGACGGCCAGAGATAATCGTTCCACACACCGATAAAGCAGAATACCGCAACGGTTGCTATTATCGGCTTCGACAGAGGCATTATGACCTTGAAGAACACGTCGAGCGTGCTCGCTCCGTCGATCCTTGCCGCCTCCTCGTATTCCTTCGGTATGTTCTCGAAGAATTGCATAAACAGGAAAATGTTGAATATGCTTATCGTCGCAGGCAGGATCACGCCGAGCACAGACATCTGCTGCTTTAATCCGAGCATGATCTTGACTATCGAATAAAGAGGTATGATAGAGGTCTCAACGGGTACGACTATCAGGAATATTATCATAAACGATAACAGCTTCTTTCCGGGGAAGGTGAGCTTCGCCATAACGTAGCCCGCAAGGCCGTTCACCAGAATGTTAAGCACTATAACTATAAGAGCGTATATACAGCTGTTAAGCGCGTATTTCCAGATATCGTAGTTAAGCAAAACGTTTCCGTAGTTTTCAAACGCTACTCCAAGGTTCGCGAAGTCGGGTAAAAACATATTCAGTGTTCCCACACTCGCGGCATAGGCGCTCTCGCTCTTTGTCGAGGTCGCTATCATATAAACGATCGGAAGAACAAATATAACCGAGATCACGATACCGACAACGTGATATATAATTTCCTTAACGGTTTTTTTGGCAGGCGTCTTGTTCGGCCTGAAGTTCTGTAGTTCCTTTGTTCGTGTATCCATATCACTTCTCCCTGAACAGTCTGCGTTGCATAAGCGTTATGCCGCCGATAAATATCGTCATCAAGAGCGCAACCGCAGAGGATTCACCGACAAGCCGCTCGGTATAACCGCTGTTATACATATAGTAGGACAGCGTGACGGTATGCTCCATATAGCCCGTCATAAGCATCGGCTGAGTCATAATTCTGCAAGCACCGATAAACACGGTGATAAGTATATAGACGAAGGTGGAGCGAAGTCCTACCCATGTCACGTTCCAGAACTTATGCCATGCATTTGCACCGTCGAGCGACGCCGCCTCGTAAAGGTCCTTTCTGATGTTTGAAAGACCCGAGAGGAATATCAGCATCTGATATCCGCAGCCCTGCCATGCACTGAGCACTATGATACAGGGCATCGCCGTCGCGGGATCACGCAGCCAGTCGTGAGGAGCCACTCCGAACACCGAAAGCATCGAGTTCAGAAGTCCGCCGGGACCGGGTGCGAGTATCTGCTCCCAAAGAAACGCCGTAACCGAAAGAGAAATTACAACGGGTGCGAAGAAGCAGACCTTGAATATCTTGCTTCCGATGCCCGGACGGTTTACGAAAAGCGCGAGGAGCAGAGCCAGACCTATCTGAAGCGGCACAACTCCGACCACGAATGTCAGCGTGTTGATTATTGCATTGTATAGCATTCCCTTCGTCGAGATCTCCTCGAAGATCTCGGCAAAATTATCAAGGAATACGAAGCCTATCTTGTCGGGCTGAAGAAGGTAGTAATCGGTAAAGGCGTAGCCGAGCGAATATAATATAGGAAGTAATATAAACAGAAAGGCAAGCGCCACAGACGGCAGCAGCATAAGATACGCCGTCACCGTGGATTTAACACGGTATACCTCCTTATGCCGCTTTGCGGTGAGAAGATCGTATATTACGAATCCGCCGAAGGCAAAGAGGAACAACAAAAATATAACAATAGATGTAACAGTCATATTTCATCCTTACGGATATGGATTATCCGCGCTCTTTTATTTTGTCTATTGCGTCCTGAAGGGTCTTTGTCGCCGAGTTGAGAAGATCGGTGACGTTTCCGTTATCGAGTCCGAAGATTATCTGGTTGAAGGTAGTGGAGAAGGTGGGATATGCAACGGTCACGGGACGCTCCGTACCGCTAAGCTCGAGCTGCTTCATAAGAGTGTACTCGGGAGAGCCGGGTGCATAATCCTTGACTGCATCCTTACGCGCGGGGATCATACCGGTTGCGTCGGTGATAGCTCTAGAGCTCTCTGCGGAGGTCATCCACTTGAGTAGTTCAAGGCTCGCGGTCTTGTCGGTGTGATGGTTGTTGGTGATAGCGTAGGACCAGCTGCCCGTTGCGCTTGCAGCCTCGGTGCCCTTGGGATAGGGTAACAGACCCCAATCGTCGCGCGAGCTGAAGTATTCTCTGTACTTGTTGTCAAGATCGGGAATTGTCCAACCCGAGGAAAGATACATACCGACCTTTCCTGTGAAGAAATCGGTAGAGCCGATCGCGTAGGAGGTATATCCTGCCGAGATCAGATCCTTGATGAACTGGAAGCCCTTCGCCGTGTTGGCGGAGTTGTAATATCCGTTTGCGGTATAGCCGTCCTCGGAGACGAAGCTGCCGCCGTTTGCGTAAATGAAGGGATAAAGAAGATAAGGTGCTGTCTCATCCTTGGTCGCATCGATTCTCATATCAACGGCGGTGACACCGTGTGCCTTGAGCTTCGCGCAAACGTCCTTGAAGTCTTCGAGAGTCCAAGGATTCTCAGCGGTGATGCCGTCGACGTTAATGCCCGCATCGCGGAAGATCTTCTTATTATAGAAGAATCCTGCGCTCGATTCCTGGATCGGAATACCGTAAAGCTTTCCGTTATACTTGTTGAGAGAATAGAACTTCGACTGCTCGTCAGCGGAGATCAGCGAGCTGATATCGTAGAGCAGACCCGAGGTCGCGTATGCAGCCGTGTTAGGTGCATCAAAGGTAATGATGTCGGCAAGAGTGCCTTCGGTCTGATTGTTCTGGAGCTCGGTCTCATAGCCCGATGCGCCTGCGCTGCGCGCCTTGAAGATCGCCTGAGCCTTGATCTTCTGGTCCTTGTATGCCGCGTTGAAGGCGTTTACTCTCTTCTGGTACGCCTGACCCTCGGTCGAGGACTTATCAACGTGGAACATGATCTTTACGATGATGTTACCCTCGGTGTCGGTCGCTCCCGCCTCACCCTCGGTTTCTGTCGGACCGCACGCGATCATACCGAACAGCATCGTGAGCATGAGTAAAAACGAAACGATTGAAATTAAAGCCTTTTTCATGATTTTCTCCTTTTCAGCCTTAAGCTTTTATGTTAATTAATCATTATCTTGTGGTAGTACCCAGCACGAACTTGGTCTTGAGAACCGTTCTTTGACAGGTTTCTTCATTGCGTATCTTTTTAATAAGAAGTCTTACGACCTGTCTTGCCATCTCCTCAATGGGCTGCTCGACGCTCGTAATATTGCTTATGCCCCACTGCTTGAAGATGCCGTCGTATGATACGATCTGCATTTCGTCGGGTATTTTTTTGCCGAGCGAGGTTGCCGCCTCGTAAAAGACCTGAGAGAGCGTATATCCCGAAACGAAAACTCCGTCAACGTCGGGATATTTTTCGATGAAGTCCGAAACGACAATCGTCTCCTCTCCGTGCTGTATGACCTCATTCACGAGCCTCGGCGTCATGCTGTATTCTTCCATAACGTCAATGTACGCGCGCTCTCTTTCGGAGACCTCCGAGGGAACGAGAGGCTTCGAGCCGATGAAGCCCACCCTCTCGGCCCCGTGATCTATCATATATTTTATTGCATTTTTCGTAGCGTCATAGTTGTCGCTCGTAACGTAGGGGATATTCTCACCGAAGCTCCTGTCGATAGATACGATGGGACATCCCAAAAGATCGTCCTCTTCATGCATATAGTGAGTAACGAAAACTGCTCCATCAACCTCTCTTTGGTTGATCCTCGTTATGATCTCGTTCTCCTTATCGACCTTTTGCTGCGACGATACGAGAAGGACGGAATAGCCGAATTTGCTCGCCTCGTCCTCTATGTAATACGCAAGCTTTGCGAAGAAGGGGTGATTTATGACGGGCACGAGCAGAGCAATTATGCGCGTTTCGTTTTTCCTTAAGCGGAACGCCATATTGTTCCTTGAATAGTTGAGTGCCTTCATAGCCTCGAGAACCTTTTCACGGGTCTTGGCACCTACCGATTTTTCATTGTTTATAACTCTCGATACGGTGCCTACTCCGACTCCCGCGTATTTCGCTACGTCTTTTATCGTTGTTTCCAATTTTTCACCTCCCAAATCAAAATCTCTGACTTTTTGCTAACTAACGGTTTACATTTACAGGATTTTTATGGGTCTTATACCAACGTAACTGTAACGGTCTTGCCGTCTATTATTACCTCGTTGATATCTTTTGTCAAAAGGTCCTTATCAATAGTCAGGGTATAATTCTCTATCTTGTACTGCTCCTCGGTGAGCACCGTGCCGTTAAGCTTTACAGACTCAGCCTTTACGTTTCCGAGATAGATGACTGCGTTACAGCCCTTATCAATAGCGATATCCTTAAGCTTGGTTTCGCTGACCGCCGTAACGTTTACGTTGAACTCGTACGCGCTGGCCGCACCGTACGCCTTGAAGGTGTAAACTCCTACGGGTAAAAGCTCGAAGTACTCGGGAGAAATAACGAGATTTCTGCCGTCGCTTACGTAGAATGCACCGTCGACCTTGGTGTTCTTCAGCGTCTTGTTATAAAGCGAGGTTATTACCTGCTTAGAGTCACCCGAAACGGTAAGGCTGCCCGTACCGCCGTAGGTGTAATCCTCGTTGAAGTTTACCACCGACTTGAAGGTTGCCTTGCCCGAATATACGTTCAGACCGAACAGACCTTCCTTGGGCTCACTCTCCGCGAGAACGGTATCAATAGCAAGTCTGCCGTTGATATACGCCTTTACCGAGCTGCCGACAGCCTCGACTCTGAGCACCACGTTTGCCGTGTCGATATCACGCGCATCTGCTCTTCCGATCTCACCGCGAGCAGACCACATTTTGACTACCTTTTCGTTGTTATCGTAGTTGAAGATGATATAGTCGCTCATATCAGCCTTTGCTCTGAAAATGAACGCTGCCGCAACCGCATCAAGCGAGAAGGATACGGAGGAGTTGAAATCGGATGCCTCGAGAGTGGAGAGTATATATCCGTCACCCGCAGGGCTTGTGCCGATTATCTCCGAGCCCTTCGCGATCCAGTTGCCTGAAACTATTCCGTCAGAGCCGAAGGGGATGTCGGTGTCCGCCTCACCGTTATATACGGTAACATCAATAGCCTTTCTCTGATTGCCGCAGGTGGCAACGATAGTTGCCTTACCGACGCCGAGAGCCTTTACCTTAACTCCGCCCGAGGTCTTTTCGAGCGCGATAATGTTGCTGCCGCTCTCGATCTCGAAATCGATCTCTGCGCCCGAGGTCGAGTATGCGGTCACCTCTTTTTCCTTGGTGAGGCTCGTATCGAGCTCAACCGACGTATCGCTTACATAAAGTACCGTCTCACCGTCGACCGTCTCACCGTCTCTCCAGACCGATCCTATCTCGTTTATTACGAGGTTTTCAACCGTAACCTCGCCGCCTACCGAAAACTCAGCCTTTACCGAATAGGGGGATGCAAGCGTGAGGACGTAGAACGGAATCTTGAAGTCGTCGCAGAACACCTCGACTCCGCCGTTATCCGAGAGGATGTAGAAGCTCTGCTTATCGAAGCTTCTCGGCCCCGACGTGTATTTGAATCTGTAATCTCTGATGTTAAGACCTGCCGACGAGGTATTTCTGCGGTCTACGTAATAGCCGTCTGTCTCGTTCCAGCCGATCTCTGTGTATTCACCCTCACCGACGTTTATCTTTATGGATATTGCCTCGTTATTCGGGTTATCTATATCGAGAAGCATCTCGAATATGTGCGTGTTTACGTTCTTAAGAAGGTTTTCGCTCGAGCCGTCGATCTTTTCACCCCAGGCGCTGACGACGTTTACCTTCTCGAAAGCATCTCCGTCCTTGACGATGGGTGTCTGAGTAAGGATATAATCGTCACCCTCGCTTGCAAGACCCCAGACAACGGGGATGGTCATACCGCTGCCGTTCCAGACCTTTCTCGCGTTTGCATAAATGCCGCTGTCCGTGTCTGCGGGAACGCCTGCGTACCAGCTGATGGATACCGTCTTACCGAAGTAATCGCTCGCGCTGTCTCTTATGCTGAAGGTCTGAGTTGCGTAGGAGTCGGGTCCGAAGTCCATCTTGCGGAAGTCACTCGCGTCGATAGGACCTCCGTCCTTGTCGGTGAAGGTGACGGTGTTACCGTCGTAAACGATCTTACCTACTATGTAATCTCTCGCAGTGAGCGAAAGAACGTTATACACCTCACCGTCATCGGCAGTCAGTGTAACGAGATCGGGACACTCGGGTGCATTTGAGGAGAACTGTCCTGCATAGGACCAGTTAAGAAGGTTATCCGATTTCATGAACCAGACCTTATTTTCCTGCTGACCCGTAACGACCATGCCCCAAGCGGTGGTCTTGCCGTCTTCAACACTCAGTGGGAATACCTTCGGGTCACGGCATGCGACCTTGTGATAGATGCCGTCAGCTGCGGTAGCAACGGTCTGGGGGATCATCCTGCGCTTTGTCCAGGTCATACCGCCGTCGTCACTCGACATGATCATCTGATCCTGCATACCGCCGTCACGGGTGTAGAATGCGATAATGCCGTTACCGCCTCCGTTCGGGAACCAGTTGAGAACGTCTACGTCGTCACTGTCACCGAGTCTGTACTCATATGCCGAGCCGGACCACATATAACCTGTGCCCGTGCCCCAATCCTCGTCGGGGAACAGACAGATGGGTAGAAGCTCCCAGTGAGCAAGGTCCTTACTTCTTGCATGTCCCCAATACATCTCACCCCAATAGTTGTTGTAGGGATGATGCTGATAGTAGATATGATAGTAGCCGCCGTAGTAAATAAGACCGTTGGGGTCGTTATTCCAGTGTGCGTACTGCGAGAAGTGATACTGGTTGCGGTAGAGCTCGGTATAATAGGAATAATCACTCTTACCGAAGTAGATATCGGCAAACCTTATCTTCGATGCGAAGCAATTGAAGCCGATATTACCGCCGCCGTAGGATACTCCCTCGGGAAGCTTCTCGAGCGTGTTGAGATCTATCGTGTTGTCAATTCCGAACCTGCGGATATTGTCGGCGTAGAACTCAGCGTTTACCTCATTCTCCCCAGGTGTGATGATCACCTTGAGCTGAACCTTGTCGATCGTAGCGACCTTAGAGCCTACAAGGCGTCTTTCGCTGTCGGTCATCTTATCGTTACCTATAAAGTAATCGGTAAGAAGCTCGACCGCCTTAGTCTCACCGTCCTTTTCCGTGAAGTAAATAAGCTTCACACGGTTAGCCTGTCTGTCGACGTTGAATACCCAGTAGTGGGAGCCATCCTCCGAGCCGAAGGCAAGACCCGCAGCCACACCGTTCTCAAACGAAACGGTCGCGGTATAGACGAATTTGTCGCTCTCACCGTAGGATACATCGAGAAGCTCGAAGCTGTCGGAGCTGCTTTCCATATTGACGTCATTTACGGTTTTATCGTAATCGTTTACCGACTCAAAGTGTATATCGCCGTTACCGATCTCCTTACCGCCTTCGGTATTTATTTCGGGGTTGCCCGACTCGGACTGTCCGGGGATCTGCGCCTCGGGCACGGTATGGCTGCACGCCGCAAGCGAGAAGCAGGTGGCAACAGCCAATATCAAACATAAAATTCTGTAACTTACTTTCATGATCTCTCCCTATCTTACTCACTGAGATATCTGTTTATAGTCTCGGGATCCGGAAGATTATCTATCGCTCCGCGGCCCGTGGTGTTGAGCGCGCCCGCAACGTTTCCGAATCTTATAGCATCGTTAAGAACCCTCTCGCAGAAGGGGTTATCCATGTTTTTGTCAATAATACTTAACGTTCCTGCGAAGAATGCGTCACCCGCGCCGGTCGTATCCACAACCTTTACGCTAATCGTAGGCATCCTTCCCGTCTTACCCTTGTAGTGCCATTCGCTGCCCTCTTTACCGAGGGTTATAAGAACCAGCTTATCCCGAAGGCTCTCTACGTACTCCTTCGTGAAGGTCTCTACCTCGTCCTCGGAGAACTTGACGATATCCGCGACGGATAATATCCTCTTGTAGGTTTTTACCGCGCTTTCGGTATCTCTGTAAATATCGGTGCGGTAATTTACGTCGAAGGCAACGAGCTTGCCTGCCGAATGTGCGCGATCAATTATATCGAGTGCGTATCTGACACACCCCTCATCGGAGAGCATGAGCGAGCCGATGCACACGATATCGGCGGCTGCAATAAGCTCGTCGCTGACCTCGGGCATGCAGAGATCCGCGGTGTTCTTACGGTAGAAGCAGAAGGATCTGTCACCGTCCTCGTTCAGCTCCACGAATGCGAGCGTCGTGTTGCGGTCGGGATTTTTAGAAATATAAGATGTATCCATCCCGAAATCCCGGGCGTACTTTATCAGGTAGCTGCCTATGAGATCGTCACCGACACTGCCGACGAACTTAACGTCACTTCCGAATTTCTTTAAGCCGCAGGCAACGTTAAAGGGCGCGCCGCCCGCCTTTCTTTCATATGTAGTAATTCCGTTTTTCTCCTCGCCGATCATATCGGCAAGTATTTCACCAATACAAATTAACATTTAAACCTCCGTGCTTTCGGTTTTTTGCTCGGCTTGCTCCCTGTAACGCCTGCTCTCTATAACCGTGAATACAATTGATCTTGCAAGAAGCGTTACGAAGAATAAGACGGGCGGAAGTGCGTTTATCAGACCTCGTGAAACGAAGAAGGATATCGCAACCGATCCAAGTGCGGATACCGCACCCGAGAACCAGACGAACGATCCCACGACCTTAAGCATCTCACCGAGAGAGGCTATGCTTTCAACCCCTTTAAGCTTCATTACCGAATATCCGAGAAGCGTTGCAACAAGGATCATCAGCGCGATGAAGGGTGCGATCGAAACGGTGTTCACCAAATAGGCGTAAGCATTCAGAAACCAGTTCGCACCGAACGAGCCCGTAATAAATCCGTCTACGGAAGCCCGTGCCTCGGCAGAGGATGCTCCCTCTCTGACAACAGCACCGTCTCCGAGCTCCGAATAGAAGCCGTAGAAGGAAACGTCGATGCCCGATGCCGTCTTGAAGGATGCAGTGATATAATCGTCAAATATAAATAGATAGTTACTTATATTCTTACTTATATATTCATGATAATAGTAGTTTCTTAATAGAGGTACCTTTGATGTGCTCTCGTATGCGCCTATCTCGGGGTAATAGCTCGTGAAGTAGGCTTCATAGATCACCCTGTTATATTCATCCTGAGTGATCTCCCCCGCGCTGAGGTCAAGCGCCGCCTTATCGCTCTTTGCCCTGACGTCACCGCCTAGCCCCTCGACGTAAGCTCTGTATTCCGCGACCGCTTTATCGTCGAGCACCAGCTCCTTGCCGGTGTATCTGAGTTTATAGTCGAAGTTGAGCCTTGCGACCTCGCTGAGGCTGAGATATTCCTCATACGATATCGTAGTTTCCTTGCCGTCGTTTGAGATGCAATATACCTCGACCTCGGCAAGAGTGTCGGCAGGGCGCGTGTCAACGACAACGTTATAGCCGTTCTTTGCATATATCTGCTTATCGGCTTCATTATCCAGGGTGTTTACGATAAGCCCTACGGTATAGTCACCGCCGTGCTTTCCGAGCTTCATCTCACCGTTCTCTATCCTGGCGTAGATGCGCTTCGCTTCATCGTCATTCGCAAGCAGTGTATACGCGACATCCTTAAACTCGGGAGAATTTCCGTAATGCACACCAAAGGAAAGCGTGTATCCGCCGATAAAGCCCGTGAATATAAATAAGAGAGCCAGAAGGAAGCCTAAGAAAACGTTTGTATATCCACGCTTCGTGCCTTCCTTCGCACGCTCGTGCGAGAAAAAGCCGAGGAAGAAAAATTCAAGCCATTTTTTCATTTTTACTTGTTTCCGTATTCTCTTGACATGATAGAGAGCTCGTTCTCTTTGTCGAAAAGATGTATAGCTCTCTCGCTGAAGCTTATGCCGACCGCATCACCGGGTACGAGGCTGTTTCTCTCGGAAACGCTGACGATGAAGTCCTCGCCCTTCTTACCGAGATTGAGGAAGAGCTGCGTGGTATTACCGAGCACCTCCTTGATGGTGAGCGTTGCCTTTACGCCCGACTCGTCGAGCTTGATATTCTCGCCTCTTATACCGAGATACACGCTGTGAGTCGTGCCGTCGAGGTAGCTCTCATCAATGGTACGCAGCTCGGAGAGCTTGAGACCGACGGTCTGACCGTCCTCGAAGGTGACCTTAAGCATCTCGCCGTCGCGCTGAATATCCACCTCGAAGAAGTTCATCTGCGGAGTGCCGATAAAGCCTGCGACGAACTTGTTCTCGGGATAGTCGAAGAGGTTAGTGGGTGTGTCTATCTGCTGAATGACACCGAGCTTCATAACCACGATACGGGTACCCATGGTCATAGCCTCTATCTGGTCGTGAGTAACGTAAATAAAGGTCGTTTTCAGCTGGTTGTGGAGCTTGACTATCTCTGCTCTCATCGCGGTCCTGAGCTTTGCATCGAGGTTGGACAGCGGCTCGTCAAGAAGGAAGACCTTAGGTCCGCGCACCATAGCACGGCCGAGCGCTATACGCTGCCTCTGACCGCCCGACATCTCGGCGGGTCTCGAGTTAAGCAGCTCCTCGATTCCGAGGACTCCTGCCGCCCATTTCACCTTCTCGTCGATCTCCTCCTTGCTCATGTGGACATATTTCACAAGAGCAACGGGCGTTGTCTTATAATATTCAAGCTCTGCCTCGGCATCCTTTATGCGCTTCTCGAGCATCGTCTTCTTCTCTGCAAAGTAGACTACGTCGTTTTCGGTATGCTCCAGCAGATCCTCGAGCTCGGCAAGCTTTTCCGTAAGCTTCGCTGCCTGATCCTCGGCAGCTGCTGAAATGCGGGAGCTCATCTCGTCTATCTTCACCTTCAGCGAAGCTATATCTCCTTCGGCACGGGTGGTATCCTTAAGGAGCGCATCGTACTGGCGCGTGAGTCTCTTAAGCTTCGCACTGATCTCGCGGATCTTCGATTTGTCGATATCGACAATCTGATTACCCTCTTTATCGAGCTTCGGCACGGGTATCTTACGCATCCTCAGACCGAATGCGATATTGCCGTACGCAGTGAGATGGGGATAAAGCGCATAGCTCTGGAAAACCATCGCGATATCTCTGTCCTTTGCATCCACGTCGTTGACGAGCTGATCGTCTATGTAAAGCTCGCCGCCGCTGATCTCCTCAAGACCCGCGATCATACGGAGAGTAGTGGACTTACCGCATCCCGAGGGACCGACAAAGACGATAAACTCACCGTCGTTGATCTCCATATTAAAATCCTTGACCGCTACAAAATCACCGCTTCTCTTCTTCGCCTCTGCCGTATCCCCCTTTTTGGGCTTACCGACACCGGGATAGATTTTGTAAACGTGCCTTAATAACAGCTTCGCCATAGATGAACCCTCTTTTCTAACGAATTATCCTAACTGAAATTATGTAAAATCACTAATCAATCATATGTTTGGAAATGTTTCCATTATCATTATATACCAACAAAAATAAAAAAGCAAGTACTTTTGGAAAGGTTTCCAAATTTTATTTTAAATAGATTATAATAAAAAGAGCGTAGATACCGTGCAAAACGGTAGCTTCGCTCTGAATTATGCTATTTTAATTTTTGGTTGCGATGCTCTGATTTTTCATACCGTCAGAGCATTTTGGCAGTGGTGTTTGCGCTTCACCCGAGAGCGGCTCTAAGCGTCTTCGGCAACCGAGCTTTTACCGTCTTCGGCATCCATTCATTTTTCTTTGTCGGGCTTCATTATAACAAGACCGCACGTATGACAAGCATCGGACGACATATCATTTATCTCCCCGCAAATCGGGCAAGGCTGTTTACTCATTTCCCTGCTCACCACTATGGGAAATTGCGTTCCGGCATATTTGAGCAAAATATCACCTTCCGAAAACAGCTCGGTGTGTGATTTGTAAAGCGAGGATATAGCGACAACGTTTCCGTCATCAAGTCGGAGATATACCCTGCCGCGAACGTTAGGAGGTGTGCTTCTTTTGTTCGCACCGGTATTCGGAGCAAAGGGCTGCGGACCGGGACGAGATCCCTCCTGATGCCATCGGAGCCCCGGACCGTATGCTTTTCTGCTTATATACTCATCTTCTTTGATATTTACTCCGCGGATCTCTTTAGAAAACCATGTTGATGGCGATTGCACGTCGAAAATTTTATAGATAGCAAACAGCAAAGCCAATTCTGCTACAATAGAGATAAACGTAACCGTGCCGTTAACGTTTAAGATTAACAGTATCATAGCGGCAACCATCAGAGCAAGAATTACGGAGATCTCTATGATTATAGCCGTTTTCTTTTTCTTTACTATCCTTTCGATTTCTTTAGAATCGTACATAGGTATCCTCCTTTTGATATATTAACAAAACCAAGATTGGAAAATTGTACATTTTATACAACGAAAATGGTTATTATTTAAGTTCTGCCTGAACTTTTATGAATTTTCTATTTTGTCAAGTGTAAAAATATACAAAATGGTGTTGACAAAATTGTGATATGTATGATAAAATAAAAATGTGGAAACCCCAAGATGGTTGCCACAGTCGATTAATTAAGTGATTTGTTCACTAAACTAGCCATCTGCCGCTAACAGATGGCTAGTTTTCTTTTTATCTATCAAACAAGTATAGCACAAATGCGGCTACACCAACTACTGCACTAACAATAGTACATATGTTCAAAATAGCAGAAAACATTTTGTGGTCCTCCTCGGAAAACGAATTTCCCGCACGAGGGGCTACCACAGAATCCTCCCTTCTCACCCCACACATGCGGGATAGATATTGCGGAGGCAACCATCTTTTTTACCATCAAGCCGTCAAATAATGAAATTTGCGTTTGACGGTGAGTTTCCACGGCTTAATTATATATTATCTGATTCATTTTGTCAATATAATAGTCACTATATCTTGTGTTTATCACATCTTTTATTGTTTTTTTATAATTGCATCTCAGAAAGCCCAAAAAGAGGCAGCCGCAAGAGTAAATCTCTGCCAACTAGGATTTTGACGCGAGGCGTCAATATTCCTCACCTTGCCGCTTAAGTGCAAGCACTACGCGCTCTGCGGTGGGAATGCGAACCTATTTCCGCTCCGCAAGGTCGCGGAAACTAGGCTCTTAGGGACTAGTTGGTCCACCACGAAAACAAAAAAGCCACCCGTTTGGGTGGCGTTTGTGCAACTAGGTCGTTGCTCGCTTCGCTCTCAATATTCCTCACCTTGCCGCTTAAGTGCAAGCACTACGCGCTCTACGGTGGGAATGCGAACCTATTTCCGCTCCGCAAGGTCGCGGAAACTAGACTCTTAGGGACTAGTTGGTCCACCACGGAAACAAAAAAGCCACCCGTTTGGGTGGCGTTTCCGTGGTGGAGCGACTAGGTAAGCGAGAAAAACAGTTGATAACTGTTTTTCGATGCGCCCGACAGAAAATAAGGAGCGAGACAAGTCGAGT
>JAFVZL010000023.1 GCA_017508195.1 Clostridia bacterium | reverse complement strand
TAGTAGAAATTTCGCAAGACAAGGCGCACCGAGCACCGCAGTCGAAGCTGTAGTTACCTACTGTGAGACGAGGAGTCACAGGAGCAACGCAGTATTTCAAGAATTTATGAATCAGCAGTATGCTGATTAGTATAAATTTCGCAAGACAAGGCGCGCCGAGCACCGCAGTCGAAGCTGTAGTTACCTACTGCGAGACGAGGAGTCACAGGAGCAGCGCAGTATTTCAAGAATTTATGCATCAGCAGTATGCTGATTAGTAGAAATTTCGCAAGACAAGGCGCACCGAGCACCGCAGTCGAAGCTGTAGTTACCTACTGCGAGACGAGGAGTCACAGGAGCAACGCAGTATTGCGGAATTTATACAATCAGCATCGCGTCGCCAAAAGAGAAAAATCGATACCTCTTCTCCACCGCTTCCTCGTAAGCCCTCATAATAAACTCTTTGGTGCTGAGGGCGCTTACGAGCATTATGAGGGTGCTTTCGGGGAGGTGGAAGTTTGTGATGAGGGCATCTACGGCCTTGAATTTATAGCCCGGGTAGATGAAGATCGAGGTCTCGCCCTCCATGGCGTTGACTGTTCCGTCTTCGGATGAGGCGCTTTCGAGGACTCTGCACGAGGTGGTGCCTACGGCTATTATTCTACCGCCTTTATTTCGTCTGTCGTTTATCATTTTTGCGGCATCTTCATCTATGATGAAATGCTCTTTATGCATCAGGTGCTCTTCTATTTTATCCACCTTTACGGGTCTGAAGGTGCCGAGTCCTACGTGGAGAGTGACCTCAACGTATCCGACGCCCTTAGCCTTTATCTGCTCGATGAGCTCGGTCGTAAAATGCAGACCTGCGGTAGGAGCGGCGGCAGAGCCCTCGGTCTTAGCGTAGACGGTCTGATAATCTTCCTTGCGCTCGAGCTTCTTTGTGATATATGGCGGCAGAGGCATATTGCCTACGGCATCCAAAACCTCGTATATATTTTTAAATTTGTCGGTATCGTACTCGAATCTGACCTTACGGTTTCCACCGTCAACTATATCGGTAACTATGGCTTTAAGTATTCCGCCAAAGTCGAAGGATGCGCCTACCTTAGCGCGCTTACCGGGTCGTACAAGAGTCTCCCATTCTCCGCTATCATCCATACGAAGGAGTAAAAGCTCGATCGGAGAGCCTGTCTTCTCGGTAGTGCCGAGAAGTCTTGCCGGTATGACCTTTGATGAGTTTACAACAAGAACATCGCCGGGACGAAGATAATCAATTATATCGCGGAATATCTTATGCTCTATCGACTCTGCCTCGCGGTCAAGAACCATAAGGCGGCATCCGTCGCGCTCCGCGCTGGGTGCTTGCGCTATCAGCTCCTCGGGAAGATCGTAGTAAAAATCATGTGTTGTGAGATCCGTATGAGCTCTTTCATTCGTGATCTCGATCTGCTTACTCTCCATCAAATTTCCTCTTTCAGATTTGAGCATCTTAACAGAAAAGCTCCAAAAAGCATACAATGAAGGTGATAAGATGCGATATCATTTTTATATTATATAATATTTTTAATAATTTTTCAAGAGGAAAGACAAACAAGGAGAGTTAATTATGAAAACCGAGTTATTCCGTGGGGTCGGGACGGCACTTATAACACCGCTACGCGACGGAAAAATAGATTATACGGCTCTCGAATGGCTGATTGAAAGGCAGATAGTCGCAGGCGTTGAGGCTATCGTTATAGGCGGTACGACCGGAGAAGCATCAACACTTCTCGAGAAGGAGCGGTGTGAGCTTTTCCGTGAGGCAAAGAAAATGACGGGGGGAAGATGTAAGCTCATCTTCGGAACGGGTACAAATTGCACACAGAGTACTGTCAGATATACGCAAATGGCAGAAAGAATCGGTTGTGACGGGGTTATGATAGTTACTCCGTATTACAACAAAGGAACCCGTCTCGGAGTGCAAAAGCACTACGAATTCATAGCAAATTCGACTGCTTTGCCAATAATAGTTTACAACGTTCCATCAAGAACCGGCGTTGATCTGAGCATCAGCACAATAGAAGAGCTCGCAATAATCAAAAACATCGTAGCAATCAAGGAGGCCGGTATAGCAAGTACAGAGAGGATGCGCGAGCTATCACTGATCAAGGGCTTGGGAATATACGCCGGAAACGACAAGGACGTATTTACGGTTATGGATAGCGGCGGCCTTGGCGTGATATCGGTCGTTTCAAACATATATCCCGATGACATGCATGATCTGACCTCGGCATATCTGCGCGGAGAGAAGGATAAGGCATCCGCGATTCTCAATATACTTATGCCGCTCATCAACTCACTTTTCTTAGATACCAACCCTGCACCGCTTAAATATGCTATGTCACTTCTCGGGCTATGCAGTGGCGAGATGAGATTGCCTATGTACGAGGTTGAGGATGACGTAAAGGAAAAGGTTCGCGATGCGCTTTTTGCCTACGAGGCGCAAAGAGGCGCTTAAGTGCTGTAATTCATGAAAAGAAAATACCGCGCAAGGCCACCCCAAAGATGCTTGCGCGGTATTTTCTGCAAAAAACTCAACACGCCTCGTCAGTAAACGAGCCTTATCACGTTAGAGTCGAGTATCTCAATATACATATCCGCATCCATGCGCATAAGGAGCGACTGGAAGAAGGCGGTCACGGGCTGCTCGGTGAAAAAGTGACCCGCCTCGATAAGGTTGATGCCCATCTCACTCGCCTCGGTCATAACGTTATAACCGATCCTGCCGGATATGTAGGTATCTGCGCCCATGGCAAGTGCCTCGCGGACGTAGCTCTTTCCGTCACCGCCAACTACGGCAACGTGCTGAATGGGAATACAGGCGTCGGCAACACGGATGCCGTCGCAGCCGAGCACATCCTTCAGCATATAGGAGAAGTCCTCCATATTATATTCCTCGTCAAGGGTACCTATTCTTCCGAGATCACCCTCGCCGAAAGGAATCGCGCCCTTTATACCCACGACGTCACAAAGCGTGTCGTTGACTCCCCCTTCGACCTTATCGGCACGGGTATGCAACGAGATGACCGCAATATCACTCTTGATAAGTCTTATTACCTTTCTCGCAACGTGAGAGTCCTCGGAAAGAGAGCCGAGGGGCTTGAAAATAAGCGGGTGATGCGAGAGAATAAGATCAAAGCGATTTGCTATCGCGTAATCAACGACCTCCTCAGTAACGTCGAGCGTTACGAGAGCGCGATGTACCTCACGGGTATCGTCCGAGGCGCACATGAGTCCGTCGTTGTCCCACGGCTCTCGAAGACTCTCGGGAATTCTTTCGCACAGCTTGTTATATACTTCTCTTACGGTCATTGTATCGACCCCCTGATTTCATTAATTCTTTCTTCGATAGCCTCTATCATCGTTTGTTCATCGGTGGTATCCTCACCGCCGCGAGCCTTACCCGCAAGTGCCCTTTTGTAGGCACGCAGCTTTACTTCCAGATAGCCGATATACTCGACACGCCCCCCGTCCTTATCGGGCATCATGCCGAGCTCAAGCGATATCGGATCAACGGACTTACGCTCTCCCCAATACTCCGCGACCATAGTAACGTAATACTTTCCGTCTGCGTATGAATAGCGCTCGGAAAGGATGGCAAATCCCGCCCCGAAAAGGTATTCACGGAGAGTCGACTGCTTCGTCATCGGCTGAAGGATAAGACGGATTCCCACCTCTGCAAGATGCGGTGCTCTCGCTATAATATCGCGAATAAGCTCTCCTCCCATGCCGCAGATCGCATAATCTGTCACGCCAAGCCCCGAAAGCTCCTCGGCACCGTCACATAGTCGGAGTGTCACTCTGTCGGAGTAGCCGTAATGCTCTATATTTCTTCGTGCGGAGGCAAGCGGTCCTTCATTCACATCGGATAGCACCGCGCGCTCGATCTTACCCGATTCGAGCAAAAAAACAGGCAGGTGCGCGTGGTCGGTGCCGATATCGGCAAAGATAGCGCCCTGCCTGACAAACCCAGCCGCCGACATCAGTCTTGCGTCAAGCGCCGTGTCTTTCATTTTGCAGCAAGATGTGCGTTGATCTTCTTAACAAGCTCGTCCGCATCGGTGCCGTGAACGGCGCAAGCCTCCGCGATGGACTCACCTCTCGAATGAGGGCAGCCAAGGCAGTGCATACCGATCTCAAAGAAGAACTTTGCACAGTCTACGTCAAAATCGAGAATATCACCGATAAGGGTATCTTTGGTTACAGTCATTTTTTCCTCCGAAAACTATCTATTTATATTCGTATTTTATCATATACATCGGGAAAAATCAATATATATTTTAAACTTACTATTTACTTTTCATTACAGTTGTGTTAAAATATAACTGTTTTTCACAGAATAGGTACATTTTAAGGGGATTTTAGTATGATAGTAGCGCTTGAGGAGTCGAAAAGAAGGCTCGTCGCACTCGAGGATATACTGAAGGAGCTCGGTAACCAGCTCCGCATCGAGGAGGCTCGCGAAAGAGCGGCAGACCTCGAAAGAGAGACACAGGTTCAGGATTTCTGGGCTGATGCCGATAAATCCTCAAAGAAGCTAAGAGAAATCAAGCAGCTTAAGGATAAGGTAGAGAGCTACGAGGAGCTATGTGCAAGGCTCGAGGATGCCTATGCGCTTTGCGAGATGGCTATTGAGGCTAATGACGAGGACTCTGTCGAGGAGGTCGTCAGCGAAACTCAGTTTATTGAGGAAGAGGCTGAAAGAAAGAGGATCGAGGTTCTTCTCTCGGGTCCTTATGATAAAAATAACGCAATACTCTCCTTCCACCCCGGTGCAGGCGGTACCGAGGCGCAGGACTGGGCATCCATGCTTTACAGAATGTATACCCGATGGGGCGAAGCGCACGGCTTCAACGTAAAGCTCGTCGACTGGCTCGACGGTGACGAGGCGGGTCTCAAATCCGCCACCATCATGATAGAAGGTATAAACGCATACGGATACTTAAAGAGTGAGAACGGTGTACACCGTCTTGTAAGAGTGTCGCCATTCGACTCATCGGGAAGACGTCACACGTCCTTTGCCTCGGTCGAGGTAATGCCTGAGTTTGATGACGATGACACAATAGTTCTTCGTGACGAGGATCTCGAGATCACGGCGCACCGCTCGAGCGGTGCGGGCGGTCAGCACATCAACAAGACCGACTCGGCTATCCGTATCGTGCATAAGCCCACGGGTATCGTCGTAGGTTGTCAGACCGAGCGCAGCCAGCTCCAGAACAAGGAGACCGCGCTCAAGATGCTCCGCGCAAAGCTTATGGAAATAAAGATCCGCGAGAAGCTCGACAGGATCGAGGATATTCAGGGTAACAAGGCAAACATCGAATGGGGCAGTCAGATACGAAGCTACGTATTCATGCCCTACACGCTTGCAAAGGACACGAGAACAGGCTATGAGGACGGCAACATCGACTCGGTCATGGACGGTAAGATCGACGGCTTCATTAACGCCTACCTCAAGCAACTTTCGGGCGAAGAAAATGACGCGTAATACCATTTAATATATACTTTGGAGGATAGAATGAAATACGTTTACAAAACAGTTTCGGTGCCGATCGTTTTCCTTGACGGATGGCTCGTAAACCTCGAGAAATCCTGCTTCGGCTGGAAGAAGGACGGAGAGCATGACGAGTCGTACGAGTACGACGAGCACTCCACAAGAAATTACACCGAGTATCACGACGGTGTAGAGTGGGATGTCACAGAGCATACCACCGAAAGAAAGACGGGATGGAGAACCTATCAGGACTTCTACCGTGTAAGCCCCTTCACCTTTAACCCCATCTTTGCCATATTCGAGTGGCTCAGCGGTATATTCTCATTCATAAGAAGACTCGTTATGTCGCTCGCAAGGTACATAATTATTCCTCTTATAGTACTCGTAGTAATAGCAGCTATACTCGACCCCGCTATGCTGACTGACGGACTATACGTAATTGGCGGAATAGCGGCTCTGTACATAGGATTAGTCGTCGTACCGTCCGTGCTCATCGCTCTTATCGCACTTGCCATGCGCAAGCTCTTCGGTATAGATAAGCATCTCGCGGACAATTTGAGAGCCAACGGCTACAGCGTCGATTGGTAATATCGGAGTTTAAAAGCTACATATAAAAACGCGTGTTATCCCAAGCGGATAGCACGCGTTTTTTCTTAATAAGAAATCCAATCATCATGAAAGGTAAACACCGTTACAACCTACAGAGCCCGTCACAGCTTCAAAAGAACATCTCTTATAGCATCGGCATCGAGTCTTGCTCGCTTGCCCTTGACTGTAAGGGTGAGATTAAGAGGAGTAAATATGGACGCGGCTACCTCGCGGATCCTCTCGGGAGATACGTTTTCGTACGCCATTTTTCGGGCAGCGATATCCCTATATCCGCACTCCATAATGTGATTATCATAAGAAAATGTAAAGTTTAGTTCTCTTGAATCGTCATAAAGCATCATAGCGTTGTCGATATAACCGGCGGTTATGAATTTGTCGCGAGGCAAAACATTCTCCTTGAAATCACGCAGGATATCAACGGTAACGCCAATAGCCTCAAGAAGCTTCGACTCTCTTAATTCAAAACTAAAGGAAAAGGAGCCGACGTTTGAATAACGATCGACCGAGCCCGAGAGGTCGTAAAACAGACCGCGGTGCTCTGACATCTCGATAAAGAAGTCGGAGTTATATCCGCCGAGCAGCTGATCATAAAGCAGATCAAGCTCCGGGAGAGTGCACGTGGACATATCTATATCAAAATTGAATCTGACCTTTGTGAAATCAGCATTTTTTATCAGTACAAGAGCACCGCGCTGACCCATTTTATTCGGCACGGGTGCAAGGTTAACGTTCTTTTCCCCCGAAGGAACGTTATATCTGTCGACAAGTGAAAGAAGGTATTCGCAGTCGCACTCGGCGACGTTACCCGTCACATAAAAGAACATATTCTCACGAACGAGAGTCGCTTTTCTGAACTCCTCGAGGGCGCGCACTCCTATCTTTCTCACAGAGCCGAGAGTACCTGTTATCGGCCTCGCAAGAGTCGTGCCCTCCCATATACATTCGGCGGTAAAGCCTGCCAAAGACGAAGCCTCGTCCACCTCGCGTATCTCGGCGCGTATCCTATCGCGCTCACGGTCAACCTCGGATGCGGGTAATTCTATGTTAGACAGGACCCGTGTAAGAATTTCCGCACCGAGTCTGAAGTGCTCCTTTGCTCCCGTGATATAAAACTGCACCATCTCATTTGAGGTCGAGGCATTGAATTCAAGTCCGTATTTATCCAGGACCGCATAGAGCTTTCCGGACATCTTATAATTGATATTGCGTATAGCCACGTGCTCGAAAAAGTGAGTGATACCGCTCTCGTTCTCAAACATGCTGCCCGCACGAAGAATCAGGGAAATAAAAAAGGAATGCTGAGCCGGATTCGTATAGCTGTATACCGGTATTCCGGATCTTCCGATATGCTCTCTTTCCACTCTGCCTCACCTCCTTATATTCGTACTAACATTATTCTACCACACTTCCGTCTTTTTAGCAATAGAAAGTGAGATTTTTAATTGACTTTAGCTTTATATTAGTATATAATTATATGAGTCTATGTAAGTCAAAACAAAAGAGGCGGTGACTTATGCTCGATAAATCTTTTCTCGACAGAATGAAGCTTATACTCGACGATGAGTATGAGGAATTTTTAAACGCATTAGAAAACAGACCGCCCGTAAGAGGCGCAAGAGTCAACCTCGTAAAGTGCAAAGGCGGCGAGATGCCGCTAATCGACGGATACACGCATACTGCTCTTGATTACGTCGACAACGGATACATCATTGAGGGTGACGGAGCCGTCGGAAGGCATCCCGCGCACCACTCGGGTATGATATACATTCAGGATCCCGGTGCAATGTCTGCGCTCGCCGCACTCGATATACCGTCCGATGCATGGGTCGCCGACCTATGCTCTGCACCTGGTGGAAAATCCTCACAGGTCTACGAAAGACTCGGTGAGGGGGGATTTCTTTTGTCAAACGAGTACGTTCCGAAGCGTGCCAAGATCATCGTCAGCAATTTCGAGAGGCTCGGTGTTACTCGCGCTATCGTAACATCTATGGATACGTCGGATCTCGCGGATCTGTATACAGAGGTGTTCGACGTCGTTGTGGTAGATGCTCCTTGCTCAGGCGAGGGGATGTTCAGAAAAAACTCCGAGGCAATCGAAGAGTGGACTCCCGATGCGCCAAAAATCTGCGCAAAGAGGCAGAGCGAGATATTGAAAAACGCATACAGAATGCTGAAGCCCGGCGGAAAGCTCTTATATTCGACCTGCACCTGGTCGCTCGAGGAAAACGAGATGACCGTACTGAATATGATAGATAATTACCCCGATATGAAGGTTATTCCCGTAAAGGACGCGCTAAATTCGGCAACGTCAAACGGTGTGATGATCGAAGGAAGGCATGAGCTTGCATACACAAGAAGATGCTACCCTCACAAAACCGAGGGAGAGGGACAATACGTTGCTCTTTTAGAAAAGCTCGGCGAAGGAAGCGTAAAAAGACATTTCGTATATCAGGATTCGACGAAGAAATTAAGTAAGGATGAAGAACGCACCGTACTGGCATTTTTCAGAGAAGTATTCGATCGTGTACCCGAGGGAAGGCTTGCAAAGGTCGGAGAAAACATCGTACTGATACCGCACGACTGCCCCGTTCCAAGTCGTTCTGTATTTATGGCGGGAGTTCTTGTCGGTGACGTCAGAAAGGGTATTTTACACCCATCTCACCAGCTTTTCTCTGCATATGGAGCACTCTTTAAGAACCGCGAAGATCTGGCACAAAACGACAGCCGCGTAATGTCATACCTTGACGGTAATGAGATAGAAGCAAAGGAAGCAAAAAACGGATGGTGTGCGGTGCTATACTGTGGGGTCGCGCTCGGCGGCGGAAAGGTCTCGGGGGGCAGAATAAAGAATCATTATCCCAAGGGACTCCGTAATAAATAAAATAATTATAATATAAAGTGAGGAAAAATCAAAAATGGAAAAAATTCTTGCAAGAGTCGGTACTCTTACAGTAACCGAGGCTGAGGTCGAGGAATTCCTTCAGGGACTCGGTCAGAGAGCACAGGCATACAACAATCCTGAGGGCAGAAAGATCATACTCGAGCAGCTCATAGGCAACAAGCTCCTTTTACTTGATGCAAGGAGAAACCTCTACGAGGGTGAAGCGGAGTTCAGAGCTGAGCTCGCAAAGCTTAAGGATAGCCTTCTCGTAAGCTACGCAGGCAAAAAGGTGCTTGGCGGAATTTCAATAACCGACAAGGAGATCGAGGACTATTATAACGAGAATAAGGAAAGATTCATCGGCGAGGAAAGCGTTAACGCAAGCCACATACTTGTAGAAACGAAGGAGCTCGCACTCGAAATACTCGCGAAGATAAAGTCGGGTGAGATGAGCTTTGAGGATGCTGCGAAGCAGTTCTCCTCATGTCCCTCCAAGGAAAACGGCGGCGAGCTTGGCGATTTCACTCAGGGTCAGATGGTTCCCGAGTTTGATCAGGCGGTATTCGCTATGCAGGTCGGTGAGATCACCGAGGAGCCCGTACAGACTCAGTTCGGATTCCATATCATAAAGCTTAACGCCAAGAACGCAGCAGAGGTCGCTCCGCTTGCAGAGATAAAGGAGCAGCTCGGCGAGATGCTTCTCGGAGAGAAGAGACGCAAGGCATACGAGTCAAAGATAAACCAGCTAAAGATCATGTATCCCGTGGATCTTCTTTGATCGTAATAACAAGATAACAAAAAAGTCTGCCCGAAGATCGGATTCAGGCAGACTTTTTTGTTATGAAAAGGTGTACCATCAAGGTACAAATTCTTTGTTTTGTTATATTTCTAAGAAATAACAAGGCTGCTGATTATGTTTTTACAGTTTTTGCTTCCCCGTGCAAAAGAGCACCGGGAAGAGGTACGGGTGATCATTTTTCCACATTTGAGGACCACTCCGGAGTGATGCGGAAGGTTCTCGCATATGAGAGCATCTTTGGAATAAGAGCATCAAAGCTCTCATCAGCTGCGATATAGGTTATAACAAAATATGCATACGGAGTAAAGTAGAAGGTGGCAAGATAGGTATAACCGCTGTCAATCTCACCGCCAAGCTTATAGCTATAATAAACGAGATCTCCATCAACCTCGACGTCTGTGACCTCAGCGCCCGAAAGAGCGCGGTCCTTATAGTAATCGGCAAGCTTTCTCGGAGTCATAGTTGTGGGGATTCCCTCGGAGGAACAAGCGGAATATGATATTCTGAGTATTCCTACTATCATCTCACCGTCCGTATAAGCCTTATCGTATGTTTTCTCGGAATCGTACTCATTAAAAGTATCGGGCAGAGATAGAGTTATCTCGCAGTGACCGAAGATTTTCTCCTCGGCACAGGACACCAAGCTAAAAGCTAACGCCATGAGCAAAACAACCGTAACAAGCCTTATAAACGGACTTTTTTGTAAATTGACCCTCATTCTGTTATTGCCTTATAAAGCTCATCGGCAGTATGAACCGTAATGTCAGCACCGGCCCCATCGAGCTCCTCCTTTTTTCTGAAGCCCCAAAGCACACCTATTACCTTCGATGAATGGAGATTCCTTCCCGTTTCCATATCAACGTAGGTATCACCGACAAAGATGGAGTCATCGGGTTTCAATGAAAGTTTATCGAGTACATAGAGAGGAAGCGTCGGATCGGGCTTGACGGGTACACCGTCAAGAGCTCCCGAAATAACGTCAAACGCGTCACCGAAGAAATGCTTTACGATAGGATAAGATGCGGTGTTGGGCTTGTTGGATACTACCGCAAGCTTATATCCGTCACGACGGAGTTTTTCGAGCATCTCCGCTATACCGTCAAAAGGCTTTGTCAGATAGAGGGGCGCATCGTCATAAAGCTTTTTGTATATCTCAAGAATTCTCGAGATACTATCTTCATCCGTTATACCTCGCGAGGCAAGCGCGCGCTCTATCAGCTTACGCGCACCGTTACCGGCATAGTACTTACAGTCCTCAACAAGTATCGGCTCGAGCCCCACTTCCTTAAAGGTTAAATTAACGTAATAGGTTATCGTCTCAATGGTATCAAGTATTGTTCCATCAAGATCAAATATTACACATTTAGACATCTTGCTTTTCTCCAAACTGCATTATTCAACGTTGAAAATGCGGATTATTATAATTATTGTTTACATCAAGTTGGCGCATCCGATCGTTTTGCAATCCGTTTCAGTCAGTAGCGCAACCTCTTTTTTTTACAATAAAACCTTGCTTTATTCAACGCTATATCACATTCTTTTAAGCTTTGCAAAGGTTGCCATAAGCTTCTTAGTAGCACCGCTATCAAAGCGCACCTCGTAAAGAATATCTCCGCCCATATCTTTTGCGCTGACGATTTCTCCCGCCCCGAAAATGCTGTGTGATACACGCGTACCCGCCGAAAATCTCTCGACGCCGAACTGCTCCGCGCCGCGCTTCGTTTGTGACTGTGTGCGCGGTTGGGTAACAGATCTTCTCATCTCGCTCGACTGGGGAAGACTCTCACGACGGTATCCGTTATTACTTCTCGTACCGTAATCAAGCCCCGACCTCGGTGGCTCCTTCTTAGGCATATCGCGCTTGATGAACTTTTCGGGCACCTCCTCGCGGATGAAGCAGGAGAGCATTCCGTAGACCGTTCTTCCGTACATCATTCTCGACTTTGCATAGGAAATATAGAGCTTATCCTTGGCTCTCGTTATCGCAACGTAGGCAAGTCTTCGCTCCTCGTTCATCTCGCTCTTATCGTTTCTGTCAGACTCCGAGGGGAATATTCCATCCTCCATTCCGGCAAGGAACACCACCGGGAACTCCAGACCCTTTGCAGCGTGGACGGTCATAAGCACGACCGCATCTGCATTTTCATCGTATTTATCAACAGATGTGATGAGCGCGACCTCCTCGAGAAATCCGAGAAGCGTTGGCTCGCTCTCTGACTCGGTCATCTTTCTTTCGTACTCAACCGCAGCAGAGATAAGCTCTCCGATGTTTTCTATCTTTCCCTCGCCCTCGAATCCCTCAGCCTCGAGCATCTCCTTATATCCGGAGCGCTCGTATATAGCCTCGAGTATGGCTGACGGAAGCTCATATTCTTCCTTGATCCCGTTTATCAGGTCCACAAACTTCTTAAGCTTTTCGGCGCTTTTACTTAACACGGGGTACTCTTCAACCCGTTCCATTACGGTGAACATCGAAAGTCCGTTCATAGTCGCGAGCTCCTCGACAGCACTGACCGTGCTATTTCCTATCGCCCTCTTAGGCTCGTTTATTATTCTCTTCAGTCTGAGGTTATCACCGGGATATGATACGACCGACAGGTATGCTATCATATCCTTTATCTCCTTGCGCTCGTAGAAGCCGAGATCTCCTACGACCCTGAACGGGATACCGCTCTTCGCGAAAGCGGTCTGAAGCGTTCTTCCGAGGGCATTGAGCCTATAAAGCACGGCAAAATCCGAATATGACCGTTTTTCCTTGTATACCGAGCCTATGATCTGCTCTACTATCCACTTACCCTCGGCATTTTGATCATACGCCTCTTTTACCGTGACGGGCTCTCCGTCACCGCGCTCACACCAAAGCATCTTCTCGTGACGCTCGTCGTTATTTTTGATTATCGCGTTCGCAGCACCGAGTATATTTGCGGTCGAGCGGTAGTTCTGCTCAAGCTTTACCACGGTGGCATCGGGATAGGTCTTATCAAAATCGAGGATATTCTCGATTGTCGCACCGCGGAAGCGGTAGATGCTCTGGTCATCGTCGCCAACGACCATTATGTTGCGATATCCGCCCGATAACAGCGTGGTGAGAACGAACTGCGCGTGGTTGGTATCCTGATACTCGTCGACAAGCACGTATCTGAACTTGTGCTGATAATATTCCCTGATATCCTCATGCTCGGAGAGCAGCCTTACGGTCTCAAGAATTATATCATCGAAATCGACCGCGTTATTGGCAAGCATTTTCTTCTTATATAATTGATATATCGCGCGCACGTCACGCGAGCGAGGGTCATTCGTTATCTCATACGCATCGGGGTCCTCAAGTCTATCCTTAGCACGGCTGATAAGAGATGCTACAGCCTTCGGTGCGAGTCTTTTCTCATCGATCTCGAGCTCCTTCATGCACTGTGCTATCATACGCTTCGAATCGTCTGCATCATAGACCGAGAAGCCCTCACGGTATCCGAGTCTGTCTGCGTACTTTCTGAGAATCCTTAAGCATATTGAATGGAAGGTTCCTGCCCAAACCGAATTAGCAAGCTCTTTATCACCGAATTTTGAAAGAAGTCGATCCTTAATCTCACCCGCAGCCTTATTCGTAAAGGTGAAGGCGAGAATCGACCAAGGAGCGCAGGGCTCGTGAATGAACTGAGGGAGTATACTGTCAATCTCATCGGGTGTCATTTCAAGCGCATAGCGCAAAGCCTCTACGGTATTTTTATCCACTCCCTCGGGTACATGATCGGTAAAATATGCGTCTCCGTACTTAATAAGGTAAACTATTCTGTTAACTAAGACGGTGGTTTTACCGCTTCCCGCACCCGCAAGAACGAGAAGAGGACCTTTAGTAGTAAACACCGCGCGCCTCTGCTCAGCGTTCAACATCTCACCGTAAACCTTATCGAAGAGCTTTCGTTTTATAGATAAAAACTCTCTTTCGGTATCTGTTAAAGCCATTTTTTCTTATCCTTTACACTTTATCTTCAAGTGTTCGTAAATTTTACTCTTTGTTTTTTTAAGCGGTTACAATATTTCGCTCTTTTAAGGCAGTGCAAAATGCCGTTTAAATGCCTCGATTTATGCCTTATTTCCGTTTTACGAGACCGTTTCAGAGAAGTGATATTTGAGTTTTCCACATTTTAAAATGTTGAAAATGTTGAAAACTTTCTGTCGAAAAAGAACGATTTTTCAAGGATTTTCCCGTGCTGACAATCGGAACCAACAAGTTTTCAACATTTTGCCGACTTCAAGGAGTTATATCTTAAGTATTTTTTAAAAAATACACTTTTCCGTTATTTCGGCAAAACAGCACAAAACAGGTGCTTTTATTCAAAAGCTACACAAACTCAAATCTGCCCTTATTTTTCTCGTTGGACAAGGTCGTAAAAAGAGCGAATTTTCAATTAAAGTATTGACACACAAGCCCATTTTTGGGCTCTTTTTTCCACAAATCGAGCTAAAGCCCGAACAGACTAGCGTTTTCTTCCACCGCCCGAGCGGCCCTTCCTTCCGTCGCCCGACTTTGATCTCGCACCTTCGCCCGTGCGTGAGTGCTTATCTGCGCTGCCGTTGGCGCGCTTTTTCGAGGACTTACTCTCTCTGCCGAGTCTTTCCGCCTCTCTCATGATGGCGGTAGCCTCATCACCGAATATTCTTTCGAGCTTGGTCTTTTTCGGGCGTTTAGCATCGAGGATAGGTTGGTAGAACCTTTCATCTTGGCGCGCACCCATCGAACGGGAACGCGAAGATGCGTCTTTTGTGCGACTTTTGCCACCTTTAGTTTGCATAGCGGCGCCATTTCCTCTTACGCCCGTTGAATCACCGTACTCTCCTCTAGTGCGTCTGTCGGGCTTGTTGCCCGTTTTCTTAGGGGTAGCTCCCCTTCCCTTTTTAGGCTTATATTCACCACTGCCCGACCTCGTAGGTCTGACAAGGCACTCGGGACCTGTGCCTATAAGATCCTCTCTGCCCGCAAGGGTCAAAGCCTCGCGAACAAGATTTGCATTCTCGGGTCTCGAGTACTGAAGCAGCGCCCTTTGCAGCTGCTTTTCGTGATAATCGGTAGTAACGTAGACGTTCTTGCCCGTCATCGGGTTAATACCCGTATAATACATTACGGTAGAAATCGTACCCGGAGTCGGGTAAAAGTCCTGCACCTGCTCGGGTGAATAGCCCCACTCCTTAAGCCACAGTGCCATATCAACCGCATCGCGCATAGTGGTTCCCGGGTGGCTCGACATAAGATAAGGAACGAGGTATTGTTCAAGTCCTGCCTCACGGCTGATCTCGAAGAACTTCTTCTTGAACGCCTCAAAGACGTCTATATCGGGCTTGCCCATCATCATTAGTGCGGAGTGCGCGCAGTGCTCAGGCGCAACCTTAAGCTGCCCCGAAACGTGATGAGTAACCAGCTGACGGAAGAAGGTGTCATCATCGTCAAGCATAAGATAATCAAATCTGATACCCGAGCGCACGAATACCTTCTTTATCTTCGGGAGCTTCTCTATCTCGCGAAGAAGATGGGCGTATTCTGTGTGATCGACCCTTAAATTCTTACACGGGGTTGGTGCTAAACACTTTTTTGAGGGACAGACACCGCACTTTGCCTGCTCGGCGCAGGACGGATATCTGAAGTTTGCGGTCGGGCCGCCAACGTCGTTTATGTATCCCTTGAAATCCGGCATCTCGGTTATTTTCTTAGCCTCGGCTATTACACTCTCCTCGCTCCTCGAGCGCACCTCGCGTCCCTGATGGAAGGCTATCGCACAGAAATTGCAGGCACCGAAGCACCCGCGGTTATGCGTGATGGAGAACTTGACCTCGGTTATTGCGGGTACACCGCCCTGAGACTCGTAATCGGGGTGATAGTCGCGTGCGTAGGGTAAAGCGTAGACCGCATCCAACTCCTCTCTCGAAAGAGGGGGCATCGGCGGATTCTCGACAAGCATCTTGTCACCGTAATACTCGACAACGGCAGAGCCGTGTACCGAGTCGGTGTTCTTATACTGTATCGCAAAGGCGCGCGCATAAGCGCGCTTGTCCTCTTTTATAACGTCATAGTCGGGCAGCTCGATCTTATCAAAGTGAACGGTATCACCGCGCTTACCTAGCCATACGGTACCCTTAACGTCGCGAATTTTGCGCACGGGTACGCCCTTATCGAGAAGCTCGGCAATCCTGACAATGCTAGACTCACCCATTCCGTAGGAGAGGATATCCGCGCGCGAATCAACGAGCACACTGCGCCTGACTTTATCGTCCCAGTAGTCATAATGAGCGAAACGGCGAAGCGATGCCTCAAGACCGCCTATGATGATCGGAACATCTCCGTATGCCTCTCTTATCCTGTTAGTGTATACTATGACGGCACGGTCGGGCCTTGCTCCCATTTTTCCGCCGGGCGAGTAATAATCGCTTGTTCTCTTTTTCTTTGAAACGGTATAATGCGCGACCATCGAGTCGATATTACCGCTTGTCACAAGAAAGCCCAGCCTCGGTCTTCCAAAGCGCTTGAAGTCATCGGCACTCCTATAATCGGGCTGTGACAGAATAGCCACGCGGAAGCCGTGCGACTCGAGCACTCTCGATATTATTGCAACGCCAAAAGACGGGTGATCGACGTATGCGTCACCCGTCACGTAAACGAAATCAACCTCTGACCATCCACGGTCATGGACGTCCTCTGCCGATACGGGCAGGAAATCCTCGCGTCTTTTAGTTACCATGCTAACTCAAATGAATCGAGCAGGACCTCTCTCTGCTCTCCGTCCTTCATGTTACGAAGCTGAGCCTTACCCGCGTCTATCTCGGAATCACCGATAATCAGGGTGTATTCAGCACCTATCTTATTTGCATACTTCATCTGCGCTTTAAGGCTTCTGCCGACAACGTCGCACTCAACGTAGCTTCCGAGGCGGCGCAGTCTCTCGGTTATCTCAAGAGCCTTTATCATAGCACGCTCACCGAGAGCAGCAATATAAAGCTTGGGAAGCTTGGGTGCTACATCCGCAACACCGAGCTCTCGCATGGCGAGAATGAGCCTCGTGATACCCATTCCGAAGCCGATACCGGAAAGCTTAGGACCGCCGAGAGACTCGACAAGTCCGTCATACCTGCCTCCGCCGCAGACGGTGGACTGCGCACCGATGCCCTCTGCTATGAACTCAAACACAGCACCCGTGTAGTAGTCAAGACCGCGCACGATAGAGGGGTCTACCACATACTCTATGCCCATAGCGTCAAGTGCTGCGGTAAGCATCTTGAATTTATTCTCGCAGCTCTCGCAAAGATGCTCGACAGTCTTGGGTGCGAGCTCGGCAATAGCCTTACAATCAGGATTTTTACAGTCGAGAAGTCTTAGCGGATTCTTGTCAAGACGCTCCTTGCAGGTGTCGCAAAGACAACTTTTCTTTGCACCAAAGTGCTCTACGAGTGCCTCGCGGTACTTCGGACGGCACTCCTTACATCCTATGGAATTGATATGGAGCTTCACGTTGGTGAGCCCGAGTCGACGAAGCACCGATGCCGCAAGCGCGATAACGGTAGCATCGGATGCGGGGCTGTCCGAACCGAAGGTCTCGGTACCGAACTGGAAGAACTCGCGGCTTCTGCCCGCCTGGGGCTTCTCGTGACGGAAGCAGGAGATGATATAATAATATTTCAGGGGCATGGGGTCCGAGCACTTACCGTTCTCGATAATAGCTCTGGCAACGGATGCGGTGCCCTCGGGTCTTAATGATATGGATCTGTGCTCGTCGCGATCGGCAAAGGTGTACATCTCCTTCTGCACAACGTCGGTAGTGTCACCGACTCCGCGTACGAAAAGCTCGGTATTTTCAAAGGTGGGAGTTCGGATCTCTCCGTACCCGTACTTCTCCGCCTCCTCGCGCATGATGCCCTCTATATATCGGAACAGCGGTGTTTCATCGGGCATAATATCCATAGTACCCTTAATTCTCTGAATCATTTTTCTTCTCCTTCATCACTTGTCTTATGTGCAAGATCGAGAAGCATCGTCAGCCTCTCGTTATCGTTAATATAATAAAGCATTCCCACGAGTGCCTCAAAGCCCGTTGCCGCCCTGTAATCAGCGGGGGATGCGTGCTTTGGGCGGTTAAGATGCCCAGAGTTGCCCGCGCGCCTTACAATGTCGAGCTCGTCCTCGGTGAGCAGATGCTCTATTCTTCTGTACATCTCTGCCTGAGCCTCTGCGGTCACGTAGTCGAGAGAGCGAAGGTTCAGGTCCTTAGGCTTTGAGAGCCCCGATTTTACTAACATCTCTCTGACATACAAGGCGTGCCTCGCATCACCGAGATAGGCAAGAGCCATTACAGAGGGCAGGCTCGCCCCCATTATCTTTTCGTGCATATTCTCTCCGTTTTAGATTTAACCGAAACTGTAATTAATTCTCGTATTGCAACAGCAACAATTAACAGTATCGGAATAGAAATCATTTTTCGTATTCCTTGTAAACTGCGTCAAGTGCCGCATCTATTTCGTCAATTCTAGCGAGCATTTTAAGTCTCTCAGGCTCAAAATCCTTCATCGCAAGGGCATAAAGCTCGAGGTAGTTTCTGTAATTTTCTCTGCCCTCGATAGCACCGTCAACGTGGAGCTCGCCCGCCTCTACCGAAGAACCAAAGGTTCCGAGCATGGATCGGAAGGACATCTCACTGTCACCGGGCACAAAATGAGTAGCAAACTGCCTTGAGGCGTAGTGGATAGCCACACCGAACGAAAGACCCCCGTTTGCTATAAGAAGTGCGTTAAAGGCGTTAAGACTCGAGCCCTGCGCACCGCTCCATCCAACTGCACCGATGCGCCATATATCGCTGTCCAGATCCTGTCCTATAAGATTCTCTGTATCGTTCTCCTCGTGTATCACAGCATCGATGCCAAATTCAAGAAGCGTCGCATCGTGGAGCTCGGGAGAATAAAGATCGGTAGAGAAATACGCCACAGAGGGCATATCTATCGACATTTGTGCAAGAGTCTTTCTGAAGGAGTAAAGGTAGCCGAAAAGATTACCCGCACTACTCTGATTAACAAACACCGCAGAAGAAAAGCCCGCGGAAATCATCTCGTCAAACTCATCACGGGTCATATTCCCCTCGAGTCCGGGAAGCTCCTCGGGGCTAAGACACAGCGTCGCGGTCATGACCCGCTTTCCCGTATTCTCATCAGGTTCTCTGAAGTCACCCGCATCGAGGAACATCGGATACAACAGACTGTACATCTCCTCGTTAAGATCGAGAAGCGAGATAGTCATCGTTGCTCCGCCCGGAATAGGCTCGGACAGCTTTTTCTCCATATTTTCAAGGTATAACGTGAGATCACGGCGCTCGTCCTCGAGAGGAGTCACTCGCTCAAGCATCTCTCTGTACCTTTCATGCTCAAGCGCAGCACCGACGGAATATACTGCGGCAATCGTGATCATGCTCACAACTAGCACAGATGCTACGATAATAATAATCAAGCTTCGCACGCTCTTACTCATACTCGCAGTCCTCCTTCAGCACTTGATAATGTAAAATGCCGTTTATCGGCACAATACTACATCATATATTATATAGGACTGTGAGCGTTTTGTCAAGATATTTACGCGCGTGTGAAAATACTTCTACGAATAATTGCGCGAGCGCGCTGCATTTTTTTACAGAAAGGTCTTGATTTGAGTTCCGCCTTTTGGTATAATAAGAGATAGCAGAAAATACTGCCCGTAAACGTTGGACAAAGAATTCGGAGGTCAGGCTTGTATAGCTACATAAAAGAAAACCACGCACGCCTGACAGACGAGCTGCGCGAGCTTGCATCGAGGTGTGGCAGGGAGAGCGTCACGCTCGTTGCCGTAACGAAAAGCGGCACGGATGAGGAGCTGCTTGCGCTCGCGGCACTTGGAGTCACGGATATCGGCGAAAACAGACCGCAGGAGCTTGTAAGGCGCGGAGCTCTACTTAAGGAGTCGGGATTCTCACCGAGGCTCCACGAGATAGGCAATCTGCAAAAAAACAAGGTCAGACAAATAATAGAAAGCGTCTATATGATCCACTCGCTTTCATCCTACGAGCTCGCTCTGGAGATAGAAAAGCGTGCGGCGGCAATAGGCAGAAATATCCCCGTGCTTATCGAGATAAATTCGGCAAGAGAGCCGAACAAGGGCGGCATCATGCCTGAGGATGCCGAGGAATTTTACCTTAAGGTAAAGGAGCTGCCGCATCTCACTGTATCCGGTCTTATGACTATGGGCCCCGTATGCGAGGATCCCGAGGATATCAGACCGTATCTGAGAGCCACCCGTAAGCTGTTTGACATCATCGGAGAAAAGCACGGTTGGTGCGGAGAGCCCACACTGTCCATGGGTATGTCGGACAGCTACCGCATAGCCATTGAAGAGGGCGCCACGATAGTAAGAATCGGACACAAAATATTTGAAAAAAGATAAAATTCAAGGAGATATATACGATGTTTGAAGAACTCAGAAGAAGATTTTCAAGACGTGAGGAGCCCAAGGAGGAGGAGATCGAATTCAAGCCATTCGAGGAGTCCACGGGCAACCCCACCACTCCCACCGTCACCAACGAAACGATTGAGGAGCACGCGCAGGCAAACGCGAGCATAGAGGCTAAGAACGAGAGCGTAGAGCTCAAGGTCATCAGACCCGAGTCCTATGCGGATGTCGCAGGAGTAGCCGACAGTCTTCTCGCAGGCTGCACCGTCGTACTCAACGTCGAGGCTCTCGACCGCGCCACTATCGGAAGGATGCTCGATTTCGTCAACGGTGTGACCTATTGCACCGACGGAGAGATCAAGAAGGTTGCTAAGACCACCTTTATTATCACCCCTCACACCGGAGTTGACGTTTCCGACCTTTGATAACAGACTCTGTTTATCTGCTAATTCATTTCGCCCCGATCAGCAACATTTCTTAAACGGAGCGTAGAAAGAGTGTAATTTGGAAACAGTTCTTTACATAATAGCCAAAGTTGTCGAGATTTTTCTCTCACTGATGTCCTTCGCGATGCTGATGCGCGTGTTGCTTCAATTCTTCGTAGACATCACCGAGAACAAGCTCTATTCGCTTTGCGTGGTTCTGACGGAGCCGATAGTAATTCCCTTCCGTCTTTTATTTGCAAAGTTTAATATTGCAGAGAATTCACCTCTCGACGTTCCCTTTATGGTTGCATATCTTGCATTAACCGGACTCACTATGTTTTTACCCATAATATAATTTCTTTACCGCCACGCTTTGTTCAGTATGGCGGTAAGGTGCTATATGGAGGATTTATTGAAAATCAAGGATCTACTATCACGCTCATTCAAAAAAAGGCGACTTATAGATTATATTCTGTACATAGCGGTACTCATCGGCGGTGTGGTCATAGACCAGCTGACCAAGGTGCTCGCTGTCGCATTCGTCAAGCCTGTGCCTACGATCCCTCTTATTGAGGGGGTAATTCACCTTACTTACGTTGAGAACACGGGCGCAGCATTCGGAATGCTGAAGGATGCACCGTGGGTATTCAACACCTTTTCAACTATTGCGATCGTTGCTATGCTTTTATACCTCTTCCTCGGCCACGCTAACGGAAGGCTTTATGAAATATCCATTGCGATGATCATTTCCGGCGGTATCGGCAATATGATCGACCGTCTTGCTCTCGGCTACGTAGTTGACTTTATCGATTTCAGGCTTATCAATTTCGCTGTATTCAACGGCGCGGACTCCTTGGTTTGTGTCGGAGCGGGACTGCTTATACTCGCGCTCATTCTCGAGATCGTAAACGAATCACGAGAGAACAAGAAAAAGGCGGAGGAAGAAGAAAGACAAGCCTCGGTCAACGCCCACAGAGAGGACTCGGAGGATGCGGAATGATCTACACCGTGAAAGACTCCGATGCGGGATCAAGGCTCGATTCTCTCGTCGCGCGCGTAGGTGAGTTATCACGCAGTGCGGCAGTAAAGCTCATAGAGTCGGGCGATGTCACGGTAAACGGGGGGCGTGTCGAGAAAAAGCACTCGGTATCGGCAGGTGACACCATCGAGATCGTTCAACCCGAGCCTGTAGAATACGAATGCTTGCCCGAAAATATACCGCTTAACATCGTTTACGAGGACAGCGACATAATAGTTATTAATAAGCCCTCGGGAATGGTGGTGCACCCGGCACCGGGAAATTATTCCGGAACTTTGGTAAATGCACTGCTCTACCACTGCAAGGACTCCTTATCCGGTATCGGCGGAGTTATGCGTCCCGGCATAGTACACAGAATAGATAAGGATACCTCGGGTCTGCTCGTCGTTGCAAAGTCGGATATGGCGCACGCAGCACTCTCTGAGGAGTTAAGCTATCACGGCATCATCCGCGAATATCATGCGATAGTGCGCGGTGGCTTCAAAAGTGAGAGCGGTACGGTAGATCTTCCGATAGGCAGACACCCCGTCGATAGAAAGAAAATGGCGGTTATACTCACCCCCGGCGCATCCGCAAGAGAGGCGGTAACGCACTACGAGCTGCTGCGATCATACGGGCAGATAAGCTATCTTAAGCTCAAGCTCGAAACAGGAAGAACGCATCAGATAAGGGTGCATATGTCGCACACGGGTCACGCCCTGCTCGGTGACGAGGTATACGGGCCCCAGACTAAAACGCAGATCGAAAAGAGGCATCCACGGCTCTTTGACGGTCAGATGCTGCACGCAAAAAGGCTGACGCTCACCCACCCGAGAACGAAAGAGCGAATGACCTTCGAGTGTGAGCTGCCCGAGAATTTCAAGGCGGTGCTCGATATTCTTGATAAGGAATTCGGCTAAGCTTGATGATAGTATCACCACGGCAAATAAAAGCAAAAAACAGAGTAAGAGCTACAAGCTCTTACTCTGTTTTTTCATAAGATATGGGTACACCTGAATTTACAGAACCTTCGAGAGGAATTCCTGAAGCCTCGGGTTTTTCGGATTTTTGAATATCTCCTCGGGTGTTCCCTGCTCAGCTATCACTCCGCCGTCCATAAACAGAACTCTGTCGGCAACCTCTCGTGCGAAGCCCATCTCGTGAGTAACGATAACCATCGTCATTCCGTCCTTTGCAAGGTCACGCATAAGATCGAGAACCTCACCGACCATCTCGGGGTCGAGCGCCGAGGTAGGCTCGTCAAAGAGCATAACCTTCGGATTCATCGCAAGGGCTCTGACGATAGCAACTCTCTGCTTTTGTCCGCCCGAGAGTGTAGAGGGGTAAACGTCAGCCTTATCCTCAAGACCGATACGCTGAAGAAGTGCGATAGCATTCTCTCTTGCGTTCTCTATTATACTCTTCTTGGTAGCGGTGATCTCGATAAGAGGCTTTTTCTCCTTGCGGAAAACATTTGCGATTTTTCTGAAGAAGTTAATTCTCTTTTCCTTGTTAAGCTTCTTTGTTGCAACGTATACGGGAGCGAGCATTATGTTCTCTATAACCGTCTTGTTGTTAAAGAGATTAAACTGCTGGAATACCATTCCTATATGCTCACGGTGAACGTTGATATCAACTCTCGTGTCTGCTATATCTACATTTTCAAAATAGATCGATCCGCTCGTGGGGTCTTCCATACAGTTAAGGCAGCGAAGGAAGGTAGACTTACCGCTACCCGAGGGGCCGATGATCGCAACCTGCTCGCCCTCGTAAATAACCTCGTCTATCGAGTCAAGAACAAGAAGATCGCCATATTTCTTAGTGAGCTGCTTTGTTTCAATTATTACCTTATTACTGTCTTTCACTCTTGGCAAGCTTCCTTTCTATAATTTTGACTATCAGAGATATTCCCGCAACGAGAATAATATAAATCAGAGCCATTACCAGATATGGTATCATATACTCATAAGAGCTGGAGCCGAGGTACTGGAACGCCATCGTAACGTCAACGGCACCAACGTAACCTACGACAGAGGTCTCCTTGATAAGGGCAATAAACTCATTACCGAGAGTCGGAAGAATATTCTTAACCGCCTGCGGAACAACTATCTTGAGCATTGAGGTCGAGAAAGGCATACCTACGGCACGCGCTGCCTCAAGCTGACCCTTATCTACCGAGTTGATACCGCCTCTCATGATCTCGGAAATGTAAGCACCGCTGTTAAGACCGAAGATCCATACACTGGCATCTACGGGTGCTATCTTCATACGGAGAAGCGGGAAAATGATGAAATATCCGACAAGAAGCTGAACTACGATAGGAGTACCGCGGAAGAAGGCAACGTAAATGCTGACCGCCTTCTGCATATATCTGACGATACGCTTGTAGGGAGGAATAACCTTGATCACAGCGATAAAGGTACCTATCACGATACCGATAATAAGGCCGAGCACAGCGATCGTCGCCGTGTTTCCAAGGCCCTTGAGAACCTCTTTATAGCCCTCGTTATCGATGAAATTCTTGTAGAAAATGTTCAGCTTCTTTTCAAAATTAAACTGAACGTATATGCTTGCACAAAGAAGCGCGAGAAGAGCGATAACGACCGTAATTACGATCATATCGATCCAATGCTTCTTAAAAAAATCCTTGATCTTTGTCATTACTTATCCTTAATTATCTGTAATAAAAATATCCGTAAAACGTCACAAGTTGGGGCGGTATTCCCGCCCCAACTCGAATATTATCAGTTAGCCTCGTTTACGCTGGCAACGATGGACTTCGCAGGTCCCTCATCGATAATAACGTACTTAGCGTTACCGTTTACGATATCCTGAACAGCGAGAGCACCGTTAAGGTTGCACTTAGTGGTGAAGCCGAAGCCGTCAAAGCCCCAACCTTCATCGCCCTTGCAGTAGAACTCACCGGTAGTACCGGTCTGAACGCCTACAACAACGTCAGTGCCGAAGGTAGCAAGAATAGCCTCTACGTCAGCAGCGGTCTTGCACTCGTCGAAGGTGGTATCGTCAGCAGCTGCGATAAGCATCTGAGATGCGTTGTAGTAGCTCTGAGAGAAGTCGAGGATCTGCTTACGGGTGTCGTTTACAGTAAGACCTGCTGCAGCGATGTCAGCAACGCCGCTCTCAACGAACTCACCGTCAACGTCGTAGTCGCCGCCGGTCTCGGAAACCGCAAGGCAAACAGCGTCGAAGTTCATGTTGTAGATGTAGAGCTCCTTGTCAAGCTTCTCAGCAAGAAGAGCCATGATCTCGAGGTCAAGACCATAGTACTTAGCACCTTCCTTGTACTCGAAGGGAGCGAATGCAGCGTTGGTAGCAACGATAAGCTGGCTACCGTCAGTCTTCATCTCGGTTGCGGAAACTACCTCGGTAGGAGTACCGTCGCCGAAGTACTTGTCAACGATCTCGTCGAACTTACCGTTTGCCTTGATCTCGGTCATAAGCTCGTTAACCGAAGCGAGGAGAGCGTCGTTGCCCTTTGCAACTGCAAAAGCATACTCTTCCTCGGTAAGAGCGATGTCGATAACCTTAACGGCATCCTTATCCTCGGGAGCGAAGCAGGATGCGAGAGTGAACACGCAGCCGAAGCAAAGCACTACGGCAATAAGAAGTGATACGATCTTTTTCATTTTAAAAAATTTCCTTTCGTTTGGCGGTTTCTGCCGCCTTGTTTTTTGTGATGAACCTATTATACACAAGCAAATTGCGTTTGTCAATAGGTTTTTGAAAAATTATTCATAAAATTTGTTTTTTTATTCATTGAAACCAAATTTCACCCATTTTTAAGTAATAATTAATGCATATTTTCACTAAAACGTTGAATTTTTATGTCATATTATGAATATTTATGCGAATATTCATGCGTTTATGTACATTGCTCCGCCTGGTGAGAAAGCCTCGCGTGCAAGGAAAAGGCTGCCGTATTGACTTTCTCGCACGAAGGTGGTAAAATATCTAGGTAATTCACGGGCACGCCCGAATACTAATTATAAAGGAGGCTTTCCGACTATGATAGCATTATCGGCAGACAGCATATCACTCAGCTTCGGTGCCGAAGAAATACTGCGCGGCATCACATTTTCGGTAAACGACGGTGACAGAGTCGGCATTATAGGTGTCAACGGTGCGGGAAAGACCTCTCTTTTCAGAGTTATTACCGGTGAGTACAAGCCCGATTCGGGCTCGGTATATATTCAGAAGGGTCACACCGTCGGTATTCTCGAGCAGAATCCCAACCTTACCGCACTGCCCGGTAATATGAGCTCGCTCGAATATATGTACACCGCCTTTCCCCATCTCACAGACCTTGAGCGCGAGATATCGAGAACCGAGGCGGAGCTGGCAGAAGCATCGAGGCTCGGACACGAGAGCGAGCTTCTCTCCCTCTCGACAAGACTCACCGAGCAGAACAGGCGTTACGCTGAGGGGGGCGGTCTCGAGTTCCGTGCGAGGTGTAAAAGCATGCTTCAAAGGCTCGGCTTTGACGAGGTGATGATAGAGCAGAAGCTCTCCACCCTTTCGGGCGGACAGTATACGAGACTTGCACTCGCGAGGCTTCTCGCAACCGAGCCGGATATTCTCATGCTCGACGAGCCGACCAACCATCTCGATATAGATGCACTCTCGTGGCTCGAGGGATATCTTGCATCCTACAAGAAAACGGTACTCATCATTTCGCACGACAGATACTTCCTCGACAAAACCACCGACAAGACGCTCCACGTTCTTTACGGCAAGGCGAGGCTCTACCCCGCCCCCTACACACGCGCAAAGGCTATGATGGAGAGCGAAGCGGAAGCACTCGAAAAGAGATATAAGGAGCAGCAGCGCGAGATAGCTCGCATAAGAGCGAACATAGAATTCCAGCGCAGATGCAACAGAGAGCACAACTTCGTCACCATCCGCTCAAAGGAAAAGCAGATAGAAAGAATGGAAAAGATCGAGCTTGCACCGAAGGCACCGAAGGATATCAGAATGTCCTTCGCATCGCTTGACGAATCGGCAGGCGACGTCATCACGGTCAAGGACCTCGGCTTCTCCTACGGCGGAAAGCGGCTGATAAACAATCTCTCATTCCTCATAAGAAGCGGTGAGCGCGTTATGTTCCTCGGACCTAACGGATCGGGCAAGTCCACGCTCATGAAGCTCATAAGCTCGCGCCTCGCACCGAGCACCGGTAAAATCACCCTCGGATATAACATCAAAATAGGTTATTACGATCAGGAGAACAGAGGTCTTACCGAGAGCAAGACCGTCTTTGAGGAGATGCACGATGAGTATCCCGAAAAGAAAGACCTGGAGCTCAGAAGCACTCTTGCACTCTTCTTATTCTCGGGCGACGATATCGACAAGCCCATCTCTACCCTCTCGGGCGGAGAGCGCGCAAGGCTCACGCTCGCGAAGCTGATTCTCAAAAAGGTCAATCTTCTCGTTCTCGACGAGCCGACAAACCATCTTGATATCGGCTCACGCGAGGCACTCGAGACGGCACTTACCGCGTTCCCCGGCACGATAATCGCGGTATCGCACGACAGATACTTTATCAATAGCATTGCAACGAGAATAATCGAGCTTGCACCCGACAGCGATCACGGAATGTTCGACTGTGTACTCGAGGATTACGACGACGCTTACGCGGAATATCTCAGACTCCGCGAGCGCGTGCGCAGCACGATGCCAAAGCCCGAGGAAAAGAAAAACGCGGATGCGCGCGAGGAGTACGAGGCAAAGAAGCGCGAGAACGCAAAGGCGCGCGGAGAAAAACGAAGGATCGAGCGCGCGATAGCACGCATCCCCGAGATCGAAAAGGAGATCGAACAGCTCGATGCCGAGCTTTTCGGAGAGGCGGCAACCGATTACGTGCGCGCGGCTGAAATAGAAAAAAGGAAGGAAGAGCTCGAGGTGGAGCTGATGGAGCTTTACGAAATTACTATGTGATGTTTTCGGGATGCTCCTGCCTTCATTTTTACAGTTCCAACGTTATTACATCAATGATTTTATAAAACAGAGGCGTTAGTCACTACCTTAAAGGACTTGGCTGCGCCTCTTTTTTTGCCGTGTGTCGTGAGTAACATCCACAGCCACCGTGCACCCGATAAAAAGTGGTATTATCGCACAAAACGACCTTGATCCGGTATTTTAAAAATGCAAGAGCTTCTCCCTCCTACGGAGGGAGCTTTTTTATTTTGCAAGACGGAGCTCGACGTCTTGCATTTTTCTTGTAATAGTTGCACAAGGCTTCGGCTCTTTTATGGCGATTTTTTTGGAACCACATCATACTTACAGGGGAGTGCCGCACTGCTATAATGGGCTTGTCGGAGGGTGTGACGACCGCGGAGCACACCCGGTGAGGATGCCGACGGGCAGATCACCCTATCCGACGGGAAAAGGGGACGAAGATGAGAAAAAAGCGAGTAAGATACACGAATGATATGCCGCACCGCCTGTATACCTTTTTCCTATCCTATACTGACCACGGTGCGCCGAGCTTCGGGAAATTTGCCAGGAGCATAGGTGTGACACTCGCCGAGGTCGAGGCCTTCAGAAGATATTCCGAGTTTGACAGAGCCTATCGCGAATGTAACGAAATCCGAAGAGATTATCTTATTGACAACGCGTTGACAAAGCGGTTTGATCCGTCATTCACGAAATTTCTTCTCACAAGCGAATACAGGATGGGAGAGGATATCGGCGATGACGAAAAGAAAATTGATATCACGCTAGAGGTGATCGACAGATGAAGCTTTCACTGTCGGTGACTAAAAAGCAAAAGAGATTTATTGACGCAGTCGAATCAGAGGTCCTGTTCGGCGGCGCGGCAGGCGGAGGAAAGTCCTACGGTCAGGTAGTCGATGCACTCCTTTTCGCCCTCATTTACCCGGGCTCCAAGCAGCTGATAATGAGACGAAGCTTTGCCGAGCTTGATAAATCTCTCATCCGTACCGCTCTCGCGCTTTATCCGAGATCGGTATTCACCTTCAACTCCTCAACCCACACGGGCAGATTCAAAAACGGCTCATGCATAGATTTCGGCTACTGTGCCACAGAGAATGACGTCTATCAGTATCAATCGGCAGAATACGACTGCATCCGCTTTGACGAGCTGACGCATTTTACCGAGGCACAGTACGTCTACATGCTATCAAGAGTCAGAGGTGCGAACGGCTATCCTAAGCAGATAAAATCATCCACCAACCCGGGAGGCGTGGGGCACTCCTGGGTCAAGGCAAGGTTTGTCGACCCCGCACCGAAGGATACGCCCTTTGTCGGCTCTGACGGAATGAGCCGTATATTCATTCCCTCTCTGCTCGATGAAAACAGCTTTTTAAGTGAGGGCGACCCCGAATACAGAAAAAGGCTGCTTGCTCTGCCCGAGCGCGAGAAGCGCGCACTTCTGTACGGAGATTGGGATATCTTCGAGGGACAGTATTTCACAGAGTTTGACCGCGCTTCTCACGTGGTCAAGCCCTTCGAGATACCGGCCTCGTGGAGAAAATACCGAACCCTCGACTACGGTCTTGACCGCCTTGCCGTCTTGTGGATAGCTATCGCCCCCGACGGGGCGGTCTACGTTTACAGAGAATATTGCGAGTCGGGACTCCCGATCAGTCAGGCAGCGAGGGCGATAACCGATAGAACTCCGAAGGGCGAGGATATTTACGCCACTCTGGCGCCGCCCGACCTCTGGTCGAGAACGCAGGAGACGGGAAAGACCAAGGCGAGCCTCTTTCAAGAGTACGGAGTCACCTTCACTAAAAGCTCGAACGACCGCGAATGCGGATGGCTCGCGGTGAAGGAGTTGCTCTGCCATACGGATGGCGAGCCGAGGCTCAGAATATTTGAAAACTGCTCTGAGCTGATCAAATGTCTGCCCGCCCTTACGGTCGATAAGATACGCCCCACAGACTGTGCGACAGAGCCCCACGAGATCACGCACGCCCCCGATGCACTGCGCGGATTTGCCATCTTTCATACGCGACCCGCCGAGGCAGCCGATAAAATGCGGCGCACCGTCTGGACGAGGGATATGTGGGAGGACTACCGCACGGCAGACGACGAGGGAAAGAAATATCTGAAGCAAAAATACGGAGAACCAATTTGAACATCACTAATACAACAAAAGAGGGACGACTCGAGTTCTTCAGTGCTCTCTATGAATCGGCAAGGATGAGCTCGGCAGAAATCAGAGAGGCTCTCGACAGACGCATGAACCAGTATAAGGGCTCAACTGAGATCGACGGCTCGGACGAAGCGGCTGCCACAGTGAGAAATATCACCTATGAGCTTATCGAAAGCCAGATATCCTCGGATATACCGATGCCGAAGACAGACGCATCCTCGTACAGCGAGACGAGAAGCCGCAACGCGGAGAATGTTGAAAGGCTTCTCAGATCCTTAAGAGATAAGCTCCCCTTTGAGCAGATGAATGATATCGACGAGAGATACACATACATCTACGGCGGCAGCATCTGGTATGCCGAGTGGGACAACTCAGAGGAGCATCTCGGAGAGGTTGGAACGGTAAGAGTACACTGCATCTCTCCGCGCGATTTTATTCCTCAGCCGGGTATATACAATATCACCGATATGGAATACTGCTTTCTCCGCTTCACCACAACGCGCGGTGAGGTCATGAGAAAATACGGTGTAAAGGATGAGGATATTGACAAGCTCGACTGTGAGTACGAGTACCGCACGGGAAGCGAGGAGGGTGACACCGTCGCCGTCATCATCTGCTTTTACCGCGACCCGGACGGTGAGGTAGGAAGATTCATATATTCCGGAGAGGTAACTCTATCGGATCTGCCGAGATACTATATGAGAAAGGGTGAGATCTGCCCGATCTGCGGCAGCGATTCCGGCTGTGCCTGCGGTGCAAAGCGCAGGATAGGAGAGATCACGAGAGAACGGATAATGAGAGATATCATTCTCCCATCGGGTGATACGATCCCCGCCTTCGCCTTTGCCGAGGGAGCCGATGGAGCAGTCATCCCCAAAAGAACCACTATTCCCTACTACACTCCGAAAAGATTCCCCATAGTAATAAGGAAGAACACCTCGGGTGAGAATACGCTGTTCGGTCAGTCGGATTGCGATTACATAAGACCCGAGCAGCAAGCAATCAACAAGGTCGAGTCAAGGATACTCAAAAAGCTGCTGCGTGCAGCGGTTACGCCGATAGTCCCCGAGGATGCGACGGTCACGACCAACAACTCCGTCTTCGGTCAGGTAATAAAGCTGAAGCCGGGCGAGAGTGTCGCACAGTACGGAAAGGTCGATACAACACCCGATATATCCCAGGATATTGCCGAGGCGGAAAGACTGTACGACCATGCGAAGAGGGTAATCGGTATATCCGATGCGTATCAGGGCATAGATCAGGCGGCACACGAATCGGGTGTCGCAAGGCAGCTCCGAATATCCCAGGCATCGGGCAGACTCGAGTCAAAGAGAAAAATGAAGCACACAGCGTACGCTGAGCTCGATCGCATCATATTTACACTCTATCTCGCATTTGCAGACGAGCCTAGACGTCTGTCATACAAGGATGCCTACGGCAGAGTCCATTCACAGGAGTTCAACCGATACGATTTTCTCGAATATGACCCGAAGCTTAACGAATACTTCTACGATGACGACTACCTGTTCTCGGTAGATCTGAACGGCGGCTCTGAATATCAACGTGAGGCACTGTGGCAAAGAAATCTCGAGAACCTTAAGGCAGGAACTCTCGGAAATCCTGAGAACCCGATCACACTGCTGCGCTATTGGCAAAGCCAAGAGCGGGCACACTACCCTCACGCAAGAGAGAACGTTGAGTACTTCCTTGCCGAGGTGGAACAAGCAAAAAGAGGAGGTGTCGCATATGGCGAAGACGGATACGAGCTTCAAAGGCTTCGTTGACGATTACGTTAAAAAGCTCGAGCTCGGCAACAGAAAAAAGACCTTCACCGAATACGTTGTCGGCGAGGGCGAGCATTACAACAGCACCGCGGGAAGAGCGGCAGAGGCCCTCTTATTGAAAAACGCGGCAGCCGGTATGTCAACGGGAAGGAGTGCCGCATCGCTGAGAGCATCCGGCCTTGACGGTGGCGGATACGAGGACTACCTCAGGGAAAAGGTACGCGAGAATGCGAGGATGGGACTTTTGGATATTGAAAAGACCCGTAAGGCAAACGAGACAAACGAAAGAAGAAAATACGTTGATTATCTCGAGGGCTTTGAAAGTAAGCAGGATAACGTAAGAAGAAGAGTAACCTCAACTCTCTCGCAACAGCGTGTCATAGACCCCGTACGCGTATACGAATACGCGGTGGAGGCAGGACTCGATGACAAAAATGCAACCGAAGCCGTGAGTGCCGTTTACAACGCGGTCAGAAATCAGCTCAAGGTAGAAATCCTCAGCAAGATAAACGACCACTACTTCACACCCGATATGGCGGCATCGTACGCAAGAGCCATCGGCCTTACCGAGGAGGACGTAAAGGAGATAAAGAAGGCTACCGAAAGGCTGCAGTTCGAATATGCGATGTACGGCAGCCAGTACCTCGACTACCTCGATAAGCTCGGAGATACTATGTACGGCGGAATCGACCGTATCGAATAAAGAAAGGATCAAAAAATGAACAAAAACAAGGAAAACAGCACTGTAAGTGCACCCTATCGTACCCACAGTCTTGAGAAGATCACAGCGCCCGTTAAGAGTACAAAGGAGCCTAAGGCATCGAGGATAACCTCGGGCGGCGATCTCAGGAGCGGTAAGAAATGAGCGAGAACGTACTGAATACAGAGACCGAGCTTGTACCCGAGAGAGATGAGAGCACAGAGCTCACCGAATCGGTACCCGAGACGAGCACGGAGAACACCTCCGACGATGCAAGGGACTTATCCGATACGGCAGCCGAAGCTCCCGATTACGCTCTTATTGTCGAGTCGGATCTTAACGAGCTTCGTGCCAGATTCTCCGAGCTCAGGGGAATCAGATATATAACCGAGCTCGAGGATCCGTTGAGGTATGCGACACTCCGCGACCTCGGACTCACCCCGGCTGAGGCATATCTTGCAACAACGGAAAGAAGGCTCCACACGGATAACCGCAGTCATCTTTCCTCAGCCGTTCCACGCGGAGCAGGCGGACCCACCGGGTCGATGTCCCGTACCGAGCTTGAGCGCGCACGAGATCTGTTCCCGGGCCTTGGCGACGCCGAGCTCCACAGCCTTTATAAAAAGGTAAGCGTTTAATAAAAAGGAGATAACAAATGATAATCTATTCTAAAAATTCGGGCTTCTCGAACGCAGCAATAGGCAAGCTCGAGACACCCATTAAGATGGTCATCGAGCACGAGAGCGATATTCTCACCAAGAAGGGCGGCATTTGCGACTGGCTCTTCAACGTAGAAAAGAGCGGTAAGTTCGGTGAGACCATAATCGGTCAGAACGAGTTTGATGTGTTCCGCGCCGCAAGCGAGGGTGCTGCGGCAGAGTCCGATACTATAAGCGAGACCTATCGCAAGTTCATCGAGCATATCCAGTTCATGAAGGAGTTCACTATCACAGCCGAGATGATGGAGGATGCGAACTACGGTGTTGCACAGGATGCAAAGCGCAGAGCCGAGAACTTCACGAGAGCCTATTACAAGACCATGCACAAGATCTGTGAGTACGCGCTTGCAAACGGTACCTCAACCACGGGCACCTTTGCTAAGGCGGCTCTCGACCTATCCGCACCCGACGGCCTTGCACTCTTCGCATCGAACCACAAGTGGGGCGGTACAAACGGTGCAAACGGCACTCAGTCCAACCTCTTCTGGGGTGATATATTCAAGAGCGGAACGAACAGAACTGCTTCGACCGCAGCCTTTGAGGAGGCTCTCTCCGAGCTGTCCGTTAAGCTCCGTAACATGAAGGACGAGAACGGTGAGGTCCTCGGCTATACCGCCGACACCATCATTCTCCCCGGTAACAGACCCGTAGCCGAGCAGATAGCAAAGAAGGTAGCCGGCTCAGAGGGTGCGCTCGGCGGTAATTACAACGATATCAACCTTCATTTCGGCAACTGGAACATCGTGGTAATGCCTAACTGGCAGCCGAGCGATGACCGCGTTATGATCATGTCGAGCGAGGCAAACAAGAACCTCAGCGGTAACATGTTCTTCAACCGTGTTCCCCTCACCGTATCCAACTGGGTGGACAACCACACCGGTAATTATATGTGGTGCGGCAGATGCAGATTCGGAGTCGGATTCGGCACTTATAAGCACATCCTCATGGCGGTAGATTCCGCTTCCGCCATCGACGGAGCCACCAAGCTGTAATCCATACTTTACATTAAGGTGCGATTATAGCCTGAATGGCACCACGGGCTGCCGCGCCTTTGCGGCAGCCCTATCTAAAATAGAGAAAGGAAATACTTATATGACATTCGGAGAATTAAAGCGCTCCGTGCTTGCGCTCGGCTTCGAGCGAGAGCTCGACGACACGGCGGATCTGATACCAGCGTTAAGACGCTCACTCCACACGCTCTTTCTTGACAGACCCGTGCTTAAGACCGTAAGACTGCCAAGACCCGATAAAAGCATCAGGCTTATTGCAAAGGAAATACATCACCGCCCCGGAGGTACCGAAAGCTATACCGCCGTCGGACGGGCATTGTCCTTTACAGTTTCCGGCAAGGGAAGCTATGTATACTCCGTAGCAGATATCGTACGCGAGCATAGCTTTGACTCCGAGCTATCGGAGGTGCGAAGCTTCATCGGTGACGGAGTAACGGTAAGCTTTATCGGAGACTACGGTTATACGGTATACAATCTTGCGGTTTGCGATGAGCTTACGAGCGAAAGACCCGAGGATATTCCGCTCTGGGATGAAAGACTGACGACCGACCTCAAAAGGGCGCTCGGAGATTATCTCGGACCTTACAAGCAACCGGAAAGCATCTCAGGTACTCCGATAGCAGGAGCTTACGTTATAGACGGAGTCATGCACGTGCCTGAAAATCACTACGGTCCTATCGTACTTACCTACCGCAGAGCACCGATTATGCCGAGCGGATACGAGGATGACGAGCCTATCGATGTCCCCCTGGAATGTGCCGAGCTTTTACCCCTTCTTTTAGCAAGCTACATATGGCTTGACGATGATCCCGACAAGTCGGATCTATACCGCGCGCTGTACAGGGACGGTATGGGCACTCTCATGAGATTTATGCCGAAGGAGACGGGCGCGCCCTATCTCACCAACGGCTGGGCGTAAGGCGGTGTATTATGAGCAAAGCTACAGGATATACACGCCTCTATAGCGACTTCAGAGGAGTTGAGCTGGGTGGCAGCGGCTCGGAAATATCCAAGAGTCGACTTGCATACGCAGAAAACGTTTACCGTGACTACGACGGTGACGGCGGAGGAATTATCGAAAGCGTACCGGGCTTCAGGAGGATAGCAAGCTTCGGAAAGAGGATACATTCCATCGTAAGACAAAGCACGGCAGAGGATAGCGACTATCTTCTTATCCATGCTGGCACGTCACTCTACCGCATGAGAATATCCGAGCGCGACAGCTATCTGATGAGCGACCCGATAGAGGAGATGCCGGATAAAAAGTGCCCTCACTTTTCTGTGGGGGGCAGCGTATTTTTCGTCACGGGTGACTACATAAGCGAAATAACAAGAGACGGTGCCGTGCTGCGCGTAGGTGAGGAGGGTGCTATGCCCTACATACCGTCGCTTACTCTGAACGGAGCAATGCACGAGCAGCGCAATCTTTTGACGGACAAGCTGATGGCGCGATACATAATAGCAGACCCGAGAGAGTACTTTGTCGGCACTAAGGGGCTTGTATTTACCGTAACAGACGAGTCGATAGGAGTCTGCGCGGTATCGGGCATGGACCGTTACTACGAGGGAGAAATATACGTGCCCGGCTATACTACACTTCACGGCAGACAGTACCGAGTAACCGAGATATTCCCTCACGCGTTCAGCCTCTGCGATAAGGCAACCGCCATTTATGTAGCAGAGGGCGTAGAGGTCGTAGGAGAATGGGCGTTCAACTTCTGTTCGTCAGCAAAGGTGATCTCGCTTCCCCGCACGGTGAGAGAGATCGGCATCGCGGTTTTTGAGGACTGTGTATCAATGACCGACGTTTATCTCGGAGTCGGACTGACATCCATACCCGTGTCAGCTTTCGTCGAATGTAAAGAGCTTAAAAACGTTCACTACGGCGGCACGGCAGAGCAGCTCGAATCCGTAGAGGGTAACAGCGTTCTCGACGGCTATAATCTGATCTTTAACAGCGAGGATATCCGTGCCCGCATCGAGCTTGCTGTACCCGAGGATTCCCGAGAGGTGCTAAGCATTACGGAAAACGGCAAGGAGATTGAATTTGAGCAAATCTTCGATAACGAAGGCAGGCTCAGCGCGGTGCGCCTCGTCAGTACTTCCATATACGAGGAGCCGTGCAATTATCTTATCGAAATATCGGGCGCAGAAAAGGAATATAGCTTCGGAGATGCCGACGTATCGGTCCCTGGCAAGGAGGCTATTCTCGGTTGCACTCTTGCGGAAGTGTTTGACAACCGCGTTTTTCTGTCGGGAAACCCAACTCTCCCTAACACCGTATTCTATTCAACTCCGATATCCGAAGGCGGTGCTAACCGACTATACTTCGGTGCGATGAGTTACTTCTCTGACGGTATAGGTGGCTATGGAGTATCTGCCCTGCTTGCTGCGGGCGACTCGCTTGCAGTATTCAAAAAGGGCGACGACGGCTCCGGCAGCATCTTCTATCACACGCCCACGAGCACCGACAGCGATTATTTGCCCAGGGTATACCCAAAGAGCTATATACACTCGGGTATATCCGCTGTTGGAGAGGCATTTTCATTTATGGATGACCCGGTATTTATAACTAAACTCGGTCTGTATGCGCTCGACAAAAGAACTATCAATTATGACAGAAATGTCGTGTGTAGGTCGCATAATGTAAATTATAGTTTACTTAACGAGGCTTTAAACCGCGCAATACTTACCGAGTGGTGCGGATATCTTGTTATCCTTACGGGAAGCACCGCATACCTTGCAGACTCAAGGATGACATTCACGCACCGCACCGGAGGACGAGAATACGAGTGGTTTGTACTGACGGGCATCGGCAGCTATGAGGGGGATTCTACGGTATACCGCTTTGACAGCTTCGAGAACGGGGATATTAAGGCCCACCCGAGTGAGGGTGATATTTTCTTAGGGGATGCGATAAGCGAGGTGGATAACGACGGCCGAGTTTTGCTCTACGGCATTGTTGACGGTATAAAATACAGCCTCTACAAGACCGGAGAACGCAGAGGAGGCGTATTTTCACCTGCGTGTTGTGCACTCGGTGTTGAGGATCTTTTGTTCTTTGGAACGGAGAGCGGTGCTCTCATGGTATTCAACAACGATAAGCGCGGTATTGCTCCCGATAATCTCAGAGGGGTGGATGACTTCGATCCTCTTCTTTACGCAGATATCATGGGGCGAAGAATACACCCTGAATACTATTCGCACGACGGTCACGCCGTAAGATACGCCATAAAGACCGCATATGACAACTGCGATATTCCTCACCTTGCAAAATCCACAGTAAAGCATTCCCTCGTCCTTAAGTGCAGAAGCTATTCCGATGCTCCGATACACTGCGAGGTCGGAACGGAGAGCTCGGACTATTCGGAGATAACAAGCTTCCCGATGTCACCCCTGTCGTTCTCCGAGGTCAATCTCGGATCGCTTGCGCTTTCGGTAGCTGATTATCAGACTCTTCCTATTGCAGAAAAGGAAAAGGGATGGATAGAAAAGCAGATAGCCCTCTACACCGAGGGATATGCGGCACCTATCGGTGTGGCGAGCATTGCTTACCGCTATACCGTAAAGGGCAGGATCAAACGCAGTTAGTAAGGCAGGATAAGCCTGCAGAAAGGAAAAAAAGTGACAGTAACAAAAATCAACGAAGCCGATATCAGGAGTCTGAGGGTCGCTTCTCTTCCCTCGCGTCCCACCGCTCCCACCTCGTTCGGAGGTGCCGGATATACGGCGAGGCAGATGAAGGAGGCATTTGACAAGCTCCCTCTTTTCATCATCTCAAGATTCAACGCACTGCTCGATGACCTCTGCCGCTCCGACGGTGAGGGTGTGGACGGCGCTATCCCGAGCGGTATAAGAGACGGACATAGCTTAAGAAACCTGCTCGAGGATATCAGATCCGGGGCATTTTCGGACTATCTTAACGTGCTCGGTAAGACGCTCTCCGAAACCGTTCTTGATATCAAATCGGCAATAGCCTCGGTAAGGGTGGGGCTTGGAGAAAATTCCGACGGCATCGAAGTGTCCGAGGAGAGGATAAACGAGCTGGAGGGTGAGATAGCATCGATTCTCGAGGTTATAGATACGGTAAAGAGCTCGATAGCTACACAGGGTGCGACCATAGGTACGATCAACTCGGATATCGAGGTGCTCTACGCCACCACAAGCTCGACACAGATGTATGCCGAACAGCTCGATCTGCTTCTTATCGAATACAGGGAGAGCCTCTCTACCCTCGAGCGCCTTCTTGAGGAGGCGAAGTCCTCGTGCACCGAGTCCGTCGACGCACTCGGTACAAGACTTGATGGTGAGATAGAAGGCATCAGATCCGACGTCGAAAGCCTTGAAAATCGCGTAGATTCTAGCTATAACGAGCTGTCGGCAAGGATCGACGGTATCAGCGCGGGCACAGGATCAACCGATATCTCGGGCATCGGAGAGGATGCACTCATAGTTATCGATTGCGGATCGCCCGACGATCTTTTATCCTAAAAATCATTAAAAGGAGAAAACAATGACAAAAGTACAACACAGGCGCGCAAGCGAGAGCGTATGGCAGGAAGCAAACCCCGTTATACCCGACGGAGAGATCGCGCTAATCAAGCGAAGCACAGGATACGATGCAGTGATCGGTGACGGAGAGACGGAGTTCTTTGATCTCATCCCCGTAGGTGGTATCCTCACCGAAACCGAAGAGGAGCATATGAACGTTTCGCTCAGAAACAACGAGGAGATCAGCCTCGCTTACATTGAGAACCTGGGCATATCACTCGAGCATTCTGACTCATCCCCATACTTTTCGATGATCAGCTTCAAGACCTACGACTATCCGCCGACCGTCAGCTTTGAAAACTACGAGAATATAAGATTCAGCGGTGCGAGCATCGAGGATGGTGTATTCGTGCCCGATGTATGTATGCACTATACTCTGATATTCTGGAAGAGTGACAAAATGAACTGCCACGTCAGAGGTGTTTATGAGGAATAAAATGCTTCTCATCACCGACGACGCCGATACCGGCACCGGCGCGATCACAGCGAGCGCAAACGGTATTCTCGATCTCGGAGCAATTGAAGCGGGGGCACAGATAACCGCATTCACTATAAGCGGACAGACCGATAACTCGTATAATACAGGTGACACGGGTGCCGGATATGTGGACTCGGGAGAATACGTATTAAATATTCGTATCCACGGAGACTGCGTTCTTGACGGCGATGAGCTCGTAAAGATACTCGAGGAAACGGATGCGCCCGTATACGGTGGGGAAAGAGAGGACGGATGCTTTATATATTCCGCAAGTGCGACGGAAGAAAGCGCAGTCATCAGCACCGATCACATGATGCTCGGCACCGGTGTTCACACGATGAAAATGACGGCACTCGTTACCGAGCAGATCGCAGAGGGCGAGGCGCTTATTCCGGGACTTCACTTCAAATACAACAGAACAAAAACCTCGGCAATAGCGAAGGATCCCGGAAACATCGGAGAGTGTGAGCTGATGGGCACGAAGCCCTCCGCGGCAAAATATAACGGAATCTACCATATTCCGACGGGTAATGCCATGGAGCTTCCAATAATTACCGAGTCGGTAGGACTCTACGTTGGAAACGCGGTGCTTGATGAAGGATACAACGGAATAACCGTAAAGCAAAAGCTCGGCAAGCCGCTTATGGCTATACCGGAAGGGGAAATCGCTGACGAGGTGGAATGCATCAGCGGTGTGCTCACAAGAAGAATAGGATGCATGAGCATCACAGAAGACACTGTGATCACAAGCGGAAGTTACGAGGGATTTGCCTGCTACTTCATAGATCTTGAAAGCCCGACAGACGGATATATAGTTAAGCTCGATCCATTTTCATATGAGGAAAGCACCGAGTATTTTTATGACAATAACTATACTATGGTCATGGATCCGTCGGGAACAAGACTTATACTCAACGGCTCGCAAGAGGGATATACGATAGATCAGCTAAAAAGCGATATCGTAGGCAAAAAAGTCATCTACACCCTGAAAAACCCCATTATTGAAACGGTAGAACCGAGCATAAGCGGAGACGAGCTGTCAGCGGGAAGACATATTATCGAGGTGTGCTCATCAACCTACCCGATAGTGACGGTAAAGTATAAAAGCAAGGAGTAAATATGTACGGAAGAATTAAAGAAAACGGTACCCTTGAGATATACCGCAAGCGCTATATCAAGATAGGCAACACCTTAATAACGAACCCAAAGGAGTCATCAATGCGCGAGGCAGGCTATAAGCCCATCCTTCTCGGAGATGCTCCGACTCTTAAGCTCGGGCAAAGGCTCGACATCAGTTACGTTGATGACGGAGACTCTATAAGAAGCGTTTATCAAGTCACGGGAGGCGATAAATGACTACCATACTTTACAAAATCAAGTCAGACGTAGGACAGTGCGAAAAAATCCACGCAAACGATGCAGTTACAGTCAGAATACAAATTGACGGAGCAGATGACGGTGCCGTGTCTGTTGGCGGCGTATCTGCAAGACTTAAACGCGGAGTCGCAAGGCTCTCTCTTTCGACGCTTCCCGACGGTGACTACACCCCACTCTTACATAGAGACAGTGAGACTGTACCTCTCGAGGGGATAAGGAAGTGGGCGGGCAGAATAACGCTTGCAGAAAACGACCCGAACATGAAACGCCAGCAAAGAATGAGGCTCGATTCCATCGAGTCAAAGCTCTCAGAGCTCGAGGAACGAGTTTTAAGGCTTGAGGAAATATCTGCACCTCATACCCTATTCAAATAAGGAAAGGAAAAATCAATGAAGCTTAATTACAAAATCATCACAGTGATAGTCGCAATTACGGTGCTGCTTTGTGCATCCGCTTTTGGTATCAGCGCTGCGAGTGACGAAAAAATCGACACGGGTACATACCAAGTCAACGAAAACGGTATGTATGAGGATATTGCTACCGACTCCGAGAATGACACGGAGAGTGTCGGTGATATCACCGAGGGTAACAGCAAAGGCGAGGACGCAGAGGACAACCCCACAGAAGGCACTGACAACATAGATAAAGGCGGAAATATTTTTGAGGATATCTACGCGGGCTTCGAGAAATATTCGGCACAGATCACTTCGCTCCTTGCCTTTATCGGCTCGATCATTCTTGCTATCGCGTACAAGCTCGGGCTCTCCCCTCTCATAGAGAAAACTCTCACGGGTGTGCTCGGTGCTATCGGCAAGCTTAAAGAAAACGTAGCGGCGTCCGAGGAAAATGCCGAAAGGGTCAGCTCAGCTCTCACCGAGAGGCTCGAAAGTGCCGAAAATGTTATCACCGAGCTTAATGCTGCTGTCGCAAAAATGAGCACGGCGCTCGAGGCTGAAGAAGCAAATGTCAATTGGCGCGAGCAAATGAGGACGGTGCTAACTGCACAGATAGATATGCTATACGATATCTTCATGACCTCGGCACTTCCTCAGTATCAGAAGGATGCCGTAGGCGAGAGAGTGCAATCTATGAGATCGGTGCTCGTAGGCGGTGGCGAACGAAATGATGCGTAAGGTGATATTCAAGGCACTCGGTGTAGGAGTATCCGTAGCGTCACCTCTTATTGCGGTGCTATGCTACTTCCCTCTCTGGCGTGAGCGCGGCACCGAGGCAGTGCTCTCGGGCTTTACCGCATTCCTCATCGTTCTGTCAGTTATACCTATTATCAACCTACTGAAGCGTATGCTCTCCTCACCGAGCGCATGGGTGATGTGGCTCATATCGTTCATCATCTTTTTCGCTTTATCGCGCATAGCCGATGAAATGGTGGTTATATCCTTTGTCGGAACGGTATCGAACGTCATAGGTGCTATACTCTACCGCATAGGAGGGGCAAAGGAGGGGGACAATGACGAAGCTTGACGATGCGCTGCTTGAAAGCGGTAATATTATGAGGCGCGGCTACTCATTCTTAAACGAGAATATGGGCAAGATAATCGCGCTTGTAACCGCAGTGCTTGCCGTACTTCTAACCTTTACCGATATAACACTGCCTTCTCTCATAACCTCGGAGCTGACCTGTGAGCTTATAGTTATGCTCATAGCATCCTATATAATATATTTTTCGCTCGAGGATGCAGGCGAGGGCTTGGGAAAGGAAAGCGTGGAGTACGTCAAAGCGCGCGAAAAGTACATTGCGGCAAGCGAAAGCATCACGGGAGATATGATCGGCGAGCTAAGACGCTTTACTCTCGAATACTCTGAGCGCGAGCTCGAATACAGAAAGCGCACCGCTCTCCTTGCCGAGGGATTCGGTGAGGATGATCTCGATAATTACAGAGCCGGGAGGATCAAGGATAAAAAGACAGCGCGAGCACTAAAACGCATTGACAAGATGAAGCCCGTTGAGATCAGCCCAAAGTCGCTTCTCGGAGAGAAGATGCGAAGCTCCGGCGGTGAGCTTAATGACCCTACGCGCCACAAGCTCTGTGTGCTTCTCTTGAAGCTTCTGCCCTCAACGTTATGTATGCTTTTCACCGTTTCTATGATGATAAGCGCGAAAAGCGGCATGGATGCAGGAGAGATAATCAGCGGTATCGTAAAGCTCGGAACACTTCCGATAATCGGGCTTAAGGGTTATTCTCAGGGCTACACCTATGCCCGCGAGGTGCTTGCAGGATGGCTCGATACCAAAACGAAGCTGCTTGATGCATTTCTTAAAGAGCATACCAGCACCATCACGGAATGATAAAAGCGGTCCGAAGCGATAGCTTCAAGCACCCGGGTGAGCACTTTTTGTGCTCACCCATTCTTTTCTGCCCCAAGCACTCCGTCGCTTACGCACTCAAAGAAGTATGATAACCTTTATCAGTCACCGCCGTATGCTCCATCTAAAGAATTGACAAAGGCTCGGGTTTATGATAAAATCTTAATAGATTTTAACTTAAGATTAACGAAGGGGGTGACGGTGTGAAGTATAATAAGGATGCGAATGAAATAGTCGTATCGCTCGATGAATTTGTCTCTGTATCAAGGCGCGGAATATCAAGGATCGCTCCGAATGACGAGCTCGAGCCATGCTCTGAAGCACCGTCAGCAGTCCTTTCAAAAAAAATACTCGGTGATCACGAGCAAATACCGCTTCATTACAGCTTCGAGGAAGGCGAATACACCTTCCGGCTCGTGGGTCACGCAGATATCGTTGAAAACGGTGAGATAACTCTACTCTATACGGTAGAGCTCAACCCAAAGAAGCCAAGGCGCGAGGAGCTCGAGATCTCGCGCGGCAGAGCCTTTACTCTCGGCTATATGTACGCCATGACCGAGGGGCTCGATGAGGTCGCACTCAAAATCGTTTATGCCAGTGAGAGAAGCGGTGATTTTGACACCCGTGAGGAAAAAGTCACGCTGAAGAAGCTCCGCGAATTTCATCTGAGATGCCTCGGCACTCTTGCAAAATATGCCCGTCCCGAGGTCGAGAGAGTCACCGAAAGATTACCCTCTATGGCAAAGCTCAGGTTTCCCTTTGAACAGATACGCGACGGTCAGAGCGAGCTTGTAAGAGCAACGTACAGAACGCTCGCAAGAGGTGAATCCTTATATGCCTGTGCACCTACCGGAACGGGTAAGACCGTATCCGTTCTCTACCCTGCGATAAGGCTTATCGGTGAAGGTAAGGAGGATAAGGTATTTTATCTGACCCCAAAGACCACCACAGCCGAGGTTGCACGCGAATGTCTTATGCTTCTGTCGGAGGCGGGCGCGAGAATAAGGGCAATTTCCCTTTCCTCGAAGGAGCGCTCCTGCCCTGAGGGGCTCATTTGCAAAAAAAGTGCGATGCTATGCAAGCTCTCTGATGCAAGAAGGCTGCCGGATGCCACCCTCGCGCTCTATGACAAGAATATTACCGTGGTCACGCTATCCGAGGTGCGCGAGGTAGCGCGTGAGTTTTCGGTATGCCCATACGAGCTCGCACTCTCGTACTCCGAGCTATGCGACGCCGTAATATGCGACATTAATTATCTTTTCGACCCACGCGTGTACATCAGAAGATACTTTGATGAGGGCGGCAGATACGCATTTCTCATTGACGAGGCTCACAACCTCGCTGAGCGAGCTCGGGAAATGTATTCAGCAGAGCTATCGCTTGATACTTTTCTCGAAAAGCTCGACAACCCGCTTATAGAGCCAACCTCGGAGCTGAGAACATACGCTCCCGATATAATTTTACGCACCAAAGAGTCGCTTTTCGAGTATCTGAAGGACGAGATAAGGAAAGATAAGGATGGAGCCGAATCGGGTGCAACGCACCTTGCCGAGCTGCCCTCGGAGCTGTACGAGCCGATAGGTGAGCTTGCTCTCCTTCTCGATACTGCCCTCAGGGATAGCTACAGAAAAAAGGACGAGCTAACTCACGACAGGACCGAATATTTAAAAGAGCTCTTCTATGAGATAAAGCGCGTGTACGATACCGTCGAGCGCTATGACGAATGCTACCGAACCTTCATATTCTACGAATCGGGAAGGCTTACCCTGAAGCTGTTTTCGGTAGACTCCGGCTCGGTGATAAAAAGAATACTGAGCAAGGGACACGGAACCGTATTCTTCTCAGCCACGCTCTCACCTCTCGAGTATTATAAATCAGTGCTCGGCGGCGACGGCTCATCAGACACGCTCGAGGCTCTCTCACCATTTGCGCCCGAGGCGCTTTCGGTATCCATCATAGACTCTATCAGCACTCGCTATTCCGAGCGCGAAAGAACGCTACCCGCGGTATCAAGAGCGATAGCCGCCACCCTCTCGCCGAGAATAGGTAACTACATGGTATTCGCACCCTCGTTTGAATACCTCGAGATGCTTGCCGGAAGCTTTCGCGAAAAATACCCCAAGATAAAGGTCCTCGAACAGCGAAAGGACATGACCCGTGTTGAAAAAGAGGCGTTTTTAGCCGAGTTCGAGCGTGAGCGCGAGGGCTATCTCGTCGGATTCTGCGTGCTTGGCGGAATCTACTCCGAGGGCATCGACCTCGTCGGAAAAAGCCTTATCGGCTCGGTGGTGGTGGGCATAGGAATGCCGGCTCTGTCATACGAGCGGGAGGCGATAGCCGAGTACTATGAGGAAAAGCTCGAGGCGGGAAAGCAGTACGCTTACATCTACCCAGGTATGAACAGAGTTCTGCAAGCGGCGGGAAGAGTTATCAGACACGAAAATGACCGCGGAGTTATCGTGCTCATTGACGACCGCTTCCGCGATCCTTTATACAAAAAAACCATACCCGCGCTCTGGCGAGGTATGGAATACGTAGGTGACTTAAAGGAGCTCAACGAGCGCATTAAGGACTTCTGGCGCGAAATAGACCTTGAAGACAGTACCCGATAAACAGCTTTGATTTATCAATCTATCTAAGCCTGATTTCCCAACCATCCCCGTCTGCAAGATCCGCGGAAACGATGGATGAGAAAAACATAAATCAATCCAAAAACGAGATAAAACAGCAGCGTTTGTAAACAAAAGATAGCACCCGACATATTTTCGTCGGGTGCTATTGATATTTTATTAAGATCAATACTTTTCAACAAGCGACAGTGTAAGCGCAGTCGATATCCTTACCGCCTCGGGCAGGAAGGTCATATAATCCATACCGGCATCACCGTCGGCTGAGTCGGAAATTGCTCTCACAACAGCAAAGGGGGTAGAGTTAACGTATGCGACCTGAGCCACGGCACAGCCCTCCATCTCACAGGCGGATGCACCGAAATCTTCCCTTATACGGCTCTTATCGGCAGCCTCGGCAACGAATTTATCACCCGATGCAACGGTACCGACAAGATAATTCAAGGAAAGCTGCTCTGCTGACTCACGAAGCATGGATACTGCCCTTTCATCGGCATCAAAGTATATCATATTGATGCCCGACACGAGACCCTTTGGGTCTCCGATAGCTGAGGTATCCATATCGTGCTGACAGAGCCTGTCGGCAAAGACTATATCTAGAGGACGGAGCTTCGGATCCAGCGCACCGCCAACTCCCGTATTCACTATAAGTCGGGGAGCGAATTTCAATATCATAGCCTCAGTGCATATAGCGGCAAAGACCTTGCCGATACCGCACTTAGCTATTACAACACGCTTGCCGAAAAGGCTACCCGTGTTAAATTTTATGCCGCTGACGAGAAGCTCCTCTCTGTTTTCAAGCTTATCTATGATAGCCGAGACCTCACCGTCCATGGCACCGATAATGCCTATATCGTAGGAAGCCGTCATACGCCCTCCTTATACTTGAAGTCGCACTCGCGGCTCTTCAGAATTTCAAGATAACGCTGCGCCTCGATGCGCGCATACTCAACGCTCAGATTTTTGTAGTTTCCGCACTCCTCGCGGCTGCCGCCGGGCATAGCACCGTCATATGACGCTATCTTTCCGAGAACGTCAAGCACAACGGAGAGTACCTCGGCATTTTCCGCGTCGCGGACTAAAAGATAGAAGCCTGTCTGACAGCCCATAGGTCCGAAGTAGATGACTCTCTCGCCTATCTCGCTCGAACGGACAAAGGTGGCAAATAAGTGCTCTACCGAGTGCATCGTAAGGTTATCCATATAGTCCCCGGCGTTCGGGACGCGGCATCTGAGATCGTAGGTAGTAATATCACCGTCTATGCGAGAGACGTAGATACCCTCGTCTATATAATCGTGATTTACCGAAAATGATGCAATTCTTTTCATCAGAACTTGATTCTCTCGGCAATGTAAGCCTTGACCTCACCGAGAGGAATTCTTACCTGCTCCATCGTATCTCTGTCACGAACGGTTACGCAGCCGTCGTTCTCGGTATCAAAATCGTAGGTAATGCAGAAGGGAGTACCGATCTCATCCTCACGGCGGTATCTCTTACCGATAGAGCCGGTCTCGTCAAAATCAACGGGGAATTCCTTACTAAGCTCGTCGTAAAGCTCGAGAGCCTTCTCGGAAAGCTTCTTAGAAAGAGGAAGAACCGCACATTTAACGGGTGCAAGCGCGGGATGAAGATGAAGAACTACACGAACGTCACCCTCTCCGAGTGTCTCCTCGTCATATGCATCGATAAGGAAAGCAAGAGCAACACGATCCGCACCGAGCGAGGGCTCGATAACGTAAGGAATGTAGTGCTCACCAGTCTCCTGATCGAAGTAGGTAAGATCCTTGCCCGAGTGATCTCTGTGCTGACCAAGGTCATAGTCGGTTCTGTCGGCAACGCCCCAAAGCTCGCCCCATCCGAACGGGAAGAGGAACTCAAAATCGGTAGTAGCCTTGGAGTAGAAGCAGAGCTCGTCGGGATCGTGATCGCGGAGTCTGAGGTTCTCGTCCTTCATACCGAGGTCGAGCAGCCACTTGTGGCAGAAGTTCTTCCAATAGTTGAACCACTCAAGGTCGGTGCCGGGCTTGCAGAAGAACTCAAGCTCCATCTGCTCGAACTCACGCGTACGGAATACGAAGTTACCGGGCGTGATCTCGTTTCTGAAGGACTTACCTATCTGGCATACGCCAAAGGGAAGCTTCTTTCTCATAGAACGCTGAACCGCGGGGAAGTTAACGAAGATACCCTGCGCGGTCTCGGGTCTTAAATAAACGGTGTTAGAGGAATCCTCGGTTACACCGACGAAGGTCTTGAACATAAGGTTGAACTTCTTGATATCGGTGAAGTCCTTTCCGCCGCACTCGGGACATACTATTCCCTTCTCACGGATAAAGTTTGCCATCTCCTCAAAGCTCCAGCCTGCGGGATTGTCGTTAGTTCCGTTCTGGAAGGCATATTCCTCGATGAGCTTATCTGCTCTGTGACGAGCCTTGCATCCCTTACAGTCCATAAGAGGATCAGAGAATCCGCCAACGTGACCCGATGCAACCCAGGTCTCAGGGTTCATTATGATAGCCGCGTCAAGGCCGACGTTGTATCTCGACTCCTGAACGAACTTCTTCCACCAGGCTCTCTTTACGTTATTCTTGAACTCAACACCGAGAGGACCGTAGTCCCAGGAGTTTGCAAGACCGCCGTAGATCTCAGAGCCGGGGAAAATAAAACCGCGCGTTTTGCAAAGCGCAACGATTTTTTCCATTGTCTTTTTGCTGTTTTCCATGTTTTTATATCTCCGTTTGTCAATAATTATTTACTTATTCGATTATTTCGCCATATATAACGCCGCCTTTAGATTTCAGAGGCCTTACCAACACGATTTCACCCTCGCGACCGATATCTGCCTCGCAGCACACCTCGATAAACTCATCCGAATGAGAAGTGTACATCCCATCGGAGTATGTTTCGAGTATGCATCTTAGCGGCTCACCCGACACTACGCGCTCGGCTAAGACCTCGTCTCTCACCTCGTGCGAGACGCGTATAAGCTCCGCGGATCTTTCACGCTTGACGCTCTCGGGAATCTGGTCGGGATAGTCCGCTGCGGGAGTACCCGCCCTCCGCGAATATGCAAAGACGTGGCAGGCAATGAAGCGCGCCCGTCTGACAAAATCTATGGTATCGAGGAAATCCTCCTCGGTCTCACCCGGGAAGCCTACCATAAGGTCGGTCGTGAAGCACGCACCCGGTGCCGCATCGCGAAGCGCCTCGATATTCCTGAGTGCCATCGCTCGGTTATATCTTCTTTTCATTCTTTGAAGCACGGAATCAGAACCCGACTGCATAGAAAGATGAAAATGCGGTGTCAATATTCCAACTCCGCGTATCCTATCGGCAAACTCGCGCCCGACAAGCTCGGGTGCAAGCGATCCGAGCCTTATCCTCTCGGCGCTCCCACGCGAGTCAAGCTCGCATATAAGGTCGGCTAAGCCGTACCCCGTGTTGAAATCTCTACCGTAGGATCCGGTTTCAATACCCGTTAAAACTATCTCTCGCACACCGCTTTTCGCTAAGCCCTCGACCTCGGAAATAACCTCGTCCTTCGGCTTGCTTCTGACAGGTCCGCGCGCGGCGCTGATAGCACAATAGGTGCATTTTGCCTCACATCCGTCCTCAATTTTAACATAGGCACGCGTCCTCGGTGCACTCTTTATCGTCATAGGCTCAAAGCAAGCGGATGAAAGATCGGTCACCGAAACCGACTGTGTTCTTTCCTTCCGAGCTAAAGCCTCAATAACAAGATCAACAACCGAGAGCTTATTCTCTGTTCCTATGATTATATCAACCGGAAGCCTTTCTATTTCCTCGGGTGAGCGCTGACTGTAGCAGCCTATGACCGCTATCACCGCGCTTTCATTCTTAGAACGGAGTCTGCGGATGACCTGCCTGGATTTTCTGTCCGACTCCGCCGTGACCGTGCAGGTGTTGATAACGTAAGCATCTGCTACGCATCCGGAGTCAACTACCCTGAATCCGCCCTCAAGGAATAGCTCGGCAATAGCCTCGCTCTCATACTGAGAGACCTTGCACCCGAGGGTATAAAGAGCAACGGACGGCATTACGAATAAACCGAGGGGTCGAGAACACCGATATAAGGCAGGGCGCGGTATTTCTCATCGTAGTCAAGACCGTATCCTATGACGAACTCATCGGGGATCTCAAAGCCGACGTAATCGGTCTTGAACTCTACCTTTCGGCGCGAGGGCTTGTCCAAAAGAGTAACGGTGCGTACACTCTTAGCACCCTTATTCAGCAAATGCTTCACAAGGAAGGTGAGCGTGTTTCCGCTGTCAATGATATCCTCGACGACTATAAGATGGCAATCACGGATATCGGGGCGGTCAACGTCGAGAATCAGATCGATATTTCCGCCCGAGGTCGTTCCCGAGCCGTATGAGGACACCCTCACACACTCTATCTCCACGGGTACCGTCACCTTTTTCATAAGGTCACCCATAAAGACGATCGAGCCCTTAAGCACGCACACGAGCACTATTCTGCCGTCCGCATCCTTATAGTCGCGGTCTATTTCCGCCGCTATGCGCTCCGTAGCTCTCTCGATCTCCTCTTCCGAAATAAGAATCCTTGCAATATCGCTCATTCTGCCCTCCAAAAAGGTCCGTTGCGGGATTTTTTTTACATACCGATATTCTATCAAATTTACCCCGTCTTGTCAAGAGTGTCTACTATTATATAATAACAAAAAGAAAAATATTTTGATTTACTCTTGACAAACGGTGGGTGTTCGGTTATAATATACTTTGCGTTAGTATGTTTTACAAACGAATACGCTCGATGTTAATTCTTATAAAAGGAGGTGCTTGTCATGAAGAGAACATATCAGCCTAAGAAGAGACAGAGAAACAAGGAACACGGCTTCAGAAAGAGAATGGCTACCGCTAACGGAAGAAAAGTTCTTAAGAGAAGACGCGCCAAGGGAAGAGCTAAGCTCACCTATTGATTCGACGTGGGACAACCACTCGGTGCACATCGGTCACGCACTGTGACGGTCACATAGTGACATACAAAACCTCCGATAAGTCGCCCATTTCTTCGGCATTTATCGGGGTTTTTGTTTGAGTGGGACATTTCTCACCGAGACTACTCGTACCGGAGGATTTATATGAAATTCACGGCAATAACGGAAAATCACCTTTATTCAAAAGCGTATTCGAAGGGAAAGAGAGCAGTGACATCGGCTCTCGCTGTATATATACTTCCCGACTATGCGGCAAAGCGGCTAGCTAAAGCCCATCCGCAGAAAATTACGGTCAACCGTATCGGTCTGACCACCTCAAAGGCACTCGGAGGAGCCGTTATACGCTCGAGATGCCGCCGCCTTATCCGCGAGGCAATGCGCCTTGTGATCAAGGAAAGACCTATGAAGGTCGGCTTTTTGATAGTAATTGCGGCAAGACACGGCATAATACCCTTAAAGTGCGACGAGGTAAAGCGCCAGCTTGAATATGCCTTAGGCAAGCTGGACATGTTTAAAAAAGGACAGGATGTATGAAGCACGTAATGATATGGCTCGTACGCCTATACCGAAAGTATATCTCTCCTCTCAAGCCCCCCTGCTGCAGGTTTACACCGACCTGCTCCGCTTATGCAATAGAGGCGTTTGAGAAGCGCGGCTTTTTCATAGGATTCATTCTGACAGTATGGAGAGTCCTCAGGTGTAACCCCTTCTCAAAGGGAGGCTACGACCCGGTGCCCGAGCACGGACTCACCAACCCGAAGCTGAGAGTACCGCACGTAAGAGATATCCCCGAGGAATGCGATAGCGTGTATACGAAGGCGCATCTCACGAAGGATGGCATTGACACAGCCTGTGGGGAAAACGTGTCGGGTGAGAATTCACCCCCGGTGTAACTAACTAAGAAAAAGGAAACAGAAAATGTTCGATTGGTTATTTGATCTGCTCGGTATGATGATGGCGTTCTTCAGCAGCATCACGGGCAGCTATATAGCAGCGCTCGCAATGTATGCGCTGATATTCAAGATCGTATTTATTCCCTTCACCATCAAGCAGCAGAAAAATCAGATCAAGATGGCGGGACTTGCCCCGAAGATCCAGCTTATAAAGGCTAAATACAAGGGCAGAACCGACCAACGCTCCCAGCAGAAGATGCAGGAGGAGATCATGGAGCTCCAGCAGAAGGAGGGCTACAACGGCTGCTCCGGATGTATGCCCATGCTCATCCAGCTCCCCATCATCATGCTTCTGTATGCAGTAATTCAGAACCCCCTCTCCTATATTGCAAGCGAGACAGACCTCGTACGCGAATATAACGAGAAATACTCCGACTCCTCATACGTTACCCCCGAGAGCTTGGAAAAACTCTACGGTGACGACCTCTATGAGAAGGATCAGGACGGCAACGTCAAATACGCAAATAATGCTCCCATAAGAGTAAAGATCAACCCCATAAGCAAGCTCTATGAGATATACGGTCTTGACGAAAACGAGAAGAAAAACGAGATCATGCTCATAAGCAAAATGTACCAGAACGTTTACGACGAGAACGGAGATGAGAAGGCAGAGCAGGTAGCGGTCATCGAGAGAGCCGGTATCCAGTGGAATACGGTTCCCGAGTTCCGTCTTTTCGGCACTAACCTTGCCGAGACCCCGGATATCATGAATCCGTCTATCATCCTCATTATTCCCTTCCTCGCTGCGATCTCCTCATGGCTCTCCATGTTCTTGACGAAGAAGATCAACGGCAGCCCCTCTATGGCAGGCGGCACCGAGGACGATCAGACTGCAAAGTCTATGAAGATCATGGATCTCATTATGCCCCTCATGACTCTTTGGATCGCATTCAACTTCTCGGGCATGCTTGGCCTTTACTGGGTAATTCAATCACTGCTCGGACTGCTTCAGACCTTCATCGTCTCACGCGTTATGCCGATCCCTCATATGACCGAGGAGGAAATACGCGAGCTTCACAGACGTGAAAAGGAAGCTGAGAAGGAGGCGAGAGCCGCAGCGAAGAATACCCGTCACCGCTCGCTTCACTACATCGACGAGGACGACTATGATGATCTCCCCGAGGCTCCCCAGAACGAGAGCACGAAGAGAAAAGACTCGCCCATGAGCAGCGACGTCCCGGAAATCAAGGACTAAGAAGCCATATTTTGTAAAGACTTGTTATCATAACAATAGAATTGGAGTTTTATAATGATAGAAATCAGAGAAAAGATCGCGGCGGGCAAGGACGTCGCTGAGGCAAAGGAAAATGCCAGACTGCTCCTCGGTGCGAGTGAGCTCGACGACGTTAAGTTCGAGGTTCTCCACACCGGTAGCCGCGGAATCTTCGGCATTATTGGAGTTAAGCCCGCGCAAGTAAGAGCATATATCGAGGTCGAGGTTCCCGACAAAGAGGAAAGACGCCCGAGAAGAGAAAGACCGAGCCGTGAAAACAAAAACGAGCCCAAGGCAGATACCGCAGCAGAGAACGAGGCTGAGGGCGCTGAGAATACCGAGGGCGGCGAGGGCGCTCCCAAGCACAGAAGAAATCGCAGAAGAAGAAAGGGCGGCAAGCGTCACGAGGAGAACATTCCCACCGAGTTTGAGACCGTATCCAAGCCCAAGAGCGAGGTTATCCCCGAGGCAGAGCTTAAGATGGAGCTCCGCGAGGTTAGTGAGGGCGAGGATATGCCCTTCGACTTCATAAACGGTCTTATCAAGGACATCGGTCTTAACGCTTACGCAGAGCTTTACTCCTGCGAGGACGGCACAAGAAGAATAGCTATCAAGGGCGAGGACGCATCGGTTCTTATCGGTCATCACGGTGACACTCTCGATGCCCTTCAGTACCTTGCAAACCTTGCATCTGCAAGAAAGAATGCGAACGGTGAGCGCGACAAGAGCCGCGTAACGATCGATATCGAGGGTTACAGAGCAAAGAGAGAGGACACTCTCCGCGCACTCGCACGCAGAATGGCAGAGAAGGCGCTCCGCAACAAGAGAAGCGTTATGCTCGAGCCCATGAGCGCATACGAGAGAAGGATCATCCACTCCGAGATTCAGGGAATTGAGGGTGTTTCCACCAACTCCATCGGATCGGATAACAACCGTAAGATCGTCATTTACCTCGTAGACAAGAAGCCCGAGGAGATCTTCACCGAAGAGGCTGAAGCAACCGAAGCAACCGTCGAGACGAGCGAGGAATAATATGCGCCAAGGTGTTATTTCGGCGATTTCAACCCCACCCGGAAAGGGTGGGGTTGCGATTATCCGTATGTGTGGAGACGGTGCTATCGGCATCGCGGAGCGTGTCTTCTTCCCCATCTCGGGAAAGGCTCTCTCGAGCTATCCGCCACGCATGCAGGTATACGGAAGGATAATGGAAAACGGCCGTGTCATCGATGACGGCATGGCAACCTATTTTATAAAAAACGCATCCTACACAGGCGAGGAAACCGTTGAACTATCAATCCACGGAGGAGTTCTCGTCACGCGCACGGTGCTGGAGCTGCTCTATAAGATGGGGACGATACCCGCCGAGGCAGGCGAATTCACTCGTCTGGCATTTTTGAACGGCAGACTTTCTTTGACCGAGGTTGAAGCAATAGGCGATCTTCTCGAGGCAAAAAGCACCGAGCAGCTGAAGCTCTTCTCCGAGGACTCACGCTCGAGGCTGAAAAACAAAATATCCGAGATACGCGACTCACTGACGAGGCTTCTCGGATCTGTGTATGCAAGAATAGACTACCCCGAGGAGGACCTCGGGGAGCTCGGGGACGAGGAGATACTCCGCGAGCTTGTATCGATAAGAGCATCGCTCTCCCATCTTATATCGACCTACCGCACGGGCAGAGCGATAAACGAGGGGATAAGGACCGTCCTTGTCGGCAAACCGAACGTAGGAAAATCGACCCTCTATAACCTTCTTCTCGGAGAGGATGCGGCAATAGTTACCGATATCCCGGGCACGACGCGCGATACCCTCTCGGCAACGGTGCCGCTCGGAAGAGTGCTACTGCATCTGACCGATACGGCAGGCGTGCACACGGAGGATGTAACTGATACGGTTGAAAAAATAGGCATTGAGCGAACACTCGGAAGGCTCGCTACGGCAGAGCTCGTGCTGGCTCTGTTTGATGCTGGGGACGAGATATCCGATGAGGATATGAGGATCATCGAGCTGGTTAAGGACTCGTCTGCAACAGCGGTTGCCGTGATCACAAAGACCGACTTAGAGCGTTCAGAATTAAAAGATAAGTTAAGCCGACACTTCGATGAGATTATTTCGGTCTCGGCACTCAGCGACCCCGATGGTACGATCGAGCTTATCACAAACACCGTAGAGCGTCTCTTTACCGACGAGAAGATAGACACCTCCTCCGATGCTATTATAGCCTCTGCGCGCCAGCATGGGGCGCTTTGTGCAGCTCTTGACTTTATAAACACTGCAATCGAGGCATACAGGCTCGGCATCCCTGCCGATGCGGCATCCTCTGACATAGAGCTTTGTCTCGGTGCGATAGGAGAGGTGGACGGAAGGGCTGTCAGCGACGAGGTCGTCTCGGACATATTCTCTCGCTTCTGCGTTGGAAAGTAAAGGGCACATATCTACTCCTTTAAAAAATATGTAGAGGGCATCAGCCCTCACCGAAGCTGATGGCACAGGGCAGATCGGATACGAGGCTTACATCCTCCTCTTTACACCATCCTATACTCACGCCGAGCATAAGCGTGAGGGCAATTATACCTATTATACCTATCATTCTCTTCATAAGCACTCCATACGGCATAGCCGATCAATATCATAGCTTATTTTTACCGAGAGAAAGAAAATAATACGAACGGTGAATAATATGGAAGAAAGAATTCCTCACTCAGGCAAGAGATTTTCAAAGAACGATAGCGGATTTATATGTAAGAACTGCGGAAAAGAGGTTCTGCCTCTAGGCTATACCTCACGCAATCACTGCCCATTTTGTCTTTGCTCTCTCCACGTTGATATAAATCCGGGCGACAGAGCCAACCCATGCGGCGGCATACTCCGTCCGATAAGGACCGAGCCCGATCCAAAGCGCGGTTACATTATAACTCACAGATGCGACAGATGCGGTGCCACCGTGCGTAACAAAACTGCGCACGAGGCAAAGGTACAACCCGACGATACCGACCTTATCATCAGGCTTACTGCGCCAAGAGATTAATTAAAAACCACTCACGGTTGTTCGTGAGTGGTTTTTAATATATATGTAAATAAATATTTATATAATCGTCATCAATTAAGCGTTATGCGATGATAAACAGGATAATCACTGCTGCGATAAGCGCGACGGTTCCGACAGAAAGCGTGACGACCGTACCGCGGTTGAACTCCATTTTTTTTGCATCTCCCGAGGCGAATCCAATACGGCGCATAGCGTTGGAAAGAGGCTTATAAATAAGCATCGCGAGCGCACTGTTTAAAAGTGCCTTTGAGAAGTTGAACGGGAGAAGAATACCCGGGATCATATTGATGACCCCCGCACTGTCAAGCGGTATGCCCACCTGAGCCATATATAAAGGTGTTACGAATATATTGAGCAAGAGCATCACACCCGTCGTCACAACAATAGCCGAGAAAAAGCCGATGAGCGCGCCGTTTATGCTCTTCATTTTTCTGTATATAAGGCAAGCGGTAAGTGAAAATACCGCTGAGGAGACGAAGTTCATTATAAATCCGTACCATCCCGTTGAGCTGATGGTCACAAGCTCTAAGAATGCGGCAAGAAGAGATATTATGACCGAAGCAATCGGTCCATAGATAAATGATGCCATAGCAATAACCGCATCCTTGAAGTCAAGCGAGAGGAAGCCCTGTATCGCGGGTATTATCTGGCATACAAGCGCTATAACGTACGCAAGCGCAGAAAAGACGGCAATGCCGACGAGTCTCTTTGTGTCGAGAGCGGTTCTTTGTTGATTATCTTTATTACTCATTTTTGTTCCTTCTCTACATAATCATTATTGTCGTTATAGAGAAAAAAATCCCGCAAAAGCGGGAATACAGTGGATATAAACTGCAACTTCTTTTCTCATCCGGACTGTACCGTCGGTCGGGGAGTCTCACCCCGTCGGGAGCCGCAGCTCTTCGCAGACTTAACGCTTGTAAATCGAGGATGAGCCAAAATATACTACCCCGAAACTCAACACGGGGTCGATTTAAGCAGCTCATTCAGGCACTCACGCACACTGCCGGTATGGAATTACACCATTCCCAAAGAATATTTAGTTATTTATTCGTCACGGGGTGCCGAATTTTAAATAATGCCCGACAAGTCCAAAGACTCGTCGGGCATTGATATCAGCTAATCAAATAACCTTACGGTAATTCAATTACTCCTGGATCTCAGAAACGACGCCCGAACCAACGGTACGGCCACCCTCACGGATAGCGAAACGAAGACCCTTCTCGCAAGCGATAGGAGTGATAAGCTCAACGTTCATGTTTACGTTGTCGCCGGGACGGCACATCTCAACGTCATCAGGAAGGTTGATGATACCGGTAACGTCGGTAGTTCTGAAGTAGAACTGAGGTCTGTAACCG
>JAFVZL010000022.1 GCA_017508195.1 Clostridia bacterium | reverse complement strand
CTCAACGCCTGCGGGAAGCTCGATGCTCATAAGAGCCTCTACGGTCTTCTGCTGGGGGTCGAGGATATCGATCAATCTCTTGTGCGTGCGCATCTCAAACTGCTCACGGCTGTCCTTGTACTTGTGTACCGCTCTGAGGATCGTGATGATCTCTCTGTCGGTAGGAAGCGGGATAGGACCGCTGACCTTGCTTCCGTTTCTCTTAGCAACCTCTACAACCTTCTGCGCTGCGGCGTCGATGATGGTAGAATCGTAGCTCTTGAGTCTGACTCTGATCTTTCCTTTTGCCATTTTCATTTGTCCTCCTTGTTAGTATTGCTCAATACCGTTTTAAGAAGGGCGACGAGGTTTCACACCGTGCCGGGCGTATCAAACACGCCCTTATAAAATCAGTTCGCATAAGTCACCGCAGCTGACGTAAACGAACCGAACATACACGGATTGCCCAAATGGGGCAACACTCTTGCTTCGCCCGGTTAAATATCGGACATACTCCACGGAAATTCCCTACCTCGAAGGGTAGCCACCTCCCGCTTCATCGCATATCAAGCTTAATAATTATAATATAAAGCGCGTTAAAAGTCAATAGTTTTTCAAAATTAGTTAATTGAAAAATATTAGAAGTTTGTAGAAAAAAGGCTCATTCTTTTGTGCATGTTGTACAAAATCAGCTTTCGGCTATATATTTCACACCTTGCCAGCCGTATCTCATAAAGAGCCAAAATCCACTCTTATCGGACGCGATAGCCACATGAAAAGCAGCACGGCGGACAAGGTGCGAGCTTTGTGACACAACGCCACCTCAAAGTCATTTTTCTTCAATAATTAATATTCAGCGCGCACGTGTACATGTTATAAATAAGAATGTCGTTTAATTTATACATTATTATCAAGATAATGTTATTTGTTTACAAAATATTCACAATTATAGTGTAAAATAAATGAGTAAATAACAATTTCCGTCCTCGCGGGCGCGATCTTTTTGTATTTCAGGAAGGCTTTATAATGAACAAAAACTCAAAAAAGCTTGCTCTTTACATCTTCCTTACGTTCCTGGTTGCACTTGTTGCAATAGTTCTTCGTACGGTTGCCTGTGTATACGAGCTTGAGGATAACCTCATTTATTATGATGACGATAAACTGAACATTGCCGCAGGAATAACCCTCACGATCGGTGTTCTCCTTATAACGGTGCTCTCCTTTTTCCTAAAAAAAGAGCCTCTGAAGGCGACCTTTTCGAGCCCTGCTACCTATATTCCCGCAGGTATCGTCGGCGCGGCGCTTCTGCTCTTCTCTCTCGGAATGAACGAGATGAGCCGTGAGCTTGAGGATGTATACAACAGCGGCACGGACGATGTACGATACTCTATCGCATCCACACTTGCGATAATTGTTGCGACCGTTGCGCTTCTTTCTATAGCACACTTTTTCTTTACGGTCTACCTTACCGAAAGGCACGCACAGCTGAGAGCTTATTTCTCGATCGCAACGCTTCTTCTGTGCGCTCTTTATGCGGCGTACCTTTATTTCAATCCGACAGTACCGCTCAATGCACCGAACAAGCTTTCCGAGCAAATGGCTTACCTCTTTGTTGCTCTCTTCTTCCTTTACGAAACACGAATTTCCCTCGGCAGAGAGCTATGGCGCCCGTATATCGCGTTCGGACTTATCGGTGCAATGTTCTCATCTTATGCATCCATCCCCGTAATACTTACTTATCTTATTAGAGGCGTGACGGTAACAGACACGCTCCATTCTGCAATACTTCTCTTTGCCTTCTTTGTTTTCATAGCCGCCAGGCTCTGCCTAACCGTCACGATCTACAAGGAGGGAGAAAGCCCCGAAATGACCACCCTTCGCGAGTTTGCGGAAGCAAGGCAGAGCGAGCTCGATACCCCGAGTGTTCAGGACGGAACGCAGATCAGCATCGACGAGCTGATCAACATTACCGCATCGATCGAGGGCGATGAGCCCGCTGAGGATGTCGGTGCGCCTATTGGTGATATAACTGCCGAGGAGCAGATGGCACTCGACGTCGAAAACAACTACGGAGCTGAAATCTGATGAAAAAAATACTCGTCATAGACGGAAACAGCATTATTAATCGTGCATATTACGGAGTAAGACCGCTCACAACCAAGAGCGGAAAGCATACTAACGCCATTTACGGCATGGTCAACATGATCATGAGGCAGCTCGAGAGCGTAAAGCCCGACTACTGCGCCGTTGCGTTTGATATCAAGCACCCCACCTTCAGGCACGAAATGTATACGGGATACAAGGCAGGAAGACATCCTACGCCGCCCGAGCTGCTCTCACAGTTCGATGACGCTAAGGAATGTCTTAAGCTCATGGGCATCACCGTCATGGAGCTACCCGGTTGGGAAGCTGATGACATCCAGGGCACTATTGCAAGAATGGCGCACTCGGATGAAGATATTCTCGGTTACGTTTTTTCGGGTGACCGCGACCTTTTGCAGCTTATCGACGATAAAATTACGGTACTTCTCGCCACAAACAGCGATACGATCCCGATGCACCGTGACGAATTCTTCGCAAAGTACGGCATAGAGCCGGAATCGTTTGTTGATATGAAGGCTCTTATGGGTGACAGCTCGGATAATATACCAGGCGTTGGGGGCGTCGGTGAAAAGACCGCTGCCACACTTATACAGAACTTCGGCACACTCGAGGGAATATACGAAAATATCGAGGACAAGCGAATCACAAAGGGCGTACGCGAGAAGCTGCTACGCGACAGGGATAACGCCTTTCTCTCACGAACGCTCGCCAGAATAGATACCGCGGCTCCCGTCGGAGTAACACTCGAGGATATACGCTACAACGGACTCGATAAGGCAGGGCTTTACCGTAAATTCTTAGAGCTCGAATTCAACGCTTTTATTACAAAATACAAGCTGGACGAAATAGCGGTCGAAACGGTTACAATTCCCGACTCTGTCACGGCGTCTGCCGAGTACAAGCCATCCACCAGAAGAGAGCTGTTATCAATAGAGGATGAGAAAATTTCAGTCGAGGTAACAGACGGTATAATCTACGTTTCGACAGTCTCCGACAACCTCTCGTTCGAGGGAGATCTCGCGGAGATAGCAGAATTATTCGAGGGTAAAACCCTGCTATGCTACGACGCAAAAAGTCTGTGGCACAAGCTTGATAAAGCCAGAATTAACCTAAATAAGACTACATTTATTGACATTTTGATGTTTGAATACGTCATCAATCCCGGAAATGGCTCCGCGGGCGTGGCATCACTTTCATCTATGTTCTTAGGCAAGACTCTCGGACGCGACGAGCCGTTCACTCATCTTCTCCCCGAGCTTGAAAGAGTACTCGGAGCCAAGGTGAGGGATGATGGCTTGGATAATATTCTCTACGAGCTCGAGCTGCCGCTTATCCCCGTTCTCGCCAGGTGCGAAAAGCGCGGATTCAAAATAGATAAAGCAGGTATTCTCGAATTTGGAGAGGCACTCGGAAAGCTTGCGGACGAGCTTACCGAAAAGATATATGCCGAGGCGGGTGAGGAGTTCAACATCAACTCACCGAAGCAGCTTGCCGAGGTGCTCTATGACAGGCTGGGATTAAGTAACGGACAGAAAGGAAAGGCTGCACGGTCTACCGACGCTCAAACTCTCGAGGAGATGCGCTATCAGTCGCCTATCATTGATGATATTCTCGAGTACAGGCACGTTACCAAGCTGCGCGGAACGTACACCACGGCACTCACCGACGTTGCTGACTCACATAGCCGTATCCACACCGATTTCAAGCAGGCTCTTACCGCTACGGGCAGACTCTCCTCTGCCGACCCGAACCTTCAGAATATCCCGATTAGAACGAGCATGGGCAGACAGATGCGCCGATTCTTTATCGCCGAGGACGGATACGTGCTCGTAGATGCAGACTATTCACAGATAGAGCTGAGGCTTCTCGCACATATTTCCGACGACTATAATATGTGTGAGGCATTCCGAGAGGGTGAGGATATTCACAGAAAGACCGCGGCTGCAGTGTTCGGTATCCCCGAGGAATTCGTTACCGAGGATATGCGTAAGCGCGCAAAGGCTGTAAACTTTGGCATTGTTTACGGTATCAGCGGATTCTCGCTCGCAAAGGATATCGGCACTACCGTACCCGAGGCAACGCGATATATCAAGAGTTATCTTCTGAATTATCCTTTTATCGATGCATATCTCGAGGACGTTGTCAGAAAGGCAACGGAGCTTGGATACACGAAAACACCTATGGGCAGACGAAGATACATCCCCGAGCTTACAGCGAGCAAGGCGCAGCTGCGCTATTTTGGTAAGCGCGTTGCAATGAACGCCCCCATACAGGGCGCTGCTGCTGATATAATGAAGCTTGCTATGATAAGAGTATCCGATGCACTGATGCGCGAGGGGCTGGATGCGCATATTGTAATGCAGGTTCATGATGAGCTCATCGTTGAGGCACGAGAGGAGTGCAAGGACCGTGTTATGGAGCTTGTAAGGCGCGAGATGGAAGGTGTTGTAAAGCTCTCCGTTCCGCTGACCGTAGACGTAACATGCGGTAAAAACTGGCTTGAGCAGGAGTGATGCAAAGCTTAGGTAATGCTCATCAGGTTAGCACTATACCATCTTATAACATCATATAAAGCGAAAAACAAGCTTTGAGAATGTTCTCAAAGCTTGTTTTTTAACACGGGTACCGAGTAAAGTCACTTCACGCCGATCACAAGGTAGCGGATATCGTTAGATAAAAGCGATGCAGCGGAAGAAGAGAATACACTTTCGGTAAGGCGGTTATCCTTAGCTATTCTGAGAGGGGTTGTGTGGAATCTCTTTGCAACGTCAAAGAGGCTCTCTCCCGAGAGAGGATAGTAAACACTCACCGTCCTCGATGCGTCCTCGTAGTGCTCGTCGGTAAGATTCACGGCGGTGATACACGGCTCTCTCTTATCGGCATAAAGAGATACAGCACCGGTGTAATTACCCGTACAAACGAGATCCTCTCCGTCAAGCTCCACCTTGAAGCATTCAAGCGAAATCGCAGGATTTATTCGCACATTTTCAGGTATTTGCATATTAAAGTTTACATTTATCGCCATAGGAAGCTCGAATCTCAGCGGAACGTAGGAAGGTAAACCTTCCTCGGTTATCTCACAAGCTATTGCATTCACACCTATCGATCCCGAAAGCGTCACTGTATTATCAACAGAGCTGATTTCCTCTATTTTTACTTTCGCGCTTTCGTATAAAACGTTGCGAACGTTTTCCGCGCCGAGCTCCGTTCTGCTTATACCGCAAGAGAGCTTTTCGTTAACGTTACGCGATGCTAAAAGCTCGGTATATGAGAGCTCACCGTGAGTAAGCTCTACCCCGCGCTCGGTAGAATAGCAATCGCTGACGAGCTCGAGCGGATTGTTGAATATCGCACGAGCACCCACCTCAAGAATAACCGAAGCAACTAAGGATACACCGTTTTCGGCAGGGTTAAGTCCAACCGTTTCTGATAAAATCTCGACACGGGGCACAATTACTGCACCTTCATCCATCTCGCCAAGATCGAACGTCTCGGAAACGTCCATTGCACATTCATAAGTCCTCGGCTGCTCGGACTCACACTTTACAAGTGCCTTGACGTAAAGCTGACATCTGAGGTCTGCTTTACTGCCGTTTCTTGTAACGCTGAGTCCTCTGGGCTCAGCCGAATGTACGATGACCTCTACCTCGTCAAGTATCGCGCCCTCTATGAGTGCGATCTCCTCTGCCATCTCCCGCTCTTCCATAGACAGATACTTTGCGGTTGCAATTTCTTTTGTCGTTCCGCTATATTCAAGCTCGCATCCTACCCCGTCGCCCTCTAAAATATACTCTGCCCTTTCGCTGACGTAAAGCTCGCACTCCAGCTGCGCCTTCACGGAAAAACGCCTCGGCCCCATCAGTCTCAGGCTGAAATTTGCTACACGGGTACAGTCTATACTGTCCATATATTGCTCGGCAGGGCATTTTACAGTCACATCGTAATCGGTTGTAAAGCTTACGGGTGTTATTCTTCCCTCGCTGTCAAGATACACTATTTTGTATACGACTACACCCACGCACTCGAGGGTGTCTCCGCTCTGATATCTGCCGCCCGGCTCTGCCTCTGCGTGAGAATAGAGTATCTTTTTTACGTCCCCCTGGTAGTCGGGCAGTATATGCTCGCCTACGCTCTGAGAAGCCTCTGCACATATCTGTCTTTCCCTCTGATATTCCCTGTTACTCTCCATAAAAAACCTCCATAGATAGTATTTATTCGATACTATGCTACGGAGGCTCTTTTTATTCTTATACCGCGATTCTCTGCGAAATTTATCTTGTCATGGAATCCATCAGACGCTTGTTGAATTCCTCAGCGGTGTTGTATCCCATTTTCTTCTGTCTGTTGTTCATAGCCGCGACCTCAATTACTACCGATATATTTCTACCGTGGCTGACGGGAATTACTATGCTCGGAACGTTTATGCCGAGTATCTCGGTGTGCTGATCGTCAAGGCCGAGGCGGTCGTACATCTTGCCCTCCTGCCATGGCTCGAGGTTGATAACGAGGTCTATCTTCTCGGAGTCCTTTACCGAGCCCATACCGAAAAGACGTCTCACGTCAACTATGCCTATTCCGCGCAGCTCTACGTAATGGCGTATGATCTCGGGCGCACGTCCAACAAGCGTTGTTGCGGAAACCTTAGTGATCTCTACCGCATCGTCGGCAATAAGTCTGTGTCCGCGCTTCAGAAGCTCTATCGCCGTCTCGCTCTTACCTACTCCCGAGTCACCGAGAAGAAGCACGCCCTCGCCGTAGACCTCTACGAGTACGCCGTGACGGGTCATTCTCGGTCCGAGCTGAACGTTGAGGTATGAGATAAGTGCCGCCATAAACTCGGATGTGCGCAGAGTGGTACGCATAAGCGGAACTCCGTACTTGTCCGCAAGCTCCTCGGTATAGCTGCCGAGCTGAATAGAGGACGTGACTATCACACCTACGGGGCGCGAGCGGAAGAAATCGTCAAGACGCTTGAAGCGCTCTTCCGACGATAGCTGCTCGAGATACTTGTGCTCAACTATTCCGATTATCTGAAGTCTGGCAGGCTCGTAGTGGTCGTAAAATCCCGCCATCTGAAGACCGGGGCGGTTGACGCGCGAGCAGCTGACGAGAATATTCTCGGGCAGGTCAGGCAGATACAGTGTCTCAAGGTTGAATTCGTCAATTATTCTCGATAATTCAATGCTGTGGCTTTCTTCCATTATGCACCTCTTGGTTTTTTTAGGTATATTTTAGCATATATCTTACACTTTGTAAAGGGCTGATGAAAAAAAGTATCACACCGTCAAAAGAAAAAGTATTATATCTTAGCAGTCAATTATACTTGATTTATTCATATTAATTTGGTAAAATAATCTGGTAAAGCATAAGGGAGGCATACTCTATGAAAAAACTGGTCGCGCTCTTGCTCCTTATAGGATGCATTCTCGCGCTTGTCGGATGTAAAGAAATATACGAGCCGCAGGAAAGCACCGAGGAGGAAGCGAGGGTCGTAATGACTCTTAAGCACGGGAATAACACTTACAGCGTAAAATACGAGCTCTATCGCGCGTTTTTCCTTACCTACAAGTCGACCGTCGACGGCGGTGACGAAAGTGTGTGGACAGGTGACTCGAAGGATGAATATATAGAGAAGATCGACGGGATCATCATTGATAAGATCCTCGACATCTACTCCACCTTCGCACTTGCGCAGTCGCTTGGGATAGATCCCTACTCGACCGAGGTCGGAAAGCTCATAAACGATTATATTAATATCAGCGTCGACGGAGGCGTTATAGGGGGCAAGACCTACTTAGGATACCCCGGGTATACCGAGTATCTTGAGTCGCTTTGGAAAATGAATCTGAACTATTCTGTTCAGACGCTCCTCTTCCGCTACGCCATAGTCACTGATATGATAGACGAGTATTTTATCGGTAATCTTACCGAGGACGATATTGATGCCGGAGTCCTCTCGCTCGGCGCGCTCAAATATACCGAGGATGACGTGCGCAACTTCTATTTCGGTGACGGATGCGTAAGGGTGCTGCGCACCTACATCTCCGAGGAGATGGATACAGATCCCGAGGCTCGAGCAGAGCGCGCAAGAGAGGCAATTCTCGACGCAGCAGAACGCGGTGAGAGTGCCGTCAGAGATGAGATGATCAACCAAGGAAGCACCACCACCGTGCCCGAGCTTGAAAACGGCTTCGTTATCGGAAAACATAATCTCTCATCATTCTATTACAGCGATCTTACCGACGCGGCAATGTCACTCGACGTAGGCGAGGTCAGCGAGGTCGTATCGATCCATGACGGTGAGTTGTTGAAATATTACATAGTTTACCGTGCAGAAAAGAGCGAGGAGCACCTCGAGGATAACTACGCACAAATAGCCTACATTTACGTCAGAAACACGATAGGCTCTCGCTACGATGAGGTCAAGGAAGCCATGAAGGGCGGCGTTGAGTACACCGATTACCTTAAGTCACTCGACCGCTCGGAAATCAGCATGTGATATGAGAAGAACACATCTATCAGGAAAGAAGCTCTCCGAGATAAAGCCCGGCGCACCCGAGCCGACGAGGATGACCTGTTACGACGTCTTTACAGGGCTTGAACAATTCGTCAGACAGTACATGGACGGAATAGCGACCGTCACTCTCGGTGAAGGTTCTATCGACCGTGCCGTCAGCGTCTCTCCCGAGCATCTTGCTTATGCAATAAGAGTTACGGTCGAGCATCTGTCGGACGGTCATATTCTCCACTTCGTATTTTCCGAGCGTGACGGTGAGTTCTGCGTTTCGGTCATGCCCGCTACAACTCCCGATTACAGAGCCATTGCGGAGATAGCCGCAGCTTGGCGCAGCGCAGGCTTCAAGGTGAAGAGTGTCGGCTTTTCGATCGTTCTATACACTCCTTTTCTCACCGACAGAGATCTGCTTATGCGTCAGCTTGCATCGGATCTTTTCAAGAGGATTCTCGAAAATTACTTCTTTTTGTAAACTTTTCTTTGAAAGACAGTGCACACATGCACTGTCTTTTGTTTTTTCGCTTTCATAATCTTATTGTAATTCGCTCTGACTATTTTATTCTTCAAAGCTAAAAAACAGCTACCGCTTCCTTAAAATTCTACTCATATAAAAGCCGTCTTTACACAAATTATTATCAGGCACATTTAAGATAATATATATGTGTGGAGGCGCGATATGAATAATAAAGGAAGGAGCACTGCGGCTGCTCTTATTTTCTGCCTGCTCGGAGCATTTTTCAGCGGCATCGGCGCGAAAGCGAGTACTGATTCGTTAGATAATCAGAATTCGCTATACGCACTTGCCAGTCCAACAGACAACGGCAGCACGGAAGCCGCAAGCGAAGCAAGCGCGGACGTTATTATAGGATCCCGTATATGGGAGCTGCTTGGCGGCGGTGAGGAAAAAGCGGTAAAAACCTCATCTGCGCGGCAAACGCTTATAGTTGGCGGTACGATATTCGGCACCAGAATAAAGGAAGCTCGCGTAAGCGTCGCATCCTGCGATGAGGACAGCTCTTTTAAAGAAGGCGATAAGATAATTTCAATTAACGGAAAAGATATATATAGCATAAATGACATAAAAGATGCGTTAAGAGGATATAGCGGCGGTGTTTTCAGTGTTACCGTGGAGCGAGGGGGCAGGCGCATAGCGCTCAGCTGTACACCTAAGCAGGTAGGCAAGGATTACCGACTCGGTGCGGTCCTGCGCGAAGGTGCTGCCGGTATCGGCACAATTACCTACATCGACCCGAAAACGGGAGAGTTCGGTGGGCTTGGCCACGGCATCTGCGACCCCGAGAGCGGCAAGGTCATCGAGATGTCGGGCGGTGTTGTCACAGACGTAATTCTCGGCGGCATCAAAAAGGGCGAGGCAGGTACACCCGGTGAGCTTTCCGGTATTCTGACCGATCATCCGCACGGTGAGATAACCTCGAATACAGACTGCGGTATATTCGGAAAACTTAACACGGTCCCCACCGAAAACAGCATAACTCTGCCGATAGCCTACCGCAATGAGGTACACGCAGGCGAGGCGAAGATCATCTCTACTCTCAAAAACGGTTACACAGCAGAATACAAGATCGAGATCTCGGACGTCAAGCCCTCACAGCTCGGCACAAAATGCTTCAAGATACACGTAAAGGATAACGCTCTCATCGCGATCTCCGGCGGAATCGTCAGAGGTATGTCGGGCTCTCCTATCATTCAGGACGGCAAGCTCGTCGGCGCGGTGACACACGTTATGATAGATGATCCTACAAGTGGATATGGGATTTTTATCGAGAATATGCTGAATGCGAGTGCGAGCACTCGCAATGAATTGCCGAAGGCGGCATGATTTGAAGCAAAGCTTCATGAATTGTCCTTCAGACATGATTTGCACTGCGGTGCATAAAAATTTTAGGCAATTCAATTCATGGAGCGCGGAGCGCGAGAAATCATGATGCGAAGCATCAATTCATGACACGGAGTGTCAAATCATTTCCCTTGCAGTGCAAAATCAGGCGCATCCGTAGGCGGCATAAAGCAAAAAAGAGGGCGTTGCCCTCTTTTTTTATCCCTCGGTGAATTATACTATCAAGTGCAACACTTTTAAGAAAAAAGAACACTCATATTGAATCCTGTGTTATAATGAAGTTACCACACACCAAAACAACAAGGAGAACAATATGAGCTATACCCATTTTACCAT
>JAFVZL010000021.1 GCA_017508195.1 Clostridia bacterium | reverse complement strand
AGCGTTCTTCTATGGTAAAATGGGTATAGCTCATATTGTTCTCCTTGTTGTTTTGGTGTGTGGTAACTTCATTATAACACAGGATTCAATATGAGTGTTCTTTTTTCTTAAAAGTGTTGCACTTGATAGTATAATTCACCATATGTTGAAAAACGGGGCGGCTCTGTATCGAGCCGTCCCGTTATTATAAGTAGTCCTTTTATAGTGAAGCTCGATTACACGGCAAATACGGAAAATATGTGAAATTTTATGAATATTCCATCATAGGAGCAATTATCGGTGCTCGTTTTTTGTCGCTTTCCCCAAAATAATATGAAAAGTATTGAAAAAATATAGAATTTATTGTATAATAACACCGCCAAACTAATTAAATAACGTAACGTATAGAACGCCATAATTCTGTGGGGGGGTACTATACCTTTTTGCGCTTGCTTATATGATGAATTTGATAAAATGCAGATTCCATCCATATAAGCAGGCAGCGTTCTCATGCGTTGCGTTACGTAGGATAATTAGTTTGGCGACTATCGGAGTTTGCGTTTTTGGCGCTAGCTTCGGTTAGCGCCTTTTTTTGTTGCAAAAACGCACTTTGGATGGATAAACAAAGCAAGGCGAATGATCGACACTAAAAAACGGAAAGAGAGACAAAATGAAAAAGACAGTAAGACATGCGTTCACAATTGTTGAATTAGTTATCGTTATTGCGGTAATAGCTGTCCTTGCCTCTGTTTTGATGCCCACAATCTCGGGCATGATCAAGAGTGCCAACAAGGTAGCGGACGAGCACGATCTGACCTCGTTGAACCGTCAGCTCGCAATATCGGGGACGGTTACGAGTGATGAGGAGCTCGCGAAGGTGATAGAAACCGTGTTCGGAGATAGGGATCTCGCACCCAGAAGTGCGGATGCCGGTTATCACTATTGGTACGACGTAAAGAACAATACCGTGCTGCTTAAATCCTACGAGGAGATCGAGGCGCTTAATTCAGGGGCGGTAATGACGCACGAAGGCGCTGGGCTTGTAGCTTCTACGGTATCGCTCGATACCACTTTCGTTCTTGATGCAGAGCATACCGCTGAGGCTTATGCGGAGGCTTCTTCAAAAAAGAACGGGAATTTTGCCGACGACGAGAAGGACAGCTTCAGAATGTTCGGTAATTACTACATACTCGATAATGGCGGAAGTGTTATCGGTGAGGCACTCGGTGCGCTGAGAAGCGGTGTTGAGGTAGCCGATAAGGTTAGTAAGCTCGTCGGCGAGAGAAGCTATTCCAATAATAAGGCTATGGCTGAAGCTCTCATTGAGAAGATATCCGCGACCGCCATCGTAGGAAATGACAAGACCTTTGTTTTTAATGCAGAAAAGGTTGAGAAATTCTACTTTGCGCCCGGAATAGAGACGATTTCGTCAACAATTATTGACGCTAACAACAACAGCATCGAATATATAGCGAAGCTCGAGGGTAATGTAACTATCACTATTCCTTCTACCGTCAAGACCGTTGAGGAGAATGCGTTAATAATTGCGGGTGGAGCCGATGTAACTCTCAAAACTTCTTTTAGAGACATCGATGAAATTGCCGAAGCATTCAAAGCAAATTCTGCGAACGGAACGATAATATGTGCAAATGACAACGAGTACATTATTGACGGCAACAAGCTCACAGACTCCGAGGGAAACGCAACATCTCTCGCTTACGGTAACCCTGTAATCGACTTCGAGATCGTTACTCCCGAGGACACCGAGTCCTATATGTCGATCGTTAATACTGTGTACATTGCGTACAACTACACCGGTGAGATTCAGCTTGTAGCCGGCAATTTTGTTGGTAAAAATGACGTTGTATCTTCTGAAGAGGTTGTATGGGAATCCGACAGCGAGCACGTTATCGTAGATGGCGGTAAGATCAGATACGACGGAAACCCTGAGCTGGTAAGCGCCACCATTACAGCAAGCGCTGTTGCAAGTGAAAAGGATGCCGAGGTCAAGAAGAGTGTTGACGTACATATCGTAAGACCCGTTGATGCGGAGTTTATACTCGGTAGCAAGACACTCAGTATGATCGATGACGAGGACCCCAAGATTATCGAGTATACATATAACGGTGAAAACGCAGTTATAGGATTTGAGGCGTTTTCTATCGACTTTGGAGCTCTTGAGGTAATTGCATCGGAACTTACCGACCTTGATAAAGATGTTTCTATTACAACTGCGGGGACGCTCTTCAGCATAACGGATAACGTTCTAACACTCAACGAGAGCCTTGCCGAGGTTGCGGGAGAGCAGGAATTCACCGTTAGTATCGGATCTTCGCTTACTAAGACGTTTAAGCTTGTAGTTGAGGATAAGTCTGCCGATCCCTTCAAGGTTAAAGAGCCCTTTGCTCATCCTAAGTTTCTTTACCGTATAGGTAACGGAAACGAGGTCCTTCTCAGCACATTCTTTGCGAACGATAAGCCCGCAGCTGCGACAGAGCTCATTATCAAGGACTATACGAAAAATGGCTATATCGGCTGCGATAAGAACTTTACCGCTACCGTAAACGGCAATTCATCAGGGAACGGTGTATGGTCTGTGGATGCAGACGGTTGGGCAACCGCATCGGTTAAGTTTATGGGAACCGGCGTCACCACCATCAAGCTTGGCGAGGCATCCGTAACAGTAGAGGTTGTTGACGGAATAAACGCTACCTCTTACTCGGATTTCAAGAGCGGCAGCAATATCGTTATGCTTGGTGATATAACCATCGCAGACGGCGCGAGAGTGTATTTCATCGGCACAACTCTTTACGGAAATGACTTCGTTTTCGACGTCAGAATCGGTAACTACGACGCTACTCCTTATGCAGACGGTTCCAGTTCGCTTAGCGATAACTGCGTCGTTTATCTTAGCAATGGTACGCTTGATAACGTAAGAATAATCGGTAAGGCGTTCACCGGATTTTCTGCAGTCACCAAGGGCAATGATAATATCTGTAACGTGCTTTCGGTTGGAAATGATAGAATCATAAACTGCTTGATCACTAACTGCGCGGCTCCTGTACGTGTTAAGGGCAATACTCTTGAGATTGCAAATACCACGCTCGTAGGCGGAAGTATTGCAAACCTCGACATAAGAGAAGGTGACGTAACTCTTGACAACGTAACCACCGTAAACCAGAAAAATGCAAACAGTATATACGTAGGTGATGAAGCGGTTGGATCTATCGGCTTTGGCATTATGGTGTGGTATGAGGGCGTAACTAAAGCAAATATCACAGTCAAGAATACGCTCACTCAATACAACTGGCTTTCCGAGAGTGACTTCGAGAGCATTCCGCTTGATTTTAACGGTGTTAATATGTCGAGCACCGTAACAAATCTGATATTCAATTCGAGCGAGAGCGGTACAGACAAATTTATATACGTAGACGGTAACGGAGAAAAGTGGGTCAATACCGGTATATTCTCTATGACTTCTGCGGTTGGTAGCGACAATATTAAAATCTCTGAGTTTGAAAGTAAGACTCTATATTCCGGTGCATCGGTTTCGGCAACGTATCTCACGCAGAAATTCAGCGGTTATCTCTACTCGATAAACAAGGAAAACGCATATATCACATACCCCGAGCACGATTATGCGAGCGCAGGTCAGGGTACCGTTCGTCCGAGTTTTACCGTTGATAACGGCAAGAATCAGGAAAACAAGGTAGAGGGTAGCAACGTATATTGCTACTACGATGGCACAACGATCTATATCTCGTTTGATTACAAAGGATCTAAGCAATTCGATATTTCCGGCTTATGCAAGGCAATAAAGGGTCTTAGCGAGCTTGCAATAACGAACGTTTATCTGGATGGTAAGCTCATCGACACTGATAGTGTAATAACCTTCGATTCTACCGGAGATCACGTTCTTACCTTTGAGTTTGCTGACAAATATAACTATGATAAAAACGGTAACGAGTATGTCGTAGAGTATTCCAAGATTGTGAATATATCGGTAACCGAGGTCGAGCCTGATGCGAAGAACGCAGAGTTTTACTTCTTTGGCAACACTAATTACCCCGCAAAGCCCGTACTCATCGGAAATACCACCTACTTGACTCTCGAGATAGATGAATCGACCGACGTTGCATCTATGAACGGATCGCACTACATGGTTCTGAAGGACGGAAACAAAGTTTGGAAAACCACCATCAGCGGCACCAACATTTATTATCCCGTTGTTGATATTGTTATGTCGGATGGAAAGACCTCTCATACTTCGGGCTGGTATGCTTACTTCAATGTCTTCAGCGGAGTAATCACGATAGTTGATTACGATGCATCGGGCAATCAGATAACGTATAATGCTGCTACGACTAATATGCCATCTTCGTTGGCTCCAAATGATCCTGCCAATGCGTTTAAATACGCATCTGCTTCAAGCGCAAATCCAACACCGCAGGTCAAAAACGGGGTATTGCTATATAGCTCTGCAAAGATCGAGGCTAAGCGAGCTGAGCAAACCTTTGCTGTAACATATACTTATAAGGATAACACCGGAAAGGTCTTTACCTATTACATTAGTTATTATACACCCGCGCAGACCTATACGAACACTTGCGTAACACCCGATACTCTCGTAACTCTTGCCGACGGAACACAGAAGGAAATTCAGTACGTAACTTACGAAGACCGACTTCTTGTGTGGGACTTTTACAAGGGAGAGTATAATGTTGTAGGCGCATCCATCGTTATGAATCACGGTTATGATGATTATAACGTTTTAACGCTTAACTTTGCCGATGGAACTGCGGTAAATACCATTAACGGTCACGGTTTCTTCGATGCTGCGGAAAACAAATATGTGATCTTGGATGCGAAAAACGTTGCTGACTATTTGGGTCATGATTTTGTTAAGGTAGACGGAAATGGCTACAGTACAACAAAGCTCGTGGACTACAGCGTTTCAATGGAGCACACCGAAAGTTGGTCCATCCTCACTGCAGAGTATTACAACTGTATTCTTGGTGGAATGTGGTCTCTTACTCCGGCAGAGGTAGAAGGTAGCCCGGATTACCTGATGCCATTTGAGATAAAAGACATGAGGTATGATGAGGCGTCGATGCAGGCGGATATTGAAAAATACGGTCTTTACACTTACGATGAATTTGCGGATCTGATTACATTAGAGCAGTTTGATGCTTTTGGTCTTTCGATCTTCAAGGTTGGAGTAGGAAAGGGTTATATCACCTACGAAGATATTATTACCTTGATCGGTATCCACTGTTAAAAAAACACTCCACCCGTCGTGTACGGGTGGAGTCTGTCAATCATTAAGAGAAAATAGGGGAAAATATGAATTTTCTAAGAAATATTAACCTCAGGGACAAAAAAACCATAATGATTATCGTAGCCGTAGCGATCGTCTTAGTTGCAGTTATAGCCACCATAATCGCGGTGTCCGTGTCGAACAGCATAGCTGACGAGCAGGGCAAAAACATTCAAAGTATTTATATAGACTCCTGGCCTGAAAAGCTGCAGTATTACGTTGGAGAGAAGGCAAGCTATGACGGCCTTGTTATAGCGGTTTTAAAGAACAACGGAACGATCGAGCGCATTGTCTATTCGGAAGATACTAAGGATAAGCTTACGATCTCGGGATTCGATAGCTCTAAGGCTACGGAGGAGCAGATCATAACGGTAGAATACAAGAACTACTCATGTAAGTTCTACATTAGCGTTAAGGAAGTGCCGAAGCCTGCTTCCATCCTCACATCTATCAGTATTGCCGTAATGCCTAAGACCGAATATAAAATGGACGAATGGCTCGACGTATCCTCAGGAATGATCAAAAAGCATTATAGTGACGGCACGAGCAAAAACACGATAATGCTTGATAGCTATGTCAGCGGATGGAATGAGGCACACGAAGCGGGTCCCGGAACATATACGCTTACCGTGAGCTACAAAGAGGGCGGTGTATTGAAAAAGACCACCTTCGATATTACTATAACAGAGTAGCTATGACGACGGGAAGCATAACGCATATCTGTTTTTTCGTTGCTACTGCGACATTTCTTGTGCTAAGCTCCATTGCCGTATCGAAGCTCTCCGAGAAGTGGCAGAATATCGTGTTTATTATTGCTGCAGTCCTGGGAACGTGCGGTATTTTCTTCCGATATGCGATGAACCTATCCTTCGCCGAGGGACTGCACCCGAGTGCACTTCTCGTGCAAATGCTCCAGGTCTGTAATTTCAATTTTCTACTATTACCCCTTATGCTGATACCGGGGTGTGAGATAGCGAGACAGTATTCGGTCTATTTTTCAATGTTCGCGGCAACAACGACGTTTTTCAGCGTCCCGAGTGCTCTTATGACGTATGAATGGTACGATATATCGGTACTTAATTTCTGGTTCAATCATATATTTGCGGTAGCACTGCCGATATGGATGATGGCATCGGGAAGACTGCGCCCGAAAAGAAGCTATATCCCTGCTGTAAGCGGCTCGGTGTTTACATATTTCGGGCTCGTTTACTTAATTACCGAGGCACTAGTCAATAACGGCATTTTGCCGGAAGGCTCCAACTACTCATATGTGTATGATCCAAAGGGATTACCGCTATTGACTCAGCTTTATAAGGCTATTGGTCAGCCTTTTGTTTATCTTTTGCCCGTTTTCTTAATCATGCTCGTTTTCTTCTATCTGTGGTCGATGCCATTCGACAAAAGCATCGATGCCGCAAGAGGTGCTTTGGGCGTCCATATCACAGGTGATGAATAGAAAAATGGCTGTCAGATGAAACTGCTGACAGCCATTTCCGGTTGTTCTGAAAAAACAAGTAAAAGAGAGATAAAAGCACTTGATTTATTCGGTAACCTATGCTAAAATATTAAAATAATACTTAAAGAGCATTTTAGATCGCGGCGGTAAAGCACCGTCTATTGCGGGATCGGAGGCAGAATGTATAAAATAGTGACTAAAAAGGAGCTCAATCCTACGGTGACGATGATGGAGATTGAGGCACCATTTGTAGCTCGTAAGGCGGAGCCGGGTCAGTTCATCATCCTTAGAGTGGATAGCGATGGTGAGAGAATTCCCCTTACCGTTGCGGGCTACGACAGAGAGCGCGGCACGGTTAAGATAATCTTCCAGATAGTCGGCGCGACCACTAAGAAGCTCGGCGAGCTTAATGAGGGCGACTCTATATCCGACTTTGCAGGACCTCTCGGTGTGCCTACGCATCTCGAGGGCTTGAAGGACGTTTGTATCGTCGGCGGAGGTGTAGGATGTGCGATAGCACTTCCTATTGCGGAAAAGCTGCACAGAATGGGATGCAGAGTGACCTCGATAATCGGCTTCAGAAATAAGGATCTCGTTATACTTGAGGACGAGTTCCGTGCTTGCTCAGATGAGCTTAATATAACCACCGATGACGGCTCTTACGGCAGGGCAGGCAACGTTTGTATGCCCCTTAACGAGTATTTTGCATCGGGCAAGCGCTTTGACAAGGTTATAACCATCGGTCCGCTTATCATGATGAAATTCGTCGTAGAGGCTACACGCCCCACGGGCATCCCCTGTGACGTGTCGATGAACCCCATTATGATCGACGGTACCGGAATGTGCGGCGGATGCAGACTCACGCTCAATCAGGATGGAAAGCGCGTGACGAAGTTCGCTTGTGTTGACGGCCCCGATTTCAACGGCTATGAGGTAGATTTCGATGAGGCTATGTCTCGCGGTGCTATGTACCGCGACTTTGAGCGCCACGCATACGAGGCTGCCTGCAACCTCTTTAAGAAGGGAGAGTAAAAATGGCTAACAACATGTCCCCTAAAAAGAATCCTATGCCGACACTCGACCCGATAGAGCGTGGGAAGTGCTTCGACGAGGTCGCTATCGGATATACCGAGGAGGTAGCGATAGACGAGGCTATGCGTTGCCTCGGCTGTAAAAATATGCCCTGCGTTTCGGGTTGTCCCGTAAACATACATATTCCCGAGTTTATCTCTAAGATACGCGAGGGCGACTTTGAGGGCGCGTACGAGGTAATAACAAGGTCCTCGACTCTCCCCGCCGTGTGCGGCAGAGTTTGCCCCCAGGAAACTCAGTGTGAGTCTAAGTGCGTTCGCGGCATAAAGGGTGAGCCTGTCGGCATCGGCAGACTCGAGCGCTTCGTTGCCGATTGGCATAACGCACACAGCGAGGTCGCACCTAAGACCCTCGCTCCCAACGGTCACAGAGTCGCTATCGTAGGCTCAGGTCCTTCGGGTCTTACCTGTGCCGGTGATCTTGCTAAGCTCGGTTACGAGGTAACCGTGTTTGAGGCTCTTCATACTGCGGGCGGTGTTCTCGTGTACGGTATACCCGAGTTCCGTCTGCCTAAATCCATAGTTGAGAAAGAGGTCAGAACCCTTGAGGCGATGGGTGTCAAGGTCATGACGAATATGATAATCGGTAAGACCCTTACCGTAGACGAGCTCTTTGAGGAGGGCTTCGAGGCGGTGTTCATCGGCTCGGGTGCCGGGCTTCCCAATTTCATGGGTATTCCGGGTGAGAGCTACAAGGGTGTCTATTCCGCAAACGAGTTTCTCACTCGCTCGAATCTTATGAAGGCGTACAGAGATGACTCTTCAACCCCCATTATGAAGGGTGGTAAGGTAGCCGTCGTAGGTGGCGGAAACGTTGCAATGGACGCGGCAAGAACCGCTCTCAGACTCGGTGCAGAAAAGGTCTATATCGTCTACCGCCGTTCTATGGCTGAGCTCCCCGCGCGCCGTGAGGAAGTCGAGCACGCGATAGAGGAGGGAATAGAGTTCCTGCTCTTAAACAACCCCGTTGAGATACTCGGTTATAACAACCCCGACGATAAGCGCGACCCGAGAAACGGCTTCGTTACGGGCATGAAGTGCATTAAGATGGAGCTCGGTGAGCCCGATGAGCGCGGTAGACGCAGACCCGTTGAAATCGCAGGCAGTGAATTCGTGCTCGACGTAGATGCCGTTATCATGTCAATAGGTACCTCACCTAATCCCCTTATTAAATCGACCACCGCAGGCCTCGAGGTAAACTCGAGAGGCGGTATAATAGTCACGGAGAACGGTGCGACCACCAAGGAGGGCGTATATGCCGGAGGCGATGCCGTAACGGGTGCAGCGACGGTTATTTCCGCCATGGGCGCAGGAAAAGTTGCAGCATCTGCAATACACGACTTCCTTCAGGGAAAGTAACTTATACATTAAAAAAGCGAGGCTGGCGCCTCGCTTTTTTTCTAACAAATATTTACAAAATATCGAAAATCTTGTTCTTTTCAAGAAGGTGGGCGAGCAAAGTTCCGAGAAATGTTGCACATGCAACCTCGCCCGCGCCGACCGTCAGAAGGAAGAAAAAGTATCCGCCCTCGGCTCCGTAAACGTAGAGAAGAACGAACGGGATTATGATAGCGTTCGCGAGTACTGTCGGGAGTGTTGCTATCCATTTGAATTTTACCCGCCTGAGCAGATACGCACCGGCAGCTCCGATAAGAGTTGCCAGAGTACCGAATACAACGTCCCAGAACAGCGCGCCCGTAAGCATGTTTGCCAGCATACATCCGACCGAGAGACCAAACACTGCCTCGGGCAGAAAAATCGGGAGTATGCAGAGTGCCTCGGATAGTCTGAACTGAATTACACCGCTAGAGAGTCCGACAAGAGATGAGAGGTAGGTGAGAGTGACGTAAAGCGCCGCGATCAGCCCACCGCGTGCTACGAGTAGCACCGCGCGGCTTGATTGAGTCTTTCTTTTCATAATAGCTCCTTTAGTTTTGTTTTTTAGTCGGCATAGCCGATAGGTGAGGAAGGTTTCGAACTCACCGCGTAATATTCTAGCATAAAGAACTGCGAAAATCAATAGTCGGGTAATAATTTCCGCATCTACCAAGGATTTATAGTAGCATTTTCCGCCCTCGCGTAGTACAATAGATATAGATAACAGAGAGGGGGTGTAGTGCTGGAGTATCTGAAAATAAACTCATCAAAGCTTAAGATCACACTGACCGCTGATGAATGCGATCGATATGGGATAAAGGAGCGTGACGGAGAGTTTGATTCAGCGTCCGTCAGAGAGGTGATATCGGATATACTTGACGAGGCGGGAGTAGGTGGCTCGTTCTCGAGGTGCGGAGAGAAGCTTCTCGTGCAGCTTTACCCACTGAAGGATGGCGGTGCAGAGCTTTTCATAACAAGACTTTCGGGCGTTGGTGAACGCGAGCAGAAGGCAATAACGAAGGCAAGTAATATAAATACATACTCTAAGGACGTTGCTTATTTTTTGTTTGATACGCTCGATGCTCTGTCGAACGCATTATCCCTCTTCGTTAAGAAAAAGAAACGTGCCGACGTGTATCTCGCTGAGTCGGACAAATATATTCTCTCTATTGATGAGGAGCGTCTGGGAGCTCTCTCGGACTGCGATATTATCTCCGAATTCTCACATAGGCTCTCACCATCCGAAGCGCCGCGCCCTGAATATGATACCCTGTTAACGAAGGGAGATGCAATAGAGCTATTTTCTGCACTAAAAGCATAAAAATGACGAATAATGTAAACAACAATTGTCAAAACACAACAAAAAACGCACTTACAAAGGCAAGTAAGTGCGTTTTTTGCTTATTAAAAGGATCGCGCAATATATCATTGGAGAACGAGCTTTTCTTTCATTTATGGAGTGAATCACCCTTGCGTGCTACGGTCCGGATAAGTATGCCGGGATAGGATATCACTTATCGAGTGCGTTTATCATATCAACGCGGATGGCATGTCTGCCGCCCTCGAATTCTGCACCGAGGAATGAGTCGACGATATCGAGCGCAAGGAAGCTACCTATAACTCGTGCACCGAGGCATAGCACGTTTGCGTCGTTATGATTCCTTGTGAGTCTTGCGGAATATGTGTCTGAGCACACTGCCGCGCGGATGCCCTTATGCTTGTTCGCGGTCATGGACATTCCGATGCCGGTACCGCAGACGAGAATACCGAATGAGCCATTGAGATCATTCTGAACCGACTCACATACCTTGATGGCGTATTCGGGGTAGTGACATGATGCCGTTGAGTCCGTACCCATGTCAATGATTTCGTATCCGTTTTGCAGAAGGTGCGCTTTAATCTCTTCCTTAAGGGTATATCCTGCGGAATCTGCGCCTATAAAGATTTTTCTCATTCCAATTCTCCTATTTGATTATCTTGCATTTTTGGGACTAATCAGCATTAACCGGTCATTTATCTAAACGTCTGATCGGAATAGCCGACTTGTGTTTAGTTTTTATCTGCCTCTCTCTCCAGCCTCTCTCGTTCAGCCTGAGGAACTCTGAGATAGGTTGGAGATATATCTCTATCACTGATAGCTTCGCCTCGGCTATAAATTCTCTCGGCAACAATGGCTACCGATGCTGCGTTCTCGAGCCTTAAAAGAGGCGGAGTAGATTCCGTGCCTATTCCAAGCTCAGTGAGCGCACGTCTGGCGACATCGTAGCCGTCACCGACGAGATATATCGGCTCCGCATATCCCCGAAGCATTTCAGCAAGCTCGGATAGGGGGATTGCCATATCCTCGGTGAGTCTTTCAATGCCGTTCTTGCAGGAGCGGAAAATACCGGTGTAGACCTGTGCGCGCCTTGCATCCATGCAGGGGACTATAATACCGCAAAGTCCCGAGAGATTCTCGGCAAGAGCTTCAATGGTGGAAACCGATGCACAGGGAGTGCTTTTACCGAATGCAAGACCCTTAACGAGTGCAACTCCGATCCTCACGCCCGTAAAAGAGCCGGGGCCGACCGACACTGCATAGAGATCAATATCCGAAAAGTCAAGCTTAAGTGAATGTAGCATATCCTCTGCCATCGGCAGAAGCAGTTCGCTCTGAGTAAGCCCGTTATCAATGGTGTAGCAGCCGATCGCCACACCGTCCTTCACCACGGCGCATGATGCTGCCTTCGCGGTGGAGTCAAATGCTAAAGTGATCATTCAAAACCTCGAAAATCTTACACGGGTATGCCCGTTATTTCAATTATACGTCCATTTTCATTATCGTTCGTGCGGGATATCGTAACGCGGATAGCTTCCTCGGGAACCTCTTCGGGGATACGTGCGGTCCACTCCGCGATGGAGTAACCGTCGCTCATGATATAATCGTCGTATCCTATGGATGCCAGATCGTCATATCCGTCAATTCGATACAAATCAAAGTGAAATATTTTCGTTCCGTCTTTGCTTCTGTACTCGTTGACGATTGTGTAGGTGGGGCTCTTTACACCCGATATGCCGAATGCCGATGCGAATCCTCGGCAGAACACGGTCTTTCCGACACCCATCTCCCCGTCCAGAGCAATAAAGGCGCGCTTTAATTCGTTTTGTTTTATACTCTCTCCGAGCTTACGACCGAGTGCTTCTGTTTCCTCGGGAGAGGTTATATTGTAAATCACTGTTTACATTCCTCGCAAATAATCGTCTTTTTTATCACCGAGAACCAGCTCGAGTATCTTCTGGTATTTTACACCGTCACCCTTTGCCTTGCCCGTTTTTACTGCTCTTATCAGAGTGTTCTTCGGGGTATCGTCGGGGTCTGTAAGCTCGGGTGCTGATACCCTGTAACCCGCCTCCTCCAGTCTTGCAAGCCTTATAGCATCGGTAAGCGCCTCGCAAAGCTTGTTCCTCAGATGAGGGAAGCGCGTGACGAACTCGAGGGAGGGCATATTTACCTTATCGTTTAAGTATCTGTGGCAGCAGGGTGTCGAGAGAATAACTCCTGCCCCGAGCTCTATCGCACGGTTGATTACTATATCAGTCGCAACGTCACAGGCGTGTAGAGAAATAACCATATCAGGGCTCTTTCCGTCGGGCAGATTCTTGATATCGTCACATATAAATCTCATGCCCATGTAGCCGAGCCTTTCGGCCTCGTTCTGACACCAAATTATGACGTCGCGCTTCAGATCAATGCCGAGCATCTTGACTTCGCGTTTTTTTATGGCGGTGAGATAATAATACACTGCAAAGCTTAAATAGCTCTTACCGCAGCAAAGATCGTAGACGGTAAGATCACCGTCCCCGGGCAGTGAGGGGTATATGTCCTCAATATGCTCGAGAAAGCGGTTTATCTGCCTGAATTTACCCTGCTTTTTATCGTGCACTCTTCCGGTCTTATCACTTATTCCGAGCGAAACGAGGAAGTCCTCATTACCCGAAAGAATATAATTCTTTTTGTTATCGAGTGCCTCGATGGCGCTCTCGAAGCTCGTGCTTTCACTGTTGTGTGCCCTCATGAGCTTGTCCGCACCCAACAAAGCATATTTTCCCGACCTCGACACCTTATATTCGGCATCTCCGAGCGTGGTTATCAGGTTTACCTGTGCATAGTCGCGTATAAGCGCTCCGAGCTCTTGCCGAAGCTCAGCCTCTGTGAGGTTCTTATGCCTTACCGTATCGCCCGGGAGCGAAAATTCAAGTGCGAGAAGTCTTCTTCCGCGGTGCTCGGTGAGCCTCGCGGTGATTTTTTTCTCTTCACGAACGAACGGTCTTGAAAAGATAAGCTTCTTAAGCGTAGCGCGGGAAAACGCGAGCGCGATAAGGGCAGAGAATTCCTCGCTCCTATCCATTATTCCTCCTCGCCGTCATCGCTTTCGGGCTCCTTCGGCTCTTCCTTTTTCTTGCCGAATGAGAATTTATTCTCATTTCCTTCACCGATTCTCTTCAGGTTGCTTCTGTGGCACCATACGATGAGTATCGCGAGAAGTATGGAAGAGAGCACCATAAGGGGCATAGGCCTCATAGGCATCTCGGGCGTCGAGAAAACGGCAAAGAAGCCGTTAAGAAGAATGGGATAAAGGCTGACCGCTATGACAGATCCGAGAGAAACGTATTTCGAAAAGGCTACGATAGCGACGAAAATAAGAATAAGCAGTCCTGCAATAGCGGGGGAAAGAATAATAGCCATAGTTGCGGTTGAGAGAACTCCCTTGCCTCCGCGGAAGCCGTAATATATAGGGAAGACGTGTCCTATAACCGAGAACAGACCCGCAATATAGCACATCTCGCTGACACTGATACCGCCTACGTAGTTGAAGCCGAAAACGAGACCGGCAATAGCGATAGAAATAGCTGTCTTAAGCATATCTCCGAGCAGTGTAAGGAGAGCTGCCTTTTTACCGTAGTTTCGCATAACGTTCGTCGTGCCTGCATTGCCCGAGCCCTTTGTACGCACGTCCTCGCGGAACAGAAGCTTGGATACGATAATAGCCGAATTGATGCTTCCGAGGAAGTATGCGGCTGCACAGACGAGAAGTACCGCGGGGAGAAGGATGTACCAGTCGATGGTTGTCCAGTCGCCCTTAAGCTCCAGAATGAAAGAAAGAAGTCCATCGTTGAGATTGAACATAAATTGCCTCCGATATGCGCTTCTTGCGCAGAATTGTTACGGCATCAGCCGAGGGAAGGCGTGCTATGGCACAAACTTCCACGCATACATTATACACAAAGCGTATGTCAAAGTCAATACCCGGGCGGTTGTGCCTCGTCCGCAAAATCAAAAAAAAGAAAGCGATTCAGACCGACGCAAGACAAATGCTACTTGCATTTTTCCGAAAATAATAGTACAATAAGCTTACGAAAGGGGGGACGATATGAAAAATGCGCTTGAAGCTTATCTTAAAGAGCAGAAGATCGAGTATTACGGAGTGCTTTCGTACAGCGATTGCAGAGAGATAGGGAAGGAAATCATAGAACGCTCGGGAATTGTGCCGAGGAGCGTGATCCTCTACCTCGTTCCTTACTACGTTGGCGATGGCGAGAATTTTTCGTCATATGCAACGTCTTACGATTACCACATAATACTGCGAGAGATAGGTGAGGGCATCATCTCTCTCCTTAAGCGGTATTTTCCCGACTCACACTCTGTCGCCTATGGCGACCACAGCCCCATTGACGAGAAATATGCAGCAGCAAGTCTGGGTCTTGGTGTGATCGGACTTAACAAGCTTCTTATCAACGAGAAGTACGGAAGCTACGTTTTTATAGGCGACGTCGTAACGGATGTTGACCCCGAGAAGCTGTGCGCCCAAGGACCGGTTCTGCCCAGGGGCTGCGTTGGATGCGGGAAATGTCTTGACGCGTGTCCGACAGGTATCCTCAGCGGAGATGAGTCGCTCGGATGCCTCAGTGCGATAACACAGAGAAAGGGCGAGCTTACCGATGCGGAGATCGCTCTGATGCGTTCGGTCGGCACTGCCTGGGGGTGTGATGAATGTCAGCGGTGCTGTCCCCATAACAAGAAGATAGCGGTAACGGGAATAGAATTCTTCCATCGGGAGAGGATCACGAGGCTTGAGAGAGATGCGGTTGAGGAGATGGATAGATCCGCATTTATAAAACGTGCATTTTCCTGGCGCGGGAAAAAGACCGTGCTCAGAAACATCGATATCCTCGAAGGCGGTGCGGCATGCGAAGGTGAATGAGCAAAGCCTGCGTTGTACGTTTTTGGAACCAACTTTTTTCACGGCAAGCAATATGGTGAAAGCTTTTTTGCCGATCAAATCCAAAAATATGGGGGTTATTGACAACCTTTGTTGTCAATAACCCCTTTAAAATACGCTTTTCAATGCTTCTTATACTTAAGAGGTGAAACACCGAAACGCTTTTTAAACTTATCGGAAAAGTAGTTTGAATCGTTGAATCCCGAGGAGAAGGCTATCTCTGTAATGCTCATTTCGGGACGCTCTCGCAGCATAGTCTCCGCACGGTCCAGTCTTGCCGATGCTACGTAATCCGCAAAGCCAACGCCTATCTCCGCCTTGAACCTTCTCGACAGGTGACCCGTGCTGACTTTGGCAATGGCAGCGACCTCACCGAGCGATAATCGTTCTGATATGTGCTTGCTTATGTAATCCACAGCGCAAGCTACCGGTGAAGAGATCGGTAGCTGATCTCGGTGCGGGCCTTCGATTCTTGCAAGTGCTATCGCGAGCATGGTAAGTCTTGCTCTGACGGCATCATCCTGCAGCCTGCCGAAGATTTTCAGCTCGTCTGTCAGTGCGTCAATATATCCGCGAATATCCGTGCCCGACGTTGAGATGATCGATCCCTTTTCTCGGAGGACCGCCTTGACAGCTTCGGGTAAAAGGTGCGGCCTGAGGTGTATCACTTCTATGTCGATAGCTTGCTCTGCCGCCTCGAGCGTTCTTTTCGATCCAACGGGGCAAATGACGCTGTCTCCCGCGTCGATGTCGTACCTTTTGCCGGATACGTTCAGTATTGCCGCACCCGTCGTAAGGTATATGATCACGTATTCCCCAACTGCCTCTATTTCAATGCGCTCAGTGCACAGTTTTTCATAGACAACCTCACCTGACGGGCGGTTGTTCGCATCGTGTTCCTTCATAAATACTTTTGCTCCGCATGCTTTTAGCATGTTGTCAATTTGCACATAGCCGCTCGATTAAGTTTGTGCAATTTGACATATTGCTTTAAAAATGATTTTTTTCGAGTTGGCTTTTTGTATAAATGTTAACATATTTGATTAAAAAAGTCAAGAAAAATAAAACTAATAATCAAAAAAAATAAGGAACATGCCTGTTATTTCCTGTAAAATATTCATATAAAACTATATGTTTTAAAATAGGCATACACAGAGGAGGATTTGCATTATGCAAAAAACGAAGCTTAGTGCGAGATTTGTTTCACTTATCTTGACACTATCAATTCTGCTTTCGCTTTTCTCGGTATTTGCATTTGCAGAGGAAGCGGCGGATGGCGTCAGTGATTCCGAGCTCAGCATCGCTTATAACAGAGCGTTTTCTGAGGGCTGGGATTACACTAACGGTATCGTCGACGCTCTTGCTAAGGGCAATACCGCGAGATTGGCGTACGAGTACAGAAACTCGACGTACAATTATTATCTGAGACTCGAAAAGCAGAACACCAAGGTATCGTATCTATACATTGATACCGAGGGAAGACTTGCCGAGACGGGTAAGACCTTCATCGAGTTCGACGTGACCTCGGGTGAGGATTGTGCCATCGGTCAGGCAGTCAGAGTTTCTGTCAGCGGTGATATTAAGACCCTGGTAGAATTCAGAGATGACGGAATGTACGTTCTCGGTGAGAACGTTGGCAGCGCCGTTTATGCGATGAAGTGGGAGTCGCTCGCGTTTGAGTTCGACTTCGATTACGTCAGCGCCGAGACCCGTGACACCGCTTACAAGGTAATGGCTTACTACAACGGTGAGCTTATTTCCGAAAGGGTTTGGGAATACGGTATGTTCGGCGGCGGTATCTCTCAGGTACGTTTCGTATTCGGTGATATCCGCGAGCAGAACGTAGGCGCGTGGTACGGCGTTGATAACGTCAAGGTTTATTCCGGCGTCGATGAATTCACTGCTCTTGATTCCAACGATAACGGTCTTGCTGTCGACAAGAACCTCGAGCGCGACTTCGTGCTTGCGGGTACCGTAGCCGATCCCGACGGATATCTTCGCGGCGATCCTAACGTAGACAGACTTGAGGATATGGGCAACGCCGTGGTTCACTACAACCGTCACTTCGGTGAGGGCTGGACCCTTGCGAACGGTGCTAGCGTTGTGGACGGCGGTAACAACGTCGATATCAGAAGCGAGAAGAATGCGAAGGGTGAATACAACTACTTCTATCGCTTCAGAGCTCTCGGTACGGCTCAGGGCTATATGCATATGCCTATCGCGCAGTTCCCCACGGACTCTCCGCTTTACGTAGAGCTTGACATAAAGTCCGGCGTTTATTCTCAGCTTGGCGGAATTCTTCAGATGAGAACTCAGACCGGTGATGCTGTGTACGCTCTTGGCATTGAGGACGGACAGCTGAAGGCGTTTGATGTTCCTCTCGGATATATCGGAACCGATTGGCTTCATATCATTCTCGTTTTCAGCAACATGACCAACGACGAGGGACTTTACACCTGCACCGTTTATTACGGTGAGAACGGTAAGATGGAGTGCACCTACGACATTGGCGTCGTTGCAGAGCTTCGCCTTGGTTGCGAGGGTGGCGGCGGAGATGAGAAGTACGGTGACTGGTACGGAGTTGATAATCTTCAGCTCTATTCGGGAACCAAGCAGTTCATCACCATCCCCGATACCGAATACGGTCTTTGCGTTGACGTTACGCGTGAGAAGGACTTCAAGCTCGAGGACGCATCCGTTCCCGAGACGCCCGTTGTGCCCGATCACTCGGGTGATGTCGGTACCGGTGACTACGTTGTAAACGTTAATCCTAACAGAGTTCTTAAGGGTGAGCAGAACCTTGTCCGCGTTGACCTTGATGATAACTCGTTCGTTCGTTACAACAGACATTACGGTGAGGGCTGGGGCTTCATGGTAGGCGGAACCGCCAAGAACAACAATGCTATCTTCCAGCTCCAGGCAGAGCAGGAGATCGACCTCTCCTACAACTACTATCAGTATTACGAGGCGACCACGGGTTCTAACGCTTATTGGAGCTTCTCTACGGGAACCAAGGCTCCCACCGAGGGGAAGATCTTTATAGAGCTCGACATCAGAGCGGTCGAGGGATGTGACGTAGGCGGTGTTATTCAGCTGCAGGAAAAATCCGGAACGCAGAATAACTATCTCCTCGCCTTTGAGGACGGATGCCTTGTAACCGAAGCGGGCGGAACGAAGGTTCTCGGTAAGGTTACCGAGGATCAGTGGATCCACGTAGCCATCGAGTTCGATTATGATTACGCGTCGAATAACCCCGATCTCGTTTCTTCATCTAATCAGTATATGATCAGAATGTGGGTAGGTGACGAGACCTACTACGAGAAGCTGAAGAGCTCGGGCGGACAGACCTTTGGTCTCTCCGGTTTACGTATCGGCTTCGAGGGTGCTCCCGCGGCTACGTACGGACAGTTCTGGAACATGGATAACCTCAAGGTTTATTGGGGCACCGATACCTTCGCTAATATCCCCTCGGATAACTACGGTGAAGCGATTGACGTTAACCTTGAAAAGGATTTCCCGATCCAGACCACCGCTGTTTCTCTTGACACCATGATACAGGAGTCTCTCTTTATGAAGATCGGCTCCGAGTACGGTCTTGTCAATAACGAGCGCACACCCAACCTCACCGACGAGCACGGTAAAGCGGTAGGTGCACCCAGACTTATTGACGATCAGGTATGGATTCCTCTTGACACTATTCTAAACTTCCTCTCCTATCCTATATACATACACGAGGACGGCATGTCCTTCGACATATCCACCGGTACGGAGATCACGTACATCACCCTTGGCAGAAATACTGCAGTCGTCGGAGGCACTAAGATCGATCTTTATGCCGCCCCCGCGATGGTAACGGATAAGCTCGGATATGAGTATCTCTCCGTAACGCTTGAGGACCTTGGTCTATTGTTCCCCGAGTTCCTTGTCGGACTTGACGACATGAACATGATCACCTTCTCGAAGTACGAGGAGATCGCATCGGGAACTATGACCGAGTCGCTCAGAATCGACATTATGAAGGACTTCCTCTTCTCGTATCTCGAGGCAGATGAGTTCTACGAGAGAGCGGCTGATTATACCGACAACTTCGATCACCCCTATCTCATTGCAAACCAGGAGAAGTTTGACGAGCTCTCTGCCGTATGGCACGCAGGCAGACTCTCTCTTGACGATGATCCCGACAACGACGTTGAGTACGATGAAATTCTTTATAAGTACATCAACGCGATAGTAAACTCTGCTAGAAGCTACTATAACAGATGGTCTAACACTTCTCTCAACATCGGTGACGGTGGCATTTACGAGGGTCTTGTTCCCAGCGCCTACATCTATGACAGCGAGAGTAAGTCTAGCGGTCTTCAGCACCCCTACAAGTCCACTGCGGGATATGACCCGAAGGGCGGACGTCTTAACCCTCCCTTTGATCCTCTCGAGCCCTTTGCTTATGCATACCAGATAACGAAGGATATCAGATTTGCACAGATTGCATTTGATTACTGTCAGGAGCTCGTAGACTGGGATCACTGGGGCCCCGGACACTTCCTTAACGCAGCAGATACTGCGGCTTCGGTTGCGGTTTGCTACGACTGGCTCTACGATATCTGGGTCGAGCTTGGCTACGACGTAGATAAGATAGCAGACGGTATCTTCTATCACGGTACTCTTCAGGGATATCTCGTATCCACGGGTAACCCCGACCCCCACGGCAGAGCGGGCGGTAACGGCTCGAACTATCCTACGATGGTTAACAACTGGAACCCCGTATGTACCGCGGGTATCGCAGCGGCATCCTTCGCGATCATGAACTACACCGGCTACAGCACGAACACCAAGCTCGAGGGTAATAACTCGGCTGTCGAGCGTGCTAAGACCTACGGTGGCGAGATGGTCCGCGAGACTGCTGCGGCTGTAATCGCGATGAACTTCAAGAGCCTTGTGCGTAACGGTCTTGAGATCTACGCGCCCGACGGCTCGTACGAGGAGTCGGTATCCTATTGGGCATACGGTGCAAACAACCTCTTCCGCTACTGTATGATCCTTGAGTCCACCCTCGGTGACGACCTCGGTCTCATGGACACCTGGGGCGTTGACAGAACCTGTTACTCCATCACTCACATGGTATCCTCTGACTTCGTATGCTTCGCGTATAACGACGGCTCTGTCGGCGGTGCCTGCAGCTCGGGCTCGTTCAACTACGTTGCTCAGTCGGTCGGTGATGACTTCATCAGACTTGTGCGTCAGATGCACATCAACGAAGGTGGCCTCGGAATCTCTATGATGGACTCATTCTTCTACAAGCCCGTAGAGATGAGGGACGACCTCGATATGCCTCTTCAGTATCACCACGTAGGTATCAACGGTTATACCGTGCGTTCCTCTTGGGAGAGAGGCGCGATATTCGCAGGACTTCTCGGCGGTGACAACGACGACGGACACGGACACATTGATGCAGGTCAGTGGGTCTACTATTCCAACGGCGTCAGATTCATCGAGGATATCGGTCCTGACGGATATAACACCTATAACTACTTCGGTAACAACCACATGTACAAGACCACGGTTGAGGGACACAGCGTTATCTGCGTAACATCGGATCAGGTTAACCTTCCCGCAGGTCAGCTCCGTAACTCCGTCAGCCCCGTTATCAGAACCTATGACAACGAGCACGGTTCGTACGTAGTTGTAAATACTCTTCCTGCATTCGGTAATACTCTTACGGTATCCGAGCGCGGAATGCTCTTCACTAATGACCGTAGCACCGTCATTATCCAGGATGAGATTATTCCCAATGGTGCTCAATCCATGTACTGGCTTGCTCATTACTTTACCTCTTACGAGTCTAACGGTGCATCGCCCAACATCGTGAACGTTGAGATCAGCAACAACGGCAGAACCGCATGGCTCACCTCGAAGAAGATGGCGGACGGTAAGTCCTACGTTCTCCGTATGCAGATGGTATCCCCGACACCCGGCATTTCCTTCGTAAAGATGGGTGCGTACGACTTCCTTCTTGATGCAACGATGAGACCCGGTGACTCCGAGGCGATGGGTAAGAACCCCGAGGGTGACAGATCTCACATCTCTAAGCTCGCGGTTTACTTCGAGAACCTCATGACCGTCAACTTTGCGGTAGCACTTGAGGTAGTTGACCGTGACAATCCTATTGACATAGGATACAGATGGACTCCTATGGATGACTGGGATCCTTACGCAGATACCCGTCTTGCTACGGAAGGTGGAGATGACAAGGAAGACGTAACCGAGCGTACCGGTGCAAGCGTATCCGACCTCATCGGTTACACTCAGCGTATTGCAAAGCTTATCGAGGACGGCTCTCACTTCGAGCAGATCTCAGAGTTCTACGCAGCTATTACACAGATGACCTACACCGTTAACAGATACGGTAAGGATTACTTCCTCAGCCACAGCAACGAGAAGTTCCAGACCGCTATCGTTGACTACGAAAACTACTATAACATTTATCACGCGTACGTAAGTGATATCTGGAAAACAAGCGGTGCTGTCGATACGATATCTAATCTTCTGGCAGCATACAAACCAAAGGCGGAGGTAGCCGAATAGTCGATTGACTTACGGCGACCTACAACAAAGCTCCCGCGGGCGCCCGCCCGCGGGCAGACAATACTAAAAAGGAGAATTATTGCATGAAAAGATTTTCTAAGGCAGTAGCACTTTGCCTTCTTCTTGCAGTTGTGCTGACCGCCTTCGGCATATTCAGCACCTTTGCTGCTCCGGCGGAAGACACCAAGGAGTACGGCAAGGTAGTCTACAACATGGACTCGCTCAAGCAGGGGTCAATATCCGTTAGCAACGGCTCGACTGGTCCCAAGCTCTATAAGACCGATGACGGTCACTGGAGTGTTGATTACCGCGACTATGCAACGGCAACACCTGATTCACAGGCGTATTATCTTGCAAACCCCACAGAAGCTATCTATATCAACCACAGGTACACCGAAAAAACCGTTGAGAACGAAGACGGAACGACCACTACCGTAAAGGAGATCGTTGAGGGCGAGGAGAAGAATACAGACTTCTTCGTTATCGACTTTGATATCAGCACCAAGACGAGCCTTCTTGACGGTATCTACTTCCACAACCGTTGGTATAATAACGCTAACGGAAACGCTCAGCAGAACTACGTTCAGATAAACGGTACCGACACGGATAACCTTTATCTTTCCACCTATCAGGGCTCCTCTTACGTTGCCCCTGTTACGAAGCCCGGCGAGTGGCTTAACGTCACCATCGTTTACGATTTCTCCGCTCTTAAGGAGGACGGCTTCGCAGATACGTCCAAGTGGGCTATGTACATCTACTTCGACGGTATCTACGCGGGCACGATGCCGAGCATTTCTACCTCTGCTGTAAAGTGGTACTTCAACCGTATTTCCTTTGATGAGGGAACTATCCAGAACGGTCCCGAATGTAGCACCCTCTTCGCGAATTTCACCTACAAGAAGTTCGAGGCAGGCTACGACGGACCTATGTCCGAGGGCGGTATTCTCGGTGTTGAGGGTCTCACCCTTCACGATATTCCCGATCTTAAGTACACCCAGGAGAATCTTCCCGAGTCTGAGGATGATCTCTGGGGTACCATCGAGAGAGGCGCAGAGAAGATCGACGTATACGAGTTTGACGATCTTGATGCAAGCCTTAAGGACGGTGACGTTGTAACTCTTTACCGTTCCATCTCCACTCCCTTTGTAGCTGACGTTAACGCGAACCTTACCTTCAAGGATGCTAACGGCACGGTTATCACCCCCGGTTCCTATAAGTCGGGCGATCTCATCTATATAGCACCCGTTCACAGAGAGGACTTCTCTCTCGGTAACGTGCTTGTTCGTACCAACTCCAACTACCGACTGAAGAATAAGACCGATAAGGCTCTCACCTTTACCTATAAGGTTCAGGAGGGACTGACCCTTACCGCCAAGAATAAGTACAACTATATCCTTCTTGACGACGTTGCCTACACCGCTACGGCTTCCTTCAAGGTACAGAGTGCAAGATACGTATTCGACCTTAACGGTTATACGCTTACCTTATCTCACACCAAGCGTATTGAGACCAGCACGGACTCCTCTCATGCATCGCTTGTGTTTAAGAACGGTACAATAAACGACACGGGTGCCGAAATCACGCTCGTCAGTGCAACGGGCTCGGTCAGCTTCATCAACTGTACAGTTAATTTTAATGGCTCCGCTCCCTTCGACCAGCGCGGCGGCATAATCGTTTACCAGGATTCTACCGTAACGGGTAAGAGGTCTCTTTCGAGCCAGAAGGGCTCGGGCACGGGTAAGAGCACGGTTATTATCGATAACTCCGATATCTCTCTCACTACCTCGCCCATAACCATCTCGAACGTTTCCTCGTCGAGCCAGCGCCAGGGAAGCATGAACTGCTTCGTTAAGATATGGGACTCCAAGGTACACGCAACGAACACGGGCGCCGTAGTTGATGCAGACGTATACGCCGATGCTACGGGTACCTACGGTACCGATGCCGAGACCGGCGAGGCTACCTTTACTCCCAGCAGTGCGGCGAGAGCGAAAAACGATAACAATATAAAGATCGAGATACTCGGCTCGGATCTCTTATCTACCACCGCAGCACTTTCGATCAACGCAAGCGAGTTCATGGCGGTAAAGAGCACAAGCAAGGTTGACTGTCACGAGCAGTTCTCGCTTGTTGCAGATGTTATCTGCCACAACTCTACCGTAGATGCGAAGTATCTCGTCGAGCAGAACGCGAGCGGTTATCTCTCTACTCTTAAGTATCAGGATAACTATGAGTATGCAGTGAATCTTGATCTCAACTACGCAGATCTCCACCTTGGAGCGGCAGAGAAGGGCATAGTTAACAAGCTCTCTGAGCTCCCCTCGAGCACCTGCTCCATCACCTTCGGTGACGAGGTCTCCGCACCCGATGCTCCCACTAGTGGCTCTGAGTCCCCCTTCATCAACCACGGTGCGGGCGCAACCACTGACAACGACGTTATTACCTATCTCGAGGATGTGGTATGGTGTAAGAGAACCCTTCCGGGCGCTCCCGCCTTTACATGTACCAAGAATTACGATACTCACGCCTATATCCTTAACGGACACGAGTATGAGTTCGAGGCTTATCTCGGCGACCCCGTAGGCTTCGATAGCATTCCCGTGACATTGCCCGATGAGTCGAGTCTTCTTAAGTACGAGTGGACATACAACATTGACGGTGCTTACGAGGCGATAATCACCTATAAGGGTAACGTAAAGGCTAATCTTTCGGTGCATAACGATCTTGCACTGAATATCTTCCTTCCCACCGACCTCGGTGACGGCTCCTACGATTACGTTTACGTCGAGGGCAATAAGTTCACGGTACGTGACGTAAATTATAACGGCGTTGATTACAAGGCTGTGACCATCCCCGGTATCGATCCCCTCTCTGCGGCGAAGGACTTTACCTTCAAGTTCAGAGTAAAGGATGAGAACGGAACGGTTGCCGATGTGACTCGCGAGATCTCCGTTCTTGATTACATCGAGAATGCACTTAAGGATGAGAGCCTCGGGGCAAAGGATAAGACCCTTGTAGCATCGCTTCTCAACTATCTCGTAGCTACTGCACAGTATAACGGACAGACCGTATCGGGCGAGCTTCTCGCTCTGACGGAGCTTCCCGAGTACACCGCGATAGAGCTTACCGCTCCTGCGGCAGCTGAGGCAAAGCTTACCGTAAAGGATCTCGGCGTATTCAAGTCGGCTACTCTTAAGCTCGACACTAGGTTCGTCTATGAGTTTGCAGTAAGAGATGACTTCAGCGGAGATATCTCCGTAACCTATACTGTTGGCGGCGAGACCGTTACCGATAGCTACACCGTAGCAGGCGGTGACGTAATAGAGGTTGAGCTTCTCGCTTATGAGCTTACGGGTGACGTAACTGTTACCGTCGGCGAAAATAGCGGCGCGTTTAACCTCGCAGGCTATATCAGCATCATGCCCGAGGTAGCTAAGACTGAGGCGTATCTCGCACTCGTCGAGGCTATCGAGATCTATGCGGCAGCAGCTGCTGACTATGTAGCATAATAGACTAACCCAAAAGGGCGAACACCGCAAGGTGTGCGCCCTTTTTCACGTTCTAGCTCTGCGAGAACATATCGAGTTTCGCACAGCGAAACATATCGCTCCGCCCCCGGAGGAATATCGTGTCACCGTAAGGTGACATATCGACCTTCGCAGAAGCGAAGCATCCCCCCCTGTATAATATCACGCTTGTAGAGCAATTATTAGCACAATACCAATGTACTTATCTCGAATAATAGTTTGTTTCTTGGAAATATCTCAAAGCTTAAAAATGTTCAGATGCAACCGAATATTAATTGTGCAAAATTAATATAAGGAAAGAACTATTTACATAACCGCACAATATTCCTGTACGCAGCCGCCTTTCGGTGCGGTTGCAAACCCGCTTTGTGTCAACTGATTGTTCAAACGTATTGTCTTGCTATTAGCACAATATTGATGCTATATGTATTTCTAATCTACGGTAAGTATATGTCCTCAAAATAGATAAGCGACCAGCTATGTGCTTGTATTTTGTGTGTTAAACCAGTAACACGAACGCCTGTTTTGACTCCGCTTGTATTGAATTGCTTCGCATACTTGCATACCTAATTACTTCTTAGCGCTTTTGCATCGCAATTGTGCTATCTTAATGCTTGTTGCACAATCTTTCGGGCTGATTTTTGTGAATAAAGCTTATCTTGCTGCTATTTTTATGAATTTTTTTCCATATTGTGTTGACTTTTTGCACTCTCTATTTTATAATTACATTATAAAGATATTTTTTAAATATTTTTAAATTTTATATAGGAGAATGGAAAATGAAAAAGCTTTCTAGAATTTTCGCTTTGACGCTTCTTCTTGCAGTTGTGCTTTCGTGCTTCGGCATCTTTAGCACCTTTGCGGCAGAGGCTACAGAAGCGGCACAGACCTACGGCGAAACCATCTACGATATGGATTCCAAGTCATCCATTTCGATTAAGAATCAGGCAACACTTTCGGATGGAACAAAGGTACCTCAGGCTGTTAAGTCCACCTACAACGGTCAGAAGGTATTTACCATCGACTGGAAGAACACCCCGGTCGGCACCGATCCTGCCACCTCGGGTGACTACTTCGATACTCTCTCGAACAGCTGGACCAACTTTGTTATCCGCGATGATGCCGGATACGGTACTCGTGCAGGCACCGATAAGAACACAGATTACATTGTCCTTGACTTTGACATCGCGACCGAGTCTGAGTTTGTTGATGACGTTTATATTAACTTCCGCGTTCTTATGAGCGGTGCTACCGCTTACAATAAAAATACTACCGGCGGCGATGCTTACACCCCTTCATTCAGGAGGGACTCTGACGGTAAGATCTACGTTTGTAACACCAACGGCTCGAATATTGTAAGACCTCTCTTTGAGAGCGATAACAAGTGGACTAACGTTACTCTTATCTGGGATTGTACCGGAGATAAGGTTTATTGCTACGTTTACTTTGACGGATATTACTCGGGTAGGATCAACGGCTTTACCGATTCTGCGGCTGTTGTCTACTTCGCTCGTTTCCAGACTAACGCACAGAAGAATATTTCTAATTACGGTGCTACCACCAGCTTCGCTAACCTCACCTTCAAAAAGTTTGCTGCCGGCTACGAAGGTCCTATGACTCAGGGCAATCTTGGCGACGACGGAACGACTCTTGCAGATTATGCGGATCTTAGATATTGCCTAGAGGACACTCCTGCTGATCCTGACGGTTGGGTAACCAAGCTCGCTGACATCCAGCGTGGTGATCAGACCATCGAGTGCTTCGATGAGGACGATCTCTCGGGTAACCTTGAAAACGGCGATGTTATAACTCTTTACAAGAAGGTTCCTCACGGTCACGTAGTAGTTAAGGAAGGCGTTTCCGTTACCTGGAAGGATGCCAATAACGTAACTCTCGGTGAAGAGAACGCGCTTGTTCCTGCTCCCGCTATCGTTACTGTAAAGGCAGATTCCGATTGGGCGGTAGTCAATGCTACCACTGCTGCTATTGTAGCCGAGGGCAAGGCTTCCGATATTTATTCCGAGCGCGTAGATCTTAATGGCGACGGTGAGTATACCGTGCTTTACGCTGATGAAAACGGTAATTATTCGCTTACCGAGGATGAAACCTTCAATACTAAGGTAACCACCGAGACGTCGGGCAGAAAGATCGTAGATCCTCTCACCGGAGCACTTGTAGGCACGGGAAGCCAGAAGGTGCATCTCTTTGCTGACGTTACCGTCCGCGCTCCCGGTACGAGCGGAGTAGGCTCATCCACAACGTCTTCACTTAATCCCTCGACCGCTGACATTGTATTTGACCTTAACGGCAACACCCTTACCGTTGACCCCTTCCGTAACCATTATTTCCAGATCAACGGAGCGCTCAGCGCCAGAGTATTCTTTGAGAACGGCACCGTTAACCACAGCGGAAATAACAACGTTATAATGCTCAATTCGGTAACGAGCGCTATGGTAACCTACGAGGACGTTACCCTCAATATGCTTTACGGCACTTGGACCGATCACCGTGACGGTTGTGTCTATTACAAGAACTGTGTGATCAATGCCAATAAGTATTTCCTTCTCCGTTCCTCTTACAACGATGCATCCTGCTTATATATGGACGGATGTACCGTTAACGGTAGCGTTGCGCGCGAGCTGTTCAGTGTCGACAACGTAAAGGCTAATCAGGGCTCCTCGGAGAACTATTTATTCCTTAAGAATTCGACCTTCGTTGTTAACGCAACCGACACTGATGATAAGGGCGGCGCAACCTTTATCAGCCTTCAGCCCACCATCGGTAAGGATGGCGGCGAATACAACGACGTTAACAAAGCAGTAATTGATATTGTTGGATGTAGCATTGAGCTCAATGCTAATGACGGCTCCGAGGTCTTTATTAGGAGTGAGATCTTAGGCACCGATGCTGACAAGGTTGTTAGTGTATACGATTACGTGAACATCGAAAATACCAGTATTGATGCTGAATACTTCATCCACAACACCGTAACAAACGGCAGCACTAATGACTATGTTTGTGAGCAGAATGTAACCGTTAAGAACTCCGAGATAGCTACCGGCGTTCTCACATCTTACAATGCTTCCGCTCGTCTTGTTGAGTTGAATATTCACCTCGCAGACGGTGTGAAGCTCGGTACCGATGAGTATACCATAAGTGTTGATTATGCTCCTGAGGTTACATTCGATTCCGAGGCATCCAAGATCGTTTACTCCTCTCTCGATGCGGATTGTGACTTTGTAGTATCTCAGTCCTACGCACCCTACACCTACCAGCTTGGTACACAGGATGCAGTTGAGTTCCTCTGGAACGTACCTGCAGAGGGCACCGATGAGGTTGATATCAACAAGGTTGTCACCCTTGCAAGTGAGGCAGGCGTATACAAGTATTCCTGGGCACAGGACGGCAATGCGTTCAGCACCGTACTTGATAAGGACTTCACCCTTTCCGCACAGGCGAACCTCACTCTCTGGTCCGACCTTTACTTCAACCTCTACGTTCCTAAGGCGCTCGCAGATGCTTACGCTGAGTATATCTCCATTGTAGATGCTGACGGTGCTTTGGTAGAGGGCGTATACGTTGAGTCTCTCAACGCATATAAGTATCAGATCAAGAGCCTTGCACCTACCGATGCAGAGAACGAAGTAATCTTCGTTAAGACCGCTATAAACGGTGCGTACGGTGACACCTACAATGCATCCAAGGGCTTCACCGTCGTAGAGTATGCAGAGAACGTTCTCTCGAACGATAAGACCGAGGACGATGCAGTAATCTACGCACTTCTCAATTATCTTAACGCAATGTACGTGCTTAACAATGGCGCAGTCGATGCAGACATCGACGCACTTCTTCCCGACGATTATACCGCAGCGACAATTTCGGGCGAAGCGAAGCTCGGTACTCTCGCAGACACCACCATCGCTATCAACTGCGGAACTACTCTTAACTGGGTAATCACGGGCGCAGCGAACGCAAGCTACGAGGTAGAGTATTACTTAGCAGGCCAGCTCGTTGAGAGAACCGTAACCGCCGATGCAAACGGAGTAGCATACATCAACGTAAGCACTATGGATATGCT
>JAFVZL010000020.1 GCA_017508195.1 Clostridia bacterium | reverse complement strand
TTAACGGAAAAGTGTTACTACCGTGACATTTTAAAAGACTTTTTACCCTTAATTTTTTAGTTTTTTATTTAAAATCATTGACAATCAACGAGTATGTCTGCTATTATTAATACAGTTTTTACCACATAATACAAATTATGTTATGGATGCTGATCCCTTAAAGCTCCTCAACGAGTCCTAAGCGCCCGAGCTGCCGCCTATGGATCTCTCCGCTCTCTGTGGTATAGATCCGTGTCGTGTTAATGCTTGAGTGCCCGAGTATATCTGCGAGCCGTACGATATCCTTTTCGACAGTGTAATAGGTTCTTGCGAAAAGGTGGCGCAGATTGTGAGGGAAGACCTTGCGCCCATCGACTCCCGCCTCTTTTCCGAGTCTTTTCATTTCACACCAGATGTTTGATCTGTCTAGCGGTATTCCGTTCTTGCTGATAAAGACGGGACCGCTTTTTATTTTCTGAGTTTCGGCATATTTTAATAGCATTTTGCAAAGTTCTGTTGTCAAAAATACGCATCTTAGCTTGCCTTTGCAGGATATTTCAGCCTTTTCGGTTTTCAAAGCTTCTACGGTAATATACCTTAGCTCCGACACCCGTATGCCGCTCGAGCATATCGTCTGAATGAGCAAATACAGTCTTGGATCCTTTCGCCCCCGTGCCTTATCTAACAGTCTTTTATACTCCGCTCTCGTGAGCTCGCGCTCTGATCCTATAAACAGCTGTCGCTGCACCTTAACGCACCTGACTCGCAACTCGTGCCAGCCGAGAAAGCTGAAAAAGCTGTTGAGAGATGAAAGCATCGAATTCGCGCTTGATATCGCATATTTTTGGCACAGATATTCCTTATAACTTAACACGGTACCCTTGTCGATGCTTTTTTGACCGATATACTCTCTGAAGCGCCTCACATCACGAAGATATTTTCCGACCGTTGCCTCCGACCTTTCTTCCTCTCTGAGGTTATGCAGAAAGGCGTCTATATGTTTTTCCTTTATTTTTTTCACAATAATCTCCTTCGTTTTTCTGCCCTTCCTTTCTAGCAAAGCAATCTCGTTGTCTGCAAGCTATATTATATATACCGTTTATAATAATTTCAATTGCTCTTAAAGTCTGATTCACGGATAAAAAAAGCTATCCTTACACTCGCGTGCTTGGATAGCTTTTTGATTATGACTAACTCTGTTTTTCCCTGGCGAATATACGGATACAGACTGAGCCCAAACAGGAAAAGCGGTGTTTACTTTTCCTCTAACATAATTGCTAAGATCTCTCTGTCCGTCACCGCCATACCGTCGCGCGCCAGCCTTGTAACACTGTCGATGGTATTTTCGACCCCCTTTTTGACGATGCCGTCACCGCCGACGAACTGCTTACCCATTCGGTACATATTGTAGCCGAGGATTCCGTTCTCGACCGCGGTCGCGATTTTCGCGGCACAGCTCGCCTTTGCTCCGTCGCATATGAGACCTGAATCGATGGCAAGGGCGTTGACGAGAGTGTGGGCAATAGCAGAAAATCCCCCGCCATAGAGATACGCGATGCCGCATCCCGCGCTTGCGCCTGCCGCTACGGCTCCGCAATATGCGGAGAGGGTGCCGATATCGTGCTTGATATGTATGGTTATGAGATTGGATACGAGGAGCGCGCGATAGAGCTTGTCCTCACAAACACCGAGCTCCTTTGCGTATATTATGACGGGTATGGATGCCGTCATACCTTGGTTTCCGCTACCGGAATTTATGATAACGGGCAGCTCACAGCCATTCATTCTCGCATCGCTTCCTGCTGCGGCATACGCCTTTGCGCGTACGCTGAGATCGGGGAGATAGGACTCGAGATAGACCTTTCCGACCGAGGCGCCCCAATTTCCGGTAAGCCCCTCGTTTGCAATAGCCATATTGCAGTCGATCTGCCTTTTAAGCACCTCGCGCACGTCGTCAAGGTCGCACTCATCGGCAAATCTCACAATGTCCTCAACGGATAGCTCGCGTCGGGTGATTTCCTCCTTTTTCGTGGCTTCACCGACAAAAACTGTCTCTCCGTTCTTTTCGATTTTTACAATATTCGTGTGCCTCTCGATGATACGAACGTATGCGTGGTCATCACCGTGATATGTGTGGATGCCTATATCGAAGGGGAGATCACTCTCGGCAAGTGCTACCGTGACGGGCATAGTATCGGCAACCTCACGCATCGTGGGAATATCCTCATCGGTGAGGTGCGAGAGCACCTCGAGCATCGCATCCGCCTTGTTCGATACAAGACCTGCAATAAGTGCGGTCTTGATGCCACGCATGCCGCCCGTATGCGGCACGACGACGCTCTTTGTATTCTTTATGATATTTCCGCTGACGTATATTTCGCACCGCTCAGGCATAGCTCCGAGCACTTCGCGCGCTTTTGCCGCAGCATACGCGATAGCAATAGGCTCGGTGCATCCCATAGCGGGCACGAGCTCAGACTTCAGCGCGTCAACGTAGTATTCGTATTTCTCGGGACTTAAGCTCTTTGTCATAAGATTCTCCAAAATTTTACTTACAATCCTATTTTACCATATTACCCGACAAATTGCAATAATAAAGAGTTATTAAAGAACAGGGAAAAGAGAGCGTAATGCTTTTACCGCATACCCGCCCCGATGCCCGAGCAGCGGTGCGAAGCATCGCAAATGAATTCTTGACAAGCTACAGAAAAAGTAATATAATGAATTTACAAGGCAACGTTGTCCTTTGATTTTTACTTTCGCTTTATCGTGCTTGCCTTTGCCTATGCATTGCTGTTGTTTGCGGCTTTGCGGTAAATAATGGGATGAAAGCAAACAAATCTTTGCAATAAATGATATGGAGACGGAAAATGAAGACGAAAATTATCTCTTTGCTTTTGACGCTTGCTATGATTTTATCTATCCTTGCGTCGTGCGGGCCTACGGGCACGCCGCCATCCGAGGAGAAGCCCCCGGAGGAAAAGCCGCCCATTGGAGATTATCCTCCCGGTGAGGGGCCCGGCACGGGAACGGCTTACACCTTTGACGATGCCGTAGTTATTGCCGCATCTAAGGAAAGGCTCGAGAATGCAGACCTCTCCTTCGACTTTTCTTCTGCCGACCTCAGTGCGAAGCAGGCATCGGCAAAAAAGCTCACCGTGCTTGATAGCACCGTAACGGACGGTGACGGATACACCTTTACGGCTCACCCCGATGATCTCGGAGTTGACGTATACAACAGCGGATTCTTCGGCAACGATTTAACTCTCGAGCTTTTAAGAAAGAGCGCGAGGGAGACTGCGGATTGGTTCATAGAGAACATTTACGCGCTCGACACCGTTATTAACGTAGGTGCTTACGATTACCTTATGTCTTACGATAAGAAGACGGGTGCGCTCAGCATTACTCAGGTGACCGATTACGGCACAGAGATCGATTACTGTAACATCAAGCTCTCATATAGCGAGAACGGTAACGAGGTTATCGAGATGATCAGCGCGAACGGCACGGATCTTCATAAAACGGTATATATTAAGGACGAGTACTACTCCATCGAGAGTGTCGGCGGACTGAACAGCTCCGGCTACTATTCCAAGAGCCTGGCGTACGTAGAGAACGGCTATTGGCGCAACGTACGCATCAGCGCAAATGACGGATTCTCGCTCTTTAATGACAGTGAAACGTATAAGGACTCTAACGAATGTCTTACAGTCGATGTATCGATGGAGACCGAGCGCGGTATCATCACCCTCGTAAGCAATCTTGAGCCGAGGCGTGCAAACGGTGAGAAGGTATGCACCTGGAATACCGATATTATGGCGGATGACGATCGCAAAAAGCCAGACGATTACTACAAGTACTATACAGATGCGCTCACGGCATATCCCTCACAGCTCATCTCCTCATATGACCAGAACTTCACGCCAGCGATAACGCTCAGCCTTGATGCACTCGAGGGCTGGGATGCGATCGTATTTTCGAGCCCACTCTCTCCGGAACAGACGGGTGCCTACTATGAGGGGCACCTGAGATACGAATACGAAACCAACAGCTACAGCTCCGAGATCACCGAAGCACATATCGTAGTCGGTGGCAAGTCCTTCCCCCTGCGTACTGTCTACACCAAGACCCACGGCTTTATGACCAAGATCGGTGTTTATAACGGCCATGAGCATTACCTTCTTGCCGACGGTGAGACGGTTATCAGCCACGAGCAGATCAACTCGCCGGAATTCGTAGAGATCGTACCGAGTATCCAGTTTGAAGAGGATGACTCGGGCGCACTCACCAGAATCACAGAGGTAAAGCTCGACTTTACATTTGATTATAACAGCTATTACGATCGCGCCACAGGCGAATTCCTGTTCATCCCGAACAAGGTTGCAGACCTCGAGGTAAAGGCTATCGAGAGCTACCTTTCCGCAATCGGCATCCTCGATGAAGACGAGATAAGCTATCCTCGCTATCTTATGAATATGTTCCAGAGCGGAAACGAGATAAGCTCCAACCTCTTTGAGAAAATGACCGGCTATCTACCGAGCGCAGAGTCCTATATCGCAATATATGATGCGGCAAAGAAGGAGTGCGTAAACCTTTACACAAGTAAGCTCGATGAGATGGAAAATTCCTATCCGAACGAGGAATTTAACTACGAGAAGCTCAATGCATACAAGGCGCTCGGTGCAGCTATCCTTGAGATAGATGATGCTATCAGCGGCACCGCATCCGTCAGCGAGAGCGGCATTGATTTCTCCTCGCTTTCGGTTATTCTTAAGCGTAATCCCATCCTTTCGTCAAGCAAAAAATACGGCACAGTTATCACCTTCGCGAAGGGTAACCCCGATGCCGAATTCCCTGTATACAGCTCGGTTCAGTTCTCGGGCTCGGACATCACTTTCGCGGGCAACTCATCGCTCCCGATCCCCGAGACCCTCACTGAGGGCAGTTACGTTCTCTCGGCTTACTTTGTGAGAGAGAATGAGGATACAAAGACCGCTATCTCGAACGTAGCGCCTATCCCTGTATCCGATTTTGCCGAATTTACTAAGGAGTACGATCTCACCGTAAATGACAGGGAATTAACCTTTATCGCTAAGTATAGTTGTCAAAACAGCACTTTAAACCTTGAAATTGATATCAAAGACGTTGATCCGCCCGAGATGATCCTTAACGGTGCGGCATACGATGAGAGCACGAATACCTACACCTACCGCTTCGAGCATAGCAAGAAGAGAACGGTGAAAGATCTGCTTACTGATATCGACGTCTTCGATAGAGTTGACGGCAGCATAGTGCTAACCGCAGAGAACGTGACCCTTGACGGTAAGACCGTCGCGGCAGGTAAGTCGCTTATCTCGGGTGAGGTATACAACGTCACCGTCAGTGACGCGAGAGGAAACGTCGCTGCCGCAAACTTCCTTGTTGACACCTATGCCGCCGACTCGAGCGACAAAACGCCTCCTGTTATCACCGTTTTTGAGGATCTTCAGTACAACGCACTGCTTGACACCTACACCTTCATCTTCGGTGAGCGCACCGCGAAGTCGGTCCTCGAGCTCTTCAACCTCGTTCAGGCGACCGACACCTCCTGCGGCTCGATCCCCCTCGAGCTCGAGAATATCACGGTGAACGGCGCCCCCGTTGATGCGAACGATATGCTCACAAACGGCACCACATACACCCTCACCTTCGAGGACTGGAACCTCAACGTCGCTACCGTGAAGATCACCGTTGAGATCTTCCCTGAGAACTGATTCGGGTGAGTCAATCGCTTGTCGGTACCGCGGTGGAAAACGGCAATATATTAATACAATACGCCGCAACAATGTTGAAATAATCTATACCCTAAAACCAAAGGGCAGACCGCACGGTCTGCCCTTTATCTATGCCGTTTTCGGGAAACTTCGGCTAATTTGTGAGATTTATTAAAATCAGCCGAAAAAAACTAAACTGCCGAGATGATTCTACATACCCACACCGTGGGCAACTACTCCCCCGATTGGGCTATTGCTTTCTATGAGGGTTCGGTTAAGCACATATACTTTGTTGCTGAGACTAAGGGTTCACTCGATTCTCTCCAACTCAGAGGTGTAGAGAAAGCCAAGGTATAATGTGCAAAGCAGTTGTTTAACAAGATGTCATCAAGCAAGGTAAGATACGAAAATGTAATTAATTACCAAGACCTACTTGATGAGATGAATTCATTAGCACAACTCATTCCCCCTCGGCTTTTGCCGAGGGGATTTCTTTCACCATCTTGAAAAATCACCGTGGCGGTGATATAATAGACTTGAGGTGATGAAATGAAAATTGTAGCTATAATTCTGATCGTTATTATGCTTTTTACGTCTTGTGCCATGCCGCCCGAAGGCGCGGGCACAGTTCCAGAGGGCGAGGAGCTTGGGCGCGAGTATTACAAAATCAATATGAAAAAAGAGTTCGAGATCTCTGACACGCTCGATGCCGTTCCCGAGGGAACGGGGGCAAAGGTGATCATACTGATAGGGCAGAGCAATGCCACGGGCTGCTCGCTTACCTCGTACCTTAAGACGGGTGTAGGTGAGGAAAAGTATGCTGAATTTGAGGCAGGGTATGATAACGTTCTTATCAATTTTTTCCTCGATAACGGTAACAACTCGTCGGGCGGTGAATTCGTACCCGTAGACCTCGGATGCGGAGCAAAGGACGGCTACTTTGGTCCCGAGGTGGGCATGGCAGAGAAGATCTCGGGAGCGCTCCTCGATGAGAGGGTATTCATCCTCAAATTCACGATGTCGGGCTACTCCTTAAACTACCATTGGCTTTATGACTACGAGCCCTCATATATCTACGAGTCCTTCAAGATATTTGCAGATACCTATCTCGGATATCTTTCTTCGAAGGGATATGCCCCGAGCCTCGATGCCATCTGCTGGATGCAGGGCGAGTCGGATACCACCGATTATAAGGCGGGGAAGTACTACGATAACACCGTATCCTTCGTAACTCAGCTGCGCTCTGATTTTGCTGATTACGCGCCCGAGCGCGGTATCTTTTTCATAGATGCGGGCATATCCTCGAGCCCCTATTGCGAGCCTGCGTACCCCGAGATCAACGAGGCGAAGAAGCGCTTCTCGGATGACTCGGTGCTTAACGTGTATTTCCCGACGATAGAGGCGGGGCTCACTACTCTCTACGAGCCCGAGTCGGAGCCCGACCTCGGTCACTACGATGCTCTCTCGGAGCTTTCTCTCGGCAGAATGTTTGCTGACGAGATACTGGGGATTTGGGGCATCGAGGGCTAATAACCACTTTGGTTGTAGCATAATGCAAATAAAAGATGTCTTTTTGCACACTTTCACTTTGAAAAAATGCTGAGACACTGTTGATAAACAAGCAAAAGTTGAGCGCGTCTGATTATCGGACGCGCTTCTCTTAAACAACTATACTCGTCAATTTGGGTTGTGTACCATAGCTTTTTTATATTTTACAATCGCTCCGGCTTATGTTAAAATACTTTAGTAAAACAAAGAGGGCGGTATATGAGATGGGCTTTATTGTCGACGGTTGTTCCATTGCTTTGGGTGGAATACTTGGCGGAATATTTGGCAAGAAGATAGATATCAGAAATTACTCTGCACTGTCAATTGCGATCATGCTTATCAGCGCCGTCGGTTTGCTTGAAAACATACTCAGCATTTCCGACGGAAGGATCGTAGGCGAGCATACCGTTATCGTGAGTATTGCTTTGGTTTTAGGCTGCTTTATCGGTGACGCATTGAAGCTCGAGGATAGGGTGTACTCTCTGTCTCGGGGGCGGAATTTATCTGAGAACGGACTGATAGATTCGATCCTGTTTTTCGACATCGGAGGACTTCAGATAAGTGGACCGATACTGTTTGCTCTTAAGGGGGATAGCTTCCAGCTTATACTTAAGGGCATTATTGACTTTCCCTTCGCGCTTATTCTCGGTGCGACATACGGCAAAAAGGTCTCTTTATCTGCTATAGCTGTTGTATTGGCGCAGCTTCTTATTGCGGCACTAGCATATTGCTTCGGAGCATTTCTCAGTGATAGCCTGCTGTGTCAGCTTTGCTCGCTTGGTTATCTGATACTTTTCTTCTCTGGCTTCAATATGATCTGTCCACCCGATAAGAAAATAAAGAATATCAATATTATCCCTGGAATATTCCTTATAATTATTTATAACGTGATATTGGAGGTGTTTGCCTTATGACGATACAGCAATGTATATACGCTCTGGAAATACATAACACGGGCTCATTCAGCGAAGCGGCAAGAAAGCTGTTCGTGGCGCAGTCCAGCTTGTCAAATAGCATAAGATCTTTAGAAGATGAGCTGGGAATAAAAATCTTTGAGCGCTCCAAAAACGGCGCCGTCCTTAGCGTAGACGGGGCGGAATTCATAAGATATGCCCAAGAGATCGTCTCGAAGAACGACTTCGTTATTAACAGATACAAATCACCAAAGACGGGCTCGCGTCTTTTTGTCTCAACTCAGCACTATGATTTTATCGCAGACGCCTTTTGCCGGTTGGTCATCGATAATTGCGATGAGGAATATTCGATGTCGCTCCAGGAGAAGGAGACCTACGAGGTGATAAGGGACGTGGAGATCGCATATAGCGACGTTGGAATCATTGCCATCAGGGATGAGGATTTTGAAATAATGAACAGATATCTTCAGGATAAGGAGATATCATTTTACCCGATACTGAAGGTTGCGCCGCATGTGTTTTTGCGTAAGGAGCATCCGCTCTCGAACACACCCTGCCTTCGCTATGAAATGCTCAATCATTATCCGTATCTCTCCTATGAGCAGGGTGCTCATAAGGACTCCTGGTTCACAGAGGAGATGATATCGGGAGATTTTGCAAATAAGCATATTGTTATCAGCGACAGAGCAACGCTTATGAATCTTCTTCTGAAAACCGACGCTTACACCGTAGGAACGGGAATAATGCCCTCGGCACTTAACGAAGGGAAGATAATATCCATCCCCCTTGAAAGCAATGACCGTTACAGCGTCGGCTACATAACGAGAGACGACAGAAGAACAACTCCGCTTTTGGAAAAATTCATTTGTGCTATTATGGAGTTTGGCAATACCATAGACTCTCAGAGCAATCAACGGTAAGTCGCACCCGAGTATGATAAAAGGCAAGATAAGATATAAATCTTAGCTAGAGCTGCCTGAGCTGCTGTAAGTAGCGTAGCGGCACGAGGGTCTTGAATGACACCACGGTGCGGTGTCAGAGCCCGAGTGGACCGAGCCCGCAGGCGAGAGCTTGCGATCGGAACTCTGAAGGTGACGACGCAAAAAAACATCCGGTGGATGATTTTTTGCTAGGACAAGATTAAAACAAGGAGCGGTTGAAGAGTGAAAACACACGAACAAACGCGACTATGTTTTAACGAGACGACGACGCAAAAAAACATCCGGTGGATGATTTTTTGCTAGGACAAGATTAAAACAAGGAGCGGTTGAAGAGTGAAAACACACGAACAAACGCGACTATGTTTTAACGAGGATGAGCAGGATACGTAAGACAGGACGATTCTATGACAGAACGTGGCGGATGCGGGATCACCGCCGTGCTCGCTGAAGGGCATATGACGAAAGACAAAAAAGGTGTGCCCGAGAGCACACCTTTTTAGTTTTACAGTATCTAAAACTGTTTATTTAATTACTTCTCAGAGAGAGCTGCCTGAGCGGCTGCAAGTCTAGCGATCGGAACTCTGAAGGGCGAGCAGGATACGTAAGACAGGCCGATTCTATGACAGAACTCAACGGATGTGGGATCACCACCGTGCTCACCGCAGATACCTACGTGCATGTCGGGGCGAACCTTCTTACCGAGGGTAACAGCCATCTCCATAAGCTTACCGACACCGGTCTGGTCGAGCTTAGCGAAGGGATCGTTCTCGAAGATCTTTCTGTCGTAGTAAGCATCGAGGAACTTACCTGCATCGTCACGGGAGAAGCCGTAGGTCATCTGAGTAAGGTCGTTAGTACCGAAGCAGAAGAACTCAGCCTCGCCTGCGATATCGTCGGCGGTGAGACAAGCTCTGGGGATCTCGATCATGGTACCAACCTCATACTTAAGGTCAGCACCTGCCTCAGCGATGATAGCGTCAGCGGTAGCAACAACAACGCTCTTAACGTACTTAAGCTCCTTGATCTCGCCTACGAGAGGAATCATGATCTCGGGAACGATTGTCCAATCAGCGTGCTTCTTCTGAACGTTGATAGCAGCGCGGATAACAGCCTTTGTCTGCATTACTGCGATCTCGGGGTAGGTTACAGCGAGACGGCATCCACGGTGACCCATCATGGGGTTGAACTCATGGAGACCTGAGATAATGGTCTTAACCTCTGCAACAGTCTTGCCGGTTGTAGCTGCAAGAGCCTCGATGTCCTTTTCCTCGGTGGGAACGAACTCGTGGAGAGGAGGATCGAGCAGACGGATGGTTACAGGGAAGAAGCCCTTATCGTCGTGCATTGCCTCGTAGATGCCCTCGAAGTCGGACTGCTGCATGGGCTCAAGCTTGTCAAGAGCCTTCTCGCGCTGCTCAAGGGTGTCTGCGCAGATCATCTCACGGATAGCGGGGATTCTGTCTTCCTCGAAGAACATGTGCTCGGTACGGCAGAGGCCGATGCCCTGAGCGCCGAACTTAACAGCCTGAGCTGCATCGTAGGGGCTGTCGGCATTGGTGCGAACCTTAAGGCGGCGATACTTGTCAGCCCAACCCATTACACGGCCGAACTCGCCGCCGATGGAAGCTTCAACAGTGGGAACAGC
>JAFVZL010000019.1 GCA_017508195.1 Clostridia bacterium | reverse complement strand
TATCAAAAACTGATACGTAAGCAAAGAAAAACTGACACGAAAAGTTATCAAATTAATGCCGTATAATCTCGAATAATCTCTGGACTTATGGAATCTTTTGTGGTATGATGTAGTTGCTCAGGCGACAGTATGGAAACGATGTCCTAAACTTAAAAAAGAAAAAAGCCTTGGAACATAATGCTCCAAGGCTCTGGCGGAGGCAGAGGGATTCGAACCCCCGTGGGCTTTCAGACCCAAACTGTTTTCAAGACAGCCTCGTTATGACCGCTTCGATATGCCTCCGTAGGCTATTAAATTGCCCCAAATAGTCACCGAACCAATTCAAAATGGGTTCGAAAACATTCGGAAATTGCGAGAAACCTGCGAGAAATTTGCGAGAAAACTGCGAGAAAGCCATCTCGCAACGTGCAGATGAACCCTCGAAAAGCCCAATAAAATCAAGGGTTTTCACGATTTTGCAGTGACAGTAACGAGAGTTTTTCAAGACCGCCTCGTTGTGACCGCTTCGCATACCCCACGCGGTTGCGCCAAGCTTGCTTGAAAGCAACAAGTGAGGGTATACTCGCCAAAGGCGAGATAATCCTACCATAATGCAATAAATGCAATTATTATTGTATTAAGTTTTAGCGGCTCGTGAAACACGTTTCACGAATCCGCTTCGCATAAAAGCGAAGAAACAAGCATACACTGTACTGTGTAGCTTGTATATGATATCATAATTTTGCGGGTTTGTCAATAAGTGCGAAAAAAGTTTTTCACAAAATGAGGGGTAGGGTATTGACAATTATGATTGTTAATGCTATAATATATAGGCAAAGTGAAGCAGATCACGGTCGCAAATGCCGGAATGGCGGAATTGGCAGACGCCCGGGACTTAAAATCCCGTGAGATTTTTTCTCGTACCGGTTCGACCCCGGCTTCCGGCACCATTATATCGCGGAGTGGAGCAGTCTGGCAGCTCGTCGGGCTCATAACCCGAAGGTCATGAGGTTCAAATCCCATCTCCGCAACCAAAAAAGGAAACACACCCTCGCGGTGTGTTTTTCTTTTTTTGCTCGCGAAGGGGCTTGCCCCTCGCGACCTTCGCGGTTATGAGCGCGAGGTCGCAAAGCGACCTGAGGGCGAATAACCTGCAACCGTTGCTAAAACAACTGAGTGTTGTTTTAGCAACGGTTGACACAACAAAGCAAGGCGCGGAGCGAGTCTGAGACTTGCGAAGGCGATGCTACGCAACTATGCGACTTGTGCGGTAGTCATGAGGTGGGGATCCCATCTCCGCAACCAAAAGAACTCAAATCACCATCAGGTGGTTTGAGTTCTTTCTTTTTGTTTGCGAAGCCGAGCTTTGCCCTCTGTGACCTTCGGGACGAAGGGAATGGGTGAGCGAGTGAAAAGCTTTCGGTGAACGGTTTTCACGACACGAAGGCGACAAAGCAAGGAGAAAACGAGCCGAGTAACCGCAGGCGAAGTTTTGGACTATGCGACTCGTCAGGGCAATGAAAAATCCCATCTCCAGAGCCAAAGAAAGGCTATAAAAAAGATATAGCCGCGAAAAGCCTTGATTTTTCAAGGCTTTTTTGTTTTTCTACCTTTGACTCGCATAGTCACGAGAAAAAGATATTGAACACTTACGGGATTTGAACTCCCCTAAATTGAATACTACTCACCTGTGCATAGGAAAGACCTATGCACTTTTTTGTTGAAAATTGTTGACATTTTCTTCCTTCTATGATATCATAGTATCAAGATATTATGATATCAAAATGGAGGTAGGAAGGTGAATAAATCAAAAATCCCGACAAAACAAAAAGTACCGATTCCCTTGCGGCTCCCGCCCGAGCTTTATGAGCAAATGATGGAACTGATACATGAGAGAAAAAAAGAAGAGCGCGGATATAGCGTTAATCAGTATTTGACTGAAATACTCGCAAAGGATTTGAAGGAGAAAAACAATGGCTAAAAAAGAAGTAAAAATAGATTTGTGGGTTGCTCGTCAACTTGATGATTGTAAAATAAAATATGATGCGCAAGGGAGCGATGTTAAGGAACTGAACGAAGCATTGCAAAGCGCATCTAAAAAAGGTACAGGTAACGCGGGTTATCCTGAATACGTTGCTATTATTAAGGATTTTGTAATCGTTATCGAAGATAAAGCCGATTTGTCCAAACATGAGAAACTGACGGATAAAGGTATTATTTCGATAGAACAAAAGAGCATTGAAGATTTTGCAGTTAATGGAGCATATTTTTATGCAAAACACATTGCGCAAAATAGCTCTTTTAGAAAGGTGTTTGCAATTGGTGTCTCCGGTAATGAAAAGCACCATCGAATTACTCCTCTTTATGTTGATGACCGTGATGGATATAAAAAGCTCCCCGATATTGAATCCTTTACATCATTTTCCACAGAAAACATCGAGGAATATTATACTCGATATGTGTTGAACGAAAAAACGGATGTAGAAAAGACAACGGAAGAAATTTTGAAGGATGCGGCAGAGCTTCATGAATATTTGCGCACTTACGGTTCCTTGAAAGACCAAGACAAGCCCTTGGTTGTTTCTGGTATTTTGTTGGCATTGGATGATAAGTTTTTCAAGGTTGACGATTTGCTTGGCGATGAAGATACAACGGATGGTTCGCTTATTTACGATGCAATAAAGAGACGCTTAAAGGCATCTAATGTTGGTCCTGATGCAAAACGCGATAAGTTGATGAGCGAATTTTCTATCATTAAGACAAGCGCGCGCTTGAATGAGGTTGACACGCGCCTTGGGAAAACACCGCTGAAATTCTATACGGAATTTTTGAAGAAGAATATCTTTGACAGTATTAAATATCATAGCACAAGTGAGGATTTCATAGGAAGGTTTTACGGCGAATTTATGAGTTATTCCGGCGGTGACGGACAAACTCTTGGAATCATCTTAACGCCTCGTCATATTTGCGATTTGTTCTGTGACCTTTTGAATATTCAGGCAAACGACATCGTACTTGACCCTTGCTGTGGTACAGCAGGTTTTCTTGTTGCGGCGATGCACCATATGCTTGAAAAAGCGGGAACCGATCAAACAAAACGTAAAAGCATTAAGAAAAAACAGCTTCACGGTTTTGAGCTTCAAAGCAATATGTTTGCTATTGCAGCAACAAATATGATTCTTCGCGATGATGGTAACAGCAATATTAAATGCGAGGACTTTTTGCGTCAAAATTCTGCCGAAATTCAACTAAAAGGCGCAACGGTTGGTATGATGAATCCCCCGTATTCGCAAGGAACAAAGGCGAATCCTTCTCAATATGAGCTGTCATTTGTTGAGCATTTGTTGGATTCGTTGGTAGAAGGTGCGCGTGCCGCCGTTATTGTTCCGCAGTCTTCTATGACAGGAAAGACCAAAGATGAACAGGCGTTTAAGGTCAACATTATGAAGCATCACACGCTGGAAGGCGTTATTACTTGTAATACTGATACGTTCTATGGTGTTGGTACGAATCCTGTAATAGCGGTATTTACAGCGCATGAACCTCATCCCGAGGAAAAAATCTGTAAATTTATTGATTTTCGTAATGACGGTTACGAAGTAAAAGCGCATATTGGACTTGTGGAAGGAGATTCTGCAAAAGACAAGCGTAAACATTTATTGGACGTTTGGAATGGAAGAATAGAAGCACCTTCAAAATATTGTGTGGAATCTGTGGTAAGCGCTGAGGATGAATGGCTACACTCCTTCTATTACTTCAATGATGAAATACCTACTGATGAAGACTTTGAAAAAGCAATCGGAGATTATCTTACATTTGAGTTTTCAATGGTTATGCAGAATCGTATGTATTTATTTGATCAGATAGGTGATACAAATGATGAAAAATGATAAAAAATGGGATGCTATCAGCATTGACGCAATGTTTAATTTGGAGCGCGGAAGAGAAAATAATATGGCAATTCTGGTTGAGGGAGATATACCTCTTGTTTCCGCTCGCAAGGTAAATAATGGAATAAAAGGATTTATTGCAAATCCCGCAAAAATAATTATAGGTGGAAAAGTTATAACGCTTAATAATGATGGTGATGGCGGAGCTGGATTAGCATATTTCCAACCAACAGATTTTGCTTTGGACACCCACGTTACCGCCTTGCATCCAAGATGTGATATATCACCAGATGCATTGCTTTATATGACCGCAAGTATATCAAAACAGCATTCAATATTTGGTCATGGACGTTCAATTTCTCTGCCACGCGCAAAACGTATTAAAAATATGATTCCTGTTACTGATAATGGAATGCCAGATTACGAATATATGTCAGATTATACTAGCAAAAAACGCAAAATTTTGCTAATAAGATATCGTACATATATCGAAAAGCGCATTTCTGAATTAGGGGAATATATTGAAATACAACCACTTAATAAAATTCAATGGTCTCCTTTTTTGATAGCTAAAATATTTAATATTTTTTCAGGTAAACGTTTAGTAGCATCAGATTCAACTCCGGGAAAGCGACCTTTTATAGGAGCTTTAGATAATAGCAACGGAATTGCTCGGTTCGTTAGTGATAAAAATTCATCTTTAGATAGAAATGTTCTTGGCGTGAATTACGATGGAAATGGTATGGTTATAGGTTTTTATCATCCGTATGAATGTATTTTTTCCGATTCGGTAAAACGATTTCATTTGAAAAGTCACGAGGATAACGCATATATTTTATTGTTTATGAAAGTTGTTATATTGCAACAAAAGAGTAAATTTGGATATTTGTATAAATTTAATGCCGAGCGCATGGAGCACACAAGAATTATGTTGCCCGTGGATAACGAAGGAAACATTGACTACGAGTATATGGATCAGTATGCCAAGAATATGATGCTAAAGAAATACAAGCAATATCTTGCGTTTCTTGATGATAAAGAAAAAGGTGCGAGAGTTCAAATCCCGTAAGCACTTATCCAAAAACATCTTTTTTATAGCCCCTTCACAAAGAAAGAAGCACAGCCCTCGCGGTTGTGCTTTTTCGTTTGCCGCGAAGCATTGATTTTCGGTTGAAGATATGATATAATACTATAACGACAATCGAAAGTCGAAATTAATAAATTTCGACCGCAAATCTGAGATTTGCAAGCAAATTTCCCGAAGGAAATTTGTCGATTTCTGTTTCAATGATGTAGAAACAAAAAGCCACATTGGGCTTTTTGAACGGCTGACGAATCAGCCGCGAAAAGGCTTTTCGCCTTTTCGACATTCTATAATCATTATAACATTGTGAGGTGAAAAGCAATGAAAACTTATCTCTTCGACTTTGACGGTACGCTTGTCGATTCTATGCCGTCTTTTATTACGGGAGTTCTGAGGGAGTTAGACAAAAACAATTGCAGATATAATGATGAAATAATAAAAATTATAACTCCTTTAGGGTTTAGAGGTACTGCTGAGTACTTTATTAAAACCTTTGGCTTGAATATGAACACAGAAGAGCTTGTTCAAGCCTTCAAGGACAACATGGCAGATGATTATTTTTATACTATATCTGCCAAAAGTAACGTTACAAGGGTCTTAGCGGAATTAAAAGAAAGAGGCAGTCGCCTGAACGTTCTGACCGCCAGTCCGCACATTACTCTTGATGCCTGTCTGAAAAGATTGGAATTGTTCGACCTGTTCGATAACGTATGGTCTTGTGATGATTTTTCAACGACAAAAGCTGATCCTGAAATATATAAAATGGTTGCCGAAAAGCTTGATGTAAACGTCGGTGAGGTGTTGTTTTTGGATGACAACCTGAACGCTGACATTACGGCAAAAGCCGCGGGCATGAAGGTATGCGGAGTTTTTGATGAATCCTCTGCCGATTATGTAGAGCAGATAAAATCTGTTTGCGATTACTATATTTACGACTTTAATGAATTGTTGAGTATAGAATAAGGGGAAAAAATATGAATTTATCATTGGAAAGCTATGGTTTAATGTTAAAGTTCGGGGCATTTGAGGGCCTCAGTCTTATTAAGCAAGCCGGATTTGACTGTGTGGATATGTCATATTATTGGCAGCCCGAGGGCTCGTCGCTGATAGGAGAAGATTATCGGGAATTCGCCCTTCAATTACGCGCACATCTGGATGAGCTTGGACTTATTTGTAACCAAGCCCACGCACCGTTTGACTTTAAATATGGAGAAAAGCAGGACTCTTCAAATCCGAATTATCTGGCGATCACGCGCGCGATAGAATCAGCATCTATTCTCGGCGCAAAAACGATCGTTGTTCACTCCATCAGCTTAAAGAAAGAGTCAAAAATTTGCTTTGACCGCGAATATAATATTGCTTATTATAAGAGCTTCCAGCCTTTGTGCGAAAAATTTAATATCAGTATTGCTGTAGAAAACTTATGCTTTTTCGATGATAAAAGAAAATGTTATAAAGGAAAGCTGGGGACGGCAAGCGAACTTAGTGACTTTGTTCGCGAGCTTGACTCTCCCTGTTTCGTGGCTTGTGTTGACGTAGGACACGCCGCTATGACGGGAAATGAGCCCGAACAATTTCTCGCCGATATGGACGCTAAGCTTTTGAAGGCGTTACATATTCAGGACGGTAATTATCGTGAGGATTGCCATACGATTCCGCACCTCGGTGCTTTCGATTGGAACGGAATCATGAAAACGTTAAAGAAAATCGGATACCAAGGCGAGCTTACCCTCGAAATTGTAAAGTACTTAAAAAACATTCCCAAGGAAGCAACGTTAGATGCACTGCGCTTAGCAGAAAAAATCGGAAGGCACCTGATCTCTATTTTTGATAATGAGGAAGCTTGCGTATGAAGCTTTAGAGAAAGAACCCGGAGCACCGCTTGGTGTCCCGGGTTCTTTTGTTATATGTGACGTGAGCAGCTCCTTCGTTCTTTTCGGGGCGGAATCTTATGCCATTGTTCGGATAATATGAATGTATTTGGAGGGCTTCCTTGTCGGAAGATCATTTGTATTCACCGGGAGAGACACCAAAGTGCTTTTTGAAATTGCGATAGAAGGTGCTGGGGTCGCTGTACCCTGATTCCATCGCCGCCTCAAAAACCGACTTACCCGCTCTGATCAGATCTGCCGCAGCCTCGACTCTTTCACGATTAAGATAATGATGAAAGGTTTCTCCCGTGACTCTGCGGAAATTCTCGCAAAACGAGGATTTTGACATCGCTGTCCTCTGCGCAATTTCCTGAAGCGTTACCGGCTCGCGGAGGTGGTTTTTTATATAACCTATGCAGTGCGTTATTGCCTCGCGCTCAGAAACGAACCTTACGTTTTCGCAGCCGTCCTCGAGATAAGCACGCGCGAAAATGGAGATCAGGAGCGATAGCGAGGACTTTATGATCTGATCCTTTCCCGTTATATCGGACGAAAATTCCTGCATAATCTTTTGTACAAGCACGTCTGCCAGCGAGGCATCCTCGACTCGGAGAGTCAGAGCGGGCTCAACGCCCTCGCTCGGGAGATCGGTAATGCAGTGAACGAAATCGGCGGCAAGCTTATTAGATCTCACGATCTCGGCTATATAATCCCGAGTAAATGAAATGGAGTAAAAGCAGATCTCCTTGGAAGCGACCTCGACGTAATGCGCCAGATTCGGCGGTATGATGAATACGTCGCGCGCCTTCAGCTCGGCGCTGACTCCATCAATATGGTGTATCAGCCTACCGGCTTTAATGTAATATATCTGATAATAGTCGTGACTGTGAGGAGAAAGAGCCTCGTGCGGCTTGGTTATCTCGTTGATATGAAAGTCCTCGGTAGCATTCGAGTAATACGAGAGAACAAATTTTTTTATATTCATTTATAAAGCATCCGTTTTCTTTTTTTATAATTATATCACGTTATTGTACTAATTGCAATGTTTTTCATAAAATCTGCAATGTATATGCGATATCGGTTATGTTAAAATGAAAATGCACATACATATGATGAACATGGAGGAAAACGAAATGAAAATCGTTGCGCTTTGCGGTCTTTTGGGCTACGGATACAGCGAAGAAGCCTTGCGGATAGCTTTTTCGGAAAGGGTGGATTTTTTGGGAGTCGACGCGGGCTCAACCGACCCGGGTCCGTATTATCTGGGCAGCGGAAAATCCTTCACGGACAGATCCGCTGTAAAGAGGGATGTTTCCCTGGCTCTGCCTCTTGCGCTTAAGCAAAGGGCGCCGTTTATTATCGGAACGGCAGGCGGTGCCGGAAGCAGTGCTCACGTAAAGTGGCTTAAGGAGATAATTTTTGAGGTTGCCTCTGAGCAGGGGCTGCATTTCAAGCTGGGTACTGTATACTCTGACGTTACCAAGGAATACGTGCTCGAAAAGCTTGAATCCGGTAAAATCAGGAATATGAGCAAGTATTTTCCTCTTGAGAGGGAAGACGTAGAAAATAGCGAAAGAATAGTCAGCCAGGTGGGAGTAGCGCCTTTTATCAAGCTTCTTTCCGAGGGAGTAGACGTTATCGTCGCGGGCAGAGCCTGTGACACAGCAATATATGCCGCACCCTGTATTATGAAGGGATACGATGCGGGTCTTGCTTTCCATATGGCTAAGATAATGGAATGTGGTGCAATGTGCTCAGAGCCCGTTGCGGCAGCAGACGTGATGCAAGGATATATCTACGAGGACCACTTCGAGCTTCGCCCCGCAAACCCTGCACGCAGATGCACCGTTGACAGAGTGGCAGCACATACACTTTACGAGCAATCAAATCCTTACCTCATATTTGAGCCTGACGGTGTATGCGATCTGACCGGCTCGAAATTCACTCAAAAGGATGAGCGGACCGTCAGCGTTACGGGCTCCGTTTTTAAGGATGCCGATGTCAGAACTCTGAAGCTCGAGGGAGTCAGATGCTCGGGATACAGAACTATCTGTCCCGCTACGGTATACGATCCCTTGACGATAGAGAAATTTCCCGAGATCGTAAATACCGTCAACTCATTCGTCAAGGAAAACACGAGGGACACGCTCCCCGAGGGCAGCTACACTGTCAGCTACAAGACGAGCGGCGGTGCCGAAAGCTCTTTAGGTATAGTTATCGACGTCGTGGGTAAAACGCAGCAGATAGCCGATACAGTATGCGCTTTGGTGAGAAGCAGAATGCTTCACTGCGATTACGAGGGAAGAAAATCCTCGGCAGGAAATCTCGCATTTCCATTCTCGCCCTCGGATATACACGTTGGAGCAGTATACGAGTTTTCCGTATTTCACCTCGCGGAGGTAGACTCGCTCCTTGAAACGTCAAAAATATCGGTAGAGGAGATATGAACCTAATGAAAAAGCTCGTGGATTATACTAAAATATTAAGGAGTAAGAACGCAGGTCCTCTTTTCATTACCTTCGATCTTATATTCCCGGGAAGTGAAGAGATGGCGTATGTGTTCCAAAATCTCAAAAAAGCTAAGGTAGCCGAGGTGTATGGCGTGGAGGAAGAGGATATCGACGTTATAGCATACGATGTAGTAAATTCAATAAAGATAACTTTTCCCCGAAAGAACGTAAGCGGCAGCCTCAGCGACGGTGACGTATACGGCTGTCAGATGCATATGCCGCTTGCAAGCATTGAAATATAAGGGGGCGGAAGGATGTACGCAGATAAGGAATATATTATTGCTTTAAGACGGGAAATACACGAATATCCCGAAATCGGATTTGAGCTTCCCACAACCGTCGCGCTCGTTAAGCGAGAGCTTGACGCCATGGGCATCGAATATACCGAAAAATACGGTGAATCAAGCGTCGTGGCTACGATCAACCCCGAAAAAAAGCATTTTACGATCGGTATTCGCGCGGATATGGATGCGCTTCTGATAGAGGAAAAGACGGATCTGCCGTTCGGCTCTAAAATCAAAGGACAAATGCATGCATGCGGTCACGATGCTCATACTGCGATGCTTCTCGGTACTGCGAAAGCGCTGAAATCGATGGAGGACAAGCTGGAGTGCAGAGTTATGCTGGTATTTCAACCGAGCGAGGAGGGCGTGAGAAGCGGAGCCGCTGAGCTAGTAAAGGGCGGCTTGATGGACGAGATAGACGTAATCGTCGGTATGCACGTGGAAAATTGGTTGGAGTCGGGATGCATAGGCGTTTGCAGTGGCAGATCAATGGCGTCGAGCAGAAGCTTCCGCATTGACTTTCACGGAGCCTCGGCGCATGCGACTTTGCCTCACACGGGAATAGATGCCCTTGCGGCTGCGGTACGCACCTACAATAACATACAGTATATGACCTCAAGGGAAATAAACCCTTTTTCGGAGTTCGTATGCTCGGTAGGAAAGCTTGAAGGCGGTACAACGCAGAACGTTATTGCCGACCGCGCTCATATGCTTGGAACGATACGCACCTTCGATATGGAGCTCGACACCTTTCTCATCAGAAGAATTGAGGAAATTGCCAAAAACGTTGCAGATGAGGTTGGTGCCAAGGCGGTGGTTGAAACAAGCCTGAAGGCTTACGCGTTATATAATAATCCTTACTTGTCCGAGCTTGTTATAGAGTCCGCGGCAAAGGTCGTAGGGAAAGAGAAAATTGCTAGGATGCCAAAAAAGCTCAGCTCCGAGGACTTTTCACAGTATCTGACGAAAAAGCCCGGTGTATTTATCAGGCTTGGCACGAGAAATGCGGAAAAGGGATGCACAACCCTGCCTCATAACAACGACTTTATGATAGACGAGGATGCGCTTGCCGTCGGCAGCGATGCTTGCATACAGTTCGTGCTTGATAATATGCATGGAATAGATGCCGAAAAAATATCTTCGTCTGACGAGCGTGGTTAAACGAGCTTAATTAAGTAGAAAGAAAGCATAGGTGAAAGCTGATGATCAAGACGGAAATATATGAAAACGCACTTTTTGAAACAATAAAAAGAGGTGCGACGGAAATATCACCCGACGTCAGAGGGGCGTTTGTTGATGCGATAGAAAGAGAAACAAATCCCGATGCCAGGGCAGGACTTGCGGCAACACTTGAAAGCATGGATATGTCGTCGGTCAGAAAAAATCCACTTTGCGTTGACACGGGGTGGCCTATCTTTTACTTTAAGGTGGGTAATAGGTGTGAGCTGGAGGGTGGCTTCGTAGAGCTTGAGAACGCGGCACGCAGAGCGGTTGCCAAGGCTACGAGGCTCGGATATCTCCGCGCCACGATGAAGCATCCTCTGACGGGATACGATCCCGGAAACAACATAGGAATGAATATCCCCGATTTTACCTACAAGTTCGTTGACGGCGATTCTATTGAGATGTCCTACGCCGCAAAGGGCGGCGGCAGTGAGTGCTTCGGCGGTACAAGACACAGGATAGTTGCCTTTGCGGACGGTATCAAGGGAATAGAAAAATTCGTTATAGACAGCTTCGTGGCATCGGCAAGAGCGGGGGCGGTGTGCCCCCCCTCTGTGCTCGGAATAGGTATAGGCGGAACTGCAAACGTAGCCGCAAATCTTGCAAAAAAAGCTGCGTGTCTGAGAACCGTCGGCTCGAAGCACCCTGACCCCATGTTTGCCAAAATCGAAGAGGATCTGTACGAGGCACTGAACAGTCTCGGCATAGGTATTCTCGGAGCCGGCGGTAATACCTCCGTACTTGCCGTAAACGTGGAATATGCTTACACGCATATTGCCGGCATTGCTTGTGCAACCAGCACGAACTGTATGGTAGCGCGCAGAGCATCGACAAGGATCAACTCTGATGGCAGTGTGGAAAAAATGCAGAGCCCGATGTGGTTTGGCGACAGATAATTGCGTAATATGCAAATAACTATTTACGAACAGGAGCATTTATGGCAGAATATCATTTAACCTCTCCGCTTAGCGAAGAGGATGTAAGAAGGCTGAGAATAGGAGATACCGTATATCTCAGCGGCAATGCATTCACTTGCCGATCAAGACTTCAGAAATATATTTTTGACGAAGGAAACACACTTCCGTTTGACACGCGTGAGAGGAATCTTCTGATACATAACGGTCCCATAGTTATTAAGGAGAACGATAAATGGAGGCTGGTATCTTTCATGCCCACCTCGAGTATACGATTTGAAAAATGGGGAGCTAAGAGCGTCAGGGAGTGGGGGCTGCGCATGATAGTCGGAAAAACAACGATGGGTGAAGAAACCGCGGCAGCGATGAAGGAATTGGGCTGCGTTCACGCATCGCCGCGCTCGGTAAGCCCCAATCTTTGGATAGATTCTATCGAGGTGGAGGATGTTTATCTTTTCGACGAGCTCGGCAGCATTGAGGCGGCTTGGTTCTTTAAGATAAACGAGCTTGGGCCGTTTGTCGTAGATATTGATTCCGAGGGAAACAACTATTTCGACAGGCTAGACGAGCAGATCGACGAGCATAAAAGAGCAGCTCTCGAAAAGCTTGGTATCGGAGAGGATTTCAAATTCACAAAGCTTTATTGATTTTTACGATGCATCTTTTTTAGGCTAGCGAAAAAACGCTATAACACGGTGTTCTTTTGCCTCGTTTTTCGCATTTTCATTTGCGTGGAACAAGCGCCCCTTTGCTCAGGTTTACAGAAGATAATCCTTCTAAAAGATTCTTTTAAAATTATACGGTTGAAAAACGGTATAATTTGTGATATGATTACAAGTACAACAAAAAATGGCGCACAACGTCTGTTCGTTAACCGTTTTGAATGATCCCTTGCTTTTTTGACGATAGGCGTTAACGTATAAAAAAGAGGGTGCAGCATTATGAAGAAGATATTTTTCCCTTACGGTAAAGGGCATTTAGAGTATACTTTTGATGATGGTGAATTGAGTGCAGTGCTCACGTCATCCATTGAAGAGTATATCCCCGAGGCGGATGCCGACGAGCTTGTTGAAAGAGCGCTGAGGGAACCCGTGGGGAGTGCATCGCTCTCGGAGCTGGCACGCGGAAAAAACAACGTCGTAATCATCGCGAGCGATCATACACGACCCGTGCCGAGCAAGGTGATCATGCCTAAAATGCTCCGGGAGATCAGACGCGGAAATCCCGATGCCGACATCACTATTCTTATAGCAACCGGTTGTCACAGAGGTAGCACAAAAGCTGAGCTTGTTGATAAGTTTGGCGAGGAAATAGTTGGAAATGAAAACATTTATATACATAATTGCGATGAAAGCGAGAAAATTGTCAATATAGGCGTGCTTCCATCGGGTGGTGAGTGCGAGATAAACAAGATCGCCTACGAGGCGGATCTTCTCGTAGCCGAGGGATTTATTGAGCCTCACTTTTTCGCCGGCTTTTCGGGAGGCAGAAAAAGCATATTGCCGGGAATTGCGGGCAGGACCACCGTCCTCGCTAATCACTGCTCGGAGTTTATAGCACATCCGAGATCAAGAACGGGTATGCTCGACGGTAATCCGATACACCGTGATATGCTGTGGGCGGCAAAGCAGTCGAAGCTTGCGTTTATTGTGAACGTGGTACTCGACTCCGAAAAGGAGCCTATTTATGCGGTCGCGGGTGATTTTGAGGCGGCACATAAGAAGGGAACGGATTTTATCTCCGGACTCTGCGCCGTTTCGGCAGAGCCTGCCGATATCGTCATATCTACCAACGGCGGATATCCCCTCGATCAGAATGTATACCAGGCTGTTAAGGGGATGACAGCGGCCGAGGCGGCTGTTAAAGATGGCGGAGTTATTGTTATGATCGCGTCATCTGTCGACGGCACGGGAGGCGATCATTTCTACCACCAGCTTGCGGATGAAGCTGATATAAGTAAAACTATGGCACTGTTTCTCTCTCGTAATCGGTGCGAGACCGTGCCCGACCAATGGGAGTCTCAGATCTTGCTTAGAATATTATCCAAGGCGTCTGTGATTTACGTATCCGAAATGCCGGGCGAGACAGTCCGTGCGATGCATATGATCCCTGCAGCCTCTCTTTCGGATGCGATATCATTGGCAAAGAATATGCTGGCGAAGGAAAAGCCCTCTATAACCGCAATTCCCGACGGAATATCGGTCATAGTCAACAGTGACAGACAATACTAAAACGCATAATAGCCCCTATAAATTAACCGACAGATTTAGCGTGTTCTCCGTTAAGGATAACACGCAATGAATTGCAACCTTGCGGTTGCGTGAATTGAAAGCCGTGCTTTCGTGAATTGCCTGCGGCATGAATTGTGCCTTGCGGCACATTGGTTGCAATTCAATTCATGGAGCAAACGATGTATAGCATCGGCGCGAGAAATCATGGCAAAGCCAATTCATGATGCGTCAGCATCAATTCATCAATAAAGCAAACAGAGCAAGAATATGAGGATTTACTCCTTGTACTCTTGCTCTTTATATTGCGTTTGGCACGCAAATCAGGACACTTTTTCAAGCAAATCAGGACATTTATTTTTTGCAACCAATGTGCTATTCTTATAATAGATATAAATATTTTTAAAAATATTTAGTACATTTGCACAAAAACTATATTGCGTTATGCATAAGAGCATCGGTAAATAAAGGTATCCATATGAGCATCAATTCTAAAGAAATGACAAAAAAAGCAACTTTTAATAAGGAAGAGTCAAATCACGCACCCGGCGCGCCGTACGGTCTTCTGACGAATGAATCCGAGTATCCCCTGAATATCGAGGGCGCACCTCTTTTCGATTGGTGGGTAAATGACGAGGACGCGGACGAGGTACAAACGGCGTATCAGATCCGCCTTTACGACGGCATCACCGATGAGCTCGTCTGGGACAGCGGCAAGGTGGAGTCAGCGGAGCAGAACTGCGTCTGCTATGGTGGCGAGCCGTTGAAGCACGGCTATCCCTACACCTGGGAGGTTAAGACGTGGGACCGCGAGGGAGCGGAGTCACCCTTCAGCGAGAGGGCAAAATTTGCCACGGGACTTGATAACGGAGAGTGGGGTGCTAAGTGGATAGTAGGCGTTAAGGACAGGAGCGCCTCCGTTCCCGAGCCGCTGACCGAGGATAACTCCTATTGGTACAGCCGCAAGGAGTATAAGCCGATGGGCGGTAAGACGGTAAAGCGTGCGCTTGCATACGTCTCGGGCTCTCAGGACTACGAGCTTCTGATATGCGGTACGCGTATCGGCAGAGCACAGACATATGACTATCTCGGTGAAACAAAGTATCAGGGATGGGACGTTACAGAAGCCGTAAAGGGGCGCGATACACTTGTGATAGGTGTTCTCACGGGCTACTTTGCAGGCGGACAGGGAAGAGCGGAGCTTTCAAAACCCGGACTTCTTGCTAAAATTATCATTTACTATACGGACGGTACGTCAGAGTGTATCGTCACAGATGAGAGCTGGCTTACGCACGAAACGGGATACTCGAATCTCGCGCCCAGAAACAGCGAGGGTGACGAGATAGAAATGATAGATGCGAATCTGATGCTCACGGGATGGAGCGAGGTAGGCTACGATACCTCGGACTGGGTACCCGTTTATTGCCTTGGAGCGCACCCGTGTGAGATATTCTACAATCTTCAGCCGGAGCTCGGGCACGTAACCGAGCTTAAGGTAAAGCCCGTGGGCGTAACCACGCTCCCCGACGGTACTACCGTTGCAGATTTCGGTAAGGTAATACCGGCTACGGTTATAATTCATTTTCCGAGCGGTAGGTCGGGTACGCGCCTGACCATACAAGAGGGCTATGAGCTGAACGAGGACGGCACCATCAACACCTCGATACAGTCAACTCAGCACACGAACATGACCTACGTTTACGTTATGAAGGACGGAGAGCAGACCTACGAGCCGTGGGGCTTCCTTGGCTTCAGATACGTCTCGGTGCCACCCGAGGGCGGTGTGCTCTCCTTAGAGAATTTTGAGGCTACCGTCTACCATGCCGAGCTCGTCTCGGGGCGCGAGTCCACGCTAAAGACGTCCTCAGAGATGATAAACGAGGTCTTTGAGCTATTTAAGCGCTCTGCTCTGTATTCGGTGCAGAATCAATTCGTTGATACTCCTACACGCGAGAAGGGGCAATTCCTCGTAGATGCCGTAAACAGCAGCGCATCGACGACATCGGGCTCCTACGAAAGACAGGCAACGAGAAAGGCTATCCTCCAGTTCCTTGACTCCGCCGACCGACATTGGACAGACGAGAGCGTGCGCGGAATGTATAACGCGGTATATCCTAACGTTGAGGGATGCCGCGGTATCCCCGACTTCTCGTTGAATCTGCCTCACCTCGCCTGGCGTTATTACATGCTGACAGGAGATAGAGTGCTCTTAGAGCGCGCCTACCCCTATATGAAAAACACCGCAGACTTCGTCACAAGATACATAAATCCCGACACGGGTCTTGTCACAGCCCTGCCCGGAGGCGGTGAGCACAGATCCTACAGCGAGGGCATAGTCGACTCCCCTGCGGGCAGATTCGGCTACGATTGGAAGGGAACTCTCGGCGGTGCGCGGACGACGGTCAACGCGCTTGGCGTAAGAGTGTACGACATCGTCGTCAAGATGGCAAAGGAGCTTGGATATAGCGAAGATGTAAAGTTCTATTGTCAAAAAGCCAGCGATTTGCGCTCTGCAATGAATAAAAAGCTGATTGCTGAAAGCGGCGTCTTTTGCGACGGACTCACTAAAGACGGTCTTCAGTCACCCGTGACGAGTCAGCACTCGACCTCACACGCTATTACGGCTGAGGTCGCTCCGAGGGCTATGTGGGGTGCTATGGCTGACTATATAGCGAGCCTCGGTATGAAGCAGGGGCCGATGACGGCAGACACTCTGATCGATGCGCTCTTTAAATCGGGGCGCGGTGATGCGGCGGTGCGTATTATGACGAACACCGAGGACTACGGATGGGCGAAGCTTATAAACGAGGGCTACACCTACACCTGGGAGAACTGGCAGGCTGGCAGCCAATCGCACGGCTGGGGCTCGGCATCGCTCTGGCAGATGATCGAGTACATCTCGGGCGTTAAGATAATTGAGCCCGGCGCTGCCGTAATACAGATAAACCCTGCAATAGGCGCTCTTGATAAGGTCGATAGCCATACCGTTACTGCCCGCGGTGAGGTTAATATCTCCTACACGGGCAAGGGTAAGGACTACGTTCTTTCGATCGAGGTTCCCCCGAACGTAACGGCTCGGGTGGTGTTCCCCGTGATAGAGGGCGGAGAGTTCGTTGAGCTTGGCGGAAAATGCCATAGAAGCGAGCTTAATGACGGCACTCAGATAGTGACTGTCGGCAGCGGTAAGCGTACCTTTAAATATAAAGAAGGTGCAGAAAAGTGAAGCTGTTAATCCGCTTTGGTGTCAAGCTTCGGTTTTGCGTATGATCCCGAACTTTTTACTTTGATTCGTTACCCTAATTACTTTGATTCGTTATTCTTATAAGAAATAAATTCAGGAAGGGCATCCAACATGAGAAAAAATCGCTTCATGAAAATTCTGTCGGTTGTTTTGTCAGCCACTCTTGCGCTGGTATTACTTGCACAACCGATGCTTATAACGGCACAGCCTCTGGTTGCCGAAGCTCTCAGCCTCGACAATCACGCACCAGGCGCGCCGTTCGGACTTCTGACCAACGAGTCCGAGCACCCTATGAACATAGAGAGTGCTCCGATGTTCGATTGGTGGGTCAACGACGTTGACTATGACGAAATCCAGACTGCATATCAGATCCGCCTTTACGACGGTGTCACCGATGCGCTCGTCTGGGATTCGGGTAAGGTCGCATCCTCGGCACAGAACTGCGTTCCCTATACGGGTGACGTTCTGAAGCCCGGCTATCCGTATAGCTGGGAGGTAAAGACCTGGGATTCAAAGGGAGCAGAGTCCCCTTACAGCGAGAGGGCGGAGTTTGCTACCGGACTCGGCAACGATAATTGGGAGGCATCCTGGATAAAGGGCATCAGAGAGGACTCTGAGTCGCCCCTATCGGTTATCGAGGAGGACGTCGAGGACGTTATCTTAAGCGGTGAAGGCTTCGCACTTCAGAGCGAATACGCCGATTGGGATAACTATGAGGTCATCACTAACGTCACTCTTATCGGCAGTGCGGTAGGCGTTGCATTCCGCACCTCGCTCGACGGTCAGACGGGATACGTCTGGCAGATAGTGTCGGGTGTCGGCCTTGTGAGAAACAAGGTCGAGGGCGGTAAGCTCACCCCCCTCGGCGATGCCGTATCTCTCGATATCGTCAGCGGCAAGACCTTCACTATTTCGATAAGGGCGGATGGAAACAGCATCACTACCGCCATTGACGGCACCGAGATCGATAAATATACCGATGAGTCGGCAATCACATCGGGTACCTTCGGCTTCTATACCGAGGCAGGTCATAAGGCAAGGATAAACAGCCTTACCGTCAATGAAAATTACGGTACTGTTAATTATCAGTTTAAAGTCGGTGTTTACCGCTATACAAAGAGCACCGATTGGACTGACTACACCATGGATTTTGACATGGTTATAGATGCAAAGGCGGCGGGAATTATGTTCCGCTGTGCCGATAACAGTAACGGTTATATGTGGCAGTTCAGCACGAGTGAGGGACTTAAGCCTCATATACAGAAAAACAATAGCTGGACTAAGAAAACCGCCGTTGCCTGCTCGTTGGTGCAGGGACAGAAGTACCACGTAACGATCTCCCTTTCCGGCAACGTATTCACCACCTACTTAGACGGTGAGCTTATCAGCACCTTTACCGACACAGACTCTACTTACAGCAAGGGTATGTTCGGTATCCGTCAGGGAAGCGGTGAAACATTCACGCTCAGCAACCTCGTGATAACCGCACCCAACGGCTCGGTTCTTGGCACGGGCGAAGATTTTGCGGCGAACTATTCCAAAACAAACTCCAGCATTGTAACGACCGTAGACGATGCACTAGGCTACACCGCAGATTTCTCCGAGAGTGATCTTTCGGCTTGGGTAGCTACGGCTGACACGCTTCCTCTCACAAGCGGCGCGCAGAAGGTATATTGGGCAGAATCCCGTGGTGACGGTGTCACCATGCTCAACTACGGCTACGATTGGACGGACTTCATCCTCTCGCTCGACGTGCAGGTTAGTGCTACCTCTGCGGGCATCGTGTTCCGCGCTCCCGACAGCGATTGCTCGGGATACATGTGGGCTGTCCGCTCTGACGGCAAGCTCCGTCTGCATAAGGGCGAAAACGGAAAATACGGTAGAATAGGAACTACCGCCGAGAGCGACTTCTCGCTCGGCTTCGTTGCAAATAAGACCTATCACCTCACCATCAAGGCAGTGGGTGATACCATATATACCTACGTTGACGGTGTTCTCAAAAATACCAAGACCTCGGATATCAGCTTCGGCGGCAGCATCGGCTTCCGTACCGACGGTAACGAGGCGGGAATATATACCAACGTTACAGTCACAGACCTTAACGGCAAGGTGCTCTTTGCCGACGATTTTGGGGACGGTGCTCGTCACTGGGGTACCTCGGGAGAGCTCAACGCAGACAACTCCTATTGGTACAGCCGTAAGGAGGCTACCCTCGAGTCGGGTAAAGAGGTAAAGCACGCGATAGCATACGTCGCAGGCTCTCAGGACTACGAGCTCACCGTCAACGGTATCCGTATCGGCAGAGCGCAGACCTATGACTATCTCGGTGAAACAAAGTATCAGGGCTGGGATATCACCGATGCCGTAAAGGGTCGCGATAAGGCAGCCTTCGGTGTGCTTACCAGCTACTTCGGCGGCGCACAGGGACGCGCTACCGGAAAGCCGGGACTGCTTGCTAAATTCGTTATCTACTACCTAGACGGAACCTCACAGACCGTAGTTACCGATGAGACGTGGTTGACACATGACACAGCGTACTCTAACCTCGGTGCGCGAAACGGTGAGGGTGACGAGATAGAATATTGCGACGGAAGGCTTGTGCTCTCGGGCTGGGCAGAGGTCGGCTACGATACAAACGGCTGGATGCCCGTCAACGTTCACGGCGCACATCCCACCACGACCTTCTATAACCTTCAGCCCGAGATAGGCCACGTTAAAGAGACCCGCGTACAGGCGGTGAAGGTAATGAAGCTCGCAGACGGTACTACCGTCGCAGACTTTGGCAAGGTCATCCCCGCAAGAATTATTATCCATTTCCCGAACGGTACGGCAGGCACTCAGCTGACCGTTCAAGAGGGCTACGAGCTCAACGCCGACGGCTCTATCAATACATCGAGCGACTCGACTCAGTCCACTAACATGACCTACGTCTATACGATGAAGGACGGAGAGCAGACCTTTGAGGCTTGGGGCTATCTCGGCTTCCGCTACGCGTCTGTACCTGCCGAGGCAGGCGAGCTTACCGCCGAGGACTTCGAGGCTACCGTGGTCCATGCAGAGACCGTTACGGGACGCGAGTCCACTCTCGATACCTCAGACGAGATGCTCGATCAGGTATTCGAGCTTATGAAGCGCTCGGCACTCTATTCTGTACAGAACCAGTTCGTAGATACTCCCACGAGAGAGAAGGGACAGTTCCTCTACGATGCTATCAATATCAGTGCGGCTACCATGACAGGCTCGTACGAAAGACAGATGACGAGGAAGGCTATCCTTCAGTTCCTCGACTCTGCCGACCGTCTGTGGTCTGACGAGAGCAAGCTCGGTATGTATAACGCAGTATATCCGAGCAACGACGGTGCGCGTGATATTCCCGAGTTCACTCTTAATATGCCTCGCTTCGTATGGCGTTATTATCTCCTTACGGGCGACATAGAGCTCCTCGAGTACGCATATCCCTATATGGTCAACACTGCAGGCTACGTTACGAGAAACATCAATACCGAGACGGGTCTTGTAACGGCTATCCAGGGCGGCACGAGCTCGTCCTACAAGCAGGGTATCATAGATACTCCCCCCGACAGATTCGGTTACGACTGGAGCGGCACGCTTGACGGTGTACGTACCACCATCAACGCACACTCTGTAAGAGTATACGAAATAGTTGCCGATATGGCATACGAGCTCGGATACACGTCCGAAGCGATTCTTTATAACGGAAAGGCAGATGCTCTTCGCTCTGCTATGAACGAGTATCTCCTCACCGAGAGCGGTGTGTACTGTGACGGTCTCACACCCGAGGGTGTGCAGTCCACGAACAAAAGCCAGCACGCGACCTCTCACGCAATAGTAGCGGGTGCTCCCGACGAGGATGCAATCGACGTTATGCTTACCTACATCGCAAATAAGGGTATGAGACAGGGCACTACCACAGCAGACCTTCTCCTTGAGGCTCTGTTTGCGAACGGACGCGGTGACGCAGCTGTAAGGCTTCTGACTAACCCTAACGATTACGGTTGGGCTAAGATCATAAGCAGGGGCGGTACGTTCATCTGGGAGAACTGGCACGGCTCGGGCAGCCAGTCGCATGGCTGGGGCGCGGCATCACTCTGGCAGGTGATCGAGTATATCTCGGGTGTTAAGATTCTTGAGGCTGGTGCAAAGACCATACGCATCGATCCCGCAGAGGGCAATATCGATGAAGTAAATGCACATACCGTTACCGCACGCGGAGCCGTTGACGTCAGCTATTCGGGCAGCGGTAAGGACTACGTTATCACTATCGAGGTTCCCGCAAATATGACCGCAGAGGTCGTATTCCCCTTAGTTGCTGAGGGCAGATTCGTTGAGATTGGCGGTAAGAACGGCACGAGTGAGTTCACCGAGGACGCTCAGGTAATGACCGTCGGCAGCGGTAAGCGCACCTTCGTATATCAGAAGGATGCCGACCCCGAGACTCCCGCCATCAGCACGGCATCTGTTACCGTAGGTCAGAACCTTGCTATGAATTATATCGTAGCTATCCCCGAGGGCTATGCTATCGATTCGCTCACCATGGAGTTCACGATGAACGGTAAGACCACCGTTGTCCGTCCCACCGCGAGCGGCTCTGACAGATGCACCTTCGTATTCACGGGCATCGCACCGCAGTGTATGGGTGACAACATCACGGCACGTCTTTATTCGGGAGATGAGCTGATCGACGCATATGAAACTTACAGTGTCAAGGCTTATGCCGATAAGCTTCTCACCCTCTATGCCGACAACGAGAATATCACGAATCTCGTCACGGATATGCTCAACTACGGTGCAGAGGCGCAGAAGTACCGCGGCTATAAGACAGACGCGCTCGTCAACCGTGATCTTGACGGTGCGGCAACCGCTTCGGCTCCCACCGAGAGTGACGATAAGAGCAGCGCGACCAAGACTACGAACAGCCTATACTCCGCTGAGTCGGTGGGCGTAAGGTTCGATTATGACAATAAGATCTTCTTCCGCTTCAAAGCCGCATCGCTTGACGGAGTGACGGTTACTGACGGAGAGGGTAAGAGTCTTAAGATAACCTCTATCGGTGACGGCAAATACATGGTCTACTCGGATGCCATCAGCGCACTTGAGTTTGACAAGACCGTGACCTTTAACCTTAATGTGAACGGTGAGACGGCACAGACCGTAACGTATAGCGTCAACACCTACGCATTCAGGAAGGCAAACACCGACTCGGATATCGCGGACCTCGCTCTCGCGCTATACCGCTACGGAGTTTCTGCCGTAAGATACGATGAAAGTAACTAAAGGAGGATAAGCTGATGAACAAGCGTAAATACGAAGAAGCAGAGTTGGAAGTGATCCTCCTCGGCCCATCGGATATTATAACCTCGAGTGGCGCCTTTGACGGAGAAGAGGATAGGATAGACGGCTGGGGCTGAAGCTTGCTTCGCAAGTGAAGCTTTGCCATAGGCAAAGTGGAAAAAGAGAGCGTTACGGGTAAAACCGTTTCGTTCTCTTTTTCTATAATAAGGGGTCGAATACGATCTCTTCGACCGTGGTTGTCGAAAAGCAAGCTATGCTAGAAAGATACGGTCATTGTAACGGACTTGAATAAATCGAGAAAACTCGCAGATTATCTCTGCGAGTTTCCCAAAAGCTATTGACTTTTACAGTTAATTAGCGTATAATACTAAGCGTGAGAACGTGGTTGCTTTATGCATCATTGAATGGGCGGCGCAAGCTTAGCCCGTGGGACGTTCTCACTCTTTATTTATACTTCCAAGGGTATTTCTTTCCAAAGTATTTCTTCTTATCATGACGCACCCTCTTAGCTATGTACATAGGCTCTTTATCTCGCTTGTTCGGGTTAGGATAAACCTTCTCATTAGGATGCCTACCCTCACGCTCTCCATGCATGACCTTACGATAATTATATTCACTCTCCGAGTGTTAAAATACTACAAGAGCCGGATGCCCGGACTTCAAGTAATGTTTGAAATGCGGATACGTTTCCTTTGGCTTCTCTTTAACCGGAGAAGCCATTTTCTTTTTAGCCATTAGCTCACCCCTTACTTGTCATTTTCCTGTTTATTCATCAGATCAGCCACGAAGTATCTGTTCTGCATCTGCAGCTCCTCGAGCGTAGCTTTGGAGCTCTGATACTCGTCTGGGTCCTCAATTCCTATCGAGGAACGGAGTGCTTTGGTCGTGAAGAAATTGATGGCAGATTATCTCTGCGAGTTTCCCAAAAGCTATTGACTCTTACAGTTAAATAGCATATAATGCATATAGAGTTCAAGCGGAGGCCGTTAGAGAGTAACGGAACATCGGGGGTGACCCCAAAAATTGCTTGAGCTCTTTTTTTTATTTTCTATTCCGTTTTCCGTACTTTTTATTTGTCTTACGAATCCTCTTTTTATTCTCTTTACTCATACGCCATACGCCCTTGCTTCAGGGCTAAAAGAAAGCCCGGGAATTGTTACGCTATAATAGCTCTTTTTCGCTGCATGTACGCGCATCTGCAAATACGAAGGATCTTTGTCGTTGGGATCTGGGTTATCAATTTTAACCTTTCTAGCGGTGCTTTCACTCGAATGAGTCAAGCCTAAAGACTTATACTTATTCCCCTTTGCACCAAAAACATAGTGCAAATGTCCTTCCGCTAAAGGCCCTCTATTATACAGTGAAATTTCAGACTAAATACTCTTGACTTTATTCTTATTATAGTATATAATAACATTGTTTGTCAAAAAAATAACAATGTCAAGGAGAATTAAAATGGCAAAAATTCTTATCTGCCCTAACAAGTACGTTCAGGGCGCAGGCGAAATGGCTAAGATCGCAGACTATGCGAAGGCTTACGGCAAGAAGGCTCTCGTAGTTATCACCGCTTCGGGCTACAAGAGGATCGGTGCGACCCTCGAGGCGAGCTTCGGCTCGGGCGAGGTTGGCGTAGTTTACGACTACTTCAACGGCGAGTGCTCCTGGAACGAGATCAACAGACTTATAGAGGTTATGAACACTAACGGCTGTGATATGGTTATCGGTATCGGCGGCGGTAAGATTCTTGACACATCCAAGGCGGTTGCACACGCTTGTAAGACTCCCGTTATTATCTGCCCCACGATTGCATCTACCGATGCACCTTGCTCGGCACTTTCGGTTGTTTACACCGACGAGGGCGTGTTTGAGGAGTATCACTGGCTTCCTGCAAACCCCAATATGGTTCTTATGGATACCTCTATTATTGCAAAGTCTCCTGCTCGCCTTACCGTGTCCGGTATCGGTGACGCTCTCGCTACATACTACGAGGCAAGAGCAACTAAGGAGAAGGACGCAGGCACCTGCGCAGGCGGTAAGGTTACCTGTGCGGCTATGGCTCTTGCCGAGCTCTGTCTTGATACTCTTCTCGAAGAGGGCGTAAAGGCTAAGCTCGCTCTCGAAGCAGGCGCTTGCACCGAGGCTGTTGAGAAGGTAATTGAGGCTAATACACTTCTCTCGGGTATCGGATTTGAGTCCGGCGGACTTGCAGCAGCTCACGCTATTCATAACGGTCTTACCGTTCTTCCCGAGTGCCATCATATGTATCACGGTGAGAAGGTTGCCTTCGGTGTGATCACTCAGCTTATGCTTGAGAACGTTCCTACCGAGAAGCTTGACGAGATCGTTGGCTTCTGCATCGAGGTAGGACTTCCTGTTACCCTTGGCGAGCTTGGTGTTACCGAGATTACCGACGAGAAGCTTCTTGCAGTTGCAGAGGCTGCTACCGTTCCCGGTGAGACCATTCACAATATGCCCTTCGAGGTTACCGCTGAGAAGGTCGTTGCCGCAATGAAGGCGGCGGATGCTTACGGCAGATACCTCCTTTCGCTTTGATCTCTGCAATACGCAATTAACGAAAAAACAATGTAAAAAAAATACTGCAGAAAAGAAAAGTTTTCTGCAGTATTTTTTTATTTGCTATAAACACGTTTTAAATATTGAGTTGTGGGAAGATTTTTTGAAAAAAGGCAGAAAAAAGGTGATTTTTTTGAAAAAACCTATTGACAAAGCGGGAAAATCGCGCTATAATCTAAATGAGCCAAATGGCTCAGATAAAAAAGGAGGGCGAAATGAGGTCAAAGAACACGTCTTACTACTCGACGATAGTGAACTTCGTTAACAGATATTTTGACGATTCGGGAAGATCGCCCTCGACAAGAGAGATCGAGACGGGCACGGGCATTTCAAGGCCGACAGTGCAGAGATATCTTAAGGAGCTCTCGGAGCGCGGAGAGATAGAATACGACGGACACAGAGGCATAGTCACCGACTATATGCGCGGTGCGACCGAGGGCACAAGCCCAGTGCTTATGGGTAACTCGATACCCTGCGGTATGCTCACCGACGTGTGTGATGCAGAGCTCGAGAGCATCAGGATGCCGACCGCCCTTATCGGCTCGGGAGAGTTTTTCCTTCTGCGCGCGAGGGGTAACTCGATGATAAACGCGGGCATCGATGACGGTGACCTCGTTCTTATCAGAAGATGCGAGAGAGTGAGAGAGGGAAGAATTGCAGCCTTCCTTTACGATAATAGCGAAACAACACTTAAAAGATTCAAGCAGGATAAAAACGCGATCTACCTCATCCCCGAGAATGATGAGATGGAGCCGATAGTCATTAAGGGAAGTGACCGTGAGAGGCTCATAATTCAGGGCGAGGCAGTGATGGTCATGAAGGACCTGTAAGGAGGATTTATGAAAAAGTATATCGTTACCTATACCGAGGATTACGGAAACACCTATGAGTGCTGTGTAGTTAACTGTGAGTCCTATACCGCAGCTTACGTTATCGTCGATATGACTCTCCCTGCATATGCAGCTATCACGAGTATTTGCCCGGCGTGACAGACCCGAGATTTAACAAATTACCGATTGCCCTTTTTGCAAGGTACAAGGAGTGCGCCCCTGGCGCACTTTTTTTGTTTAGGCTCTGCCTATTACTTGACTATAGTTAATATAGAGTGTATAATTGAGGCGTAGATATACAAGGTAAGGCTAAAAAGCCGATATCAGAGGTGATAAATTGGATTACAGAATTTTAGGAAAAACGGGTCTTAAGATATCCCGACTCGGACTCGGCGGTATACCGATACAGAGAATAGATAAGGATGGGGCGAGGTCGCTCGTAGGCAGTCTTATAGACGCGTCGGTAAACTTTATAGACACCGCCAGAGCATACACGGTCAGCGAGGAATATCTCGGCTACGCGCTCGAGGGTGTGAGGGATAGGTTTGTTTTAGCCACCAAGAGCACAGCGCGCACTAAGGAGCAGATGGCAAGGGATATCGATATAAGCCTTAAAAATCTTCGTACCGACTACATAGACCTCTATCAGCTTCATAACCCGAACGCGAGGGATCTCGATACCGTTCTCTCTGAGGGCGGTGCGCTCGAGGCACTTATTGAAGCGCGCGAGGCAGGGAAGATCGGGCACATCGGTATTACTCTCCACTCTCTCGAGGTATTCGAGCGCGCTATCGAGCTTCCGTGGGTCGAAACGGTTATGTTCCCGTATAATATCGTAGAGACGCAGGGTGAGGAGCTGATCGCGCGCTGTGCCGAAAGGAATATCGGATTTATATGTATGAAGCCCTTGGCGGGCGGAGCTATCGAGGATGCAAAGCTCGCGATGCGCTTCGTCACCGTCAATCCCGCGGTTACCGTTATCATTCCCGGTATGGCTGATGCCGACGAGCTTCTCCTGAATTCGGGGGCGGTGTCCGACACCTCGGCACTCACCGATGACGAGCTTCTGAGGATCGACGGAATAAGAGGGCTTCTCGGGACGAATTTCTGCCGTCGATGCAACTACTGTGCTCCCTGCACAGTAGGAATAAACATTCCGTCGGTGCTTCTTTTTGAGGGCTACTACAGCCGTTATAACCTTAAGGAATGGGCAATCACCCGCTATAAGACTCTCGATAAAAAAGCATCCGATTGTATCGGATGCGGTGTGTGTGAGTCGCGTTGTCCTTATGATCTACCGATAAGGGAGATGCTACGCGCCTGTGCGGAAATTTTTGATAAATAAAAAAAGATAAAGGGCTGAGTCAACAAGACTCAGCCCTTTTCGATACCGTATTCGGTTACAGCCCTTGCAATACATTCGTCACAAAGCGGAAAATCTGAATCACCCGAGATTTTCTTATGGCATATTTTACAGTACGTATCGGCACATTTTACGGTGATGCCGTCCCCCGTATCGAAGAATTCTACCGTTACTCCCTCACATAGCCCGTGCTTTTCTCTTAATTCGAGCGGTATTACTATTCTTCCGAGCTTGTCGACCTTCCTCATACTACCCCCAAAAAACAAAAAGTGCGCCCACCGAAGCAGACGCACAAAAACGCAAACTCCGATAGTCGCCAAACTAATCTTCGCAGAACAGGATTTCTCCACGCAACAAGCAAAGTGGAATTTGCATTTTATCAAATGCATACTTTACTTTTGCGTAAAAGGGTATAATTCACCCGTGAGGAGAAAAATAACGTTCTGTAATATTTGATTAGTTTGGCATAACTATTGTACCATATTTTTTAGGTTTTGTAAAGGTGATTTCAAGTGAAATTCAGAAAAAATGTAAAAATTTTCCTAATTTCTAGGTAGACCTTGATGTCAAGCGAGGTGATGGGAGTATTTGGATACTGCGGTTGCGTCACTTCAAAAACATATGCAGCAGCTTCTCGTATACCTTCGACTTGTACGGCTGGTATCTCATAGGCATATCTATCCACGTTTTCTTGTCAACTATCGATTTGTAGTGTGAGAAGGCGTCGAAGCCGTCCTTGCCGTGGTATGAGCCCATACCGCTCTCACCCACACCGCCGAAGCCCATCTCGCTCGTTGCGAGGTGGATAATAACGTCGTTTATGCATCCGCCGCCATAGGACAGCTCGGTCGTTACGCGCCTTATATGCCCTTTATTCTTCGAGAAGATATATAGTGCGAGGGGCTTGTCGAGGTCCTTCAGCTCATCGATAAGAGAATCAAAGTCATCGTAGGTCAAAATAGGCAGTATCGGGCCGAATATCTCCTCGCCCATCACGGCATCCTCGCGCGTGACTCCGTCCATCACCGTAGGCTCGATCTTTAGGCGCTCGGCATCACAGCCGCCGCCGTGAGCTACCTTTTCGCGGTCGATAAGAGCACTGATGCGGTCGAAGTGCTTCTTATTTACTATCCTGCCGTAATCGGGATTATCTAGCGGCTTTTCACCGTATTGCCTTTTTATCTCGGATATGAGCGCCTCGACGAGCTTATCCTTTACTGCACTCTCGCACAGAATATAATCGGGTGCGACACAGGTCTGACCGCAGTTGATAAACTTACCGAACACGATGCGCCTTGCCGTAAGAGGGATATCCGCACTCGCCTCGACAATGCACGGACTCTTTCCACCGAGCTCGAGCACGGTGGGCGTGAGATGCTCTGCCGCATGGCGCAAGACCTCTTTTCCGACCGACTGACTGCCCGTAAAGAATATCATATCGAATTTCTCGTCGAGCAGGGCGGTGTTCTCGGCGCGCCCGCCCGTAACTACCGATACGTACTCGGGCAGAAAGCACTCGGATATTATCTTAGCGACTATCTCGCTCGTCTTAGGCGAATATGCGCTGGGCTTCACTATGGCACAGTTTCCTGCGGCGATAGCATCGACAAGAGGGTCGAGCGTCAGAAGAAAGGGATAATTCCACGGGCTCATTATAAGCACGTTGCCGTATGGCATCGGTTGCCTAAAGCTATGCGAGTTGAACTGCGCGAGAGGCGTATGTACCGTCTTAGGCTTTGATAGCCTCTTCACGTGCTTTATCATATAGGTGATCTCGGAGAGCACGAGCCCCACCTCGCACATGAAGCCCTCGTACTTGCTCTTCCCGAGGTCGAGAGTCAGTGCCTCGCATATCTCGCTCTCGTATTTTTTGATAACAGAATAAAGTCTTTTTAATTCCGCTATCCTGAATTTAACGGGCAGAGTAGCACCGCTTTTGTAAAACATTCTTTGCTTAACCAGTATATCGTTTATTTCTTCTCTAGTCATAAGACCCTCGCACCGCGTATTTGTATGCGTAAATTCACAAGCATATTGTTGTAATTACAACCTATGTGAATATTCTACCATAGTTTAGATGAAATGTCAACTGCAAGAAGCAAACGCATATGCACATGTCACACTTAATTAAATTGTTGACAGGGTGATATACATATGCTACAATAATTATAGAAGAACATTATATAATGAAAGGAGAAAGTGTTATGAAAAAAAGTAGGATAGTTATCGCGGTGTTATTGATTGCATTTACGGTAATTGCGCTTTCATCCTGCGCCGTTATCGACACGGTGTATCAGGTGTTGGGAATAGAGCCTGATAATCCCGATCAGGTATATAGGTTTATCAATAGCAAAATGAATGGACTCGACTCATACGAAATAAAAGGTTTTCTCAGCCTTTCTGCAAACGTTGCGGGGCGTCCCGTTACGTCAACCAGTAATAATAAACAAATATATTCGGGTATGACGACGGGCGATTATTATCATTATTCGGAGACATCTACCGTATCCAACGGAAAGACTACCGATATGGCAGTAATCAGATACGGATATTATGACGGTACCGCCTACGCATATGCAGACGGTCTTAACGGCTCGAGCACTCCATTCACGGGATATTCCGAGATGTCGCTCGAGGAATACTTTAAGTTTATTCGCGCATACGATGAAAATGATGCGATAATCAGCAATGCCTATCCCTCTGTGCTGGATTGTCAAAGCAAGAGCTATACTCATGAGGAAGACGGCGGATGGACTGTCAGTCTTTCCAATTATAATCTGCCAGGTCTATTATCAATACTCGAAGATACCGGTTTTGACGGTGAGTTGTTCGATGACGAGGTGGAGGATGTTGAGATAATATATGTTGCCGATTCAGAATTCAGATGTACCCAAGTACGTGTACGCTATGTGTTTGCTGAAGCGGAAGATCAGAAAAATTCTCCGTCGCTATATTTGACTCTACTGTACAGTAATTATAATAACGTTGTATTAAACACCGAAGAGTTCAACAAAGAAGATTATAACGAATTATCCGATCTTTCGCTCATCGCAAAGCTTGAGAAAAAGCTCGTTGAAGCAAGGGAGGAGAAACAGAACACAGTTTCTCTCGAATTATCCAATAGATTTACTGTTCAGCATCAGCCATATGAGGGAGTCATCAGACGCTCTGTAACCTACGGTGAAGAGAATGGAAAGTTCTATTTTGATTATGGTATGCCTGAACGTGATATTGCCGATGCTTATTATTTTGACGGAATCCTTCAGTATAAGGGCGCGGGAGAATATTCTCACGATTCGCTGTTTGATACTGTTCTCAAACAGGAAAAAATTGGCGAAAATATTGCTAAGGGACTGTTGGAGTCACTGATCTTCTTGGATTTCAATGTGTACCGAATAAAAGAAATTGAAGAGGTGTCGGAGGACCATTATAAGTTGAAGCTTAATGCACCGGAAAAAGGATCGCTGTACGGCCTTATACTGTATCAGGGCGTAAGTCTGAATGGCGGAGAAATGGAGATGGAATTTAAATTCAAGGATGGCAAGCTTATGACGGTCGATCTTGATGCTGATTTGAATTGCTCTCTCAGATCCGGAAACATCTCGTTAGACATAGGCACGGTAACAGTGAGTGGCTTTGCCGATTTCAACGTTCCTTACCACAAGATGTGGCATAGTAATCTAGCATAAACAAAAAGAAGCAACCCGAGGGTTGCTTCTTTTTATGTTTTGCTATTCAGAGAATAGCGAATTACTTGAGGTCTGCGGTTATAGATGCGATACGAAGCTGTGCTCCTACAGCATCAAGCTTAATATACTTGTAACCGTTTGCTGCACCTATATCAACAGTATAGTCTTTATAGGAGGTGGTAGTCGTGATTGCTTGAAGGAGTGTATACTCAACACCGTCGGTAGAAACATAAACATTAAGCGTTGCAGCCTTGTATCCTACATTGATAACAAGCTTATCGAACGACTGTGCAGAAGAGAGAATTGCCCAACCGTCGTTGGAAGAGCTATCATATATTCTAAGCTGAGTGGTGAAGTGACATCCCTTGTTGCAGGTTGCGATGCTAAAGTACTCGAATGCACGAGTTTCATCAACGTACTGAGATCCTGCAGAAATCGCACTGAAATCAACCTTTTCGGAAACCGCCTGAACAACCTTTAACTCAGCGGAAACCTTTACGGAAGAATCGATAGTAAGTACTATCTCACCGTTGTCATCTGCGCGAACAAAGCTTTCTGTTCCGCTCTCGTAATCATAAATGGTAAACTGAACATACTCACCGCCGGCAGTGTTGGGCTTAACAGCAGATGCGTAGGTTACTTCAGTACCGGAAGCGATGATGGTATCGGTAACGCTGGATGTGCAGTTTTCAGTAGCAACATACTTATAGTTTGCTACACTTGCAGTGCTTTCATCACCGTTATAGAACTGGTCAGCAAGATCAGCATACTCGAGAAGAGCAGTGAACATTGCCTTCTCTGCATCGGTAGCGTTAGCAGAAACGTAGAGACGGTTGTAAACGTACTCAAGAACACTGTATGTAGCAGTGTCAACAACCTCACCGCCTACGGTAACGGTTGCAACAACCTCTTCGTCGATGTTCTGAGGAGCAACACCGCTGTCAGTAGCGAAGATGTAGCACATTGCATCGCCCTTGGAAGCGGAGGGAACGTTGATGTAGTTGGATTCAGCACCCTCAACTACGTAGGGAGAAACTGCGATCTCGTTGCCGTTAGCATCGGTAACGGTAAGATCGAACTCTGCACCCTCGTCTGCCTTGATAGCATACATAAGACGCTGGGTACCACCGGTAAGTACGTTGTTAGAATAGATCTCGATCTCGGACTCGGTTGCGGGCTCCTCGGCAAACGCAAGTACGGAGAACGTGCTGATAAGCATAACACATACGAGAACTAAAGAGAGAAGCTTTGCGAAATTAGACTTTTTCATTTTTTTCTTCCTTTCTTTTCTTTGGTTTGCGCGGGGATCAGGTCCAACCGTTGCCGTTGTAGCCGCTGTCAAAATCTCCACCGGATTCCTCTTCGTCACCGCGGGAGCTTGTGATGATATCACAATTGCCAAGAGCTAACACGTCAAGTTCAGCAGGAACATACTCTTTTTTCATAGTTGCACTCCTTACTAAAATAAAATACGCGTAGTAATAAAAATACATCCTTATCCTAACACAAAACGACAGATATTTCAACCCCTTATGCGCAATTATTTTAATAATAGCAATATACACATTTTGGGTGTATAATTTTTGTATATATATGTCATATTTTAACATTAACGAAAGTCCCGAAAAAAGAGCCGTATATAGAGCGCTTTTGACGCAATATATAAGCCAAAAACCGAGGCATGAATATGGGTGCGTTTTAGCTCACTGATAATCTGTTCTAAGACAAAAATCTTTCTCTTTTTCAGTCAAGTTTTGCCCTCAGGGAGTGAAGTTGCGCTATTCGCAGTGAAGCTGCTCAGGAGCTTGCAGTGAAGTTAAGCTTGCCCATCACTTTGCCGAAGGCAAAACTTCACTATCCGCAGGATAACTTCACTTACGAAGTAAACTTCACTTGCCACAAGGGGCAAAATTAGTTTTAGCGTGATACTCCGCTGGGGAGCATCACGCTAAAGGGTGATTTATATAATGATCTTGGCAGTGTCGTATGCCAAGGCTCCCCGAGAGAGGGAGCTCCGCCGTAGGCGGTGAGGGAGAATACAAAGAAAGGCGGGGGCGCAAAGAATTTATCTCACGCCCCGCACCTGTGCGATAACAACCTTAAATAACGAAGAAGCAGCACGCACCGGGTGCTATCTCGTAGCTGCCCGCCTTGACGCACTCACCGTCGAGCGAGGGAAGTGTGTCGCCCTCACCGAGTGTGAGAGGTTTTCCGTTGAGGTACATGACCTTGGATCTCATATCACCGTTACCGTCGAGGTAGTACTTGACGGCATCCTTCGGGAGCTCTACCGTAGTAGCTTCGGTCTTTGAGTTGTTGATAACGAGGTACGCAATACCGTCCTTACCGTCAGCACGGGAGTGTGCGTATACGTGAGCGCCCTCTCTTATAGGCTCGGCAGCATCGAGAACGCTGAGACCCATCACCTTGTTCCAAAGAAGGGCTGCAAAGTAGCTGGGACGTGGCTCGAACGTGCCGTGTTGAAGATATCCGTAATCCGAGGATGCGAGAGTGTTGTGGAAGATAACACCGTTCGTCACGGCAGAGAAGCTGCCGAACTCGTTGAGAGTCCTCTGCACCTCAAGATAGGTAGAAGCCCAGGTGTGTCCTCCCGCACCTGCGTCACCCGACTCGGTCACCCACATTTCCGCACCGGGGCAGTACTTGTCGCGATAGGGAGCGAACGCTCTTGCACAGAGACCCGCCATACCGAGATACTGCTCGGAGGTAGCCTCGGATGGGGGAGTGTAAGCCGAGGGGCAAAGAGGTTCCATACGCTCGGAGACACCGTTATAGTAGTGGTAGCTGAATACGTCGAGGGGCTCGGTACATCCGTCAAGGAGCTCACCCGTTGTGCAGCTCGGTATGATATCCGCGATACCTGCTCCGCCTGCCTCGCCGCCCATGCCCTGAGCAAGCGCATCTGCATCGCAGGTGCTGGGGCCGACCACGATAACGTCGGGATAGTTTGCTCTGACCCACTTGTGGAACAGATCCTGATCTCTTCTGAAATCAGCGGGAGTATATCCCTTAGGGAAGCCCGTCATCTCCATCATGTTAGGCTCGTTGGTGAACTCTACCGCGCTGATCGGCACACCGTGCTCGGCACTGAGAGCGAAGATCTTTTCTGCCTCGGATGGGTTCCAGGGTTCGTCGGCGGAGTGCAGACCCTCACAGTTGGATACGCTTATGAGAAGCCTTCCGCCGACCGCCTTAACGAAGTTAAGGAGATTGATCCACTGCTCCTTGGTGAGGCGGCTCTGATAGCCCTCGGGGGTGATACCCGTACCGTCAAAATCATAGTACGTTTTGGTAGCCCAGGTGCCCGATACTCTGATCCAGACGGGGCCGAGCTCCTTCGCGAGCTTGATGAGCCTCGGATTCGTGGTGTCGATGGGGTCGTACCACTGATGCATAGAAGCAAATCCCTGTCTGAAATCGGGCGCGGGAACCTCCTCGGTGCCTGCGATCTGCCCGGGAGTATACGCTCTCCAGAAGGTGCCGCCGCTGACCTCGGTCATCTCGATATTATAGCTGATCATCGCGGGATTCATCTCGCGCAGTACGGTAAGACCGCCTGTCTTAAGCTTTACGTTATTTGACATGTTTTTTCTCCGTTAAATTATTATATAATCATTATACCATAATATTATGAATATTTCTACATCGGCAGGGGAAAAAAGAAAACCTCAAACGATCCATTAAAAACGGATAGGATTTAAAGAAAAAAACTGCCGCGGAAGCACTCGCATCCGCGGCAGTATAAGTGAAAGAGATATCAGACCTTTTCGGTAAAGTTAAGCTGATTATAAACTTTTCCGTCCTCGGTGATGACAGAAAGAACACAGCCTGTCCAATAGCTCTTGTTATTCCAGTTACAAGCGGCAATCTCTACCGTGACCTCGGTATCGAGGTAGGGCTTGAGGAAGTTATACTGTGCCTCGCCCGACGAGTAGAGAGTGATCTGCGTTCCGCCCGCCTCGAGCTTGTAGTTCGAGCTGTAACCGCCCTTTACGAGGACGACCTTAGCCGTGATTACAAACACTGTGGTAGAGTAGTCAACGGTCTTGTCGAGCGCATAGAATTCCTCGGGGGTGATATCGGTCACAAAGTTCGAGGTATCGTACTCGTGAGAGCCGTAGTAGTTAGCGACTACGGTTGCAGCGGTGATACAGGTCTGACCTGCGTGGTCACCCTTTCCGTTGTGGAATCTGTCGCGCTTACCCTCGATAACTACCTCGTTGCCTATCGTAAGACCGTTAAACTCAGCATCGGTATTAACGAGAACTGCGATAACGCCCGTCTCGTCAATGAGATAGAAGCCTACCTTGTTGACTACCGAGGGGCCGACGATGCCCTTAACGGTAACGATATCGTTGATCTCGGCAGCGATCGCGTCCTCAACGGTGGATGCATCGATATTTTCCGCGATGCTGACGTCTATCGTGACGGTGTCGGTAATCGTTTTTCCACCGTAGCTTACCGAAATGGTTACGGTAGCCGTGCCCGACTTATTACAGCTGAGGAAGAGCTCGTCACCCTCGGAGATGAAGCTTACCGCCTCCTCGTTATCCGAGGTGTAGGAGATGGTAGCGTTCTCGAAGCCGAGAAGTGCACTCGAGATAACGGTATCGAGCTTAAGCATGGGATTACCGCTGTACGATGTTGCGAACTGTTCGAGAGCGTAGTATTTCATAACGTGCTCGGGAGTCTTGGTAAGATCGAAGGTGAAGCCCTCGTCGTATACCGCAATGGGTAGGAATCTGAAGGTGCAGTCGGCAGCGGTCGACTTTGCGTTGAGAGCAGAGAGATAAACGGTGCAGATCTTGCCGTCGAACTGATCGAGCCATGAGAAGTCATCGCCGTTGCACTGAGTGTAGGTGTAGCTGCCCGTTGTTTCGTCGAGGTCGAAGAAGTAGTAGTTAACGAATCCCGGGTTGATAGCCTTCTTTACGAGGGCGTTGACCTTGTATATGCTCGTTGTGATATCCTCGCTCACGGGAGTGTCGAGAATATCCTTTACCGTGGATTCTTTTATCCACGAGGTGTCAAAGTCGCTCTTGCCGCCGTCACAGCTGACAAGGAGAACATCTGTGAGCTGGTTGCAGCCGACGTAGCCGTGCTTAGCCGCATTCTCCATCTCCTTATCGAGTATCCAATAATCCTTGGTGCCCGCTATCTCAACGGTGTTTCCGATAGCCACCCTTGCTGCCGCATCACCGTCAAATACGTAGATGGATGCCGTATCGTCAACAAGCATAAAGCCATTCGGATTTCCGCCCATCGCGTAGGTGATACGCGCAACTACACCGCTTACTCTCAGTGCAGCGCCCTTGGCGGCGGCTCTCGCCTCGGCAATGGTGGCAGAGGTGTAGTCGTCAACATCAAGGTTCCCCTGATTGTTAACATACTCGATGAGGCGCGCGTTCTTTACCTCTTTATCACCGTAATAGTTCTGAAGGATGCAGTGTAAGAGCACCTCATCACCCTTGACGGGCTGATATTCAAGCTGGGTATAGGTGAGAGCGCCGTCAGAGCTGTAAGTTCCGTAAACCGAGATAGAGCCGGTAGAGTCGCTGATGATCATAGCACCGTACTGAGGATTTGTCACGGTCTCGATAACACCGCGGATATAGTAACGCTCAGTGGTGATATTACCGTCCTCACCGCACAGCTCGAGCGCCTCGGCAATGGTGATCACCGAATAGCCATCCTCGGGATCGGCAGGACCCTCGGGATCAGAAGGACCCTCGGGATCGGCAGGATCTTCGGGATCTTCGGGATCAGAGGGATTCATTATTCCGCCGATAATGCCTTCGATATCTCCCATAACATCGGTTAACACGTCACATGACGAGAGGGAGAGCACGAGAAGCGACGTCGCAATCACGAGCGAGAGGATTCGCAGCAGGGAAGAGAAGCTTTTCATTCTGATTACCTCTTTTCAAAATATTAAATAGATGATTTTTGAGATCGAGTCGCATAAGGCTTATGCCTCAAACACTATAGTTATAGTTCAAACTTGATCAAAAGTCAATGGTCAAAATAAACAAAAAATAAAAACGCTCAGGTGCACGATATGCAAGTGAGCGTTTTTATTCAGACCGCGATCTGTATGTACAGACGGGTAAAGTTCAAATTAATAGTTTGCGTCTACAGTGCCGCCGAAGGGAGCGAGAGTGAAGTTGCAAATCTTGAACCACTGCTTTGCGAAGGGGATACCGATGATGGTAACTGCGAATACGCAACCGAGAATGAACTCGATAGCTGCGAAGAGAATACCGCCAAGAGTAAGCCAAACAGCGTTAAGGAAACGATGCTCCTCGAAGTTGGTCTCAACTATCTTACCGAAGGGCCAGATAGCAAGGCCAGCAAGCTTAACGAGCTTGAGACCCATAGGGATACCGATAAGAGTGCAGCACCAAACAACACCGAGAAGGAAGCTGATGGTAGCTACGATGAGGCCGAAGGGGAGCCAAAGAATGTTGCCGAATGTTCTCATGAGAAAAACTCCTTTTAAAATTTGTTACGTACTAGTACTATCTTACGTACATCCGTATTTTAACATATAAAGTCCCACTTGTCAATATTATTCGGGAAAAAAATTAAAAATTATTTAATTCTACCAAAAAAAATCTCAAATAATGAAAAAAACAAACAAACCAAAAGCCCAGGTTGTGCCCGAAAACCCTTGTGTTACATAGTAAAAATCAAAATCGTGCTACCCTTAAAACGAGTTAATAATTATGAAATCCGACGGAGCGAAAATAAGACAAAATCATAAACCGTAAACTATTCTTGTCGTTAGTTTTTGCCTTTTTTTGCCGAAATGTTGAAATATTCGTGAATTTATGATATAATCTTTAGCAAATGCCGTCGGGCTGATTTATAAGAAAGGGGTTATCTCGACTTATGAAAAAATTTTTTGAAGAATTCAAGGCGTTTATAACGCGCGGCAACGTCGTGGATATGGCTGTCGGTGTTATCGTGGGAAGCGCGTTTACCGCCATAGTAAACGGACTCAGCAACTACGTCTTAAAGCCTATCGTCAATGCGCTCCTTGCACTCTTACTCGGTAAGGATTCGCTCTCGGGTATCTATACTATGCTTCTCGAGGTGAAGGACGATGCCGGCGCAATTGATTTTACCCAGTCGATATACATAGATTGGGGTGCGTTTATCAACGTCGTTATCAACTTCTTTTTAATAGCCTTTGTGCTGTTTACGATCATGAAGATCTATAACAGATTCCTTGAGAGCAGAGAAAAGTGGATAGTAATGCTTGAAAAGGGAAAGCTCACGAAGGAGGACAAGCTCGAGCTTAGGGCTCGCGGTGTGAAGCTGTCGGACAGAGACGGAGTTTGCGCTTATCTTGAAGAGAAGAGAGCAAGGCTTGCCGAGGAAGAAAAGAAAAAGAAGGCTGAGGAAGAGGAAAAGGCAAGGAAGGAGCGCGAGGAAAACCCCACCGCCGAGGATCTTCTGAAGCTCATTCTCGAAGAGATAAGATCGGGTAAGACCGAGGGATAGTCTGAAAAGTTCTCGTAGCACCGCAAAGCTTTGATGAGAATCTTGGAAAACGCAATAACGTAAATCAAAGTTGTCAAATTTGGAGTTTTATCGACTCTGATAGAGAAAAAATACGATTCGTTAACAAATATTTAAGCGCTTTGGAAAGTTTTGGCGTATGACTCCCTGGGTATCCGGGCAACAGATGCGCTTCCTTTATATTATATATAGAGTATTCCGATAGCATATTATACAAAGTATTCCGATAGCGCTGTGAAAACAAAAAAGACCGACTGTACGTCGGTCTTTTTTGATAGAGAAATTAGTTTGCAGCCTCTTCAGCCTTGGGTGCAATAACCTCTTCACCCTTGTAATATCCGCAAGCCTTGCAAACACGGTAAGCAAGGTTGTACTCGCCGCACTGAGGGCACTTAACAAGGTTAGTGGGGTTCTCGAGCTTCCATACGCTCGAACGTCTCTTCATCTTTCTCGAATGAGAAACCTTTCTCTTAGGAACTGCCATTGCTGATTACCTCCTGTATGAGTATGCGTATCCGCATTCTCGGTATATATTTTTTTAATAAACTGAATTAGTTGGAAGAATCCTCTTCCTTCATCTTTTCAAGAAGTGCACGAAGCGGCTCGAGTCTCGGATCTATCTCCTTCTGAGTGCATCCGCACTCACCCTCGTTAAGATTCCTTCCGCACCTCTGACACAAGCCCCGACAATCCTCCTTGCAGAGAAATCTGATGGGAAACTCCATCTCGATCTGCTCGTAGAGGGGCTCGTCCATATCGAGGAAGCCGTCCTCGATGATCGCATAGTCGTCGAGTCTGTCCTCGTCAAGATCGCCCAGAACGTCTCTCGGGGCTACGGTTTTCTCAAGGTCGAGGGTAAAGCAACCGCTGACGGGGGCAAGGCATCTCGCACATTCGGCTTGGTAGTCGACCGACATGGAGAGCTTCATCCTCATATAGCCTGCGGTGTTGGTAATCTCACCCGTAACCTTCATGGGAGAAGGAAAACTTACGCCGTAAAGGAAGCTGGACGTATCGTTGGGGTCACTCTCGAGCGGTAGCTCATAATCAAACGTCAGCAGTCTTTCGCCTGCTAAAAGCGGTCGCAGATCAAGCTTCACTCGGGGTTCCCTCCTTATGTTGTTCGGCTAAAAGAGCGCAGTTTAGGCTACGGCATCCATAGTCGTACACCATATTATATAACTTAATTTATTATTTGTCAAGAGGAAAAACGGTTTTTTTCAAAGCTTTTTTTAGTTTTTCCGACTCCCGGTAAAAGCCTACGGAATGACGTCGCACTCCATCGGCTTCATAAGAAATGTATCCTTAAGTTATGTCTTTATCCTACGGAAGCGCTTCCTCAAGCCTTTACCTTTATCATATAGAAGAACGGCGTGCTTGCCGAAATTCTGTCGAGCCTCAGTTGAACTCTGTCGCGGCCATCTTTCTCGGTAAATTTAACGGATATCTCCTTCTTTCCGTCAGCTGCCTCGCGGATAACGGTTTTTTCACCTGCGATATCTACGGAGAAGTCGATAGAAGGCTCCGAGCCCTTTGCGGTTATAAGGATCTCGTTCTCTGCATTCGGCTTTACCGCTATCTCATATCTGAACCAGCCGTGCGCGTTAACGGTGCTGAATGCCTTACCGCGGTAAGTACCGGCAATACGGCACACACCGTCCTCGAGTAAGAAGGTGTCGGAGAAGTTGACCTCTTTGAAGAGCTTGTGTCCCTCGTTACCCGAACCCGGGATGATGAAGTCGACAAGATCCTCGCTCTTCAGCTCGGCCTCGAGCGCAGCCTCGTACTCAAAGCTTGCCTTAGCATCCTTAACGTACTGTGCGACCTTGTCTATTTTTGATACGTCGATATTCTCGGACAGGCTTCCCCTCGTTCCCAGGGCGGTGGGGTAATAGCGTGTCACGCCGAGAGTGGATTTTCCATCCTCGTTGATCGCGGTAAGATCCTCGAGTGCCTCGAGGAACATCGTTCTGTATTTCTCCTCACCGTACTCGAAATATTTTGAGTAGCCGATGATAGAGGCTATAAGCCTCTCCCAAAGCTTAGCGACGTAAAGAAGGTTTTTGAAGCGCATATAAAGCCCGTCGTACTGCTCGGGAGTAAGTCTGCCCTTAAGCGCCTCGAGTGCCCTGAGCTTCTCCTCTGCGAGCACGATTGCGTGTTTTTTCACAGCAACTATTTCATCGAGAGGCGGACGCTTGAAGTTTTTCGGGATGAACCATTCGTTAGACTCGATAACGTAGTCGTCGCGCATCATCTGAATGTTATAGCAGTTCTTGACCGCGTTGAGCCTCGGGAATGCGGAAAGCTCGGTAAAGTCAAAGCCACCGACGTGGAACGCCATAACCTGGATATCCTCGGTGTCCTCCATAAGAGCACGCACCGCGGGACCCGCCTCTCCGTAATTCTTTTTGAAGAAGGCATCGATAGCCTCGTCGACGTCTCGGCCGTCGTGGCAGGCGTTCATGATGTCGAGGTTGACCTCGTTAGGCGTGCCGAACGGGATAAAGCCGTTGCGGTCGATACGGGATACGTATCCGCGTGGGTCGAAGCTCTCGCAATATGCGAACTTTTCGGGAATATGCTTTTTAAGCATAATAGGTAGAAATCCCTTTCCGAAGTACTCGCCGAATATATCGGTCTCGACCATAAGCGGATTGTTCTTTATCTTGTTGAAGAATGCGTTGTGTGGGAGCGAGAGCGACCAGTCGAACTGTGTCCACTTGTCGCATACGACGAGCTCGTGCGAGATGCTTTCGTACGCATTCATCATGTTCTGATAGTCCTCCTCGAGGCTCGCAAACGGACGCACGATAAGCTCCTTGCCAAGACGGCGGCATGCGTTATAAAGTATCTCGGTAACGTACTTTACGCGCTCGGTTTTTCCGAGCTTCTGATTTTTCAGCTTAAGCAGAGGTATTCTCGTCTCGTGGAGAGTGAGAACAAGTCCGTCCATATTCGGATAGAGGTGGAAGAAGTCCTCGATCTTGTTTTCGAGAAAGTCCTTGATAAGCGGATGGGTTATCTCAACGTCACCGTCTACGTTATGTATCTCGGGGTACCGCTCGTCGAACTTGTAGGGTATCTCGAGCTCATGATGCCAGAAATAGGTTTTGATGCCGTGAGGCTTAAGCATATCGCAGACCTCGTTCACCAGACCAATGCAGAAATCAACGTATTCGTGATCCTTATCCTCGTTGAACTCGGAATATTTGCGGTAGTACATCATGCCGTCTGCGTTACCCTTTACGGGATGGTGAGTCGGGCCTATCATCTCGAAGTGAGTGTAGCCGTGCTCGATCGCATATTTTGCCGTATAAATCAGATAATCTCTCTCAAGATCCACGGGGTTGCACATAGACATACCCTTAATTCTTTTTGCCATAATAACCTCACGTTGTGTTTATTTTATCTCGACGGTATAAATAAGCGGCATATTCTCGGTTATTCTGTCAAATCTGACAGTCACCTTATCCTTGCCCGCCTTTTCAGTAAATCTGACAACACATTCGAGCTTCTTATCCGAATGTTCCTTGAATATCGTTTTCTCACCGTCGACCGTTACATCGAAGTCGATGCTGTCGCTGTCCCAGCCTCTTGCGGTGACCGTGATGATATTTTCTGCGTTAGGCTTGACCGCCATCTCGTAGGAGAACCATCCGTGCGCTTTTATAACGCTCCATGCCTTTCCTCTTGATGAGCCGGCGAGACGGCAAACACCGTCGTCGAAGGTGTGGCTCGAGGAGAAGTTGATCTCCTTTTTCATTCCGTGACGCTCGTTGAAGCCGCCGGCAACCACATAGTCGACAAGACCCTTTGCCTCGAGCCTTCTGATCTCTCCTACCTCGAGCTCGAATGCACGGGATACCTGCTCGATGAAGAAGGGGACGTTGCTTCTCGTTGTTTTCTGTGCGCTCACCCTTCCGAGAGCATAGCAGTAGTATTCTTCACCAAGAGTAGCGTAGCCCTCGTCGTCGATCTTTTTAAGCTCCGTCATAGCGCGCTTCACGCTGTCTATACAGCTATCGTCCTTAGATTCAAAGTAACCGGCAAGACCGATGCAGCAGAAGGTGAGCTGCTCCCAGAGCCTTGCGGCAATATTCAAGTTGGTGAATCGCATATAAAGACCGTGATACTGCTCCTCTGTGAGTCTATCCTTCAGCGCCTCAAGATCCGCGAGCTTCCTCTCGGACTCCTCTACTGCCTCGCGCTTCGCGCGTGTGAGCTCCTCGAGGGGGGGGCGGACGTAGTTCTTCGGGATATACCACGCAGTAGTCTCGAGCTCGGGCTTATCGCGGAACATCTCGACCTTCTGTGCGGTAATGATGTATGAGAGGGAGGGGAAGAGGCTGAGCATAGAGAACTCGACCCCGTTGATGTAGAACATCTTGATCTGTATATCCTCGGTGCCTTCCATAAGAGCGCGGACCTCGGGTCCTGCCTCGCCGTAGGCTCTTCCGAAGAACGCGTCAATAGCCTCGTCAACGTCTCTGCCGTCCTGACACGCGCTCATTATCTCGAGGTTGACCTCGTTGGGAGTGCCGAACGGGATGTAACCACCGCGGTCTATTCTCGATACGTAGCCTTTCGGCTCGTAGCCCTCGCAATAGGCGTACTTGTTTACGATGTGATCCTTAAGCATAATGGGAAGGAAGCCCTTGCCGAAATATTCGCCGAATATATCTGTTTCGACCATGAGGGGGTTGTTCTTTATCTTGTCAAAGAACTCGTTGTGAGGCATCGTGAGCGACCAGTCGAACTGTGTCCACTTGTCGCAGACGACAAGCTCGTTTGAGATCTGCTCGTAAGCCGCCATAAGATCGTCGTAGTCGGAGAGCATACTCGCGAACGGGCGCACGATAAGCTCCTTGCCGAGGCGCTTACAGGTTTCGTAAAGGATCTCGGTCACGTATTTTACTCTCTCGATCTTATCGAGCTTCTGATTTTTGAGCTTGAGCAGAGGTATTCTCGTCTCGTGGAGCGTGAGCACGATACCGTCCATATTTGGGTAGAGATAGAAGAAATCTTCTATCTTGTTAATGAGGAAATCCTTGATAAGGGGGTGGCTTACCTCGACGTCGCCGTCAACGTTATGTATCTCGGGATACTCCTCGTCGAAGCGGTAAGGTATCTCGAGCTCGTGATGCCAATAGTAGGTCTTGATGCCGTTTGCCTTCATCATATCGCAGACCTCGTTGACAAGGTCGATACAGAAGTCCACGTATTCCTTATCCTTATCCGAGTTGAACTCTGAGTACTTGCGGTAGTACATCATACCGTCCAAGTTGCCTCTTACGGGATCGTGGGTCGGACCTATCATCTCGAAGTGTGTGTAGCCGTTCTCTATCGCATACCTTGCAGTGTAGAGAAGATACTCTCTGTCGAGAATGACGGGGTTGCACATGGACATACCCTTGATTCTTTTTGCCATTTTTTCTCCATTCCGTCACCTTTGTGACTTCTCATTTTTCAACGTTATTATAATACGTGAGCGCGCAAAAGTCAATCATTAACGCTGAAAAAACAAATTCAATTGACAAAGGGGGAAAATGGGTGTATAATCAAAGGGTAAAAAACTTACCGAGGAGAAATGCCCTATGATGACGGATATTGAAATAGCACAGTCTGTGACACCGAAGCACATTCTCGAAATAGCAAAGGCGGCAGGAGTCGATGAAAAATACGTCGAGCTCTACGGCAGAAGCAAGGCGAAGCTCGATCTCTCGCTTATAACCGATAATGCCGATAAGCCGGACGGAAAGCTCGTTCTCGTCACCGCTATCACACCCACTCCCGCAGGAGAGGGAAAGACCACTACGACGATAGGTCTTGCCGACGGAATGAAGAGAATAGGTAAAAAAGTTGCGGTAGCACTCCGTGAGCCTTCTCTCGGTCCCGTATTCGGTATCAAGGGCGGTGCCGCGGGCGGCGGCTGGGCGCAGGTCATTCCAATGGAGGATATCAATCTTCATTTTACGGGTGACTTCCACGCCATCGGTGCTGCGAACAATCTCCTTGCGGCAATGCTCGACAACCACATCTATCAGGGCAACACACTCGGCATCGACCCTAGAAGGATAACCTGGAAGAGATGCGTTGATATGAACGACCGTCAGCTCAGATTCGTTACCGACGGTCTCGGCGGCCGCGTGAACGGTGTACCCCGTGAGGACGGATACGATATCACCGTTGCCTCGGAGATCATGGCGGTGCTCTGTCTTTCAAACTCTCTTTCGGATCTCAAGGCTCGCCTTGCCAGAATAATCGTAGGTTATACCTACGATGAGAAGCCCGTGACCGCGGGTGACCTCAAGGCTGAGGGCGCAATGACCGCACTCCTTAAGGATGCGATAAAGCCTAACCTCGTTCAGACTCTCGAGGGTACTCCCGCCTTCGTTCACGGCGGTCCCTTCGCGAATATTGCACACGGATGCAACTCCGTTATAGCTACAAAGGCGGCTATGAAGATGGCTGATTACGCCATTACCGAGGCGGGCTTCGGTGCAGACCTCGGAGCAGAGAAGTTCCTCGATATCAAGTGCCGTGCGGCAGGTCTTACCCCCTCGGCGGTGGTAATAGTCGCGACTGTAAGAGCGCTTAAGATGCACGGCGGACTTGCCAAGACCGAGCTCGCTACCGAGAACCTCGAGGCACTTGAGCGCGGTATTCCAAACCTTCTGCGTCACGTTTCCAATATCAAAAACGTATATAAGCTTCCCTCAGTCGTTGCGGTTAACCGCTTCCCGACCGATACCGATAAGGAGATAGACTGCATTATCGAAAAGTGTAAGGCTCTTGGTGTCAACGTGGTCCTCTCTACCGTATGGGCAGAGGGCGGCAAGGGCGGCGAAGCCCTCGCACGCGAGGTCGTAAGGCTTTGCGAGGAGGAGAAGGGTGAGTTCACCTATTCCTACGAGCTTGACCTTACAATAGAGGAAAAGATCGAAAAGATCACAAGAAAGATCTACGGCGGCAAGGGCGTTGTTATCACACCCCAGGCGAAAAAGCAGATAGCATCTATCACCTCGCTCGGACTTGATATGCTTCCTATCTGCGTTGCAAAGACTCAGTATTCCTTCTCCGATGACCCGACTAAGCTCGGAGCACCCGAGGACTTCGATATCACGATCAAGTCGGTCAAGGTGTCGGCAGGTGCCGGCTTCATAGTCGTTCTGACGGGTGATATCATGACCATGCCGGGACTTCCGAAGTCTCCCGCAGCAGAGCGCATAGACGTCGATGAGAACGGTAAAATTGTAGGTTTGTTCTGATAGAATAAAAAGAGAAAAAGTGCGACGTAAGGTTGCACTTTTTCGGATAAATAGGTGAAAATGACAAGAAATGTTGTCAAAAGGAGCAAAAATGAAGCTTATTATAGCATCGAACAACAAGCACAAGATATATGAGATCAAGAAAATTCTCGGAGGCTGCTTTGAGGAGATAGTATCGCTTAAGGAGGCGGGAATCGACCACGAGACGGTAGAGGACGGTACCACCTTTATGGAAAATGCGATAAAAAAGGCAAGAGAGATCTCCCTGCTTTCGGGTGTTGCGGCACTTGCCGATGACAGCGGGATAACCGCGCACGCCCTCGGTGATGAGCCCGGAATATTCTCGGCGCGCTATTCGGGCGGACACGGTGACGATGAGGCGAATAACGCACTTCTTATCGAGAGACTTAAGGACAAGGATGATAAGGGCGCACACTACACCTGTGCTATGGCGCTTTCCTATCCCGACGGCAGACTCGTTACAGCTGAAGGTTTTATGTACGGAAGTATCATAGAGGAAGGAAGGGGAGAGCGCGGCTTCGGCTACGATCCTATCTTCGTTCCGGTTGGCGAGAGCAGGACGGTTGCCGAGATGACCGACGAAGAAAAGAATGCTATCAGCCACAGAGGAAAAGCTCTTGAAGAGCTGCTTTTGAAGCTTGATTGACCTGGAAATGTGATGGTTTTTGTGTCGGAAAGCCATCGGATACCCCTTTTTCTTGGTTAAAAGTGACAAAGAAAGAAATATTTTTTGAAAACTATTTACAAATATAAAATATTATGTTATAATAACAAACGGCCTATAACTGGGTTTCGTGTATGACCTCTGCTCCGCTTCGGGGATTTCCCTTGCGTAGCTTTGGTATTCACCCGCACGCTCCTCGGTTACGCGGCGAATATTTTTAAGAAAGGTGAAAAGCAATGATTTCTAAGGAAACCAAGACCGCCCTCATTGAGCAGTACAAGATCAACGAGAGAGACACTGGCTCGCCCGAGGTTCAGATCGCTATCCTTACCGATAGAATCAACACCCTCACCGAGCACATGAAGAAGAATCCTAAGGATTTCCACTCCCAGAGAGGTCTTTCCAAGATGGTAGGTCACAGAAAGCAGCTTCTTGCTTACCTCGCTAAGAAGGATATCGAGAGATACAGAGCGATCATCAAGAAGCTTGGTCTCAGAAAGTAATTTTTACTTCCTCGGCCACTCTTTGCTGAACGGGGACGAGCTTATCGTTCCCGTTTTCAGCGAGGATACACTTTTGCGTTATACCCGAGGTGCGGAAGTAGCAGTTAAATATGTGTTCGTATACCGAGCAGATATTTAAGTGCTATGTTCGCTCCTCAAGAATATTAATTTAAAGGAGAAACAAAACAATGGTAGAAAACTTCAAGAAATTTGATGACTACAAGGTATTCACCTACGAGCTTGCGGGCAGACCCCTCGTAGTTGAGACCGGCAAGATCGCAGGTCTTGCAAACGGTGCCGCTCTTATCAAGTACGGCGACACCACCGTTCTCGCAACCGCTACCGCTTCGGCAGCACCTCGCGAGGGCATCGATTTCCTTCCTCTTTCGGTAGATTACGATGAGAAGATGTATGCGGTAGGTAAGATCCCCGGCGGCTTCCTCAAGAGAGAGGGTAAGCCCTCTGAGAAGGCAGTGCTTGCAGGCCGTGTTATCGACCGTCCTGTACGTCCCCTTTTCCCTAAGGATCTCCGTAACGACATCTCGCTCCTTCTCACCATCATGTCGGTAGACCCCGACTGCTCGCCTGAGATCACCGCTATGATCGGTGCATCTATCGCTCTTTCCATCTCGGATATTCCGTGGAATGGTCCTATCGGCGGCGTATTCATGGGTCTTGTAGACGGTAAGCCCGTTGTCAACCCCACCGCAGAGCAGCGCAAGGTATCCGACCTCGAGCTCACTGTTGCAGCATCCAAGGAGAAGGTCGTAATGATCGAGGCAGGCGCTAACGAGGTATCCGATGAGGATATGTACAACGCTATCATGATCGCTCACGAGGAGATCAAGAAGCTCGTTGCCTTCATCGACGGTATCGTAGCCGAGATCGGTAAGCCCAAGTTTGAGTATGCGTCGGGTGAGCTTGACCACGATATGTTCGACGAGATCTTCGCATTCTGCGAGGAGCGCGTAATGGAGGCTCTTGACACCGATGATAAGAACGTAAGAGATGCAAAGATGCAGCCCATCATGGACGATATCGTTGCAACATTCGAGGAGAAGTACCCCGATATCAAGGTTAAGCTTGCTGAGCTTATCTATAAGATCCAGAAGAAGATCGTTCGTCGCTGGCTCCTTGTTGACAAGAAGCGCGTAGACGGCAGAAGAATGGACGAGATCAGACCTCTTGCATCCGAGGTAGGCGTTATTCCTAGAGTACACGGCTCGGGTCTGTTTACCAGAGGTCAGACTCAGGTTCTCACCATCGCGACACTCGGCACTCTCTCCGATGCACAGAAGCTCGAGGGACTCGACGACGAGACCGAGAAGAGATATATGCACCACTACAACATGCCCGGCTATTCCACCGGTGAGGCGAAGGCTCTCCGCAGCCCCGGCCGCCGCGAGATCGGACACGGTGCACTTGCTGAGCGCTCGCTCATCCCCGTACTCCCCTCTGTTGAGGAGTTCCCCTATGCTATCCGTCTTGTTTCCGAGGTCGTAAGCTCGAACG
>JAFVZL010000018.1 GCA_017508195.1 Clostridia bacterium | reverse complement strand
CGTCCGGTTCATACCCGGCAGGTCGTTGGTTCAAATCCGACATCCGCTACCACTCGCGGCTCGTTGGTCAAGCGGTTAAGACACGGCCCTTTCACGGCTGTAACAGCGGTTCGATTCCGCTACGAGTCACCAACGAAAAAACAGGCACCCTCAGACGGGTGCCTGTTTTTTCGTTGGTACCTCTCCGCGGAACGAACGCACCGCCCGCGGTGCTGTTCGCATTCGCGCACCGCGCGAATATAGCGCATCGCGTGTAAAGCCGCGCTCTTCTCAAAGCGGAACATATCCCACACTCCCCATCGCGCGACAGCGTCTACCGCTACTTCGCCCTTAAGGCGAATCTCACCCCCTCAGATGGGTGCCTGTTTTTTTGTTGGTGTCCCGCAGCCCAATATCGGGCTGCGGAAGCATAGCTTCCTGCGGTTCGAAAAAACGCCCTGAGGTTTCGCGTCGAAACGAACTTGCGAAGGGCGGATTCCGCTACGAGTCTTTCTATTATCGTTTCCTTTTTCAAATCCCATAAGAAGTGGGGTCTGTTTTTTTGTTCTGTTGGTGCCTCGTAGCTGGAATCGAACTCGCTTCAGCGAGTGTCACCGACGCACCCATCTGAGGGTGCCTGTTTTTTTGTTGGTGTCCCGCAGCCCAATATCGGGCTGCGGAAGCATAGCTTCCTGCGGTTCGAAAAACCGCCCTGAGGTTTCGTGTCGAAACGAACTTGCGAAGGGCGGATTCCGCTACGACTCTCTCTATCATCGTTTCCTTTTTCAAATCCCATACGAAGTGGGGTCCTTTTTTTACCTCCCATCTTGACAATCCGATATCATTATGATATCATATAGATGTAATCAATAATTACATGGAGGTTCAACAGCATGACAGAAAAGATTTTACAAAACAAGGCGCACGGCATGAGAGTGCTTATTCTCTCTATCCTTGCAATTATTCTCTCGATAGGCGTATTCATAACCGGCATCATCTTCACGGAAGAGATTCCCGCGCTCGGTGCGCTCGGCGTTGTTATGATTATCGTGGGTGCTATCGCAATGTGCACGGTATGGATTCCTCTCGTAGGTCTCAAGGTGCTTAAGCCCCAGGAGGCGCTCGTTCTTACCCTGTTCGGTAAATATATCGGCACTCTTAAGGGTGAGGGCTTCTACGCAGTCAACCCCTTCTGTTCGTCCATCAACCCCGCGGCTAACACCAAGCTCAACCAGAGCGGCGACGTCAAGACGGTCGAGGATACCATCACCATCGCAAATAACGGTGCTACTCAGACCATTTCCATCCCCTCTAACAAGATCTCGCTGAAGATCATGACACTCAGCAACAACCGTCAGAAGATCAACGACTGCCTCGGCAACCCCGTTGAGATCGGCATCGCGGTAACATGGCGTATAGTAGATACTGCTAAGGCAGTATTCAACGTAGACAACTACAAGGAATTCCTCTCCCTTCAGTGCGATGCATCACTCCGTAATATCGTAAGGCTTTATCCTTACGACGTTGCGCCCGGTATTGATACCACGGGTGACGGTCTTGCCGATGACGGAAGCCTCAGAGGCTCGAGCGAGATAGTAGCAAACCGTATCAAGGACGAGATCCAGGAGCGCGTTACAGAGGCGGGCATCGAGATCATCGAGGCAAGGATCACCTACCTCGCATACGCGACCGAGATCGCAGCAGTAATGCTTCAGCGCCAGCAGGCATCCGCAATCATCGACGCGCGTAAGATGATAGTCGACGGTGCCGTAGGCATGGTTGAGATGGCACTCGAAAGACTCTCCCAGAACAACACGGTCGTTCTCGACGAGGAGAGAAAGGCGCAGATGGTCTCCAATCTTCTCGTCGTACTCTGCGGAAATAAGGATGCTCAGCCTATAGTAAACTCCGGCAGTCTTTACTGATAGGCGGTGTCTATGGAGAAAAAGCAGGTACCGTTAAGATTATCGCCGAAGCTATACGCAGCTATTGCATCATGGGCTGAGGATGATTTCCGTTCTATAAACGGTCAGATAGAATATCTTCTAACCGAATGTGTAAAGCAAAGAAAAAAGGACGGAAAATACGTTCCACACGATCTTGATCCTAAGATGGAATTAGATATTTAACAAGAAACGGTCAGGTGTTATGATACACCTGACCGTTTCTTGCTTTAGGAATGTAAGAGGAGTATTCGAGCACGGATACTCCTTATAAAATTCTACGTCATTCAGCCTTTACGATAGCTTGCCGTTAAGCCTTTTTGAGGTCGATCTTACACAGATATAGACGGTTATCCAGATTATAAAGTAGACCGCAACGAATATACCCGTGAATATAAGTATCACGATCGGATCAAAGGGGATCCACGTGTTTGCAATATAGGCAAGCACGTAAACGAGGTAAAGCGAGATAAAATGAATTCCGAGAGACTTTGCAATCGGCCACCCCTCTATCTGATTGAAAACGGTCGATCCCGCCTGAACAAAAGCGAGGATGTAGGTAGATAATATTCCGAGTAGGATCTCCCAGCCGCTAAGGTGTATTCCAGCCATAGAAAGATCTATCACAAGATATACTATGCCAAGCACCATTGGTCCAAATCCACCGAAAATCAAGCCTCTATGAAAATATTTCTTTACATAATCGTTCATTAATATTAGAAACCTATCCTTTCTTTAACATGCTTTAGTTGTCTACGAGATACATAATCTCTGTACCCATCCTTAAAGATGACAGCGAGTGCCGCTCCGAGTGTCGCTTCGAAGCGAGCTATCTTGGATACGTTCGCGAGGCAGGACTGATTGATCCTTAAAAATGATCTGCCAAGCCGCTCCTCGAGCGAGTAAAGCCTATCCCGCACCGCGATTTTCTTCTTTCCCATAACGGCATAGACTCCTCCCGTCTCCGAGATGAATGCCGTTATTGCTTCGGGGTCCAGCGGTATGATCCTATCATCGTCATATCCCACGAACATTTTCTCTTCTCCCTCAACAAGCTTTATTATTCGCTCTATCTCAGGCGTTTTTTCTTTCGCGTAAATAACTACGCGTTCTTTTTCGTTTTTATCAATTACAAGCTTGCATTCCATACGTTTACCTCCTACGCTTACAGTTTATCCCTTATCCCGTGTAAAGTCAACGCCTTTTCCCTATTCGGTCGGCATTTGCCTCTATGCGGTTGTCTTGAAAACAGGAAGAGCCGCTATACCCGTATCCGGTATGGCGACCCTTGAAAATCATCAGACATTACCTATATTAATATATCTTATCGTATATTCCGCCCGAGATAAACTCTCTTATAAGCGAGTCAGCCGGAACAAGCGACTCGTCAAGCGGCTCTACCGCACGAAGTGCCGTAAATACAATAGCCGCAAATGAGTTCCTGTTCGAAAGGTCGCGAGAGATAAGCGCAAGAGCGCGCTCACGCATTACCGAGAGCTCGAAGGCATGGAAGGTGTCTATTCTCACGTCTGCGGTCTCCTTATAAGGGTAGAGATAAATATCCTCCGCAGCAATCACCTCATCCCACATTCCGAGGGTTCTCTCCGCATCAGAAGCACGGTAAATACTATCGCGTACGAGTCTGCGCACAAACCTGATTTTCCTTCCCGAGATAAGCCTCTCTCCGTCACTCGCTATAATATTGGTAGATACACTGACGAATACCTTGTATACACACTCGTGCGGAAGTACATCAGCTATTTTCGGATTAAGGGCGTGAAGACCCTCGATGATAACGCAGCCGTTGCAGATAGGCGCATGCGGTGTGTTCTTCACTCTTCCGCCCACCTTGAAATCGTATTTAGGAAGCGTGAACTCTTCACCTGCTGCGATCTTCTTCAGTGTCTCGGCTATCTCATCAAGGTGAAGCGATTCGGGTCTCTCGAAGTCTCTCGAGCCATCGGGGAGGCGCGGATAATCGGGATCGTCGGAGTCGCGGTAAAAATCGTCAAGAGAAACGACAATGGACTCCTTGCCGTGCGACTTTATCGCATCGGACAGCAGGTTCGCGCTCGTTGTCTTTCCCGAGCCAGAGGGGCCTGCGAGTGTGATTATTCTTATAGTTTTATGTGCTGCGACGTATGCCGCTATATCCTTTATCTGATTGTGGTAAGTATCCTCGGCATCACCGATAGCGATCATCGGCGCACGCCTTATCTGACCGTTAAGGTCGTATAAAGTAATTTCTGCCATACAGTTCTCCTTTCTCCGCCGTGGCGGATGTTGGCAAATTATCAATAGCTACTGATGGGTAAGCTTTCGTTATCCTCACCCTTGGTTATTTCAAGTATCCGCACGTAGTAGCTCATCGTGGGTGATACCTCGATCAATATCCGATCTCCGACAGCACGCCCCATGAGAGCAGAGCCGAGCGGTGACTCCTTGCTGATATATCCCTCGAGCGCGTTCTGTCTGAGGGTGGTTACTATCTGTATCTCCCTCTCGGCATTCGCCCTCTCGTTATATATCTTCACCTTATCGAAAAGAGCAACCTTTCCCTCTCCGGTATCTTCTATATCGATGATGCGCGCCGTCCTTATCATATTCTCAAGGTAGCGGATACGCGCCTCATTACGTCTTTTTTCTCTTTTTGCTTCCTTGTATTCTGCATTTTCCGAGAGATCACCAAACTCGCGGGTACGCTTCATTTCCGCCATGAGAACGGGAGCAAGCTCTACCCTTCTGTATCTGATCTCCTCTTCCATTTTCTTTATATCTACCGATGTTAACTCGTCGTACATTATCCCTCCGGGTCAAAAAAGAGGCTGCCGATAGAATAGACAGCCTCAATTCGATTAATCAGAATCTTACTTACCGCTTACGATAGCAAGAGTATCTCTTGCAATAACGAGCTCCTCGTTAGTAGGTACAACGAGCACCTTTACCTTCGAGTCGGGAGTAGAGATGGTGATCTCCTCACCGCGGATCTTATTCTTCTCCTCATCGAGGGTGATGCCGAGGAAGGCAAGCTTCTCGCAGACCATCTTACGGTAGAGCGCAGTGTTCTCGCCGATACCGCCCGTAAAGACGATTGCATCAGCACCGCCCATAGCAGCTACGTAGCCACCGATGAACTTTACCATCTGGTGAACGTACATGTTGACGACGAGCTGTGCGCGCTCGTTGCCCTCGTCTGCCATGCGGAGGATCTCCTGATTGTCACTTGTTACGCCCGATACACCGAGCATGCCCGACTTCTTGTTCATCATTTTATCGATCTCATCGGCTGTGGTGAGCTCGCCCTTACGCATAAGGTAGGGGATGATGGCGGGATCAATGCTTCCGCATCTCGTGCCCATCATGATTCCCTCAAGAGGCGTTACGCCCATAGAGGTATCAAAGCACTTTCCGTCCATAACCGCCGAGAAGGATGCACCGTTGCCGAGGTGGCAGGTAACGATCCTTGCTCCGGGGTTACCGATAAGCTCTGCCGTACGTGCGGAAACGTATCTGTGAGAGGTACCGTGGAAGCCGTAGCGGCGGATCTTGTACTTCTCATAATACTCGTAGGGCAGACCGTACATATAAACGTAATCGGGCATAGACTGATGGAAGCCGGTATCAAATACCGCGATCTGGGGAACGTCCATGATCTTCTCACATTCGATAATGCCCTTAAGATTTGCGGGATTGTGAAGAGGTCCGAGGTCAGCGCAATCTCTGATGATCTCCTTTACCTCCTCGGTAACGAGAACAGAGCCCGAAAGGCGGTCACCGCCGTGAAGCACTCTGTGTCCTACCGCACCTATCTCGGATACCGACTTAATAACGCCAAGTTTCTCGTCAACAAGCGTGTCGAGAACGATCTTAAGAGCCTCGGCATGGGTAGGCAGATCGGTCTTTACCGCATAATCGGGTCTGCCGGGAACCTTGAACTTAAAGCCGGACTTGCCGCCTATCTCCTCGCAGATACCCTTTGCGATAACCGCCTCGTTATCCATATCTATGAGCTGAAACTTCAAAGAAGAGCTGCCCGCGTTAATAACTAGTATCTTCATTTTCTATCTCCTAATCTATTACTATTTTTTTAATGACCGTTTTATAATTACTGCTTTGCAAAGAGTGCTATAAGATCCGCGGGAGTTCCGCTTGCATAGCCAATCTGAGCGACGGCACAGAAGATAACGGTAACGATAATACCGAGAAGGCATCCGACGATAACCTGCTTGTGGGTGTGTCCGACGAACTCCTTAAGCCTTGCGATGTTGATATCCTCTTCAACGTTATTATTCACCGTTTCAACGATCTCGTTAATGGCAACCGCGTGCCTGCCCGCCTCACGGCGTACGCCCGTAGCATCGTGCATAACGACGATAGCCAGAACGAATGCGATACCGAATACAGCACTGTCAAAGCCGTATGTCCATCCACACATAGCGGCACAAGCCGTTACGGTAGCGGAGTGACCGCTGGGCATTCCACCGTCTCCGAAGAGTCGCTCGATGGAAAACTTCTTGTTTATAATCGCGTTCAGTATGACCTTGATCACCTGGGAAACGAGCCATGAAAAAATGGCAACAACGAGAACGTTATTGGTGATCACGTCGAGAAAAATTGTCGATATAACTTCCATTTATAACTCCGTTTTCATTCACTTCGTTCATAGAATTAAAAAATTGCGCGTGATTTAATACCGGAAGTTCATTTTACCATTAATTGTGAGTTTTTGCAACAGTTTTAATAAAATTTAATATTGTTTTATAATTAAATGGCATCCCGTGTAAGATTATTCTCATTTAATGTTGACAACCGACGACCAAATATTGTATAATAAGCTCGGAAATGCTCGCACCGGTGGCATGAGCCGGCTCATTCCTGCCGGGGGAAAGTATAAGCTCTTAATAAAATGGGATGCTGATACATAGCATATTACAAAAACCAAAGGAGAAAAGCAATGTCAAAAAACAACAGCCTCACCGCTTCTTACGATTCTCTCCCCTTCATTCTCAAGCTGATAATCATTCTTGTCGGCGGAGTTATCGTAGGCGGTATTTACAGAATCATCAAGTGGACCGAAACCAAAAACACAGTGACCCTCGTCGTAGGTCTTCTCGCTACCTTCACAGGTATCGGTAACCTTATTATCTGGATCATTGACGTTGTCTGCACCGTGCTCTACGGTAAGATTACTGTTCTCGCTGACTAATAAAGTGTTATATGGGCTGCCTGTTTTCGGGGCAGCCCTATTTACCTCTTTTTTTCTATTGACACCCGGAAAAAAATCTGCTAAAATACTAACACAAAGTTACAAAAGCAGGAAAGGAGAAACAAATGGCTAACATATGGCATAGCATATCACCGAAGCGCATAACACCCGATGACTTCATCTGCGTTATAGAGATACCGAAGGGCTCGAAAAAGAAGTACGAGCTCGATAAGGAAACGGGCTTTATGATGCTCGACAGAATACTCTACACCTCGACACACTACCCCGCAAACTACGGATTTATCCCCCGTACCTACGGTGATGACGGTGACCCCCTCGACGTTCTTCTCATCTGCGCCGAGACCCTCGAGCCTATGACACTCGTACGCGCCTACCCCATCGGCGTTATTTCGATGATCGACAACGGCAGGCACGATGAAAAGATAATTGCTATCCCCTTTAACGATCCGAACTACAATCACTACAAAAACATAGAGGAGCTTCCCTCGCACATTTTCGAGGAGATGCGCCACTTCTTCACGGTCTATAAGAACCTTGAGGGCAAGGATACAGATGTCGACGAGGTAGGTCCGAGAGAAGAAGCCATCGAGGTCATAAAGGACGCAATAAACAACTATATCGAGTGCTTTTGTAAATAGTTGTTTGCATATGCGCCACATTATTCACTCGTTCATAGCTATATAATTCATAGATCATTCGCTTAGTCTGAACATCAAGGAGCTTTAACATGGATTCATACGATAAGGCGCACTACACCTTCGGATTTATCATCGGAGCTATCATATTTATAGTAGGACTTTGTCTGCCGTGGAACTTTCTCATCGTCGCGGGCGGCGGATACGTTGTATTCCTCATAGGTTGGCTGATGTCGAGCATCAAGCCCGCCATCGGAGCCTATTACACCGTTGTGCTTGGTATTGCGGCGACTATAACACTGCTTGTCACCAATAACATAGAGCACTTTCTCGGTGTGTTCTTCCTGATAGGGTTCTTAAAAATGCACCGTCTGTGGGCTGATATAGAGGTATACGATTTCGTGTACGATTTCGTTGACGACAGAGTGTACGAATACGTTAACGAGGACTCCTCGCTTCTTCTGAAGGGCATCGCGAGTCTTGTGTGCGTTGCCTTCTACTATCTTCTTGCCTCGTTCGGTCTCGGTGCTATGCTGTCGGGCGATTCGATCTGGGTGGTGCTTATATTCCTTCCCACAGCATTCCTGTTATACAGAGCAATCAGACTGTCGCTTTAAAGACAAAACTGATGTCACTCTCCACCCGTGTCGATTTTTGTGCTGTATTATTTCAATAAACGAAACGGAGATGCTCTCGCATCTCCGTTTCGTTTATTTATTTTTCCTCTTGCTTTGATTTACAGAATGGGCAACCGCCATCCCTCTCATCATCGGCACTATCACCGTCTGTGCTCTCGATATGATGGCATCCTGTGCAGCCCTGACAGTTGCCGCTGCAGCTATCTCCATCCGGGCAGCCTATGCATCGCTTGCCCTTTTTCTTTGCCCATACGATATAGAACACGGCTAAGCCGACCACTAGCACTATTGCAGTGATGGCAATAATATCGGGTAAAGTTAAATTCATATTTTCTCCTTATACGTTAGCGGGCTCTTTAACCTCAGCGGGAGCTGCTTTGATCTTAACCTTCTGCTGTCCTCTTATGATAAGGAACGTAAGAGTTGCCGAGATAGCCGCAACTATCACCCAACCGAGGATGGGAGGCCATACGAGCGGGAAGCTTGCGCCCGTGAAGAGTGTGCCAAAGAAGTATACGAGGAAGCCTAAGCTATATCCGACACCGAGCTGGAGAGCTATACCGGCGAAGAGCCACTTTTTGTTGCTTATCTCCGCGTTCATAGCACCTATCGCTGCGAAGCAAGGCGGAGAGAACAGATTAAGCATAAGATAAGCAAGCGCCACAACGGGAGTTGCTATAAAATCACTAAGATTTACTACACATACCGCAAGAGTACCTACTACGTTCTCTTTGGCAATAAAGCCGGTGATCGTTGCTGCGGCGAGCTGCCACGCAACTATGCCGACGATAGGTGCAAAGAAATACGCAAATGGGGTTGCGATGGTTGCGAGAATGGACTGGCTTGCGTCCTCGGTGGGAGTAAGCGTCCAGGTAAAGGACTGCATAATATGAACCACGAAGTTACAAACGAGGATAATGGTTCCCGCCTTCACTATGTAAGACCAGCCGCGCTGACACATGGAGAGCGCTGCTCTGCCGAGGCTCGGGATCTTATACTCGGGGAGCTCAATTATGAAATAGGACTGCTTCTTCGCGCCGGTGATGAGCTTGATAAGAAGCGCGCCGAGAATGATAACGGCAATACCCACAAAGTACATAAGAGTGCCGACCCAAGCCGCATCCTCGAAGAACGCACCTGCGAAGAGTGCGATAACGGGAAGCTTCGCGCCGCAGGGCATAAAGGGCGCAAGCATAGCAGTAGCTCTCTTCTCGCGCTCGTCACGGATGGTACGGCACGCCATAACGCCGGGGATAGCGCATCCGGTTCCGATAACGAATGGGATGACCGACTTACCAGAAAGGCCTACCTTTTTGAAGATAGGATCAAGAACGACCGTAGCGCGAGCCATATATCCGCAATCCTCAAGCAGTGCGATGAGGAAATACATTACCATAACGAGAGGCAAGAAGCCTACGACCGCGCCTACACCGCCGATAATACCGTCAACGATAACCGACGTGAGGAATGGGTTAGCACCCTCCATAAGACCGCCGACCCACTCACCGAACCAATCAATAAGAGTGACAAGACCGGGGATAGCGAAGTCCTCGGAGAACTCGATGCCCTTTGCGATCCACGGACCTACCCAAGCCTGGGAGATCTGGAAAACGAGGAACATAATTACTGCGAAGATAGGAATTCCGAGCCATCTGTTAGTTAGCACGGCATCGACCTTGTCGCCTACCGTCTCAGCGCTGGTACTGACCTTTCTCTCCTCGACCTTCTCAACGATAGCATTTACGAATGCGAAGCGAGCCTTATCAGACTCGATAACCGACTCCCTGTCGTTAAGGTCAACGAACTCATCTGTATAAGGAGCCTTTTGTTCCTTTCCGACAACCGAAAGTGCCGAGCTTACAAGGTCCTTGATACCCTTATTCGAGGTAGAGATCGTCTCGACAACAGGACATCCGAGCGCTTCCGACAGCGCCTCGACGTTGATGACCGTATGCTTTTTCTCGTTTACGTCAGCCTTGTTGAGCGCAACGACAACGGGAATACCGAGATCGAGGAGCTGAGTCGTGAAGAAAAGGCTTCTCGAAAGGTTAGTACCGTCGACGATATTGATAATTACGTCAGGCCTCTCATTCTGAACGTAAGAGCTGGTGATGCTCTCCTCAGAGGTGAACGGTGACATCGAATATGCTCCGGGAAGGTCAACGATAATGATCTCAGCGGAATTGTCGGCAAGAGCACGCTTGATGGGGTGCTCCTTCTTCTCGACGGTTACGCCCGCCCAGTTTCCGACCTTTTCATTCTGACCGGTGAGAGCATTGTACATCGTGGTCTTACCGCTATTCGGGTTACCGGCAAGTGCAATTCTCATAAAATGTATTTCTCCTCGTATTTAATACAACCGAAAGTGGTTAGCATCTGCTAACCGCGAGCCAAAAAACAAAAGCTCACTCTACCGAGATAGCCTTTGCAAGACCCGGATCAATACTATATCTACCATCCTTTATAGTTACTACGCAGCCGCTCTTACGTCTTGTAACAACGGTGATAGGCTCACCCGCGTAGCAGCCTAAAGAAAAGAGGAAGGAAACGAACTCCTCATCGTCGATGGCGATACCGCTCACGGTATATTCCTGTCCGAGCTCTGCATCAAAAAGGGTCATAATACCTCTCCAATCTTTTACTGAGTTAGCCTCGGCTAACCGTATAACATTATACTCCCGAGTTTCTGTTTTGTCAATACTTTCCTTAGATTTTTTTGAGATTTTTTATCGGAGCTTATTTAGCGCGCGCGTACTTGATTTTTTAATATTTATATGTTAAAATGGAAGAAAAAGAACAAAAGAGGTCACTATGACACTTCAGGAATCGGGCGAAATGTACCTTGAGACCATATTGGTCTTAACAAAAAAGAATACGGTTGTGCGCTCGATAGATATATCAGAGTACATGGGCGTCACAAAGCCGAGCGTCAGCCGTGCTATCGGACTTCTGCGCGATGGCGGCTACGTCAACATGGATAAAACAGGCTATCTCACCCTCACACCGCTCGGAGAGGAGATCGCGCTCAAGATGTACGAGAGGCACAAGATGCTCACCGACTTCTTTGTCGGGCTTGGCGTCGATGAGGAAGTAGCTACCGAGGATGCCTGCAAGATCGAGCATCATATCAGCGATGAGACCTTCGAGGCAATTAAAAGGCATATTAAGTAGGAAATTAAAAGGAAGAGACATGGAATGCGTGTTATCCTTAACGGAGAATTTTTACGTTGACAAAAGTTCGAGCATCGCATTTGACCAGTCAAATGCAAATGGGCTAAGCCCAAACCCTTATTATGAGCAGAGCGTATAACAAGGTTCTGCGTAGCAGGTTCTTATAACGACAGAAAGAGATAACAAATCGGTTAGTAGCCGAAATGTTATCTCTTTTTCTGTTAGTGAAGTTTTCGCTACCGCGAAAGTGAAGTTGCTATGCAGTGAAGTTTGTGCTACGCACAAGTGAAGTTAAGTTTGCCCTTAACTTCG
>JAFVZL010000004.1 GCA_017508195.1 Clostridia bacterium | reverse complement strand
CTCGTCCTCGTCGGTTACGTAATCTACTTCCTCGTCATCGCTCTCTGAGGATTCCTCATCCTTGCCGAAGACATAGACGATCTCCCCGTCGGGAGTACGCTCTATGCGGTCCTCTTCCTCGGACTCGTAATTTATCTCTTCACCGCGGTCTATCGCTCTGTCTCTCTTCTTAGAGAACTCGGCAAATTCAAGCGCGTCCTTCTCAAGCTCGCTCGAAGTGGGTCCTCTCGACTCCTCGGGCTCGGTCTCGTCCTCGTCAGTTACGTAATCTACGTTATCCGCATCAGCTCCTGCCGACTCGGGCTCGTCATCAACGTAATCTTCTTTATCCTCGGACTTTTCGCGCGGCTTTTCGGTGGCGGCTACGTAAATTACTTCGCCCTCTTCATCCTCTTCAACGCGATCTACCTCTACGGGCTCCTCGTCCTCAAGTTCCTCGCCGCGCTTAATTGCCTTATCTCTTCTGCGAGAGTATTCTCTGAATGCAAGTGCATCCGCTTCTTCATCTCTCTTAACGCGTCTGACGCGCTTTCCGCCCTCTACCTCGGGTGCGGTATAAGGCCCTTTTTCTTCCTCGGGCTCTTTTTCGGCACGCGGAGCGGGAGTCTGCTCGCGAGGCTCTTCATCTTCTTTCTCGGGCTCCTCGGCAACAAGGACTACCTCTTTATCCTCGGACTTTTCGCGCGGCTTCTCGGTGGCGGCTACGTAAATTGCTTCGCCCTCTTCATCCTCTTCAACGCGATCTACCTCTACGGGCTCCTCGTCCTCAAGTTCCTCGCCGCGCTTAATTGCCTTATCTCTTCTGCGAGAGTATTCTCTGAATGCAAGAGCATCCGCTTCTTCATCTCTCTTAACGCGTCTGACGCGCTTTCCGCCCTCTACCTCGGGTTCGGTATAAGGCTCTTTTTCTTCCTCGGGCTCTTTTTCGGCACGCGGAGCGGGAGCCTGCTCGCGAGACTCTTCCTTTTCTTTCTCGGGCTCCTCGGCAACAAGGACTACCTCTTTATCCTCGGACTTTTCGCGCGGCTTCTCGGTGGCGGCTACGTAAATTACTTCGCCCTCTTCATCCTCTTCAACGCGATCTACCTCTACGGGCTCCTCGTCCTCAAGTTCCTCGCCGCGCTTAATTGCCTTGTCTCTTCTGCGAGAGTATTCCGCAAATGCAAGAGCATCTGCCTCCTCATCTCTCTTAACGCGTCTTACGCGCTTTCCGCCCTCTACCTCGGGTGCGGTATAAGGCTCTTTTTCTTCCTCGGGCTCTTTTTCGGCACGCGGAGCGGGAGTCTGCTCGCGAGGCTCTTCCTTTTCTTCTTCGGGCTCTTTACCTTCCAAAGCATCCGTATCATCCTCAGTGGGTTCTTCGGTCTCTTCAGAAGTGGGTTCTTCACTTTCTTCGGAAGCAGGCTCTTCAGCCTCTTCGCGGACGGCATCTTCCTTGGTCTTCTCGTCCTCTTGAACGGCTACGATCTCATCATCCTCCACCGCGAGAACGGTTCTTTCCGGAGTTTCGTCGCGCTTTTCCTCGACGGGCTCCTCATCCTTTTCCTCGGATACCTGTTCAAAGGTGGGTGCCTCTTCGTGAGATTCCTCCTCTTTTTTCTCCTCGAGCTCGCGTCTTGCAGCATTATGACCCATAACATAAGCTTCGTTAGGATTCTCATCCTCAAGGATATCCTTGGATCTGTCATATGCGCGTTTAGCTACATCATCGATGAGCTCATATTTTTCAGGGTAGTACTCACTGGGGTTTTCTTCCGTGCGTGCAGTATTGCTGTCAGCAAGCTCGTCATCTCTGTCCTTATAATATTTCTCGAAGGCAAGAACGTCGGAGCGGAGCTCTCTTTCGCTGGGATCGCGTCTCTTTTCAGACTCGTCCCTCTCCTCTTTAGCTTCCTCACGGGATGCGGTCTCGGAACTCTCCTCGCCGTCTTCTTTAGCCTTTTCTTCCTCTTCCTTCTCTTTTTCGCGCTCTTCCTCTATCTCACGGTCTCTTTCATCTGAATATTCCTTGAAAAGGCGTGCGCGCTCTGCGGGCGTCTCACCCGCCGCGTCGACTGCATCCTTGTACTTAGCTGCTGCGCCGACGGGAACAAAGGTCGCAAGCGAGGGATCGACACCGGCACTTTCACTAACGAGAGAATAGTACCTCTCATCCGAATCATGCAGTATAACACCGCCGTCGGAATACACCTCGGTTATACTATCGTTATCAAAGCTTGCATCAATGATTCCGTCAGAGTAGGAGGAGGGCTCTACGGTATCGTTATTATCAGCCTTCGCGGGGAGAGCAGTCCCGGCAGAAGGTTTTCTCTTTGACTTATTATTATTTGCGGGCGCTTTTTTAACGGGCGCGCGTGAAGAAACAGGGGCAACGGACGCAGGAGCAGAAGTCTCGTGTGAAGACTCAGCGGCCGCATTTTCCACAGGTGCCTCGGGCGCAGTGCCCGTAAAGGTCATTCCGTCAACGCGCACGGCAAAGGCACCGGGAGTGTAGCCCTCGGTGTCACCGTCATATTCAACCGATATTCTGTAACGCCCGTCTTCTCCGCCGTCCTCGGAATCGTCATCCTGATCATCCGATTCATCATCGGACTCATCGCCGTCGGAGTCATCGTCGGGTTCACCGTCAGAGTCATCATCGGAGCCGCCGTTATCATCGGGCGGAACATCGCCTGCTCCACCGTCAGCATCGGTATCACCGTCGGGTATAGGAGAAGCATCCTCAGGTGCATTATCGCTATCCTGAAGCTCGCTTTCTTCACCTTCCGAGGCATCCTCTTCATCGTCGGTGCCGCTCTCGGGATCACTTACGCTGCCATCATCCGATGATGTCTCGGGCGCATCGGCATCCTCCGACCTCTCATTATCTTCGGGTTCGGGACTGTCGGACTCCGCCTTCGCTTGCTCGGCAAGCTCGGCAATGAGTGCCATGGTTCCCTCGGCATTACGCCGCCTCTCCATAACCGCCTCGCGCTCAGCCTCGACGATCCTCTCGCCCTCAGCCTCAGCACGAAGGCGTGCCTCTTCCCTTTCCTCTTTGCTGCCGTCATCCGACGGTGCGTTCTGTTGCTCGCGCCTCAGGCGTCTGCGATATTCCTCGGCATACATGAGCTCTGCCATGCGCTGCTCTTCGTCTGGTCTCTTATTTGCCAAGGTTCCTCCTTTCGTATCACTACCTAACGTAGGATCACTGATATTATATCAAAGTTTGTCGGTTGGTTCTTCTTTATAAAAGCCGAGAAGGAAATTCATAACCTCTCTTCTCAGAATAATTCCAATGAAGCAGCCCCTGTCATCAACGACAGGAACGAAGTTGTGCTCCTTCACGCGCTCAAACAGCACCTCTATTGAATCGGAGTGCAAAAGCGGCTTCGAGTAAGAAGTGTCGAGCACCTCCAGCACCGAATCGCGCTCAGCAGCCTTAGTATCGAAGCTGCCGCCATCGAGAAAATACTTGAATATATCGTCGTTTCTCAGAGTGCCGACGTACTTTCCCTCACCATCTATCACGGGTATTGCCGCATAGCGGTGAAATCGCATCTTTTCTAATGCCTGTCTCACGGTGCTTGTGTCGGTGATATGCTCAACGAGGCTCTTCGGTATTATAAACCTCAGAATATTCATTTGGTTGTACTCACTTTCACCGGCTGTTCGCCGTTGTACTTTCTATTGTATTTTTGCTATGTCTTTACGTCTGTATCTTTGCTATGTCTTTACGTCTTTCGTCCTTCGGAGGGCTGTTATTTGTCAAGGCCAAGCAGAGCTGCCCCGATAACGGTTGAGAACTGCGCGCACTCGGGTATAACGAATTTCACACCGTAGCCCATTGAATTGAGCTCGTCGTACTTTCCCTTACAGAACCCAAGACGGGTAAGATTGCCCGTGAGGACGATGTCCCGAACACCCGCACACCGCGCCGCGAAGACCGAAACCATGCCTATGGTCTCAAAGACGAGGTTCATCGCTCCAAGTGCGAGGTCGCTCTTGGTAGCAACGTCAGATACGTTGCCGAAGTTGGCAGCGGTCATATCCGCAGCAAGCGTCATAGAGTCGGGAGAGGATATATCCTTGATACGAAGGTCAACGTTCGCAAGATCTCCGCCCTCAGCGTACTCTGTTATATGCTCAATGCTCTCAGCACCTACAAGCAGCTTGGATAGACCGATAAGCGTACCGCCGCCGACACCCGTACCGCCGAGATACTGCATCTCACCGCCGAGTGTTGCATGGACCACTGCCGTGCCCGTTCCCATGCTAACAACAAGTGCACGGTCAAGTCCCGCGAGGAAAAGACCGCCCCTGCCGATACAGTTGAACTCGGGCACTCTTAAGCAATCTATACCGTAAAGATCGCGCTTCACATGCGACGAGCCAACGCCCGTCATCATGACACGGTCGATATCCTTTATAGCTATTCTGTTCTCATCCGTAAACTTACCGAAGGCTCCGTAGGTAGCGGTAAGAGGGTCGTTCGCTCTCACGAACTGAGGCTCGATCCTTATATTACCCGACTCGGTCCTCTTAAAGCCGACAATCTTCGTCGTGCTTCCGCCGACGTCGATTCCGATTACTATTCCCATTATATCTTTCCTCCTACAAGGCTCTCGAACGACAGACCGTACTTATCCGCTATGTCCTTCGCATAGGATTTACCGTCAGGCTTCATTCTGTGTATTTTAAAGGATCGCTGCCCTTCCTCGATACCGGCAACGAGCGTGTCGATCCTAACTCCGCCGCGCTCGAGCGAGCGAGCATTGATCTCGGGGATCGACTGAGCGAGCTCGTGAAGGTGGGTCGAGAAGATTCCTCTCGAGCCGAGCACCGCAAAGGCGGTCAAGATCTCGGATGCAATATAGGATGCCTCGTATGCACCCGTTGAGGAGAGCGACTCGTCAAGGAGTATCATTCCGTACTCGTCGACGGCATCGAATATCTCCTTAAGCCTCGAGCATTCCTCACCAAGCCTTCCCTTATCAATAGTATCGTCTGCGCCCTCGGGGAAGTGCGTGTATATACCCGTGACGGGTGATATCCTGCAGCTCTCCGCGGGAACGGGCAGACCAAGCTGACACATAGCCTGTGCGGCTCCGACGGCAACCGTAATAACCGATTTGCCGCCCCTGTTAGGTCCGCTGAGAACGTAAAGCCCTGCATCGTCGTCAAACCTGAAGTCATTGAGAACGACCTCGTCATCAATAGCAAGCGCGACTCTCGGGTTGTAAAGCCCCGTTGCATCGAACGCCTTTTCTTCCATAGGAAGGAGCTCGGGGTACACGACACCGCACCCCGCTCTGTCGCGGAGCTTACGCACAAGCTCAGCGGCACGGGATACGAACTCGATCTCGGGCAGTAGCCTGAGAAGGAAATCGGTGTTATCTATAACGTATTCTGCTACGATGCTTCTCCATCCGCGCACCGAGGAGCGGAAAACGTCCTCGATAGCAGAGTTGAAGGCACCGACGAGTGCCTCCTGCTTGTTCTCGCTCTGCCCCTTACCGATAGGTGAGAGAGCCGCGATGCAGGTGTATGCATCGTTCCTGAAGGAGAAGCGGAGTATCTTGTCAAGAAGCTTTCCCGACTTGAATCTTTCCGAGTTTACAGAGATCACTCCGGCATACTCGGGCCGCATCTGAGCATCGAGGTTAACACCGATGGTAATGCTCTTTACCTCGTTTACGCGCTCGGTGAGCGACTTAAGCTGCTTGTTGAGCTCACGGTAATATTCCGACTCGGTCAGCTCGCTTATAAAATCGCAAAGCGATGCGAACGCCGTGCCGGAAACACGACCCTTAACATTGTCAAAGCCCGACTTCATGGTTTCAATGCATGACACATAAAGCTCAATTTCAGTTATACTGTAAAGGTAAGACTCTCCGCTCGACACCTTGCTGTCATCCAGTCTGCGAAGCTCTCTTATATCGTCAAGTATCGGATGTATCTTTGAGAGAGTCTCGAGCAGCTCGGGGATGTTAAGAAGGTCCTCGAGAGTAGATTGTCTGTATCTGATCACCTCGTTGTCCATGGTGAAAAATTCGGTAAGCGAGGATGACTTCAGTACGAATATCTCGTTAAGTCCAAGCTCGTCGCAAACCGACTCTGATATGTCGGGCAGGTTCGCCCTGTTTTCGTGATATGCCTGCGACTCGGCGGTCGGGTATAACAGACTGATGAATTTTTCCGCCATCTTCGTTCCTCTTGCGTGTAATAAAAATAATTTATAAACATTATAACATATTTATAATTAATTTACAAGTCGTTTTTACCAATTCAACAAAAAACTTTTCAAAAGCGCAAAAAGACTGAGCAAAATACCCGAAAAACGAATCCGAACCAACGTCTGACGGTATCGGTCAAAAGCCCGAAAAGTCGACACGGGTGCGTTGCCGCGGCAAAAAAACGCCACGATTCGGCATGATCGAAAGCTTTTACTTGCTTTTTTACGGAAATGAGTTTAAAATATAATTGATCTACACATTTAGAAAAATAGGAGGTAATCAAATGAGCGAAAAGGCAAAACCCGGCAAGGTCATCCTTCTGAACGGCAGTCCGCACAAGGAGGGGTCTACCTACACCGCACTCAGGGAGGTTGCCGCTGCACTTAAGGCCGAGGGTATCGATGCGGAAATAATCCACGTCGGACTCGAAGCTCATAGAGGCTGCACCGCATGCGGATACTGTAAGGAGCACGGAAAATGCGTCTTTAACGACAGTGTGAACGAAATAGCCGAGAAGCTTGAAGAGGCTGACGGTATCGTTATCGGCTCACCCGTCTACTACGCTTCCCCGAACGGAAATCTTATCTCACTTCTCGACCGTCTGTTCTTCTCATCATCAAGAGCCGTGAAGCACATGAAGATCGGAGCATCGGTGGTCAGCGCGAGAAGGGGAGGCTGCACCGCGAGCTTTGATGCTCTCAACAAGTACTTCACTATCAGCGGTATGCCCATCGTATCGTCTAACTATTGGAATCAGATACACGGCTCGAACGCCGACGATGCGAAGGAGGACCTTGAGGGCATGCAGACTATGAGGATGCTCGGCAAAAACATGGCATTTCTGATAAAAGCAATTCGGGACGGCAAGGAAAAATACGGCTTACCCGAGCTCGAGAAAAAGGTCTACACAAACTTTATCAGATAACAAAAAAGCGAGAAAAAAGCTGGCATTTCACAAGAAATGTCAGCTTTTATTTGCAATAAAACGGTTGTTACGCCTCGCTATCTACATCCAATGATGCTCTTGCTCTCTTAACCTTTCCGATTATTCCAAGAATGATAAAGGTGAGTGAGAGGAGAATTATTGACGATACAATAAGTATCGCACAGTTCATAAAGAATTCCTGCGGGAGCACCAGAATGATCTTATCGGTATAAGGGTTGAACAGCCAGTTATCCTTCCCCGGGAAGAAGAGCGTGTGGAATATCACAAACGCCCGACTGAAATCAACAGATGCGAGAAGCGCGATAACCGAAAAGACGGTGAGCAGTCCTGCCCCCGAGAAGAAGGTGGCGTCAAACCCAAATGGACGTACAAGCTCAAACACGCCTTTTTTCAAAAGCACAATGAGCACTACAAGCGCGATAGCGGATAATATAAGCACGACCCCGTTCAGTATAAATAATCCCTTGCAGTCGGCAAAATGGCTTGCCCCCGATTCTGAATAAGGCAGCTCACCGGTACCAAACTCTGCCCACGGGTATATACAGAAGTCCAGCATCTCATCGTATGCCGCCTTTATTGTATCGTAGCTATACCCTGTTCTCTCGGGAAGATGAAGTCCGTCTATGTGAGCATAATAAAACGGACGGAAGTATATTGGTAAACCGATCGAAACGGTCAGAATAAGCAATGCGACCGTAAGAGCGAACACCGCTGTAAGGATCTTATTTTTCATGTTTTTCTCTCCATGTTTGGTATTTTAATTATACCCTCGCATATAATATTTGTCAAGGCGATATCAGCACTTATCCATGAGTGAAACTTTTTTCTCCTTTCCTATTGACATTTATATTTTATTATGGTATAATATGCAAGCGAGATTTGGTGAAAGCCATTAAAATATGGCGGATTAGCTCAGTTGGCTAGAGCGTCCGGTTCATACCCGGCAGGTCGTTGGTTCAAATCCGACATCCGCTACCACTCGCGGCTCGTTGGTCAAGCGGTTAAGACACGGCCCTTTCACGGCTGTAACAGCGGTTCGAT
>JAFVZL010000017.1 GCA_017508195.1 Clostridia bacterium | reverse complement strand
ATAACGACAATCGAAAGTCGAAATTAATAAATTTCGACCGCAAATCTGAGATTTGCGAACAAATTTCGCGATGGAAATTTGTCGATTTCTGTTTCAATGATATAGATGCAAAAAGCCACTTTTGGCTTTTTGAACGGCTGACGAATCAGCCGCGAAAAGGCTTTTTTCGCCTTTTCGACATTCTATAATCATTATAATCGTCAGAAGGCGGATAATAACGTTACATATTTTTGGTTTTAATTGCTTCAATTTCGCTTTTTTTAGCGAGTACATACTCGGGATCCTTAAGTAATATCCCTTCTTCGGTTGCTATAATTTCAACTTTTCTTTCGGTAAGATAACGCTCTCTGAGCTCTTTGGGGATAACAAGCCGCCCAAGCCCGTCAAATTCTTTTATTATTCCAATTTTGTTCATTGCTGCTCCGTAATTTTTAAGTAAAAGTAATTATTCTTATCTTTAACACAATTATAACTCCAAAATATGTTAAAGTCAAGTAAATTATAAACTTTAACACAAAAAAGGGGTGCCTATGAAGATATACGATTTCTGCGGTCGAAAGAATATTTCGGGTGAAAGAATACACGAGGCGAGAAGGCGGATGAAGCTTTCTCAAGAACAGCTCGCAGCGAGGCTGCAAGTAATGGGTGTCATAATTGAACGTGACAGCATATCCAGAATAGAGATAGGCACAAGATTTGTTACCGATTACGAAATTGCTGCGCTTTCCCAAATCTTTGGCGTCAGCCCTTCATACCTTCTCGGAATGGAATAGTGTTTGGTTTTTAATGATAGTTGTGACACGGCAAGCTGTCCCGACACAAGTGAAAAGAGCGAGGTTATCGAAAGATAGCCTCGCTCTTGTCTTATTATTGATGAAAGGTTGAAATGGTAGAACTTCAGGAGCGCAATTTACCTTCCACCGTTCGGTACAGTTCCCTTCGGGGATGTGCCGATATGCTTTTTGTAAGTGGTTGAGAAATATTTCGGGTCACTGTATCCGCACATTCTCGACACGGCCTCAACGGTGTAGTAGCCCGATTCCAGCAGGGCTCTTGCGTGGTCAATGCGTAGGCGTGTCAAATATTTTATAGGGCTGACACCGAATTTTTCGTTGAAGAGTCTGCGTAGATAGGTCGGGCTGACACTGATACGCTTCGCGAGCGATGCGACAGAGAGGGATGGATCGTGGAAGTTCGTATGTATGAAGTCGAGCAGGGTAGAGAGGTCGGCTCTGATTCCGTGCCTACGGTTGAACGCCTCTGCGACAAGTCCCTCCATAACGCGTGCAAAAAGCGACTCGACACGGTATTCGTATCCGACACGCTTATGCTCCCACGCAGAGTGCATTTTAATAAAGAGGTCGGTCATGATCTCGGGGCTGGCGGGAGTGATGACCTCAAATCCGCGCTCCTCGTTATCTGCTATATCAAAGTGAACGACTATAATGGTCTCGCTCTTTTTAGAGGTGATGCGGTAGTTCTGTCCCTTGGGTACATAGATAATATCTCCGCGCGATACGGCGTAGCGTTCATCTCCAGACTCAAACTCCGCCTCTCCGTCAAGGCGTATTGAAAGAGCGTGATAGGGTCTGTCGGTTGCTTCGGCACTGCCGCTATCCCAGTGCAGCTTCAGTACGGATACTATATTGTAGGATATCTTTTTGTCGGTTATCATAGCTGCCTCCCCGGGGCTTTACTAAGCCTATTGTAGCTTACATTGCTCATTTTGTCAACCCGAAAACTGTAAAAATAGTAGGTTTTCCAGATTTTCGGTTTCGAAAAATAAACCTTTTTGTGCCGTTTTATAGGTTAATCTATCAGTAAATGGGTGCTAGAATAGAGGTGTAATAATACTATTTTTATTATAGGAGGCAATTATGCAAAAAGGACTGGATCTGCTTTTGAGCAAATACACGGTAGACGAGGATGCCGTTATCTCTCCCGACGGCGCTTCTGCAACCGTGGCAAACGGAGAGTATAAGCTCCTCTTCTGGGAGGCTGAGCGCAGGATCAGCGAGCTTTATAACATTTATATGAGCGGAAGGCTCGGAGATGCTTGCACCTACCGCATCTCGCATATAGCTAAGCAGGGAAGTGATATATGGTCGCTTCTTTGGCGCGAGGCAGGCATACTCAGCTTTACCGTGAACAGCGATATTACCGAGATCTTTGCGATCGGCGGTGAGAGAACGATGAACTGCATTGTTACCTGTGCTAACGGCACCATCGCGACTATCGAGCTTGCTGCAACGCTTGCTGAGGGTGAGGGCGACATTGACAAGCACGAGATCATCTGTGTCGAGGGCGTTGCCTGTGACAGAGTCGTTGATACTCAGGTTCCTCAGCAGTCGATATATCTTTTCGGTGAGAATAAGGAGACCTACAAGGACGTTGACGCCGAGCTCTTCGGATATTCGGAGGACGACGTTGCGAGAATCCGCACCGCGTTCAGACTTGCGAAGGACGAGGGCTACAGAGCAGAGTCTGCACGCAAGGCGGCTCTTCTCGACAAGGTAGTTGCTTGTGCTAAGGTATCTCTCGAAAAGCTTGAAAATGTAAAGGTGGGTTGACAAAATGAAGAGATTAAAGGTTGCTATGATGGGTATGACACACGGTCATACCAGAAAGTATTATGATGTTCTTAAGAATAACCCCAAGCTCGAGTGGGTAGCAGTAGCTACCGCGAACGAGGAGGTAAAGGAGATCTTCCTCAATTCCGTTTCGGGTATCCCCTACTATGACAGCGAAGAGGCTATGCTTGATGCACATCCCGAGATCGAGGCGGTCGTTATCGCGAGCGAAAACAGCGAGCATTTAAGACAGGTCCGTCTTTGCTGCGAGAGAGGCGTGAATATTCTTTCTATGAAGGTGCCTACCTTCGATATGGACGAGTATGCCGAGATGCAAAGACTCGTTAAGGAGAGCGGTATCACCTATCAGATCGAGCTCGAGCTCCACTACAATCCCGTAGTTATCCGTACCAAGGAGCTTGCTAAGGCTGGCGCTTTCGGAGAGACCGAGTCCTTCTGCGCTACAAACATCACACTCAGCCCCGTCTGGGCGTTCCCCTGGCAGGGTGTACCCGAGCTCAGCTTCGGTAAGAGAGTACCCGTAGGCGGCGGCAGCGAGAAGTTCCGCGGCGGTGCGCTTTGCGACCATCCCCACATCTTCGACCTCGTTCGTGAGATGACGGGCTCCGAGTTCGACGTTATATTTGCTAAGGTTGCGCCTAATATGCGCCGTGATATCGAGGTAGAGGATATGCTTGCCGTTGTCGGAAGAATGAAGAACGGAGTTATCTTCTCGCTCGACCCGAGCTGGTCGCGCCTTGAGCACAGACTTAAGGTTCCCGCACCCGGATGGGAGCGTTTCCCCAAGAGAATGGAGGTAAACCTCGCGCTCCACGGCACTAAGGGCAGTATGCTCGTTGACTGCTTCGGTCCGAACACCTACCACAACGGTGCGCCCACGAACTCCTATACCGTTCAGTACACTTACTTTGATGAGTGGATCGGTCTTATCGATGAGTTCGTTGATAATATCGAGAACAAGAAAACTCCTAAGATCAATCTCGATTGGCACAAGAATACCATACGCGCTATGCTGGCGGTGTATGAGAGTATCTCGACCGGCAAGCCTGTAAAGCTTTGATCTGTGATCGATCGACCCTCTATACAAAAAAAGGAAGAGGCACATTAGCGTGTTATCCTTAACGGAGAACACGCTAAAACTAAGTTTGCCCTTACGGGCAAGTGAAGTTATCTTCGATAGTGAAGTTCACTTTGTGAGTGAAGTTTCGCCTAACGGCGAAGTTAAGGGCAAACTTAACTTCACTTGTGCGTAGCACAAACTTCACTGCATAGCAACTTCACTTTCGCGGTAGCGAAAACTTCACTAACAGAAAAAGAGATAACATTTCGGCTACTAACCGATTTGTTATCTCTTT
>JAFVZL010000016.1 GCA_017508195.1 Clostridia bacterium | reverse complement strand
ATCCTCGCCAAGGCTCGGATGAAATCGCTGCGGCGGTGGGTGGATTTAATTCTAACCGAAAACAAAGTTTTCGACTTCTTCCGCTGAAGGCGGATTTCTTCTGAACGCAGTGAAGATTTCTTCGCGCGACTGAAGGTCGCGGGATTTCATTATTTGAAAAAAGGTCTGTCTTGACAAAGTTCAAGACAGACCTTTTCTTTTTTTAGTTGGATTTTTTTACAAAAAGCGTGATAATGACAATAATTATTTCCGTTTATGCGGCAAGTTCACTTCGTTATGCTTTTATTCGAGTCCCTCTCGAATCGACAAAAACGATATAGTTATTTCATAAGCTCTTCGAGGGGCTCGATCATTTTCCTATCAAAGGTTGAATAGGTAAGATCACCGTATCTTCCCGTATGAAGCCAGCGCCATTCACCGAATATTCCGAAGAAAAGCCAGAGGATCGGGTTAAACCGCTCTTCCTCGCTTGCCTTTTTGGCATCCTCTACGTCGAAGTATCGATGAACGTACATATAGTTATCCTCGTTATCGGGATCGCGAATCTCAAAGGAACAGTACTGACCGAGATCGTTATAAACTGTATCGTTCTCGTGACCGTGGTATAAAACGGAGTATCCTGCATCCTCGTAAGCCGCTATAATTTCCTCACAGCTTATATCCTTCGGCTCGGGCGCCTTGCAAGCGGAGAGCGAGAGCGCAAGGGATAAAATCAAGAGTATAGATATAAGCTTTTTCATCCTAGCTTCCCCTCTGTTCTACCCTGTTCTTTTCATAGAAAATGTAGAAATCGTATACGCTAAATCTCGCAGTTTCGGTATGATCGACACCGTCTATTTGGTTAATGCCGTAGCCTCTTTCAAAGCTCAATTTATCATAGACCTGATCCCAACTCTCAGCCTCAACGATCCTGCCCCTGTCGTTTAATTCCTGATGGCTGACCTTATAGCCTATTGCCGAATAAAGCACAGTACCGTCAATGGGCTTTACCTCAACGCTGCCCCGAAGCACCATAACGTTTTGCTCATCGGGGCTTTGAGTGACCGTCTGAGTAATGTCAAAATACTGCGTTTTATCCGCACCGTAATAATTATAAATCACGCCGTAGCGCTCAGACGTGGAATAAACTATCCGCTTCTCCTCAGGCGCATCCTCGTCCTTAATATAACAAAGATCGTAAACGACCTCACCGTTTTCCTTATAGAACTCAATATCAACGTAGCTGTACGTTGTTTGGCTGCGCCTTACTATCAAACGCTCTCCCGAGTACACAAGGCTTTGGGGATTGAAATCCTTGAATTCATCGAGGAAATCCTGCATATCACCCCATTCCGTGTCTACGGTGAAAAGTTCGTTTGCGATCTCCTCGGGTGATACCTCAAAGACGTAATCGGATGCACCGATCGTATCGGCAATTTCCGCATCCTTGTGTATGTTTGTGTTGTAATAGACGAATTTCAAGGAGCCGTCCTCGCACTTACCGAGAGCAATACAGCAGAGAAAACGTGAGTACATCCCCTGTATATCGTGATTACCGTTCTTGCCCGCAAAGGCTTGCATAGCTGACTCGATATTGTCACCTCCGACAAGCTCTGTGCTGAACCTGTCATCGTAAAATTCAAGGCAAAAGCTGCCTTCGGCATCGTACGCGGCTTCACCGTGAAGCTCTGTACCCGTGAATAACCACTCGGTAATACCGTATTTTCCTTTCGCTACCTCTAATATTTCTTTCTCGGTATATTCGACCATATCAGGATGGGTCGTAGCATGACCGAACAGAAAGCAGGAGCAGAGTGAGAAAAGAAATATTAAAATTACAAACAGAAACAGTGCCTTTTTCATTATCAAGTGCTCCTTTCGTCAAAGTTAGTATCGGCTCTTTAACCCTTGGAGTACGTTCCGCCTACGTATTCATAGATTATTGCATCGGGCAGCTTGTAGTCGGAGTTGCTCATATACTGATTCCACTCGTTCTCTGTCCAGGAGCGGGAGAGATGCTCGAACGTGAAGGACTTAAGCTCTCCATCGGAAAAATCTATCGAGCCGTAGTGGTCTATCATGGTGTCATCATCCTTAAAGGTGTTATAGCCGAACATCAGCGCGCTCTCGGTGTCCTCGAGCGAATCGTAATAGAAGCTCTCGCGAGAGTAGGTAAAATATACACGGGGCGGTGCTATCGAATCCTCGTAGGTTATTCCGTGTGCGAAGCCCTCAATAGGCTTATCAAGCCCGGGCGCATAATACTGGAAATAGGAATCGAGATAGGGTCCGTCCTTGCCGACGTAGCCTCTCGGACTGATGAAGTAGAAGTAATGCTCCTCATCGAGAGAATATCTGCCGTTAAGCTCGGCGGTATAATTACCGAGCGTGGGAATACTGTAATCCTGCTCGTTAGTGGTGGCAGCCTCCTTTACGTACTCTGCGCCCTCCCTTACATAGGTGCCAAGAACGAAGGGGAGCTCGGAGTAGAAGTACTTTATCTCTTTATCTCCGCCGCTGTATTCATCTATTATCCTGAACTGGTCAAGAGGCTCAAAGCACTCTGTGTAAGCGGAGATATGCTCGTAGGTATCACCGCATTTCAGATTGAAATGGAGATTGTCACTGTGAGAGCCGATCTTATCGGGACGCGTTACTATCTTCTTGAATACTCCCTCTTTTTTAAGAGTTCCGTTTTCGTAATACTTAATGGTGAAGTTACCCTCGGAGCCGTCGATATCAAAGTAGGTGTTCATATACTCCGCCCTTTCATCGGCAGCCTCGTACAGATAGAATTTTCCCGTGATAGCCTCATACGAGCTTGTATGTGTATTCCCGTCATCCGTGCCGAAAATACCAGCGAAAGCATCGCAGCCCGTCAGCATAACAGGGACGAAAAGTAATGCTATTATCAATATAAAGCAGGTAGATTTTTTCATTTTTGATAAACCTCCGTATGTATTATGGAAGCCCCTGGCACTTCCCTTTATAGTTTCATTATACCACAAAGTAAAGTATAATGCAACAATCAAAAGAAAAGCCGTTCTAAAGAGGGTGATCCGAGCCGACAGTCGTATATTTTTATCCCAAAATATAAAGAGCGGCTCTCGCTTTGAGAGCCGCTCTCCCACCTGTTTTGATGGGTAGATGTAAATTTTAATTTACAATAACGTTACAATTCCTTGCCGCATACACAAAGCTCGGGCATGCCGAACATCCTGCGGAAGAAGTTAACTATTGCATTCCAAAGCACGGTAAAGAAGTCAGCCGTGCAATCGTAGTGCTCATCCTCGGGAAGTTCGCATGGGGGCTCAATCACTTCCTCGTCGGGAAGCTTGTCACCCTCGGTCTTGCCACATCTTGTGCAGGTCTTGGGTGCTTCGGTGGTCGCATCGGTGAAGCTATGTCCGAGCGCTGTGCCATCGGTAGTACCGCAAACCGTACAGGTCTTCGGTGACTCGCAGGTTGCATCGGCGAAGCTATGTCCGAGTGCTGTGCCTTCGGTAGCACCGCATACCGTACAGGTAGCTGCACTCTCGCAGGTGGCGTCAGTGAGCGTGTGACCCTTTTCGGGGATCTCTTCATAGGTCAAGTAATCGCACTTTGAGCAGCTTACATACTCATACCAGCCAACCTCGGTACAGGTTGGAGCCTTTGCCCCGTGCTCTATCTCATCGTGGCCGTAGGCATCGAGCGTCTCGCTAAGCGTAATGTGGCAAACCGAGCACTCCTTAGTTCTTGTGCCATCGCTTGTGCAGTCGGGCGTGACGGTTACCGTCCAATCACCGTAGGAGTGTCCCGTAGCGGGAACGTAGCTATCAACGTAAACGTCACCACATTCTGCGCAGGTGTGGGTCGTGTATCCTCTTTCCGTACAGGTTGGGGGTGTTATTACGTCGGTATAGCTGTGAGTATGAGTGGGATCGTCGGGCTCTTCTGCCACGGCACCGCATAAGGTGCATACCGCGGGAGTTACGCTCGTATCCATCTTGCATTCGGCAAGGTTGAGCTTCACACCGTCGCTGCAGCTCTCGCACTCACGCCAGTGCTTACCGTCCTCGGACTTCCAGTCTGAAAGAGCGTGGAGCGAAGAATCGAGGATAAGAACCGAATTATCGGTGTAGGCTATGAAGCAGCCCTCGGCAACCGATACGTTGCTCGCGCTGAAGTCAGAGAGATCACCCTTGAAGCCGTCACCGTAGCTTGTAAATACACATCCCTCTCCGACCTTTATAGCTCCTCTCGGATCGTAGCCATCGGCAATAGAGTCATAGTAGGTATTGTAACTGAGCGACTCATCCGAGCGGATAAGATCGCCGTTGATAAAGTAGTTATTGAACGTACAACCAACGAAGCTTGCCGTACCGAAGTAACGGTCGGTGAAGTTATCATGGCCGAATATGCCGAGAGGCGTATCGTACAAGCAGTTGAACCGGGTATCCTTAACGGCAATTCCGGAGTCTATCGAGTAGACACCGCCGTTTGCGTCAGCCTTAAGGTTCGACGAGGAGTTGTAGCATATGACTCTCGCAGCTCCGTTAACGGTACACCCCGTGATCTCGACATCGAGCGTTACAACGCCTGCGCCCTTGGCGTTCAGACGGAGAAGCCCGAAAGAGCCGATGTTGAAGGTGGAATAAAGATACTTTACAGTAATGACAGAGCCGTTTGATATCTGAGCAACGTTAAGCACCTCTTTTGGAGAGGTCACGGTCAGATTGTTCTTATACTCCTCGCTGCCAAAGACCACAAGTCCACCGTTATTCATCTGAATAGCATCGTCAGTCGAGCTGAATACAAGCTCTGCACCGGGCTTAGATGAGTAGATCTTAAGCGAGAAGCCCGAGCCGCCGAAGGAGAGTCTGCCGCCCGCATTCACGGTCAGCTTGTGACCCGATAGGTCAATATTAAGGGCGTAATTCTTTATCGATGTGAAGGTGATGGTGCTGCCCGCCGTCATATCTGCGTTGAGCGCAACATTTATTACCTTACCCGTATTTGCATCGATCTCGAGAGCAGCAAGAACGTCCTTGAAATCGGTGCTCTTGGGATAGTAGACGGTGTTGCCGTCTATCTCCACGCTGCAGCCGTAGCTGCCCGATACGGTCTTTACCGAGTCAGCGAGCACACTGAGCTTGCAGTCCTCGCCGAGCGACACGTTAGAGGCTCTGAAGCCGCTCTTATCGTCGGTAAAGGTATCACCGTAATTAATAAACGTGCAGTTTTCACCTACGGTGATAGCCTTAAGAGGATCGTAATCCGTGCCGAGAGTATCGAAATAAGTGTTGTAGCTGAGCGCTTCATCGGAAATGATGAGATCGCCGTTAAGAGTGTAATTTTGGAAGGTCGAGCCTACAATGCTTACCGTACCGAAGTAGCGGTCAGTGAAGTTGGGACCTCCAAAGAAGCCGAGGGGATCGGTAGCGGTACAAACGAAGGTGGTATCGGCTATGTCGATATACGAATTTGCATTGCAAACTCCGCCGTTTGCAGTAGCGGAAAGACTTGTACTGTAATTGTAGCACAGAACACTCTTGTCACCCGTTACGGTACATCCCACGATCTTCATCTCGAGCGTGATAGCGCCCGCACCCTTCGCGTTGATACGCAGAAGGTTATTTGCACCGGTGTTGACGGTACAATAGAGGAATTCAAAGTGAAGCGTCTTACCGTCAGCGGTCTGTGCGGGATTTAGTATCTCGTTTGCGGTGCTTACCGTAAGATAGTTTTTATATTCCTCACTGCCGAACACAACGGCTCCGCCGCTGGGCTGCAAGCCTGAGCCCTTGGTACCGCCGAAGATAAACTCACCGCCCGGCAAAGAAGAATAAACGTGGAGCTTCGATGCACCAACCTTAAATCTGTCATCCGCCTCGTAGGTAAGCTTATGTCCTCCGAGGTCAATTTCAAGAGTAGACGCTCTGTTGTAGGTAATTCCGGTCTTGAAGGACATATCGGCATCAAGCGTGATCTTTATGACCTTCCCTACGTGAGCCGTGGTGTTAACGGTCTGCAGAACGTCTCTGAAGTCGGTATCCGGAGGATAAGAGGTGCTCACAGCGTCAACCGTAACGGTGCAACCGACAATAGGCTCCTCGGGATCCGCCTCTGCTTCGCCGATATTAGTGTAGGTATCACCGCCATCGGTGGATATCTGCCACACACCGTTCTCATCATCGTATCTGTAGAGATAGCCCTCATCGCTCCTGAAGGCGTACGCCTTGTTCTCTGTTGCTGCGGAGGGTGTCTCCGTAAGAACGAGAGAGTAGCTTACATCACCTACGGTGAATGAGGTATCACCGAGGTATACGGGAGTGACACCGCTCTTCCAATATTCCTTGTATCCTATGGGGTTATACCAGGTTATTTCAACAGCATCCGCCAGCGACATAACCTCTGCCGAGCCCTGCTCATCCGTGCGCACAAGAACACATCCATCGGCAAGCGACACCTTAGGTGAGATGAAGGACAAGGGGTTACCCGTGTTAAATGAAGTGGCAGAATTTACGAAGGTACATCCCTTACCTACAGTGATAGAGCTTGGGCTCGAATATGCCGTTCCCTGACAATCGCGGCCGACGGACATTCCGACAAAGTCACAGTCGGTGAAGCTCATAGAGCCATACCAGATATCCTCGCGGATAATAAATCTCGAGGATGAGTGATCTGCCTTGTTAGTGTCGGTGAAGGAGCATCCCTCGGCTAAAAGATAGCTGGCAGCATTCGCAAAGTAGGCCGGGCCCTTCGAGCGGACTATTGCCGAATCGGCACCCGAGAATCTGAACGCCGCATCCTTAAGGTTGATCTTATAGATATTTTTACTTGCACTCGTTGAAACGTTGGACACGTATACTACGCCTCTTGCTACCGTATAGCTTCCCTCGAAGATAGCGAGATTCAGTGTAGAGGTGTACTTGAAGTTTCCGTTTGCAAAGACTAGGTAGCTGATGGACTCGACCGTAAGGGGCCTCGTTTCCTCGCTTCCGTACTGTACGGATATTGTCGAGCCCTGGTTGGATCCGAGCTCGAGAAGATTGTTAAGTCCTGCGTTAAGCGTACCACCGTCAGCCGAGGTGACGAGAGTAAAGCTCGAGCCGTTCGAGCCTACTCCAAATTTCACCGCGGAAGTTATGGCGGAGGTGTCGAGTCTCTTGCCCCCGAGGTCAAGCGTAAGGTTTACGGGTATAGAGAGAATGACGGCATCGTCAGCGGTAAGAGTAATATCGTTCTTCAGCAGAAGCGTCATCTTCTCACGCGGGCAGGAGCTTACGATCTCCCATGCCTCTCGCCAGGTGTAGGTGTATTCGGATGGGTTGCTTACAGTATCTATGTAAATGGTGCTTGCGATCGGAATCGGGGTCGATAAGGGATAAGCAATATAGCTCTTTCCGTACTCAAAAGCCGTCACGGGTGTGCCGTCACCGCCCTCGAGGTAGTATTCCCAATCCCATGTATAGAGATTACCCAGACGGAGCTCGCCGCGAGGCATCCAGGGCTCGGGAGCATCGGGAGAGAGTGAGGTGAAGCGGCGGGGTGCAAATGCGGTAAGGTCGGTAGCATCACCAAAGCCCGCACCCGGGAGAGTAACATACTTCACGGTGTAGGTCCTTGAAGAAATGCCGAGAGATACGAAGCTCTCACCGCCGTCGGATGAAAGCTCCCATATGCCCGTGTCGGGATTGATACGAAGCACGTGGATAGTATCGGCAGAGGAAATACCGAGGCTCTCGAAGCTTGAACCGCCATCAGTGCTGAGCGACCAATAACCGCCTACCGTCTTAACGGTAGCAGAATCGTAGGAATACGCGTTTACAAGCGGTATACGGCTAGTTCCCTGGAGGAACTCGAGCATATCGGTATCCTTGTCAAGGCGAACGGTGTCCCTCGTCTTGTTTATGGTGAAGCTGTCGTACTGCTCGGGGGTCGCACCGTCAATAAAATAGGTCTTAAGCGTAAGCGAGCCCTCGGTGACACTGAAGATAACAACGCTCTTGCGGTTGGCATCCTCGCTCTTTGCAATATACGCATCGTCATCGTGATGCTCTACACTATACCAGCCCGAGCCGGTAGAGCTCGTTCCGCAGATATAAAGAGTACCCGTGGGATCGGTGACTGCACCGCCTGTCACGGTGTCGCCGGAGAGTGTGTAGCCGTTCTTCATCATATTGCTTCGGGTATAGACGTGATCGTGTCCGCTGAGAACGACGTCAACGCCAAGCTCGGTGAACTTGCCCGCAAGTGCGGTGCGGAAGCCCTTGACCGAGCCGTCGGTGCTGTGGTTGCCGCCCGAGAAGAAGGAGAAGTGAAGAAGCACCACGCGCCACGTGCAATCGGGGTTGTCGGCTACGGTATTCTCCATAAAGCTTATGTGCTCATCGTAATTGCTGTCCTCTACGTTAAGGTGCATAAAGAGCACGTTGTTATAGGTGTAGAAGTAGTCCGAGGTGGGAGTGCTTACACCGTAATTTGTACTGAGGTTAGGAAGATTGTAGTGATCCTTATAAAGCTTGGAATTATCGTGAGGGGGACCGTTCGTGGTCGCTATAGCGAGTGAGGAGAGATGCTTCGAGATGAACCAATCGAAGTTGTCCTCGCTCGATGGCTCCGAGGTCTGGTCACCCGCAGATACGACAAGTGAGACCTCACCAAACTTGTTGAGTATTTTGTCAAGAGTGTCATCCCAAAGCGCAGAATGTGAACTTTCCTTTACCTGAGGGTCGGTTACGAAGGCAAATTTGAAGTCATCGTCCATGCCGTAGGTGTTGAAGGTGTAGCACTCAGAGACCACACCGCCGACGACGAGCTGATAGACGTAGGTTGAGTTCGCCTCGAGGTTTTTCATGGTAGCCTTGTAGGTGTAGGAGCCGTCCTTTACAGCCTTTGAAGCGACTGCCGCCGAGGTAAGGTAGCTCTCGGGCAGAGTACCGTCTTCAGACTTACCGTAGCGCACCTCGCCCGGAAGATCGTACTGTGCATACCAGGTGAGATTTCTCTCGGACTCATCAGAGCCAACGTTCATGATAACGCTCGAGAACTCGACGGCACCGGGTGTGTCGAGCTCGAGGTGAAACTGGTTCTCACTCTTGAAGTATGCATCCTTGATGGTGGAGTAATACTGAACGTCAAGCTGCTCACCGTCCTCGGAGAAGTAGAACATAGCAACGAAGCCGCCGCCACCGTACACCTTGTCGGTCTCGGAGGGGTTGATAAGCATCTCGGTAACTACGTTACCGTGTACGCCCTCGCGCTGCTTTGTGAGGAGTGTATTCTTAGGAGAGTGACCGAAGAGCACCATAACAACGTTCTCATGCTGACTGAGAACTCTGTCCCAAAGGTCCTCGGGATTGTTCTCTGCACCGAACTTGCCGTCGAGGACAAGATACGAGCCGCTCATATTTTTATAAACGTGAGTAGAAACGATGACGTGACAGTCGGGATTGTCACCAATTATCCTGTTCGCCCACTCCATAGCACCGTCGGTGAGGCTGAGGTCGAGGTTCATGAACATATACTTGACCTTACCGATCTTTATGATGCGGTAGGTATTCTGCATCGTACCGTCATAAGATCCCGTGATCTCGTCGCCGTATCTGTCCTGGGATATGTAAGCATCGTACATCGCGGTAGAGTTGTCACTCGTTCTCTCGTGGTTACCGCGTATTATAGAGAACGGAACGAGCCCGTCTATCTTATCGTACGCCTCGATGACCTTAAGATACTCGGCAGCCGTGTTCTTCTCGGTTATGTCACCGAGTCCTACCGAAAAGGCTATCTTTCTTGCATCCTTGTTATCGCGTATCCACTCGAACTGCTTTATAAGAAGCTCGGGATAGTAATAGGTCATCGACTGTATATCCCCTATTACCGCAAAGGAGTGTGAGTAACTTTCGGGTGCGGGAAGGTCCTTTATCCACTCGCAGGTATATGTCATCTTGTAGCTTGCATCGCCTGTTACCATAACGTCAGCCTTTTCATTTTCATAAGAGAGTGGCGAATAAGCCGCTATCAATCCGTCGGTGGCGGTACTGCCACCCGAAGCATCGGTTGCGATCTCGGATGATGTTCTCACGTCGTTATAAAGCGCGACACCGAAGAGCTCACCCTTGAAATAATCGGCATTGGTGACAAGATTGTCACCGCCGAGAGCGAATACCGAGGTGATATCGAACTGTGCGGGGATGGTAGCCTTCACCGTCTCGGCAAGAGTACCGTTCAGGTAGCAGAAGGCATTACCCGACACCTTATCGAGAGTTATCGCGATATGGGTCTTATCGCCGTTATAAACACTTACGTTGTTAAACGCAACGTCGTACTTCACGGCACTGCCGTCTATGATACGGATACGCGGTGAACCACCCTCACCGATCTCAAAATTAAAGCACGAAGTCTTATCATCGGTATAGCAGCCGAGGATGACACCTCCCTTACCACCCTGATCCCTGTCGAACCTGACGGTTGCCTCGTAGGTAAGAGGAAGAGCCACTCTGACCTCTGCCGTCTCGTACTCAACGAGGTCGTCGAATGTCATTCCAATATCGGCACTTACGGCAGCTGTCGAAGTCAGCACACCGAAAACGAGGGAGAGAACTAAAAGCAGAAGTAATATCTTCAATACCTTGTTTTTCATAAAAATCTCCTTTTCGCACGCAGTGCATTCTTTATTTTCAAGTTCATTATATAATGGGTGCAGAGTGTTTTCAAGCGCACATATGCCCTTAAATTATAATATTTTAGCATTGCGGTGGTATTTTGCACAAAATCGGATTTAACTAATATCAAATTTGCACAATATTCTCTCGTAATCCTTGTCTTTCTATGCCCGAGGTGATATAATGGTTGTCAGAAGCAAAAAGAGAGCCACTCATACCGTTTCGTTGCCAAACCAGTGATTAACGGAAAATATTTGAAAACAGATTAAAATAAGAACGGGCATAACGAGAGCTCATAGCGTAAATAATTCGCTCACAGCATTTTCGGAGTAGGCGTAATATTTTTTCAACCGCAACAAAAAAACAAGCATAAAAAGATAAATAAACGCGAAATTTGTAAATAATATTTTGCATATTCGACGGCAGGAGAAAGTGATGAAGGTTTTAACACTTGAAGAGCACAAGAGAAGGTTACGCAACATTGATACGGCAGAGAAGAATAACCGCAGCTATTTCAAGAGGCGGAGAATAAGAGATTACCTGCCGGGACAGGTAGTATACAGTCTTACCGACTATCCCTACAAGGGCTCCTTCGCACCCACGGACTATGACGTAGAGCTTGTGCGTGATCTGGCACGCCGCGGTGTAGGGCTCATTCAGCTGCACGAGGATTGGAACGATGCGGCAAGAGTGCACGGTGCAGATAAGTATTCCTGCTACGATCCCGAGGGGCTTAAGAAGTTCATAGATCTTTGCCACGGTGAGGGCATAAAGATCATCCCCTACGTTTCAACCGGATATTTTCAGGTGACCGACCCGGATTTCCGTCCCGAGTTTGTAAGATTCCACTCTCCTCTCGTTGCAAGGCACATGAACTATCTGCGCTGCAATCCGGAGAGCGAGTATTGGCGCAAGTTTATAATCGAGAAGAACTTTGAGGTCATTGATACCTACGGATTTGACGGCATATACAACGATATGGGATATGACAAAAAGCAAATGATCAAGGATGCCGCCCTCGCAAGAGGAGAAACGGAATATACCGTTCCCTACGGCTACGAGATCGAGGACCTCTTGTCTACCATTTACTCGGGCATAAAAGAAAGAGGCGGCATCTATAAGCTCCACGCGGACAGCAATCTCGCGCCCGCCTGCCGTGACAAGGTATACGATTATCTATGGATCGGTGAGAGCATGACCAATGCAGACTTCGGTGCCGGTAAGGACTACTACGGCTACGTTGTTCCCTGCCCCGATTTCGAGGCAGCAGTAGAGGGAGATTATCACTTCCACGTAGCGAAGTCGGTTCCCTTCTTACAGTTCCCTCTTATCGCGAGAGGCAGACCGCTCACAGGTATGGCTGCACACGCCCCCGGTGTTACGTACTATCAGGATCTCACCGAGGGCAAGCGCGCCTGGCACAACAGGGTGTATGAATATATGAAGGAGCACCCGAACGGCCCTTACGTCTACGGTCTCTGGTCCTCTATCCCCGACGCGCCCGAGAACCTCGACGTCTGGTCGCACTACCTCGCACTCTACCGCCCCATGGTCGAGGAGAACAGCCTCGTTTACGTAGAGCTGTCCGACTGTAGGGATATCCTCTCACCCATCGAGAAGAACGTTTTCGCCTCTATGTTCGTAAACGAGGAGAAGTATCTCACCGTCTCGAACTTTACCGGCAAGCCCTATGCCCTTCACCTGAATGGCATCTGGGAAAACAGAGAGACGGGAGAGCGAAGCAATAGCTTCACCGTAGAAAACGGAAGGATAGTCTTCTTAAGAGAGGTTTATTAAAGGCATATACAGTGCTGTAAGCACCGAGGCAAGATAATATTGGGTATATGATAGTATAATTCACCCCAACACAAAAATACCCCCGATTATTCGGGGGTATTCTCGCGTGGTGCGGACGACGGGACTTGAACCCACATGAATTGCTTCACTGGAACCTGATGGCAACGCTACCTCGGTGGAAATTATGTCACGTGTTTTAGCCAACCTGTCTTTATATAAGATTTGAACATTTGAACAGTCTTTAACTTATAACCATATCTATCTGCAATAATTTGATTTTTTTCAAACACGAGCTTGAAATCTTCCTGAGCATCTAACATTAAATTCCATATGCATGAAAATGTTCCGCGTTCAAACAAGTTTTTATAATGAACCTTATAAAATCCTGGATATAACATCTCGACGCATAAATCTTCAACGTTGACTTTTTTAATAGCGTTGCTTATGTTTGTCTGCGCTAAAGATAACCTTTTTGACAACTCTGTTTGAGATACAACGCAAATTCCTTCGTTATTTTCATATTCCAGCATTACATCAATTAACTTTTGACATTTGCTCAAACTCAAGGCAAATAGATTCTCTTCCATAAAAACACTCCTTTTATTCTGTGTTTAGTATACCATAGAAACGCAATTAAATCAAGCGATTTCAATAGTTTTGTTGTGTTTTCTCCACAATCATTACCTACGGGTAAAAAGGTGAAACAGACTGAAATTCACCGCGTATTGCAAATAAGTGCGGGATAAGGCAAGTATCCCTCAAATACTTTTACAGGCGATTGTAGCGAGTTTTCGTCCCCGAAAACCCGCCTTTTACGTCTGTTTTTGATAGGGATAATGGCAAAAAATTATTTAAACAAAGAAGAGCGATTTTAAAACTGCAGATTTTAAAGTGCAATTTTTAAGTGCAAAAAACAAAAAACTTGCACTTTAAGCATTGCACTTTAAAGAGAAATGTGCTATAATAGATATATAAAATTAAAACTCGGAGTCTCATATGAAAGACGAAATCTTTGAAGAATATCAGGGAGAAAAAGAACCAACCAGATATTATAAAGCTTACGCGTGGAAGACCGCAATAGGACTGCAAAAGGTTGACGGACTCGAGCCGTCGGAATACCTCAAAAAAACCGCTGAGCAGCACATTGACGGTAATATAAGCTTCGATGATGCACATAAGCTTATAACGTCGTATTATAAGGAGAATAAGGCTAAGTCAGAGCGTTCGGAAGAAGCGGACATGGTATCTGTACGTATAGCCGAGATTTTATCTGAAAAATCATTTGTTTTTTCTCCTATTGAATTCACCACGATTCACAAACGGCTTTTTGATGGGATATACTCGCATGCCGGAAGAATCAGAGATTATAATATCACAAAAGACGAATGGGTTCTTGATGGTGACACGGTCATTTACGGTAACGCTATAAATCTGCGTGAAACCTTGGAATACGACTTCGGTGTAGAAAAGAACTTCGATTACAAAGGACTGTCTACCGAAGACGTTATAAAGCACGTCGCGAGATTTATATCCAACCTTTGGCAGATTCATATCTTTGGCGAGGGCAACACGAGAACTACTGCTGTCTTCCTCATAAAGTATCTTTCAAAGCTCGGTTTTAACGTAACTAATGATATATTTGCAGAAAACTCATGGTATTTCAGAAATTCACTTGTCAGAGCAAACTATAACAACCGCGAAAAAGGCGTTACTGAAACAACCTACTACGTAGAGCTGTTCCTGCGCAACCTTCTACTCGGAGAAGATAATATTCTCTCTAACAGAGAAATGCACATCGCTTACAAAGAACCGACAGAATCTGCACCAGTTGTTAATAAACGGGAAAATGCTATAATCGATATTCTCCGACTTGATCCTCGTATCACGCTCGACAAGGTTGCCGAGATGATCGGCAAATCTCTCCGCACAGTAAAAATGGCTGTAAAATCAATGAGAGAGCGCGGAATCATAGAGCGCGTAGGCGGCAAGAAAAACGGAAGTTGGGTAATCAAGCCATAACCAAGCCACGCGAAAGCTTTCGTCCAACAATTCTCATCCGTTCTTTTCTCTTCGTCCTACCGGAAAATTCGTAGATTCCTACTCATCGGTGGCACCAATCAAAAGAGGATGCGACGACGGGACTGTGACTCGCGCCGCGAACTGCGCGGCTTGGTCGCTCGCGGTCGCAAACGTCCACCGGTAGCGAAATAAAAACAACCTTAAAATGTTGTTTTTATTGAAGCGAAACCGTCCAAAGCAAGGAGTCCCAGCCGTGAGCCGGCGAGAGGCGCAGGACGACTATGTGACGATGGAGGTCTGTTTGCTCTGTACCGCTCGTCCTTCAAGTCCCGTCGTCCTTACAACACAAAAACACCCCCGAAATTCGGGGGTGTTCTCGCGTGGTGCGGACGACGGGACTTGAACCCACATGAATTGCTTCACTGGAACCTGAAACCAGCGCGTCTGCCAATTCCGCCACGTCCGCTTATTAAGTTTTTCGTCCTCCATTTTTACACGGGGGAGAACGCCCGAGACGGTGCTTACTATTGAGTCAGACTCTTTCAGCATACTCCGCTTAGTTTATAAAATCGCATTTCTGCGAATTAAACTTTGAGTTATACAGAGGCAGCGTTACCCGAAATCATCAAGTCTGCCACCTCACTTTTTATAGGGCACGCCCTTCTCTTTCAGAAAAGCAACCAGCTCATCCGCGCTCCCCTCGGTGAAACCGGATTTGTCCACAACGTAAGCCTGTTGGTTGGAAAGAAAAAGATAAATATCCTCCTTGGACTCCATAACCTGTTTAATTGCTGTGTAAAAAATCTCGTTCTGTCCGCTAGCATTCTGACTTTCTACCACAAGTTTGATGGAATTAACACCAAAATCGTACGTCAACCTTGCGTTTAAAGACGGCGACTGTTTAATTGTTATACTGGGTAGAACAAAGTGCGTAAACAGGATCACACCGTCTATCACTAATACCAGAAAGAAGCACAAACCAATCGTGTCAAAGAAACTCGGACATCCAAAATAGAAATAAATTGCAGTCACGAGAATAGTACACAGGATGAGCATTACCCAAAGAGCCCTTCTCTTCAAAGAAGAATATATGCTGAATCGCAACAGGCGCTCCTTATCATAAATGGTAGCTGCTGACAACTTCATAACTACCCCCTTTTCGGCCGGGAAAATCATTGATCATATATCACTTTCCCAACTCTCGGCTTTTTATATTTTACCACACTTTAGACTTGATGTCAAGATGTTTTTATGGCGTTTTCGCGCGATTATGATCGTAAATATGATAGCGCGCTCAAAGCGCGGAAAAAAGTGGGCGAATAGGTAAATGTCCTTTAATTATACCCTATAATGTTGACTTTACCGCCCCTAGGCATTATAATGGATATAGGCTCACTGTAATATTGCACGGTGTATATCGGCCCCTGAGCAAGAGTGGCAAATTGCTAACAAAGGAGAACGGCATGAGTGTTACAATAATCGGAAAGCTTCCCGACCCTTTCAAAAAGGATGACGGCAGCAGAATGACCCCGGATGAGTGGTACGCGAACAGAGATAAGCTTTTCGAAAAGATATGCGAAATCGAGTACGGCGGTATGCCGCCAAGACCCGAGGTAGTTAAGGTTATGCGACTTACCGCTCCGAAAACAGACGGGGGACCTAACATATATCAGATTACTGCGGGATCAAAGGAACGCCAGCTCTCTTTCCTTCTCGACGTTACAGTCAAGATGGGACCCATCGACGGAAGTGTTAAGTATCCGCTTCTCCTGACGGGTGACGGTTGCTATCAGAACTGCGAGAGCGACACGATAAATGCCGCGGTAAGCATGGGCTTCGGTGTTGCGCGCTTTAACCGTCTTGTGCTCGCAAGCGATGACAAAAGCCTCGGCCGTGTCGGCGGTCTATACGACATATATCCCGAGAACAAGCGGTTCACCGCAATTTCTGCGTGGGCGTGGGGATATATGACCGTTATGGATGCTCTCAAATACATACCCCAGATAGACGCTGAAAACGTCGGTATCACAGGTCACTCGCGCGGTGGAAAGACAGTAATGCTTACAGCGGCGGCAGACACGAGGATAAAATTCGTTTGTCCTAATAACAGCGGTTGCCACGGTGCGGTCAGCTACCGCCTTAAGGAGGTAGGCTACGGTGCTCACGGCAAGACCGAGGAGCTCTCGGATATGCTCGTCGCCTTCCCGCACTGGATGGGTCCTGACCTCAAGGAATACGAGCATTGTGAGGAAAAGCTGCCTTACGATATGCACTTCTTCGGTGCACTGACTGCGCCGAGATACTATATTCAGTGTGAGGGCATGCAGGACTATTGGATAAACCCGAAGGGCGCATGGATGAACTTCAAGGGCGTAAAGGAAGCGTATCGCTACCTCGGATGTGAGGATAACTGTGCGGCGTGGTTCCGCCCCGGTAAGCATAGGCATAAGCTGCCGGACTTCGTTGAATTCTTAAGCTTCATGGCAGCAAAGATGCAGGGTGAGAAAACCGCAGAGCATCTGAAAATCAACCCTTACCCTGAACTCGACATCGATATTGATTGGTAATCTCGGTGCTAATCACCTTAGTTTTGTAATTAACTATTTACATTAATCGCAATTATCGGTCGATTCATTCTGAAACACAACAACAAAATCGAAAAAGGAATATCAATGGCAAATGTAGCAGTAATCGGCTCGGGCAGCTGGGGCACGGCAATATCCGTCGCTCTCGCGCGCTCGGGACACAACGTGTCCTTGTGGTCGAGGAGAAAAGAATTTACCGAGCAGCTGATGCTCGAGCGAGAGAATAAAAGATACCTACCCGGTACGGCTCTTGATGAACATATCAGCTTTACAAGCGACCTTAGTGAGGCTTGCGGCAAGGATCTTATAGTCCTTGCAACTCCGTCGCACACCGTACGCGAGATGGCACGCGCTCTGAACTCCCATATAAACGCAGGTCAGGTCGTGGTCAGTATATCCAAGGGCTTTGATACCGAGACAAGGCAAAGGCTCTCCGAGGTCATAAAGGAAGAAATGCCGAACGCAAGAGTTGCGGCAATGTCAGGCCCCTCTCACGCAGAGGAGGTCGCACTCGCTATGCCCACGATGAACGTGGTTGCTTCAGCCGAGGGGGGAGTTGCCGAGTACATACAGAGCATTTTCAACTCCTCGTCCTTCAGAATATACACGAGTGACGATATCATAGGTGTTGAGCTGGGCGGCTCTGTCAAAAACGTAATTGCACTTTGCGCAGGTATATGCGACGGTCTCGGCTACGGTGATAACGCGAAGGCAGCACTCATTACAAGAGGTATTGCCGAGATCACAAGACTCGGAGTTGCCATGGGTGCTAAGTTTGAAACCTTCTCCGGGTTGTCGGGTATCGGTGATCTTGTTGCGACATGTACAAGCATGCATTCGAGAAACAGACGTGCGGGAATCCTTATCGGTCAAGGTAAAACGGTAAAGGAAGCCGAGGACGAGATAAAGATGGTTGTCGAGGGTGTGAAGAGCGCCGCGGCAGTATATTATCTTGCCGAAAGGTACAATGTTGAGATGCCTATCTCGCGCGAGGCTTATCGCGTGCTCTACGAGGGCTGCGACGTCAAAGAGTGCCTGCCGAGGCTGATGGGTAGAGATGCAAAGCCCGAGATAACAAGGTAAGTGGGTGCGGTATTTCCAAAACTTTGTTACATTATGCCTGAAAGCATTGCTTCATTCCAAGCGTGAATACTTAAATACATACACATAACAAAGCGAAACAGAGCCTTTCGGTCAAGCACCGAAAGGCTCTGTTTTTTTTAGAAAAAACAACAAATATGTAAACAGTTATTGGTGTTATCGAGAAGTTCCGCGAGAAATTACACCTCTTGTGCCGAAAGGTCCTCGAAGCTTTCCCTTCTGACTGCAACGTAATCTCTGCCACCGTTAAGCATTACTATCGGGGGCTTCGGGAGTCTGTTGTAGTTTGATGCCATGGAGTAGTGATATGCTCCCGTTGTAAGGCAGGCGATTAGATCGCCGCGCTTGATGTTACGGGGGACGGGAACGTTCTCCTGGATGATATCTCCGCTCTCGCAGCATCTTCCGACAACCGAGCATATCTCTATCTCGTCAGAATTCTCGGGAAGATCATGCATTACGGGAAGGATGGTATATGGGGAGCCGTAGAGCGCAAATCGAGGATTATCCGCCATACCGCCATCCACAGAAACGTAGCTCTTGTATCCGGGGATACGCTTGACAGAGCCCACGGTATACACCGTAAGACCCGCATCTGCAACGATGCTTCTGCCGGGCTCAAAGGCAACCGCAGGAAGTGCGATACCGAGCGAGGCTGCGTACGACTTCATGAAGTCTGCAACCTCTTTGATATTAGCGGCAATATCTATCTCAGGCTGGCTCTCGATATAACGGACACCGTAGCCGCCGCCGATATCGAGTTCATCGGCAAGATACCCCTTTGTACGGTAGATATTCGCAACAAAGTCGAGCATTACCTCGGCTGCACGGAGATAGACGTCCGAGTCAAAGACCTGAGAGCCTACGTGGCAGTGGAAGCCGCGAAGCTCTATACCCCCAAGCGAAAGAGCGAGTGCCGTTATCTCATCGGCTTGTCCCGTCTCAATTGCCGAGCCGAACTTTGAGTCGACCTTGCCCGTAGCGACAGCAGCATATGTATGGGGGTCAATACCCGGGGTTATTCTGAGAAGCACCCTCTGACGAATACCGCGCTCTCTTGCGATCTCGTCAATAGCAAGAAGCTCATCGGTCGAATCTACAACGAAATATCCGACACCGTTATCCATCGCGTAGACGATATCCGCATCGGTCTTGTTATTTGAATGGAAATATGCGCGCTCGAGAGGATATCCCGCCCTTTTAGCGGTATATATCTCACCCGAGGAGACAACGTCAATACCCATACCTTCCTCGCGCATTATTTCATATAACCTCTTAAAGCACGCGGCCTTAGACGCATAGAGTGCTTTAGCACCCTCACCAAAATTCTCACGAATCGCGGTAAGATAGGTTCGGCATCTTTCTCTGATTCTGTCCTCGTCATAGAGATAAAGCGGTGTTCCATACCTGGCGGCAAGCGTAGAAAGCCTGACACCCGCGAAAGTAAGCTCACCGTCAGAAGCTCTGTCGAGGTTCTCACAAATCATCTTATTCTTTGTTATCAAGATTATCTCCTATGGCATAAAAATGAGTCTTTATACCCAAATTTGACAATTATTATTTACAATATTTATCACAGCATATGTCTGCGAAGGTCGTCTGCAGAGTATATCGAAAGATCAGCAGGCGCAACATCGAGCACCGTCACGCAGCCCGTTCTGCCACGCTCGTGCATCCTATACACGGCTCTGGCATACGCGAGAAGAACGCTTCCCGTAAACTCGGGGTTAGAGTCGAGCCTCAGAGAAAACTCAACAGTATGCGTGTTCTCGGCCGCAATGCCGGTCTTACCGTTTCTTATAACGCTACCACCGTGAGGAATTCCGCAGTGCTCTCTCCTCAGCTCATCAAGACTGATAAAGGTGACGGTCGTGTCATAGTCGGCAAAGTAGTTCGGCATCTCCTTTATCTCGCGCTCAATGCGAGAAAGATCCGCGCCATCCTCTGCTACGACATAGCACTCACGCTTATGCTTATCTCTTACACCGAGTATCGGACATTCACCGCTCTTTACGGCATTCAGCGCCGCATCAATGGGAACGGTATACTGTCTTGCGTCAACGACACCGTCTATCCTACGGATAGCATCAGAGTGACCCTGGCTGATTCCTCTGCCCCAGAAGGTGTAATCAGATCCCTCGGGCAGCGCCGCAGATGCGTATACTCTTGCTATCGAAAAGAGACCGGGATCCCAGCCCGCGCTGATAAGCGCAAGCTTACCGCCCTGCCTTGACGCCCCGTCTGTATTTTCGAAATGCGAGGCTATCTCAGCGTGAGTATCAAAGCTGTCCACAACGTTAAAGCGTGATGCAAGCTCGGGAGTCATCTTAGGAAGATCTGTCGCACTGCCTCCGCAGATAACGAGAACATCGATCTCATCCTTGAATTTATCGATATCTGCCGCCGAATAAACGGGAGCTCCGCTGACGGTCTTTACACTCTCGGTAGCACGCCTTGTGAACACACCGACAAGCTCCGTATCCTTATTGTATTTAACTGCACACTCGACCCCTTTGCCGAGGTTGCCATAGCCATAAATTGCAATTTTCATATTATTTCCTCCTGTTCCAAATCAACTACACAAGCTCCTTAGCACTCTCGGTGCTGCCCGCGACAAGACTGTTCATATCATATAGACCCGGCTCGCGTGTTACTATAAATGCCGCAGCGGCTATCGCCCCCTCAGCGAAGAGCGCACGGCTGTGAGCCTCGTGCTTAAGCGTCAGAGTCTGACTCGGCGTGCCGATAATCACCTCGTGCTCGCCTACTATATTACCCATTCTTACCGCGTGTATACCTATCTCTTCCCTCTCACGCTTTCCGTGTCCGGAGCGGCCAAGATTGGTATAAGCCTCGGGGCGTACCCCGATAATCGCGTCCGCGATCATAAGAGCAGTACCGCTCGGAGCATCGAGCTTACGGTTGTGATGCTTCTCAATGATCTCTATCTCGGCATCGGGCATCGCCTGTGCCGCAGTGCGCGCAAGCTCGACTAAAAGCGCAACGCCGAGCGACATATTAGCACTGTGAAATATAGGTATATCCTCTGCTGCGGACCTTATTATTGCAAGCTCCTCTTCGGTGTGTCCCGTAGTAGCAACGACCGTAGGGATACGGCGCTCGACGGCAAACGGGATAAGCTCCCCGACTGCCGTGTGGTGTGAAAAATCAATTATACAGTCTATTGAAGCACTCTCGGGTACCGAGGAAAAACCCTTGTATATAGGGGCTGCGCCGTACTGCCCCTCTGCGCGGTCAACACCGAGTGCGAGCTCGGCGCCTCTGTATCCGTCATCGCAAAGAAGAGCAAGCTCTCTGCCCATATGTCCCGAAATTCCGCTGATAAGTATCTTCATAATCTATCCCAAAAGGGTACCTTTCATAATAAATAACCCGGTTATCCCCGAGAAGTGGCTTTAAATCAGCCCCTCTTTTCTCATAAGGTCGAGAAGCACTGCCTCGTGCTCGGGCTCCATCTTTGTAAGAGGAAGTCTCAGATAGTTCTCGCAATATCCCATAGCGGAAACTGCCGCCTTTACGGGAATGGGGTTGACCTCTGAGAATAGCGCATTTACAAGAGGAAGAAGTCTCAGCTGAAGCTCTCTTGCCTCAGCGATCTTTCCATTGAAGAAGAGCTTACACATATCCGACGTTTCCTTAGGCATTATATTCGATAGAACAGAGATAACGCCCTTACCGCCAAGAGAGAGGATGGGTACTATCTGGTCATCGTTGCCGGAGTAGATATCGATCTTATCTCCGACAAGAGCGGCAAGCTCTGCGATCTGCGAAATATTGCCCGATGCTTCCTTGATGCCTACGATATTCGGGTGGTCGGCAAGCTCCGCCACAGACTTGGGTAAAAGGTTACATCCCGTGCGGCTGGGCACGTTATAGAGTATACAAGGCTTTGTCGATGCATCCGCAATGGCGCGGAAGGACTCGATGAGGCCTCTCTGCGTTGCCTTGTTGTAATAGGGTGTAACGAGAAGCATTGCATCAGCACCTGCCTCACAAGCATATTCAGTAAGGCTTATTGCATATGCAATATCGTTCGAGCCCGTGCCTGCTATAACAGGTACTCTGCCCGCTACGCGCTCAACGCAGAAGCGTATAGCCTCCTTGTGCTCGTCGTCATCGAGAGTAGAGCCCTCGCCGGTCGTGCCGACGGCAACGATAGCATCTATGCCCGCCTCGATCTGCCAGTCTATGAGTCTTCCGAACTGCTCGTAATCTACTCCGTTTTCGTTAAGAGGGGTGACTATCGCGGTCGCGGCACCCGTAAATACAGTATTTTTCATATTAACCTCCGACGTTTTGTCCGTATTGTAAACTAAAAAAGGATAGCCGAGAGGCTACCCAACACAACAACGAAAAAGCGTCCTTATGTGATAGCCCTCCGCATCACTGCGACAACAGGACGGATATTCTCCGCACTGCCAGCAAGCACCTTCCCACGGTGCAGCTTCGGCACTGACGCCTTTCCCGTAAAGCCTTGGGAGCTCTAACATACGGTACTATTCGTTCAATGCGCCTCTATCTATACATCGATTGTATCATATACGCTCACTCATGTCAAGAGGTTTTTTCATCCTTTTTTGTGTGTTTTTTGTGTTATCCGTTAAAGCGATACAGTAGTGATATATGTCATACCGTCAAGCTCCGGAGCACCTTCATACTTCACGGCAGAGAAGCTCTCAGGATGGCATACGTATAGGCAGGCGAGAGCGATTCCTACGTCTATGGTGTTCATCCTCGCGAGCCCCTTCGTGCGAACAAGGTTGCGCTTGTAAACATGATATCCGCCCTCACACAAAGCAAAATACCACGGCTGACTGTTAACGCTCGATGGTGCAAGGCGCGCAGGCTCAAGACGCGGGTCAGCAGAGTCGGATATATCACTGAGTGCTTTGCGCTTGAAGCCCGATGCTCCCTCTCTCATGCTTTCTTTCGTGCGACCTATGGAAAGAAGTATCACATAGCTCATTCCCGCGGGAATGAGCGAATTATTTTTAACACGGGCAAGCCCTACCCAACAGGCTCCGATGCCCAGGGACTGCAAGAGAAGATCTACCTGCTCGAGCATAAAGCCGACGTTTTCAAGATATCCATCCTTTTCCTCCGAGAATATCGCAACGGCATCCTCGGGAAGCCAGGGCATAAGAGAGCTTATATCGCGCTTTGTTACAAGCTTAAGCTCGGTTCTTATATCACTGTAAAGAGGCTTGACCTCACCGAATGCCTCTGAAATCGAAGAAAGCTCCTCAGCACTAAGACCGCCTCTTTCATACTTCCTGTGTGACAGACGGTAAAATACCGCCTCCTTCAGCCTTTTGAAGTCCATAATTACCTCCCGTTTGTTATCTGAATTTATTTTACCATTACCGTGGACGGCTGTCAATAAAAGCTCTCGCTATTTTTGAAAAAGCACTTGCAAGTGCGTCTTCCTTGTGCTAGAATACTTGAAGTAAATACGAGGTGATTATGCAATCTAGAATCAATTCTTACGGGCGGCTGAAGCTCGCCTGCTACATAACCAACGTTTCAATGTCCGTCGTCGCGAATCTCGCGCCTATATTATTTCTCGGATTCCACGACCTATATAACATATCCTACGCGCTTCTCGGTCTGTTGGTGCTCGTCAACTTCTCGACCCAGCTTATAGTAGACCTGATATTCTCGTTTTTCTCACATAAATTCAACTTTTCCATGACACTGAAGCTGACACCCGTCTTGACCGTTATAGGACTCGCGATATTTGCTCTCGCTCCCGTCATCTTCCCGAGTGCACCTTACGTCGGTCTTGTCATCGGTACGGTGATATACGCTGCCTCGGGCGGTCTCGGTGAGGTGCTTATCAGCCCTGTTATCGCGGCTATCCCTGCGGATGACCCCGACAGAGAGGTATCGAAGCTCCACTCCGTATATGCATGGGGCGTTGTGTTCGTCGTACCGCTCGTGTCCTTCTTTATTCTTTTCTTCACCATAAATATGTGGCAGCTGCTCGTACTTATCTGTTCTTTGATACCGCTTACCGCGTCTTTACTTTTCATCGGTACAAAGCTCCCCGAGCTTAAGACACCAGAGCGCGTCAGCGGTGTTATAGAGCATTTAAAGAACCCTACGCTTATACTCTGTATCATCGCGATATTTCTGGGCGGTGCTAGCGAATGTACCATGTCGCAGTGGGCATCCTCGTACATCGAGGGTGCGCTCGGAGTCGATAAGATATACGGTGATATATTCGGAGTGACGCTCTTTGCGGCAATGCTCGGCCTCGGAAGAACGCTATATACCAAGTTCGGAAGGTCTCCCGAGCGCATACTTCTCTTTGGCTCTATCGGTGCTGTGATATGTTATCTTGTTGCGGCACTTTCTCCCAACAGTATAGTAGGTCTTATTGCCTGTGCTCTTACGGGACTCGCGGCATCTATGCTATGGCCGGGAACGCTTATAGCGGCGTCTGACAGGATACCGACGGGCGGAGTTTTCGTCTATGCCGTCATGGCGGCGGGCGGAGACCTCGGTGCTTCTCTCGGTCCGCAGATGGTGGGCGCGATAGCCGATACGCTAAGCCTCAATACAGAGCTTGCCGCCTCGCTCTCCATGACTCCCGACGAGCTCGGACTAAGAGCGGGAATACTTATAGGTGCGCTCTTCCCCGCAATAGCCATCATATTCTATGCTATACTTATCAAAAGCAAAAGCCAAAAATTGAAAATATTTCTTTACAATAAATAGCGAAAGCAGGCAACCGCAAGGGTTGTCTGCTTTTTTAGTTAGAAATGTTTTTTCAAAAAATCAATAGCTATACTTTCTCTTGTACGCCAACAGGAAGGCAATTCCGAGAAGCATCGAGAGCAGATCGGATATGACCACCGAGAGCCATATTCCGTCGAGGTGGAGCCATATCGGAAGTAAGAGAACTCCTGCCACCTGTATCACTATCGTTCTTGCGAAGGACAGAATAGCCGATGTAAGACCGTCGTTCAAGGCGGTGAAGAACGAGGAAATGAATATCGCAAGCCCCGCGAAGAGGAAGCAGAAGGAATATATAGTAAAGCCGCGAAGGGTCATATTGAGCAGCGCCTCATCATATCCAACGAACATATACGAAAGCGGATACGCAAGAAGCTCGGAGAGCGCGAACATAGCGACAGACGTTATGAGAATGATCACCGTGCTCTTACGCCTTAAGCTTTTAAGTTCATCGGTGTTGCCCGCACCGTAATGATAGCCGACAACGGGAGATATTCCCACGGCATAGCCTATGAATGCCGAGATGAAGATGAAGTTCACGTACATAAGCACGCCGTAGGCGGCAACTCCGTCCTCTCCCGCATAGTGCATGAGCTGAGCATTATAGAGCATACCGACAACCGACATGGATATATTTGAAAGCAGCTCAGACGAGCCGTTAAAGCATATTCTGCCGAGCGCGGGAAAATCGGGAAGCGCGGGCACAAGACGAAGCAAACTGCCGTTTTTACGGGCAAAATAGAACAAAGGTATAATACCGCCCAAAACCTGGCTCGAAGCCGTAGCAAGTGCTGCGCCGAGAAGTCCCATCGGGAAAACGGCAACAAGGAGCGCATCAAGGACCATGTTCGCGACACCCGCGATGACCGTGACGTAAAGGCCGAGCTTCGGCTTCTCCGCCGTTACGAAAAGGCTCTGGAACATATTCTGCAAAAGGAACGCCGGTAGGGATATCGAAAGCACGATTCCGTACAGCACGCAGTCCTCCAGCATGGCTCCCTCGGCACCGAGAAGCGCCGCAACCGGTCTTACCGTGAATATACCCGTGAGTGCTAATATTATTCCCACCGCAATGGAAACGTAAATGAGCATCGAAAAGGTCTTGTTTGCTCTTTTCGAGTCGCCTCCGTCCTCTCCGAGTATCTTCGAGATAAGCGCGGAGCCTCCCGTACCGAGCATAAAGCCCGCAGCACCGAGTATCATCATATACGGCCATATGAAATTGATAGCAGTGAATGCCGTTTTATTTACGAAATTCGAGACGAAAAAGCCGTCGACGACACCGTATATCGACGTGAACACAAGCATAAGCACCGACGGCATCGTGAATCTTAATATTCTTGAATAATTGAATTTATCCGAAAGCTGTATCTGCATTTTACCACCTGGAAGTTTAATCAGCTACGGCGGAATGCCCGCGTATCATATCTGTTGGAGAAATACCGAACTCATTATGAAATGCTCGGTAAAAGGTCCTCATAGATGCGAAGCCCGATTCGAGCGCACAGTAGGTTATATCGTGCTTACCCTCGTGCATCAGCATTATCGCATTCCTGAGCTTCACAGACGTGAGATAGCGCGACAGTGTTGTGCCAAAGGAGCTGCTGAAGTACCTTGATATGTAGCTCTGACTGTATCCGAAATGCTGAGCTACCGATATCGGGGTTATACCGTTTTTGAAGTTCTCGTCGATATAGAAGAGTATTCTCGAGGCAAGCTCGGTATCCATCTCTCCCTCTCGCTCGGCAAGAGTCGTGTAGTCGAGGATTATACCGAGAAGTGTGTAAATATATCCGAGCTGCTTTATCCTCTTGTCGGCAGACTCCTTGATAGCGAGATAGCACTCACGAAGCTTGGCGTATGCCGTAGGATCCTTGATGAATGGGGTGCGTAGCCTCTTACCCTTGGTAAGCAGCATAAACTCCTCACAAATGTATGCCGGCAGAAGGAGCACCGACGAGGACGAATGCCCGGGAGTTTTGTATGCGTGGGTGGCATAGCTGAGAGCTACCGAGACCGCAGGTGCCGTGAGCTTCTCCTGCTTTCCGTCTACGAGCATCTCCATCTCACCCTCATCGACAAAGTAGACCTCTATCTGAGAGTGAAACTGGAAAAGGCATCTGTCATTTTTATAGCTCTTAGTGAAAATATTCACGTTTCTCTCACGCTCGATATTGAATCTGGCTTGCATTATATCACCTCGTCTATTGATCAAAGAGCGCGTCAAAAATCAAAAAATGGCACATTTCAAGCCTCAAACGGCAAGAAATGGCTTAACGCGCGTGATATAATTATATCAAAGCATTATAGCAATGTCAATATTACAAGTACCACATTCCATACGATTTCGGAGAAAAATAATGAAAGTGACTAAGAAATACGGATGTAAAAATTGGTTGTTACGAGCTTCGCTGCTATTACTCTGCATAGCAATAATGATCTCGATGACATCCTGCGACCTCCTGAACGGTCTTATACACAAGGATCACTCGGATAAGGATGCCGACGGTCTTTGCGACGTGTGTAATGAGCCCGTTAATACGATCGACGGATGCACAGAGCACCTCGATAGCAACTGTGACGGACTATGTGACGAGTGCGAGGCGAGCGTTACGGTAAACCACGGCGACACGGACGATGACGGCAAATGTGATAAATGCGACAAGTGCCTCACCCACAGGGATATTAACTGCAACGGCGAGTGCGACTCCTGCGGCTTAGCTATGGACGTCATCCATACCGACGAAGATTCCGACGGACTTTGCGACAAGTGCGAGGGCTGCCTCGGACACACCGACGGCAATTGCGACGGCAAATGCGACGCCTGCGAGGACGGAATGGAGATAAGGCACGAGGATAGAGACGAGGACGGTCTTTGCGACAAGTGCGAGAGCTGTCTCGGACACACCGACGACAACTGCGACGGTAAGTGCAATGTATGCGGCGCGGACGTAACGGTCGAGCACGTCGACAACGACGGAAACGATAAGTGCGATAAGTGCGACACCTCCCTCAAAACCGAGCACGTCGACAACGACTGCGACGGAAGGTGTGACGAGTGTAGCGAGGAAATAGGCGTCAGCCATAAGGATTCGGATAACGATGCTCTTTGCGACAAATGCGATAAGTGCCTCGCGCACGGTGACGGAAATTGCGACGGCAAATGTGATAATTGCGGCAAATCTGCAGATATCGTTCACGCCGATACCGATTCCGACGGAGTATGCAACAAATGTAACAAGTGCATCGGTGATCACATCGACGAGGTAGCAGACGGTGAATGTGACAGGTGCGGTGCTTTCGTACCTCTCAGACGCTATCAGGCCGACAAAACGGTCTCTCACTCAAGCGGTGTCACAATCTATCCTGCACATTTCTTGAAATGGTCGGGTGTAACGTATCGCGGAGAATATATAACTTATACGATAAAAATCAAAAACACCGGTAACGTCGACCTCAACGTGACGGTTTTAGACACCGTCCCCAAGGGAACGGTATACGTAGAGGGCTGTGACGGAAGATCGGGTGAGAACCTGAGTTGGCTGGTTTCGATACCCGTCGGAGAGGAGAGATCCGTGAAGTACAAGGTTTCGGTCGGTACAGAAAAAGAAATACCCGAATGCGGATATATTGAGGGAGACGGTGCAACGGTCGAAGGAATGCCCGTGGGATGCAGAGACCTCTTCGTTGAAAAGACGCTCAACGCCATAGATCAAAGTTACATAGAAAAGGCAATAAAAATACTTTCCTCCTCCACTTGGGAGGGCCTTGAATTTGCAAAGCATGCTTACACCGTTGCATTTACGAATTCCGGTGCGATAGCAAATCTTATATCCGGCACTCCCGACGAGGCTATCAACGCGATATTCTCACCCAATGCGACTCTTGCCGACGCCATCGCCCCCGGCCTTTACGGCGGTAGATCGGTAACGGCCACTATTGCGGGCGCAAAGGGCGCGCCCAACTCCCCCATATGTTCTGACGACCTTATCTCGGGCGACCTTATCTTTGTAACCGAAGGAATCAACACCCGCCTTTATATAGTATCGGATGACGCACTTTATGACATAACGAGAACGGCAAGCAAATGCTCGGTAGAGTCTGTGCTTGACAATCTCACAGAAGCCGAAAAATACGCAGTGCTTCGCCCGTCTGTCACCATGACTCAGTTCACCCCCTCCGATCCCGATGAGTCACCCGAAAAAATGAACGAATACCAGACCGCTATCGTTGCTACCGCAGAGGCATATCTCTTACGCGGTGAGAGCCTTCAGTACGAGGACGTATGGTTCGGACTTATCAGTCAGTCGGGGGAGCACCGTTGGACTCACGGTGAGAAATCACCCGAGGAATACACGTCCGATGAGTGGGGCTACGTGAACTGTGCGGTATTCACTTATGACGTATACCTCGAGGCACTTGGCTATACACTCCCTAACAAGATGTATACAACCGCAAATCTCTCAAGCTACTCCGACAGTAACGGAATGAGAGTATTTCAGTTTATAAACTCCACGCCCGGTGAATACACCGATGAATATATGCTGGGCGTCGAGCGCGAGTTTATGAATACCATTGAGGTCGGTGATATAATAAACGTCAGACGCAAAACAGCGACGGGAACATCGGGTCACGCGATGCTTTACGTCGGAAACGGAAGATTTATCCATTCGGGCGGGTCCAGCTATTCCGTCTCGGGCGGAGTAGGCTATGAGGTCTACGAGCCGACGATAAGATGCCACAAGGTCAGCGACTATATCTTCAACCCGGCATCTGTAGGCGGCAACCCTTTCAGAGCTTCTGACGAGTACGGTACGACCTACGTTACCGAGCTCATCCTCGTCCGCCCTCTCAATAAATTTGAAGGTCAGATTCCCGAGAACACCATAGCCCGTGTCGAGAATATGCAGGGCATCAGAGCAGAAAAGCTTTCGAGCCACCCATCATCGACCACGGTGAACCCGGGTGATCTCATCGAATTCACCTTCTCGCTCTATAACGTAGGCGAAGCTGCTAAGACTATATCGGTTTATGACAAAGTTCCTTTAGGAACGGAGTACGTTTCGGGCGGTGATACCTTCATTTCCGGCGAGCTTCATTGGACCGTCACGGTTGCTCCTGGGGAGACCGTGAGAGTATCCTACACCGTGCGTGTGCTCGATGTTGCTGACGGAACCTTAATAGACGGTAACGATGGTAAGGTTGGCGGAGTCATGCACAGATGTGCAGCTATCCGTGTTAAAAATACTTTCACAGAAGCCGAGCAGAATTCTATTATATCGGCAATCGCGTCGCTTAAAGCCGAAGGAACTACTCTCACAAAGCTCGACCTCGTTAACGAGATCTACAAAAGAGCGCTCGGCATCAATGCCATTTTCGCCGATACTAATATCGACAGTGTAGTACGCGACGGCGAGGAGAGCATTTTTGCAACCTCTACGAAGGTAAATAACAAGAAAAATCTCAGTATGCTCCGCACAGATGCGACCTACTACTCGCGCATGCTTGTTGATCACCTGTATGGCGGTATGCGCTTCGACTCCTCTGCTAAGCTCTATGACAGAACCAAGCTCCTAAAGGAGCACAACCTCATCGTCGGTGACGTCCTTATTGCGAGATCAAGCTCGTCAGCGAACGTCTATATCTACGCAGGGAACGGTGAGCTTCTGCTTCTGAATTCGGGCATCGGTGACCCTGTCAACTTTAAGACGACGAGCGAGAGAATAATGTACTTTGGGCGCGACTTTGCCGTCCTTCGCCCGTCATTTGTGATTGAAAAGTAAATATAAAAAACCGCACGGGTGCTCTCGTAAGTGAGCACCCGTGTATACTATCAACGCTGCCGTTGTATATCATCGTTGCGAGCCTTCGCAACGTATAAAAAACGTCTTAAATGCTCATTTCGCATTTAAGACGTTTTTTCTCTAGCCAAATATGGCAGACCGGGGATAGGCAGATTTCGGGGAGAAGCGTCGTTTTCGAAAATGAAATCCTGCGGCAAAATTACCGCAGGATAAAGTCACTTCGTGATGAAATCCGATTATATCGGATGATGTCGAGGCTTTCGCCTCGGTTGGTTAAATCCACCGCACGCCCGTGCGATTTCACCCGAGCCTTGGCGAGGATTTCATCTGCGAAGCAGATTTATTCCACCATAAGGTGGATTTAATTGAATCTGCTATCCTGCGGATGCAGATTCTGGGTCTCACCAAATATGGCAGACCCGACAGATATCACTCTCCGAATTCTTTCTTGAACAGTTTTGTATAAGGCATTAGCATACCCTCGTTCATCTTACCCCTGATCTTCTTCCTTATCTTATCGTTACCGAGAAGGAAGCCGACAAAGTACATGGGCAGTGAGCTCCACCATTTCTTCTGCGGGAAATCGTAGTAGCCGTTTTTCTTGTAGAACTTATGATCTGCACGCATCATACCGCGCATCTGATATATGAGGTCGCGGAAGATCTTCATTCCTCCGACTCCCCAGAAGGTCTTCGGGGGTACGTACTTATTTATGAGGGCGTATCTTAGCCTCGAGATAAGTGCATCTATCTCGCGGTCGGGATCGGTCTCGTCGGTCGCAACGCCCGCTAAGTAGTTATGGCCAACGGACGCACGCGCCTCGATTATGTTAGAAAGGTTCTCTTCCTCGGAATATCTGCCCGATGCGAGATATCCGACAGGCATGCCGACGGTAACGGTTCTGTGTCCGTTACAGAAGTTTCTGTCATCGTACATCTTGAAGCGCGAGCCCATAGAGTGATCTCTCACGGTAAAGGCGTAAACGATGGCGTCTGCGGTCTGTATCTTTGTTCTTAAAAACTCGTCGAATCCGTCGGTGTAAACGCACTTGCCGCTCACGGCACAACTGAAGCAACCGATGCATCCGCCCTGGAGATTATACTCGGATATGTTAACTATTCTTGGCATAACGCCCAGCTTTGCCTTGAATCTCTCAATCATCCTCGAGAGCGAAGACTCAGGATCCGTTTCATCGGTGATGATAACTATATCCTTCCCCTCGAGCTCCTTACAGCTCTCCGTCTCGGGTACCGCAACTGTCGCGGGGACGTATTCACCCTCGGTAAATCTTCTCGGACGGCTATTGTCGAGCCCCTCGTTTACGGAATAGACAAAGTACTCGAAGAAGCTTACCGCCTCTTCTCTGCCCTTCTTATTTAAGAGGTCATCCATATCTGCCAAAAGACCCGTTACGTACCTCATACCGAGATCGGAGATATTCTCCTCCACGTATCTTGCAGCCGTAACATCGAAGAAGTGCTTCGATGTGCTTATCTGTGTCGCATACTTACCCGAGAGATCTACTCCGTCAGCCTTAACGAGCTCGAAGAATCGGTGCAGACCGTAAGGTGCAATAAAGGTGTATACGGGATACGAGAACACTATCACCTCTGCCCACTCGAGTATTTCTCTTGCTCTTGTAAAATCCTTCTCAAGGAGCTTGATTATCTGTGAGGCGTTGAGTATCTTATATTCATGCTCGGGATACTTTTTTGAGAGGTATATCGAGGTCTGAAGCGTGATACTGTTCTTTCCCTTAGGGCTTCCGTTAATAATAGCAATTTTCATAATGTCACCGTCCATTTAGTCATTATAGCACAATTATAGCATACAAAAGAGTTTTTTTCAACCGAGATTCGCTCAAAAGGCTTTTAATATCTGTCGTTAAGTAGCAGAAAACACTCCCCGGTGCCCCCAAAAGTGGGACAGGTCCCTCTATCCGTCCCACTTGACAAGTATTAACCGCTGTGTTAAAATATTATACGCGCACAAAAACGCGTAATAAATTCCCGAGGACTGAAATGAAGCTCGATTTTCTCTTTTTCTTTGAGTCAGCCATGCTCGGCATAGGTCTGGCCATGGATGCATTCTCGGTCTCGCTTGCAAACGGGCTGAACGAGCCCAAAATGAAAATGCCTAAGATGCTGGGCATTGCGGGACTCTTTGCAATATTTCAGGCAGCAATGCCTATGATCGGATGGCTTCTCGTCACAACGATAGTCGAGGTTTTCGGATTCCTTGAATTCCTTATTCCATGGTGTGCGCTTGCGCTTCTCGGATTTATCGGCGGCAATATGATAATAGACAGTCTGCACCCCGACTGTGATGAGATAGGAGAAAACTCGGGAGAATGTAAGATAGTCAAGCCACTCGGTATTCTGACCATTCTCGTTCAGGCAGTCGCCACCTCTATCGATGCGCTCTCCGTCGGCTTTACCATTGCCGATTATAACATATTCGAGGCTCTGATCTCAGTTGCCGTTATTGCACTCGTCACCTTCCCTATCTGCCTCGGAGGTATCGTTATAGGCAGGAAGGCGGGAGATAAGCTCGCGGGAAAAGCCGGTATTTTCGGCGGTTCGATATTAATTTTCATCGGACTTGAAATATTTATCACAAGCTGGTTATGATTAATTTAAATGAAAACAGGAAGGTATCTCTTATGAATATGAAGCTTTCTTTCCGTTGGTACGGCGAGAGCGATCCCATTTCGCTCGAATATATCTCCCAGATTCCCGGTATGCGTTCGATCGTCTCTGCGGTCTACGACGTTAAGCCCGGAGAGGTATGGGGAGAGGACAGCATCAAGAAAATGGTCGATGAGTGCGAGGCTCACGGCCTTGTATTTGACGTAGTTGAATCCATCCCCGTTCACGAGGACATCAAGCTCGGCAGAAACAACGTAGACGAGCTTCTCGAGGTATACTGCGAGAACATCAGACGCTGTGCAAAGCACGGCATCAAGTGCGTTACCTACAACTTCATGCCCGTATTTGACTGGACACGCACCCAGCTCGACAAGAAGGCTCCCGACGGCTCTACGAGCCTCGTTATGTACTGGGATCAGATGCGCGGTCTCGATCCTCTTAAGGACGATATCCACCTTCCCGGCTGGGATTCAAGCTATACGCAGAACGAGGTTCGCGAGCTTATCACCGCATACGGTGAGCTCGGCGAGGAGGGGCTTTGGGCTAACCTTGAAAGATTCCTCAAGAAGGTTATTCCCGTAGCAGAGGAGTGCGGTGTACGCATGGCTATCCATCCCGACGATCCGCCCTATCCCATCTTCGGACTCCCCCGTATCATCACCTGCGAGGAGAATCTCGACAGATTCCTTTCTCTTTACGACAGCCCCGCAAACAGCCTTTGCCTTTGCACCGGCTCGCTCGGCTGCGCAAGCTCGAACGATATCGTAGCTATGGTAAAGAAATACGCCAAGGCGGACCGCATCGCCTTCATGCATATAAGAAACGTCAAGGTTATGGATGACGGCTCCTTCGAGGAGCGCGCCCATCTCTCCTCCTGCGGTTCTCTCGATATGTACGAGATCGTCCGCGCACTCGTCGAGTGCGGATACTCGGGCTACGTTCGTCCCGACCACGGCAGAATGATCTGGGGTGAGACAGGCAAGCCCGGGTACGGCCTCTTCGACAGAGCACTCGGCGCGACCTACATCAACGGTCTTTTCGAGGCACTCGAGAAGGAGCTTAATAAGTAATAACAAAAAAACGGGTGTCTCAAGTGCAAAATTTGAGACACCCAAAATCTTTTATAGGGGATAGTCCGTGCTGAACGTGACAGCCCCTTATTTATTTTTTCGAGTGGAACAGCGATGCAATAAAGGTCCTCTTTACCTTCATGGCACTCTTCGGGCAGAACTCCTGACAGCAGAAGCATCTGATGCACTTCTTTCTGTCGATTATCGCCTTGCCGTCCTTTATCACGATGGCCTTTGCGGGGCAGATGTTTGCACATACTCCGCAGCCGACACACATATCCTTTTTTAGCACGGGTCTTGTCTCGAGTATCTTTTCGACTATCCTTCCGAGGAAGTTCTTTATCGGGTTCTTCGAGGTTCCCCAGAAGCCGAGCGAGCGTCTTTCAACGACCTTTTCAAAGTCGGGGACCAGAAGCGCATCGAGGTCACCGTGGATGGTGAGCTCTTCGATCCTCTCGGGCACAAGTCCGCGCCTGTACGCCGCCTCAACCGTAGGTATCTCAAGAGGCTCGTAGCCGATAAGCCTTGCCGCCGCCATATCAAGCGTGTGGGGGGATCGAGAGGCTAAGAGTGCGCCCATTCGCTTAGGCACGCCCGCGGTAGGTCCGTTACCCTCCATGCCAACTACCGCATCTGCAATCGAGAGAGTCGGGTGGAAGTACTCGTCAAGGTCGAGGAGCATATCCGCAAAGTCCTCATAGCTCGGGAAGCGGTAATGATACTCGGGCTTGATGACTCCGGGTACAACACCGAAAATATTCTTTGCAGCGCAGGACATAGCCATCATTCCGTGGCTCTTTAGCTTACAGAAGTTGATTATTACGTCCGCCTTATCGAGATAAGTCGTATAGGTAAAGGTATTGCATATCTTAGCCTCGGGGAAATGCGCCTCACTCTGTGAAAAGTCTTCGTTAAGAGTGGCACCGTGTGCCTCACAGTCGTGCATACCGGTTACACGATAGACCTTCCCGAGATGCTGGGCGTTGTATAATCCACCGGGGCTATCGCCTATAATTATCTGCCCCGCACCCTTTTCTTTTAAGAGGTCGCAGAGCGCAGAAAGCAACACGGGGTGGGTCGTCGCCGCCTCGTCGGGCTTCATTGCCGAGACGAGATTTGCCTTAATTATGACGGTCATACCTTCCTTTACGAAGTCGAGTCCCCCGATCGGACGGAGCAACTCTATAAGCGCGTTACGCGCGCCAACCTCGTCATACTCTCCGAGCGGTACGACCGAGACGGGATCGGACTTGGAATAATATTCAGAGCCGACAGCTTCTTGTGACATATATATTCTCCTTTAAGGAACGTTTTTTATATATTTTACCACACGCAAGTGCAAAATGCAATATATAATGTGAAAGGCAGAACCGACAGCGAACACGGGGCTTGACAAAGGCTCAAAACTTTAGTAGAATATCCATAGCCGAACTAAGGAGAATTTATATGATAGACGAAAAAGCCTTCTCGAGCGACCTGAACCGCGTATTTGGTGAAAACGGGCTCGGCGGTATGCTCAACTTGAAGCGAACAGAACAGTTTTACAGACTTACCGTGCGAATGCTCGAGGAGAATGAGAAATACAACCTCACCGCCATAACGGATATAAGCAAAATAATTCTTAACCATTATCTCGACTGTGCGGCTTTTGCAAAAAGACTGCCGAAGGGCGCATCGATAATCGATATCGGCTGCGGTGCGGGCTTCCCAAGTCTGCCTGTCGCAATTCTGCGCGATGATATCAGAATAACGGCGGTCGACTCAACTGCGAAGCGAGTTAACTATGTTAAAGAGACCGCAGAGCTTCTCGGTCTTACACACCTCGAGGCGATAGTTATGAGAGCCGAGGAAGGCGCAATAAAGCCGGAATACCGTGAAAAATTTGACATAGCCTGCGCAAGGGCGGTCGCGGAAATGCGCGTGCTGACCGAGCTGTGCCTCGGATACGTTAAGGTTGGCGGTAAATTCATGGCTATGAAGGGCAAGAATGCCGAGTTTGAGCTTAAGGATGCTAAGCGTGCCATTGCAATCATGGGCGGTGGCGATACCGCTACCGAAGAGATAAAGCTCACGGGCTTCGGTGAGACTCTGACTCATCCGCTTATTACCGTAACAAAGAGAAGCAAGACCCCCTCGGGATACCCGAGAGTGTATGCTAAAATATCGAAAAAGCCGCTTTAAGCGGCTTTTTTTCATATATATGGAGAAGTGTGGCGCAACAGGGCGAAAGCAGGGGGTAAAGGGCGTATCCGTGTCAAGTTTTCGCGGCTTATTGTATTCGATATTTCTCGATAAAAACTACCCATTGTGATATGGTAAAATGAAAGCAAAAAAGGACGGTCAAGGATATATGGATATGTTCGACGAGGCTCGGGCGATAAAAAGCACAATGGAGCTCTGCCACCTCACTCAGACCGAGCTCGCAAAGCAGCTCGGAGTCAGTCAATCCTATATAGCAAACAAGCTGAGACTGCTCAGCTTCTCGGAGAAAATGACAGAAAAAATCAAAAATGCAGGAATTTCGGAAAGACACGCGCGCTCGCTTTTAAGACTGGGTAGCGAAGATTCGGTCGAGCGCGTGCTCGATATGCTTACTCAGCACCCACTCACCGTTAGAGAGCTCGAGGCTATCGTAGACTCCGAGGTGATGAAAAGCATACCCGAGCTTATCGGAAATGCCGAAAGGCTAGATGCGGTAGAAAGCTTCACAAGTGCGGTAAAGGGCGGCTGCGAGGTGCTCAACTCTCGCGGCGTTGATGCAAGGACAAGGACAAGCTACCTCGGAGATGATTTGTACATCAGCATCGTAATAAAAAACGCATAAATTGCCGATTTATGACAATATTTATTTACTATAAAATCAAAAAACAGGTTGTCGCGAACGCATCATCACATTCACGGCAACCTGTTTTTACTATCACTTTTTTGGATCCGGATTATTTTGTTCTCACCAAATATGCTATCACCGATTATTCGAGAATAATCTTAATTACGCCAATCCTTGCATTACCGATCGCCTTTACGATCGCAACAAGGAGATCGTTCTCCGCCCTCGGCATCTTAAGGATATCGAGGTTGATAACGTCTCTGTCCTCCTGATATGCCTTCATGTGGATACGGACGTTCTGCTTGTTATTTGCAACGATGGTCTCCTCGACGATCTCGCGGATCTTGGAAATGATGTTGCCATCGACTGCATGGCGGAAGATGATCTTAGCGCGCTTCGAGATGAACATAGCCTCTTCTCTGCGCTTGGCCTCGAGCTCGCGCTCCTCTGCCTCACGGCGAAGACGCTCCTCCTCGGCTATCTTTGCAAGGCGCTCCTCCTCGAGTCTCTGTGCCTCCGCTTCCTTGGCGAGGCGTTCAGCCTCTGCTCTCTCGCGACGCTCGTTCTCCTGTCGGATGATTGCCTCTCTCTCCTCAGCCTCTTTGCGGCGCTGCTCCTCTACTGCAAGGCGTGCCGCCTCTGCAAGTCTGTCACGCTCGCGCTGCTCCTGTCTTTCCTTAGCCTCGAGCTCAAGACGAAGCTGCTCCTCTGCCGCGCGTGCGCGCTCGGCACGCTCTCTCTGATCCGAGAGTATTCTTGCGTGCATCTCCTCGGCATCTCTTGCTTCCTTAGCAAGGCGGAGATTTTCCTCACGAAGAGCGCGGCTCTCGGCAATAAGTCTCTCGACCTCTGCCTCGGCTCTCGCTCTTGCCTCAGCCTCATACTCGAGTCTGATCTTAGCCTCGACCTCGCGACGGATCATCTCCTCGCGAATTCTTCTCTCAGCCTCCTCGTCAATATACGAGCGCTGAGGTGCCTCAGCCTTAGGCTCTTCTGCAGGCTCTTCTATCGCATCGTCATCCTCCGATTCCTCATCAGAGATCACGTCGTCTAGATCGTCGGTCTCGACGATATCGTCATCGGCTTCCTCTTCCTCGAGCTCAAAAGCAACCTCGTCATCGTCCTCGGATTCCGTCTCTTCCTCACTGTCAACATCATCGACTGTCACATCCTCGGGCTTGTCCTCTTCGAGTACTTCCTCTGCCTCGGGTGCTTCATCGATCTCTGCCGCCTCGGTATCGGAATACTCGGGAGCGTCAGCCGCGTCCGCGTCATCATCCCGGGCGAGCTTTTCCTCAGCCTCTGCAAGCTTTGCTGCCGCCTCGGCATCTGCTATCTCAATTCTTCTGAGAAGCTCATCCATCGTGAGAGGTGCCTCGATGGGCGTCAGATAATCGTCATCCTCTCCGACATCCCCGTCAAGCTCCTCGTCCTCATCAGACTCAAGATCGGTCTCTCCGTCGATGTCCCCGAGTTCCTCATCGACTTCATCGACTTCATCGGCTTCATCGACCTCATCGGCTTCATCAACTTCATCGACTTCATCAACTTCATCGACTTCGTCGGCTTCGTCAGCTTCATCAGCTTCATCGGTGGGCTCGTCGCCCTCTTCATCAACCGCGTCCTGCTCTTCCTCGGGCTCTTCGGTGATTTCATCCGCGGCTTCGGCAAGCTCGATCTCGGCCTCCTCATCAGCCGCCTGCTCACTCTTTTCGAGCGCAGCTCTGACCATATCCATAAGAGAATCAAAGTTGCTCTGGCTTACAGGCTCGGTAACAGTCTCCTCGTTTATTCCGAGCGAGCCAAGAACCTCTGTAAGCTTATCATGCACATCCGACGCGTGCTCCTTGATAGCAAGCTCGCTCTCAACCTTGATCACGTCACCGCGGCGCACTGCTCTTTTAATAATATCTCTCCACTCGGTAACAGCCTTCTTACCCATAGCAGACTGGTAGGTGTTGGGATTAGAGCCGCAGAGGAAGCGATATTCCTTCTCGCGAATCTTGTGCGCTACGTCCTCGCCGAGCTCGAATTTAATATCCTCGGCACTTACAGTGTCGGATACCGTGTAGGCAACACCGCCGCCCACTCTCGTCCATTTCACCCAGAAGTCGCGCGGCTTCGATGCGCCGTCAACGAGAAGAAGCCTGCGGTAGGTAACGCTCTCCGAGGTGTGCTCCATATAGGTGCCGGGTGCGAAAACGAGCTCGAGCTCAATACCGCTCTTTCCAAGTCCTTTAAGAGAAAGCGCGCGGCTGATCTCCTTCGTTATCTGGCTCGCAAGCTCGTCAACGAAGGTCTGTGAATATCCGCCCGCAAGAATAAACGGGTCGTCAGAGGTCGCACGCACCGTGATAGGCATAGCATCCTCATCGTAATCGTGTGCTCTGCCCTCTATAGCCTTGTCAAACTCAGGCGGCACGAGCTCCGCAATACCGAACTTCAGAAGCTCCTCTCCCACATAAGAATACGGGGAGCGCGAAGCATAGCTTTTTTTATCAAGACGCCAGGTGATCCACATCACGCTCGTCTCATTCTCACGCTTGACGGTAAGGGGGTAATACCACAGTCCGTCACGAGAAAGATCGTCAGCTATGTAATCCTCGTACATAAGTATGCCGACCGCATCCTCGTAAATCATAGAAACGAGGGGAACGAGCCTCTCCCTGACGCTCGTCTCGAACTGCTCGGTTATAGTATCCGCGATAATTTTATTGTGTAAAAGGTCTATCCTCATGACCGTTCCTCCATGTATACTTTTCCGATTACTATTTTATCATACCCACATTAAAATTGCAAGGTATTTTAAATTAATTAAGCGCAAAATTATAGTCTGCATCCGACACGCCCAGCAGACACCAAAAGCCCGCGATCGCATCTTTACAAAAGCACTTAGAAGTGATATAATAAAAAAAACAATGCGTAGCAAAAGTGCTTCACAAGATGTGGGAGATTATTATGGCTTTTGAAAAGATAAAGGGAAACTTCGGCTTTGGCTGCATGAGACTGCCGATGAATGATACAGAGGTGGACACCGCCCACTTTTCCGAGATGATAGACCTCTTTATGGCTAGCGGCTTCAATTATTTTGATACGGCACACGGTTATATTGAAGGAAAAAGCGAGACGGCTCTGCGCGACTGCCTCATCGGAAGATATGACCGCGAGGATTACGTGCTCACGGATAAGCTATCATATTGGTACATCAAGGGCGAGGACGATATACTCCCCCTGTTCCATAAGCAGCTCGAACGCGTTGGGGTTGAGTATTTCGATTTCTACCTTTTACACGCTCTTAATCGGGAGCGCTACGAGTGCTTTAAACGCTGGAACGCACCGGAAATAATTAAAAAGCTGCGTGACGAGGGATACATACGCCATATCGGTATGTCCTTCCACGACACAGCAGAGGTCCTCGATATGATACTCACCGAGCAGCCGGATATTGAGGTAGTTCAGCTGCAGATAAATTACCTTGACTTTGATGACCCCGGAGTTCAGAGCAAGGCGTGCTATGACGTTGCCGTAAAGCACGGCAAAAAGGTGATCGTTATGGAGCCCGTCAAGGGCGGTGTGCTTGCAGATCCTCCCGGTGAGGTAAAGACACTGCTTGACGGAATTGGCGTACAAAGCTACGCATCCTTCGCGATCCGCTATGCGGCAAGCTTCCCCGAGGTGTTTATGGTGCTCTCGGGCATGGGCAACATGAAAATGGTAGAGGATAACGTCCGTGCCATGCGCGACTTCTCGCCCTTAACCGAGGATGAACGGCACACAGCGGACGAAGCCCGCGTGCTTATAAGAAAGCATAATCAGATACCCTGCACTGCCTGCAACTACTGCGCTGAGGTCTGCCCGAAGAAAATACCGATAAGCCGCACCTTCCGTGCGATGAACGAGGTAGCGCTTGCAAGGCTTACCCGTGCCGAGGCTAAGGATACTCTTCCGAAGGAAGGTGCGAGCGCCAAGGATTGTATCGGATGCGCACGGTGCGAGAGCGTTTGTCCGCAAGGTATCGCAATACGCGAGAAACTCGAGACGGCAGCAAAAATGTTTAAGCAATAGCCCCTTTTGTTGCTTTTTTGTCAATAATTATTTGCGATATATGATATTTGCGCCACTACACAGTATCGGGCGCAAAAAACACCCATGCGTTTAGCGTGTTATCCTTAGCGGAGAACACGCTAAAACTAAGTTTGCCCTTATGGGCAAGTGAAGTTATCTTCGATAGTGAAGTTCACTTTGTGAGTGAAGTTTCGCCTAAAGGCGAAGTTAAGGGCAAACTTAACTTCACTTGTGCGTAGCACAAACTTCACTGCATAGCAACTTCACTTTCGCGGTAGCGAAAACTTCACTAACAGAAAAAGAGATAACATTTCGGCTACTAACCGATTTGTTATCTCTTT
>JAFVZL010000015.1 GCA_017508195.1 Clostridia bacterium | reverse complement strand
TCTGTCAAATGAATGAAGCTCATTTAAATTCCATACATAAACGTGGACGTTGTTATCGCGGATAAGAATACGCGGAGATTTACCACCCGAACGAAACGTTGACGAAAAGAGTTTGTTTCCGTCCTTGTCAAACAAATCGAGCTTGAATCTCGACGGTCCGCCCCAATCATCATGATAACATATAGCGACGTCGCCGTTTTCGGGATTTACTACTGCAGCGTCGATAGGGAACAGATTCTTGGGCATCAACGCATCGATCACCGAGCAGATGATTAACACACACAGAACAATCGCAACAATCTTTTTCATTTCCAATTTAACCGGTCCTTAACTAATTTAATAACGCTCAATATCGTAGTAATAGCCCCTATACCTGAACGGATTACATGAAGGTGAAGTTTTCGCATATGCGAAAGTGAAGTTGTGGCAAGCACAGTGAAGTTGCTTTGCGCTCGCTCGCAGTGAAGTTAAGATTGCGATGCAATCTTAGTGAAGCGGGGAGAGACGGCAGAAACCGTCAATGACTTCTAAAAAAGCAAAAGGCGGGTATGCACCCGCCTTTAAGACAAACTCCAGAGACGGGATCGTCTTACTTTTTCTAAGTTTATTATAGCATTTGATATCAGAGTTGTAAAGGGGGATCAAAAAAACTCTGCGGTAACGCGAATTATTTTTCTCCGAGCCCCTTGATGTAGCGGATAACCGACTCGGGGAGTATGCCCTCGAGGCTCTCCCCCTTTGCTATTCTTTCTCTCGCGAGAGTTGAGGATATACCCGAGAGTTTCTCTCGGGAGAGCATAAACTCGGTATCGTATCCGCCGTGCTTGAGATTATAGTCCGCCTGCGCGCGCTCGTACTCGAGGTCACTGTCGTTTCTGTAGCCCTTGACTATCTTTTCTATACCGTGGTCGCGCATGTAGTCGACCACCCTGCCCGTAGAAAAGGACACGATGCAATTCTCGATATCCTCGGTTGCAAGCATAAGCATGGCAACCCTGTCCTCGAGCGAGAAGGTGTAGCTCTTGTCGGGGTTGATAAACACCACCGCGTAGGACTCTCCGTATTTCTCGGTAGCGCGTCTTATTATATCGAGGTGTCCCTCGGTAACGGGATCGTAGCTTCCCGGTAAAATTACGCTCATTTTCTCTCCTTAGCCTCTGTATATAAGAACGTGAAGTGCGGTCTTTTTGCCATAGCTCGTCGACTTTAGCACCTCGAAGCCCAAAAGCTCACCGATGCCGGACATATCCTCACTGCCCGACTCGAGCACGATGATAGCGCCGGGTATGATAAGCTCCTTATCGCGCATAAGCTCCACCGCCTCGACACAGCACTCCATAGCGTAGGGTGGGTCGATGAAAACGAGGTCGTAGGTATCTCTGCCCGACGCCTTTCTTATAAAATTGCGCCAATCGCTGACCGAATATCTGCACTTTTCAAAAAAGCCGATGCTCCTTGCGTTCGCCTTGACCAAGTCGATAGCGGCACGCTCCGAATCAACGAAGGTCACGCTCTCGGCACCTCTTGACATAGCCTCGAGTCCGAGTTGTCCCGTGCCTGCGAACAGATCGAGCACCCTTCTGTTTTCAATATCGAACTGTATCGAGGAAAACATAGCTCCCTTTATTCTATCCGAGGTAGGACGTGTTGCCTCGCCCTCGAGCGACTGAAGCTTTTTTCCTTTCGCACTTCCCGTAATAATTCTCAACATAGTTAATTCACCTCTTGTGGTAGTATGAATAAATGCTTTCGGCATCCTTCGCCGATATTCCCTTCACCGCCCTAAGCTCCTCGACACTGCTCTCGCGTATCTTGCCGAGAGGCATAGCCTTTAGGAGCAGCTTCGCCTTTTTCGGACCGATGCCCTCTATCTTCTCGAGACTCGAACGTGTGAGTGTCTTACGCTTCTGCCCCGTCGAGTGTTTTATGGCAAAACGGTGTGTTTCTTCCTGCAAATTGTAAACAAAGGTGTACACATTCATCTCTTGTGCTATCGAAATTTCGGTTTCACCGTCCGTTATCGCACGCGTTTTATGGTAATCGTCTTTCACCATGCCGAACAGCGGTATCTCGAGCGACAGCTCCGAAAGAACCTCTCTTACCGCGTGTACCTGACCGACACCGCCATCGAGCAATATGAGGTCGGGCATCTCACCGAGTGAGGGTGTTCCGTCACCGATATGAGCAAGCCTGCGCGACAGTGCCTCGCGCATAGAGCCATAATCGTCTGCACCTCCCGTTGTCCTTATCGTAAAGCTTCGGTAATCGCTCTTTTTGAGCTTGCCCGACTCCCAGACGACCATAGATGCAACTATGCTTTCATTACCCCAGTTGGAGATATCGTACGCCTCTATTCTTCTAGGTGTCTCGGAAAGGCCCAAAAGCTCTGCAAGCCTCGACACGCTCTTGCCCTCGCGCTCGCCCTCGAGCCTATGCTGCTTTGCCGACTCTCTCGCGTTCTCTAGAGCCATATCGCAAAGCTTTCTTCCCTCTCCGCGCTCGGGCACTCTAACGCTCACCTTATAAGGTGCCATGAGCGAAAGGTATTCCGAAAGCAGCTCAATATCCTCTCTCTCGAGTGCGAAGTCGAGCATTACCTCTCTCGGTATATTACCCGCGGTATCGTAGTAGTTCGCGATAAGCGATACCGCATCCTCGGCATCCGATAGCTCGGATGATGAGAGAATAAACTCGTTCTTATTTATGAGAGCGCCGCCTCTGATCGAAAGCATAGCGAGCACGCCCTCGGTATCGCTCGTGTGGATGGCAAAGACGTCACGCATTACCTTGGTATCCGCAACGACCTTCTGCTTCTGCCTGAGCGCCTCTATCGCGCGTATTGAGTCGCGCAGCTGCGCCGCGCGCTCGAACTCCATCTCCTCTGCCGCCTCTTCCATATCCCGGCGCAGAGTGTCGAGCGTAGTCTTGATATTTCCGTCGAGCACCCATTCCGCCTGCTTTACCAGTGCGCGATACTCCTCGGGGTCGACTCCGCCCGCGCAGGGTGAGACGCATCTGCCCATGTCCTTATAAATGCAGGGTCTTTCCTTGCCTATATCCCTCGGGAACTGCCTTTTACAGGTATAGAGCCCGAAGATCTTCACAACCGCGTCCAGCGCCGCGTGAGCCTGTGCGGCTCCCTGGTAGGGTCCGAAGTATCTGCCCTTATCGCTCTTGCGGTCTCTCGTCACGATAAGCCTCGGATATTCCTCGCCCGTAACCTTGATATAGGGATAGGACTTCGCATCCTTCAGCTTGATATTATATCTCGGAGAATGCTTCTTTATCAGCGTGTTTTCGAGAGCCAGAGCCTCTATCTCGGTGTCACATACGATGTAATCAAAGTCGCGCACGAGAGAGACCATACGCGCAGTCTTATACGACGTGTGAGTGGTCGTAAAATAGCTCGAAACCCTGTTTTTAAGCTTCTTCGATTTACCGACGTATATTATCTCACCGTCGGCGTTTTTCATTATATACACTCCCGCAGACAAGGGCAGAGAGTTTGCCTTGTCGCGAAGCCGCTCGAGCACAGTCATGCTCTCTACTCCTTCCGTCAGCATTTTTCGAAAATCATGCGCTGGCCGATATAATCGACTCGCACAAACGATTTCTCGCTTTTTCTGAGTTCTTTTAATCACTATAAAACAAAGCGGTCTGCCGATATGCAGACCGCCCATTTAAATGATCTTACTCTTCAAAACCGCTGTCAACTAAATCGACAAGTCCGTTTACTGCATCCTCCTCGTCCTGTCCGTCAGCTATGATAGTAACGGTGGTATCCTTGGAAATGCCAAGTGAGAGAATACCGAGAAGGCTCTTCGCGTTAACGCGGCAATCCTCTTTTTCTACCCAGATAGAGCACTTGTATGAGTTAGCCTTCTGGATGAAGAAGGTCGCCGGTCTGGCGTGAAGACCGAGGCTGTTCTTTATAGTAACACTGCGTGAAACCATCTAAATTTATCTCCTTCGAGGTTTAGTAAATAAAGTATAGCACAAAGGCCGGGGGAAAATCAATACCTTTCGACAAATTTTATTAAAAAGGTTTTCATAATTGTATAGACGGCGCGCGGCACGCGCGGGGAGACGGCGGCTCAGTGCCTTAGCGAAATGTCTATAGACGAGGCGTCTATACCCGCTCCGTCGCTGAAATATCCGACCCTGTCATCGAACTCTCGCTTCGATATTCTGAGCACCGCACTGCCAAGACCGAATACGCACCAGAAGAGGTAATATACGGCAGGCTCCGCCCACAGAGAGGTAAACAGACCGTACACCAGCATAGCGATGGCGGTGATCTCAGCGAACGAGCTTATAAGACCAACCTCAGAGCTTCTGATATAGGGCGCGTAAATCGATCTGTGTCTGAGTCGGACAATGAAGATAGCAACGAACAAAAATAGCACTAAAACGCCCGCTTCCAAGCCAATTTGTAAAAGAAAGTTTGCACTATAAGGGGCATCCATGAAATCTCCGGTACCCACACCAAAGAACAGGTTGTCAACAAACAGCGCTTTTGACTCCACCCACGTGACAAGGTATTCATCAAATCCTATGAAGCTGACGATAGGATTATCCCTAAACGAGATGAGCCAGTCATCGGGGATAAACAGAGCGAGATAAGGTAGGAACCCTATCGCACCGAGCCACAGACCCGACGCGTTACCGCTCTTCAGCGCAAAGTAAGCTAAAATACCCGCAAGCACGGATACGATGACCCACGCTCTCAGTGTGGTTGCCATAGCGACCAGAGTGACGAAAAGGTATATCGCATAAAGCGCCTTCATTCCTTTATTCCTTCTCGCAATAACGAAATAAAGCATAAACGCCGATGGAACGAGAAGAAAGGCGGCAAGCATATCAGGTGAATCAAACGTACCGGTCGACCCGTCAAACTGATCCATACCGCCCGATAAGAGCGCATTCATATACTGTATTATCGCGATCACCGACACGGGCAACGACGATATAATGTTAGCCTTGATAACGCAGTCGGCAAGTCGTCTGTTTGCAACGAGGCTACCCGTAAGGGCATAGCCTCCGAAGCCGAGCGAGAGCATGACGAGCGACGAGGGTATGGACTCCGTGCCGCCTGTCACGACACCGTTCACAAACACCGTTGCGAGGAGCAGAAGCAAAAACAGATCGTACTGCTCGAAGTAATAGATTCTCTTACCCTCTGCGATCTTCCTCACGAACGAGATAACGGTAACAGCTACGAGTATAGCCAATATCGCCTCGCTTCCCGATGCCATCGGAAGATACGGCATCGCAAGGAAGGTGAAGAAGAAGGAAAACTCGGGTGAGATAAGTGCGAGGTAAAGATAGACCGCAACGCCCATGCCGATAGCAACGTACCACACGGGAACGATAGCTCCGACAACCGCGAGCGCAAGCCCTAAAAGAAGACCGATTATCGGATGCACCGTATGCTCGGCATTTTTCTTATGCATTCTCTGTATACAGAAGAACTCGAAGAATATCCAGTCTGTCAGAGCAAACTCCTGCATAGCGATGGCGGTAGGCTTATCAAAGGAGAGCAGCGGTATCGCTATCATCGCAAAAAGCGCACCGATAAGGACCACAGGCAACGTAAGCTTATCGGAAAAGCCGAGGTAATCCTTAACAAAATGAAGCACCAGCGTCAGAAGGCCGAAGCCGACAAGCAAAAGTCCGTAGGTTCTCGTTGACGTATACGATACGAGATCAACGAATCTCTGCGCCCCCTGGGTCATCCTCTCTATAAATCTCGACTGTACCGAGCCTGTAACTCTTCCCGTCACCTCTTTGGAGACGAAGCGCTTACCCTTCACCTCGGAGCCCGAGGCAGATTCAAAGCCAACGATAAGATCAAAAAGCGGATGCTTAGACATCAGCGTCACTACCTCTCTTTCCGCGCTTTTTTTTAGGCTTCAAGGACTCCTCTATCTCAGGGTGCAGAGAAAGAAGCTCGGGGCGTCTTTCGCGCGTTATGCGCACAGCCTCCTCAAGCCTGTATCTGTCAATTTTACCGTGATCACCCGAGAGAAGCACCTCGGGAACCTCAAGACCGAGGAAGGATCTCGGCTTGGTATACTGGGGATACTCGAGTATCCCCGATGCGATGGATTCCCCCTCGTAGCACTCGCTCGAGGCAAGGACCCCGTCTTTCAGACGGGAGATCGCATCTACAAGTATGCATGCAGGCAGCTCGCCCCCCGTAAGAACGTAGTCACCGATGGATATATCCTCGTCAACGATAAGGTCGAGCACACGCTGATCAACACCCTCGTAATGACCCGAGAGGATTATAATGTTGTCATACTGTGCAAGCTCAGCCGCGATATCGTGATTAAAGACTCTACCCTTCGGGCTCATATAGACGGTGCGAACCGAATTGCCCTCGGGTATAGCGTCGCGCACAGAGCGGTAGCAATCGTAAATGGGCTGACACGCCATTACCATACCGACGCCGCCGCCATACGGAGTATCGTCTACCTTCCTATGCTTATTATCCGCAAAATCGCGTATATTATGGCATTCTACGGAAATGAAGCCCGCCTCCTGCGCTCTGCCGATGATGCTCTCACTGAGAACCGTGGAAACCATCTCGGGAAAGAGCGTCATAATATCAAACTTCATATCAATCAAAGAACCCGGGTATGGGAGTGATCAGCATACCACGCTCGGGATCGATCTCCTTAATAAACTGTGCCCCGGACGGGTAGATAACGTCACCCGACTCGGTCGCAACCGTATAGAGAAGCCCTCTCGGAGCCTCCTCAACCTTTTTAACGCTGCCGTATACCTTACCGCTATCCGCGTCAATAACGGATAAACCGATCATATCGGCAAGGAACATCTGCCCTCTGCCGAGCGGAATATCGTCACGGTGCATATAAAGCACCGTATCGCGCATGGCAATAGCATCATCGCGAGAGAGAACGCCCTCGATACTCATAAGGACGGTAGCACCGTTTACCGAAGCGGTGAGAACCTTACGCTCACTGTACTCCCCCTCCAAAGAGGATAAATAGACCCGCTTAGCCGATGCCAGCACCTTAGGCGTATCACACCAGGGCTCAACCTTTAAAACACCGCGTACTCCGTGTGCTCCGCACACCCTTCCGCATTCTAAATACTCATTTTTCATATATTACATTCTAACACAGGCGCGCGCGCTTGTCAACTCCCCCGTGTGTGTAGGTCATACGCGTGATATGGTATATACATCATTAGGGGTGTCATAACAGAAAACCGACATAAAAAATCAAGCCGCGAATTGCCCGAGCATCACTGCATAAAAGAAAACTTACCTACGAAAAACGGAGTGTTAAATAAAGATGAAAAGCGATGAAAGATGCGAAAAAGAACGCACGAAATGCAAAAAGCGCAGAAAAATGTGACAAATCAAAGATTTGAACCATAAAGGTACTGCAAAAACGGGTAGTTTTCATAGCAAGAGCTTGAAAAAGCAAAAAAAACACCTGAGCACGATAAAGTCGGTCAAAAAGAAGCCATCCGTCAAAACTTCGGCAAGAATTCAAACCAATGTTGAAAAGTCGATAAAATGTGATAAAATAAAGATTTAAACCGTGACGGTGCTAACAAAAACATAACTTTTCAACATCCATTACGAATCACACATCCCCCCTAAAAAACAAAATAAAAAGCGCTAAAATGCACCAAAAAACAAGCCAAAAAATCGATAAAAAAAGGGGCAAAAGTACAAAGAAAAAACGGCTTAAAATCAAAAAAAGCAACAAAAAAAGAGGTAGCGAACACCGTTCGCTACCTCACAAAGAAATAATCAGGATCTTTTCTTTTTAAAATACTCTCTGAGCATCTCACGGCACTCATCCTCGAGCACACCGCCGACAATCTCGGGCTTATGGTTAAGAGGCACACCCGACAGATCAATAAGAGATCCGAATGCGCCGAAGCGTATATCCTTCGTGCCGTAAACGACCCTCGGGATCCTCGCGTTGATGATAGCTCCCGCACACATAGCACACGGCTCCATAGTAACGTAAAGAGTGCAACCTATAAGGCGCCAGCCGCCAAGAACACGGCAAGCCTCCTCGATTGCGAGCACCTCTGCATGGTGTGTCGCGCACTTGGATGTCTCGCGTGTGTTAAATGCTCGCGCAATTACCACACCGTCTTTTACAACGAGAGCACCGACAGGCACCTCATCTATCTCCTCGGCTCCTTTCGCAAGGCTCATCGCCTCACGCATAAAAGATATATCAATATCCGTTTCGGAAAAATTATTGCTTTTATCCATTTGCGCCTCCAAATGTCAAAGTATTCAGTATAGACAGAAGAACACACATTACCGTAAAAACGCCGGGAGCAAAAAGCTCCCCGATGCCCTCTCCCTTAAGAAGTGCTCGTCTTACCGATTCGATATACTCCTTACGTCTGATAATGATCGGTATCAGTGACACAAGAGCAAGTGCGACCATGATTATTACAAACCAAAGCGCAAAGTCGGGATTTTCACCATACTTGATAAACAGAACGGAAACTGTGTTATTAATAAAATGAAGAATAACTGACGGCAAAACGCTTTCGCACGCAAGATCGATTATTATGAATATCAGACCTGCCGCAAAGGCATACGGCAGCTGATAAAGGCTCATATGAACTACCGCAAAGTATAGCGACGAAATAATGACGCACGCACGCCTTGAATACGGTGCGAGCAGCTTCATCGGCAGATAACGGAAGAGCATTTCCTCGAGAACGGAAGGTATGAGAGCATGGAGCAATATCATTTCATAAAGAGGCGCATCCTCTACCGTATTTCCCGTCATCCCGAGCGCACCAAGTAAAAGGCTCGTAAGATAGGATAACAGAAATATTACAGCAACCGTAGGGGCTACGGTCGGCAAGAACTCCCGAAGCGAGCTCCGCGATAATTCAAACAGAGTGCTCTCGCTCTCGGCAACACCCGCGATCTCCTCTCGCTCGCGCTTAAATCTGCGCGATGCAACATATCCTATAACAACAGGTAAGGCGAACGCAAAACACTGCAACACCACACGAAGCGCACCCCCGAACGAGCCCGCAGCAGAATTCAACAAAATAAAAGCTATACACAAAAGTGTCAAAAGCTTCAGAGCGTTTTTCATAAAAAACTCCGGATTTATAGCATTATTGTAAATCTAAGTTTGCATCTAGCGATATCGGCGTCCTCTAAACGCACCTTCACGCTATCACCGACGCGATAAGAATCGCTGCCGCATCTTAGAGATATGTTTTTCTCATCATAGATAAAATACCCCGGCATATCCTCGAGAGGAACAAGCCCCTCGCAGGTATTATCGAGCATAACGAACATACCAAATGATGTAACAGACGATACGGTTGCATCAAAGCACTCGCCAACCATACTCCTCATGTAAATAGTCTTGTAAAGGTTCTCTATACGCCGCTCGGCACCAACAGCGCGGAGCTCGGCTTCGGTCGCGGCAACCGAGGCTCTGTTTGCGTATGACGAATACGCCCCGGCACGCTTGCCCTCGAGAAGCACCTTATGGATAATTCTGTGAGTTGCAAGATCCGACAGTCTGCGTATCGGCGAGGTGAAGTGACAGTAATCCGAAAGTCCGAGTCCGAAGTGGCCGAGAGGCTGTGCCGAATACTTCGCTTTTGCCATTGATCTGAGCAGAAAATACGACACGGGTGCGAACATACCGGCTTTTTCAGCCTTTATGAGTATTCCCGAAAGATCGTCAGCCGACGGGTGCTCAGGGTCGATACCGCGTATATCTATGCCGAGGTTATTTACATAGGTGAGGAATTCTCTCTGCTTACCCTCGGGAGGATATTCGTGTACTCTGTATACACAGGGTATTCCCGCCTCTCTTAGCTTCTTCGCCACAGCCTCGTTTGCCGTGAGCATAAACTGCTCGATCAGACGCTCTCCGATACCGCGCTCCGCCGCCCTTATACCAACCGGCTCTCCGCTCTCGTCAAGCATTATGACAGACTCGGGTATCTCCAGCTCAAGCATTCCGCGCGAGGATGCGCGTGCCTTCAGTATTTCGTATAACTCCCTCATTCGCATAAGCTGAGGTATGACATCCTTGTATTTTGAAAGAGTGTCCTTATCCGCATCCCCCGAGAATATCGCGTTGACCTCGGAATAAACACCGCGGACACGGCTTCTTATAACCGTTTTTGCTATACGCAGATCCCTGATCTCACCATCCGGTGACAGCTTTATAAACGCAGAGAGTGCACATTTATCCTCCCCCGCATTCAGCGAGCATACTCCGTTAGAGAGTACCTCGGGCAGCATGGGAACGACCTTATCAACGAAGTATACGCTCGTTCCGCGATTCATCACGGCTCTATCGAGAGCCGTTTTTTCTCTGACGTAATGCGATACGTCGGCAATATGAACACCGAGAAGCCACCCCGACGAGGTGCGCCGCAGTGATACGGCATCGTCAAGATCCTTTGCTCCCGCACCGTCGATCGTAAAAATGACGTCGGAGCGTCTGTCCTCGCGACTGTCAAAATCTATCGGCATAGAAGCCGCCGTCACGGCATCCCTTAGCTCATCCTCGGAAAACTCCGTCGGTATGCCACATTCAAGCAGTATAGCCTCGTAATTTGCCTCGCGCGAGTCGGGCTCACCGAGCACCGCAACTACCTCACATTCGGGGGAATAGTGGCTACCCGTGTTGCGTTTTATCCTTACCGCAACCTTCTCTCCAACCCTCGCCCCCGCTGCATCGCGGACAATGGGCTCGAGTGCAACGCGCGCATCATCGGGTATAAACAAGAGTCTTTCCTTTACCCTTCCGTATCTTCTGCCCGAGCGTTCGCGCTCGAGAGTTCCAACAAAGATATCGCGCCCCTCTTTCAGTATTTTAGTTACCCTGCCCTCGGTCTTTTCCTCTCCCGTGTAACCGCGGTAGGTATGATATATCACCTCAACGAAGTCACCGTCTATTGCTCCGCCCGTGCGACCCTCGGGTATAAAGATATCGCGCCCGTCGCTCTCGGATACCGTAACGAAGCCGAAGCCCCCTCTCGCACCCGAAAAGACACCCTCGGTGCGTATCTCGTCCTTTCTTGATTTTGTCGATGCCCTTTCACGTCTGCCCCCGTCGGTGCTATCAGATATCCTCACACCGTCAAAGGCAACACCCGTATTCTCAATTTCTCTTAAAATCGCATCAACGCTCTTCTTTTTTGATTTGCGCTTATGCGTAGATCTCGCCTTGAACTTTGCGAGAGCACGCGCAGTATCTCTTTTTTTCACCTTATCTTACACCTCCACGCCCCGTGCAACTCGATCCTGTGTGCGAAATCCATGCACCATAGAGGCGCACGTTCGTATTTAAGGACTCCCGCGCTTACTTTATTTCTCTTAGCCTGAGCACCGCGAGCTGCCTCTTTTATTTTGCCGATTCCCGATACATATAATCACCGGCCACAACCGATCACCGAGTATTACATCCATAAAAAAGAGGGCGTCCCAAGACACCCTCATTAGTTTATCATTATTACTCTCCGAAGATATGACCGTACTCAGTGATATAATTGTTACGCCAATAGTCGGGCGCAATATCAAAGGTGTAGTCGGGCTGAATAATATAAGCAACAAGAACCGCAACCGCAAATATTAGCGCAACGATAAGAGTCCACTTGAACCATACCTTTTCGGAGCTGGGTGCGTTTTCCTTGCTGAGATAGCTCTCATTACCGCCAGCGATGGTGCTGGAAAGACCCTCGTCACCGGACTTCTGGAAAATAACTGCTACTATGATAAACAGAGCGGCGAGAAGTAATACCGCTAAAAGAATAATCTCTACGACTTCCATATTTACATCCTTTCAAGTAAAATCGGGCTTGAGGGCAGAAATCCCCCACACCTACAATTCATAAAAATATTTTAGCATAAAGGAGTTAAAAATGCAATACCTTTTTCAAATTTCTTGAAATTTATTTACATAATCCTCTCTATCCGTTAATGGCGGGATCTTACTTCCGATCAAAAGGAACGCAGATACTACCATAGTATACCAAAAACCTTGTGCAATTTGCTATTATTTGGTGTTTTAGGTTGACAAGCCGTCAAGTGACCGTTAAAATATTAGTGAACAAATTATTTCCGCGCGCCACGCACGCGGACGCTCGACACACGCAAGGAGGAAATTATGAAAATTTTCAAGGAAAGCGGCTTCAGTGCCTCGGGAAAGATTCTCTCTCTATCGGATTTCCGTCTTATGTCGGATCTCGACGAGGTGATCTTTGACGAAAAGAAAAAGCAAAAGGTCATCACCAGCGCCGAGGAAAAGTACCTGAATATGGAATTGAAGGTGATAACGCTCTGGCAGTACAGACAGTACTGGGAGTCGGGGGTTCTCTCGCACTTCGGTGAGCATTTCCACGAAAGAGGAAGAGCGATGCTCTGTCTCGGACTCGCCGAATATTACGAAAGACAGGGCAGATTCAGTGACAAGCTCGCGGACGTTATCTGGGCAATCCTCGAGGAATCCACCTGGATGCTCCCGCAGCACTCGGGCCACACGCCCTTCGGAGGCGGAAAGGTACCCCCCGTCGTCGGTGACAGATATTTGCACGGCATAGAGCTTGCATCGGCATATCTCTCGGCATCCATGGCGGTGATCTATCACTATTGTGCGGATATACTTGACGAAATATCCCCCATTATAAGACAGAGGATGCTCTACGAGCTTAAGAGAAGAACCATCAAGCCCTTTATCAATACTAATTTCTCCTGGTCGGGCGTTTATACCAAGAGCTGCAATAACTGGTGTCCTTGGTGCGTATCGAACGTTCTTCTCACCACAGCCCTCGTAGAAGAGGACATGGCGGTAAGAGAGCGCGTTGTATCAAAGGCTCTTGATCTACTTGACATTTTCGTTGACGGCTACGCCCCCGACGGAGGCTGCAACGAGGGTCCCACCTATTGGCAGGGCGCGGCAGGAACTCTCTTTGACTGTCTTGAAACGCTCTACGACATGACGGGCGGAAAGCTCAACCTCTTTGACAACGAGCTTGTCAGAAATATGGGTGAATACATAGCCTCGGTCAACATATGCGAGCGCAGCTTCGTCAACTTTGCCGACGGCTCCCCGAAGTTCACCCTCGACGCAAACCTCGTCTCAAGATACGGCGAGAAATGCGGCTCCGAGTCCCTTATGACGTTCGGCAGATACAGCGACAGTCTAGAGGACTTCTTCTTCCACTACGGACACCCCTACCGCACGCTCCGCTCACTCGCTACCCCGAGCGTCGAAGGAGAGGTGGAGATGCCCAAGGCGAAGGTGGCGTACTATATGCCCTACCTTAAGGTAGCCATCCTTCGCGAATCCGAAACACCGACGGAGGGCATGTTCCTCGCTGTAAAGGGCGGTCACAACCAGGAATCGCACAATCACAACGACGTAGGAAACTTCGTCGTATATAAAAACGGCAAGCCCGTCATAATTGACGTAGGCGTAGGCACATACACGCGCGACACCTTCGGTCCGAGAAGATACACCATCTGGACCATGCAGTCGAGATATCACAATCTCGCGATGTTCGACGGCGAGGGCGAGATGCAGGGTCGCAACTACATCTCCGAAAATGAAATCTTTGATGAGGAGAAAAAGACCTACTCTTTAAACATTGAGAAGGCTTACCACGCATCGGTAGGTGTCGAGAGCTATCGCCGTACCGCTTCTCTCGCGCCCGGTATAGTCACCGTCACCGACGAGGTCACGCTAAGTGAGGAAAAGGAGATGGACTTCGTTCTGATGTCGCACGTGAGACCCGAGCTTAACGGCAGTGCTATCGCTCTTGCCGAGGGCTGCACCCTCACTTACAGCGAGGATCTCACACCCGAGATAGAGGAATTCGATCCCGTAGGCATGGATGCACTTACCAAGTGGGGCTCCGAAAAGCTCTACCGCATCCATCTGAAAAAGAAGGCAAAAAGCGGAAGCTTCACCTTCACCGTAAAGGCATAAGGAGAACATAATGTACAAGGTTTTTAAGGAGCTTGGAGCAAGCTCGGCGGGAAAGGTATTGTCGAGAGAGGAATTCTTACAGAATTCGATCCTTGCAAAGCCCGAATTTGACGATGAAAAAATGAAATATATCATAGAGGAGGCGGAGGGCTATCTCGAGGCGGATATCCCCTTCCTTCCCCTCTGCGGCTACCGCGAGTTCAAGATTACGGGCAACCGCTCGAACTTCCAGCAGCCCTACTCAAAGAGGCGTGATATGCTCTTCGCGCTCTCGCTTGCCGAGTATCACGAGGGTAAGGGCAGATTTGCATCGAAGCTTGCAGACGTCATATGGGCAATTCTCGAGGAGTCTACCTGGGTCGTCCCCGCGCACGCCGTGCACAACCCCACTAACCCAAGTGCCGACGCGCCACCTGTGTATAACGAATCCGATCTCCACGGCATAGACCTTTATGCGGGATCCACTGGTGCGCTTCTTGCGATGACGCTTCATTTTAACAGAGAGGTGCTCGAGAGCTTCTCGCCCTTCCTCACCGAGCGCATAGAGTATGAAGTCAAGAAAAGAATAATCAAGCCCTATATCAGCAACGTTTTCGGCTGGTCGGGTGAGTACGGCTCGAGGTGCAATAACTGGTGCGCATGGATAAACGATAACATTCTCTACGTCACCGCTATGCTCGAGGAGCGCGCGAGCGTCCGCGAGTTTGTTGTTGCGCGCGCGATGAAGCAGCTCGATAACTTCTCTTCAAGTCTGCCCGCTGACGGCGGATGCGACGAGGGACCCGGCTATTGGGGTGCCGCCGCAGCGGCGTATTTCTCCTCGCTCGAGACGATATACGAAATGACGGGCGGTGCAGTCGACGTGTTCTCGCACAGCCACGTAAAGAATATGGGCGAATACATCGCCAAGGTGAATATAAACGACGACAACTTCGTTAATTTCGCGGACTGCTCACCTAAGATGTACCCGAACGGCTTCCTGATTATGAGATACGGTGAGAGGGTAGGCTCCGAATTCCTCTTCGCCTTCGGCAAAATGATGGCGGCGAAGTGCTCTCCGAGACCCCAATTCAGACGCCCGAGCGGTGCTATCCGCGACCTCACCATGCCTATACCGAAGGATGCTCTCATCACGAAGGCTGACAGATTCACCTGGATGCCCGCACTGAAGGTGCTCGTAGCAAGAGAATCAGAGGATACCTCGAAGGGTATGTTCCTCGCCATCAAGGGTGGACACAACAAGGAGTCGCATAATCATAACGACGTAGGCAGCTACGTTATCTACCACTCGGGTGAGCCCGTAATAATCGATGCGGGCAGCGTATCCTACACGCGCGATACCTTCGGCAAAAACAGATACACCATATGGTGTATGCAGTCGCATTACCACAATCTCCCCGCCTTTGACGGTGTAGGAGAGCATAACGGCATCGAATTCTGCTCGACAAGAGAGGTATACGATGAGGATTCCCACCTTCTCACCCTCGGTCTTGAGAAGGCGTACCGATCGGATGCGGGTGTCATCGAGTACACAAGACAGGCTCTGCTCGACGGCGGAGTCGCCACGGTAAGCGATGATATCCACCTCGACTCTGAGCGTGAGATAGACTTCCGTCTTATGACTCACAGAATGCCCGAAAAGCTCGGGGACGGAAAGCTTATGCTCAACGCGGGCATCGTTCTCGAATATGATCCCGTGCTCGAATTTTCGGTCGAGGAGTTCGATCCCCCGATGGCAAACCCCGAGCAAAGATGGGGAACTCCCGTGCTTTACCGTATGCATTTTGTAACAAAAGCAAAGGATTATAAATGCCAATTCAAGTATTATAAGGCTTGAATTGAAAACTTAAGTTAACATATAGGAGCGAAAATGAGGATATTCAAGGAGCGCGGCATAACCGCCACAGGAAAGGTTTTGTCATATGACGAATTCATGCGTACCACGTATTTGAACAAGCAGAAATTCGTCGATGAGAGAATGCCGGAAATCATAAAAAAGGCGGAGGATTATCTCGCGGAGGAGATCCCGATCATACCCCTCTCGACTTATATCAGCTTCTTCACTACGGGAAGCCGTCAGCCCTACGTCGATCTTCAGAACGTGCGCCGTAACATGGTACTCACGCTCTCTATTGCCGAGGCGTACGAGAAGCAGGGGCGCTTCATCTCGAAGCTCGAGGATGCTATCTGGGCAATACTCGAGGAAACCACCTGGGTAATGCACGCGCATAGGGGCCATAATCCCGGAAATCCTACGGCTATGGTGCCACCCGTGTACAATGAAACGGATCTGCACGGTGTGGATCTCGTATCTGCCGGCACCGGCGCCGTTCTTGCCGCGGCACTGCTTTTACACCGCGATGCGTTCAACGAGCTCTCTCCGATATTCGTAGAAAGAATGGAGTACGAGCTTGAAAAAAAGATAATCAAGCCCTTTATCAGCTTCCACCACTCCTGGTCGGGCGCGTACGGTGAAAAGTGTAACAACTGGGTCACTTACTGTGTAGAAAGCGTTCTCTTTGTTACCGCTGTTGTCGAGAAGCGCCAGAACGTGCGCGAATTCGTTGTTAACAGAGCTCTTGACTACCTCGACAACTACACGCATTGGATGCCCGATGACGGCGGATGCGACGAGGGTCCCGGCTATTGGTCGGGCGCTGCGGCATCGTATTTCACCGCACTCGAAACCATCTACGATATGACGGGCGGTGCCATTGACGTATTCGATCACGAGCTTATCCGCAATATGGGTGAGTTCATCTACAAATTCAACATTCACGAGCGCCGTTATATCAACTTTGCAGATTGCTCGCCTAACGTAAGTCCAAACGCCGAGCTTGTAATAAGGTACGGTGAGAGGTGCGGCTCGGAGGGTATGGTTGCATACGGTAAAATGCTTGCAAAGGGTGAAACGGCTATAAAGCTCAACTACCGCAATCCCTATCGCGCACTTAAGGACGTTGCTACGCCTATCGTAACCGAGGCAGAAACGACCAAGGCTGCACTTAACGTATGGCTCCCCGACCTCAAGGTCATGGTATCGCGCGACTCAGAGGATACCTCGAAGGGTATGTTCCTCGCCATCAAGGGCGGCCACAACAAGCAGTCGCACAACCACAACGACGTAGGCTCTTACATAATCTACAAGAACGGTCAGCCTGCGATAATCGACCCCGGAAACGTCACCTACACGAAGGATGTTTTCGGCCCCAACAGATATACGATCTGGGTAATGCAGTCGCATTATCATAATCTCCCCGCCTTTGATGAAATGGGAGAGCCAAACGGTCCCGTCTACACCTCAACACGAGAGAGCTACGATTCCGACACACACAAGCTCACCCTCGGTCTTGAGCGTGCTTATGACAGAAGAATAGGCGTAAAGGAGTACACGAGAGGTGCGGTTCTTAAGGACGGTGTCGTTACCGTCAGCGAGGACATCGCACTCGAGGAGGAGCGCGAGATAGACTTCCGTCTAATGACGCTCACCGAGCCCGAAAAGCTGCAAGACGGCAGGCTCGAGCTTAGAAACGGTGTAACTCTCACCTACGATGCTCGCCTCGAATACTCTGCCGAGGAGGTGGACCCCGTCGGTATGAACTGCACCGCACACTGGGGCGTAGAGAAGCTTTATAGACTCCACTTCAAGATTCGCGCCAAGGACTTGAAATGCGAATTTATCTATAGTTAAGTAAATATTTATTTGCATATAGGTGCAAAAAGAACGGGATAGACCAAAGCTTCCCGTTCTTTTTGTTTTTGATTTAATCTTCGCCGTTTGAGATTCAAAGCCTAAAACGATTACTGCTCCATCCCCTCCGGCGTAACAAATCTCGCCTTGCGGCTCTTTAATGCGTTTATGTAGTCCTCCGCCGTCTTTATCGGCTCCTCGGTAAGAATATACGCTCTGCCTACGTCGCACGCCATGTGCACGTCTGAGCCGACGGTCGCAAGACAATCTCTCCCGCTTACAAGTGCGAGTGCCTCGTCGTTATAGTTTTCGTGACGCGGATGGGCGTTATACACCTCGAATCCGTCAACAAAATCGGGGGTCGGGTAGCAGGCGTGCCCGCGATACGGGTGTGCCTGTATGATCGTTACACCGTGATCCTTAGCATATGGATAAAAATCCTCGAGAGAGCCGTGGTTCAGATTTTCCATTCCGAGAAGAAAATCGCGGTCTATACCGTAAACGAGATAATCGTTACAGCATCCCTCAGGCTTTTTGAAGCATATTTCTGCTCCGTACAGCACACGGAGTCCGATTTTATTTCCCTCATCTCTTGCCGCCTCATAACCCGAGAGAAATATATCTATCTTTTCTTCCCATGGAATATCGCCCCATCGGTCGAAGGTCGCACCGTTTATATGATCGGTAATAAATATCGTATCGAAGCCCAGCTCACTATAAAGCCTTACTATCTCTCGCGCAGGTGTCTTACCGCACTTGCTGACCTCCATGGTATGTACGTGTGCCTCGGTTTTATACATAAAGCCTCCCCCAAAAATCATAAAAAAGTACAACTCTTTTTATCACTGACAATTATATCACAGTTAACGCTCAAATGCAATCATACGGCGCTGTTTTTCGCAAAACCGGGTAAAAACAGCAGAAAACCGGCGCGAATTACAAAAAAACCTTTACAAGTACTCGATCATATGTTATAATGAGTTATCTTTCCGCCCGTTTCGGCAGAAGGTGACAAACAAAAATAAAGGACGGTCTTTTATGGAAAACAAGCTTACCAAAAAGTACGGTTTGTTCACAGCCATCTGCATGGTTGTCGGAATTGTCATTGGATCAGGTATCTTCTTCAAGACTCAAAACGTACTTAACGCGACCGCGGGCAACGCTCTTATGGGTGTGCTTGCCTGGGTTATCGGCGGATCGGTAATGGCAGTGCTTGCCGTTACGTTCGGCGTTATGGCAACAAAATACGAGAAGGTCGGCGGTGTCGTTGACTATGCTGAGGCAACCGTTGGAAAAACCTATGCCTATTATCTCGGCTGGTTCATGGCAACTATATATTATCCCGCTATGACCTCGGTTCTTGCCTGGGTATCCGCAAGATATACCCTCGCAGCAGTGACGGGCGCGGATTCTCTTGCCAACATGATGAGCCCCGAGTGCATGGCACTTGCGGCAGTTTACCTCATTGCCATCTATTTTATGAACGCACTCGCTCCCAAGCTTGCCGGAAAGTTCCAGGTATCCACCACCGTGATAAAGCTTATCCCGATATTCTTTATCGCTATCGTGGGCACGATAATCGGTCTGGTCAACGGCAACCTTGTCAACAACTTCGGCTTCATCGTAGGCTCCGAGGGCAGCGTTTTCGAGGGTGAAGGAAGTCTCTTTACAGCAATATGCTGCACGGTATTTGCTTTTGAGGGATGGATCATCGCCACCGCTATCAACGCAGAGATCAAGGATGCAAAGAAAAATCTTCCCATAGCGCTCGGTATCGGTGCTGCAATTATAGTAGTTGCGTACGTCCTCTACTATCTCGGAATTCTCGGACTTGCAGATATGAACACCCTCGGTGATAAGGGTACCACCGCGGCATTCAGCGCCTTCGGTCCCGTTATCGCAACGATCATCAACGTGCTCATCATCGTATCCTGTCTCGGAACTCTTAACGGTCTTATGCTCGGATGCACCCGCGGATTCTACGCGCTGGCTGCAAGAAACAACGGTATCGCTCCCGAGACACTTGACCAGGTAGATAAGAAGACCAACATGCCTCACAACTCTGCGTCCCTCGCACTTCTTGTGTGCATACTTTGGTTCGCTTACTTCGTGGGCGGTCAGTTCTTCGGATGGTTCGGCAGCTATGCATTCGACTCCTCTGAGCTCCCGATCGTTACCATCTACCCCCTCTACGTGCCTATTCTTATTGTCTTCATGATCAAGGCTAAGGACGTTCATCCCTTCAAGCGCTTCGTGCTCCCCATCCTCTCGATCATCGGAGCAGGTATTATCGTTGCGGCATCCATCGTCAGCCACAAGATGGCAAACGTATGGTACCTCATCGTATTTGCCGTAATTATGGCTATCGGCGCACTCTTCTACAGAGGCAAGGGCCCCTCTCTTATGGATAAGCTTATAGCTAAGCTCACGAAAAAGACTGAGGACTCCGACTCCGAAAAGGGTGAAGAACTCCCCGAAGAAGTCACATCCGATAATTAATAATTGAATATTAAAAGAGGCTGTCTCAAATGCAAATGCACCTTTGAGACAGCCTCTTTCTTTATGACGCGGACACAAATCCGAATGTCTTAAAGCTCAGCCTCGTATCCCGCCTCGATAATCGCGTTGACGAGCGCATCAAGATCCGCGCCCTCGCTTACCGTTACAGTCACCTGACCGTCGGTGTGGCTGGGAACAGCCTCGCTCACGAAATCGAACGCCTCGAGCACCTTCTTGACTCTCGCCTCGCAATGAGGACACATCATGCCCTCAACCTTGATAACCTTTACCACCTTGTTTATCTCCTTTTCTTCTGTATTATTATCTTCATTATTATCGCAGTTTTCGGTAGTGCCGAGCGCGCCTTCAGTATTATCGGATGCTTTATCGGCGGTCACACAGCTCTCACCCTCGGGCATAGCGCACGCGTCGCCCTTTTTCCTTTTCTCGGAGCGCGGCCGCCATAGATTAAGCCTCAATGCGTTCATAACGACCGAGAACGAGGAAAGGCTCATGGCAAAGGCACCGAACATCGGGTCGAGTGCCATGCCGAACAAACCTGCCGCCATAGGTATTCCTATCATATTATAGAGGAACGCCCACGTAAGGTTTTCTCTTATATTCATAAGCACGGCTCTGCCAAGTGCGATCGAAGCGGGGATATCCCTTATATCGTCACGCATCAGAACCACGTCGGCAGACTCGATAGCTATATCCGTACCGCACCCCACCGCAATACCGAGATCGGATGCCGTGAGCGAGGGCGCATCGTTGATGCCGTCACCGACCATGGCAACACTGCCATGCTCCATTAAAGAACGCACAACATCAGCCTTGCCGCCCGGTAAAACTCCGGCAATAACGCGCTCAATGCCAACCTCCTCGGCAACTGCACCCGCACTTACGGCGTTGTCGCCCGTCAGCATAACGACCTCGATACCCATAGACTTAAGCTCGGATACTGCTTCGGCTGCCCCGGGCTTTATTCCGTCACTGATTGCGAGCATACCAAGCACCGCGCCATCCTTAATAAATACTATCGGTGTCTTTCCGCGCGATGCATAGCCAAGGTATTTATCACCGAGCTCACCCGGCATATCGCAGAGCTCGGAGGCGTATCCGTAGGATACACCGAGGACGGTGGAGCCGTCTATAACGCCCTTGACACCCTTACCGGGCAGTGTCTCAAAATCCGAGACCTCACGCCTCGATACGCCAAACTCCTCGGCATATCTGACCACGGCAGCACCGAGCGGATGCTCGGAATAAGACTCGAGAGAATATGCAAGCCCGAGAAGCTCCGACTCGGAAACAATAGAGTGTATATCCGTCACACTCATCCTTCCAAGCGTAACAGTTCCCGTTTTATCCAGCACCACGGTGCGTATGCGCCCTGCAGCCTCAAGTGCCGCAGCTGTCTTAAAGAGAATTCCGCGCCTAGCACCGACACCGCTGCCGACCATTATAGCAACGGGCGTTGCAAGCCCGAGCGCACAGGGGCAGCTTATAACGAGCACGGACACGGCACGGGCTATGGCGTAACCGATACCTGCATCGGCAATCAGCCACCCCACAAGAGTAACGAGAGCAATACCGAGCACCAGAGGCACGAAAACGCCCGACACACGGTCGGCAAGCTTCGCTATCGGCGCCTTTGTCGAGGACGCATCCTTGACCATTTTTATAATACCCGCAAGCGCGGTAGCCTCACCGACCTCGGTAGCACGGCAGACCATATATCCCGAGAGATTCACCGTCGCGGCATAGACCTTGTCACCAGCTCCCTTATCCTCGGGCATGCTCTCACCTGTGAGCATCGAGCCGTCGACAGAGCCGCTTCCCGATATCACCTCACCGTCCGTGGGGATACTGTCACCCGCACGAACAACGAAAATGTCACCGACACGCACGTCGGCGGCATCTACCTCTATCTCCCTGCCGTCAATAAGCAGAGTAGCACGCTTTGGCTTCAGCATAAGGAGCGAGCGCAGTGCGTTCGTAGTTCTTCCCTTCGCACGCGCCTCGAGCAGCTTACCCACCGTTATGAGCGCGAGTATCATCGCAGCCGATTCATAGTACAAGCCGTGGAGCTTATCCATGACGGATAGTCCCGCCGAGGCGTCAATTATCATCGTCACGGTAACATATATGCTGTACGCAAACGAGGTAAACGAGCCGAGTGCCACGAGCGTATCCATGTTTGGCGCGAGATGTATTACTCCGCGAACACCGTTCACAAAGAATTTGTTATTAATAATCAACACGGGTAGGCACAGAGCGAGCTGTATCAGGGCTATCAGGACGGGATTCTCCAAGAGGAAGCCCGGCAGAGGCGCGCCCATCATATGACCCATTGAGAAATACATCAGGACAGCAACGAGCCCGATAGATATCCATAGCCTTAAAGCTATTCTTTTGCCCTCGTTCCCATCGTCCGAAAGAGCATCATACTCCTCTCCGTCCTTTATAAGAGCGGCAGTATATCCCGCATCACGCACGCAGGACTCGACCTGCTCGACACTTACATCCCCCTCAACGAGCATCTCACCCGTAAGCAGGTTGACCGAGCAGCTATCAACTCCGTCGAGGTGCGATACCGCACCCTCGACCCTTGCCGAGCAGGCGGCGCAGCTCATACCGCCAACACGATATTTGTTCGTCATTTCATGAACCTCCCGACAACTCCGACAAGCTCGTCAACCGCACCATCGCGCTCGTTTTTTATATCCTCGACAACGCAGCTCCGCAGATGGCTCTCGAGAAGCTCGCGCGCAAATGATGATAAAGCGGAGGATATGGCCGATACCTGCGTAAGGATATCAACGCAATAGGCATCATCCTCGACCATGGAGCGCACACCGCGTACCTGACCCTCTATTCTGTTCAGTCTGTTTATCAGAGCGCGCTCGAGATCTCCGTCGCGCTCTTTTTTTCTTTTTTCACAACACTCTGCCACTAAAAAGCCTCCTTTATCTGCCGCTGATTCAAATTGAATCAGCCATCATTCATTATTATGCATTCTGCATTCCGCATTCCGCGTTCCTCATTCCTCATTCCTCATGCCTCATTCCTCATTCCT